>DIXN01000032.1 GCA_002428705.1 Desulfovibrio sp. UBA6079
ACCCCCATCCCCCTTCCTCAAAAACCTCTGGTCCGCTTCGCGGGAAGACAACAGGGGTGGCTTCGCTCCCCTCTTCCCCCGGGCAGTGCGGCCGGGATTTTTCCGGTCGCTTCGACCGGAAAAAGCCCGGCCGCGAGACTTCAGCCACCTACCGCCGACCGCCAGCACCGGCCACGGCCCCGGCCCTTCCCCGCCCGTCCGGGCGACTCGGGGGGTCCGGGGGGCCCANNCCCCCGGCCGCCGGAGGCATCTTCTCTTCTCTTCTCTCCCCCTCTAGCTCTTCAAAAACGCCTCGTAGGCCTTGACCGTGGCGTACAGATCGGCCTTGCCCAGGATCTCGAAGGGCGAGTGCATGGACAGCACCGGGGGGCCGCAGTCGATGATCTCCATGCCGTAGGCGGCGAGGTATTTGGCCACGGTGCCGCCGCCGCCGAGGTCCACCTTGCCGAGCTCGGCCAGCTGCCAGGGGACGCCGGCGGTGTCGAGGAGGTTTCTGAGCCAGGCCACGTATTCGGCGTCGGCGTCGTTGGCGCCGTACTTGCCCCGGTGGCCGGTGAACTTGCAGAAGCAGGGGCCGAAGCCCATGAGCGCGGAGTTCATGCGCTCGTGGACCTCCTGGTAGTCGGGGTCCATGCCGGCGTGGACGTCGGCGGAGATGGCCTTGGCCTGCATGAGGGCGGCGGACAGGCGGGTCTTGGGTTCCCAGGCGGCCAGCAGCTCCTCCAGGCAGTATTCGAAGAAGAGGGACTTGGCCCCGGTGGCGCCGTCCGAGCCGATCTCCTCCTTGTCCCAGAAGAGGACGATCTGGGTGTGCTCGGGCTTGTCCGAGGACAGGAGCGCGGTGAAGGCGGAGAAGACGCAGGAGCGGTCGTCGTGGCCGTAGGCGCCGATGAGCGCGGCGTCGAGGCCGACCTCGCGGGCCGGGCCGGCGGGCACGGCCTGGAGCTCGGCGGAGTAGAGGTCGTCCTCGGTCAGGCCGAAGCGCTGGTGCAGGAGCTCCAGGATGTGGCGGCGCACGAGCTTGCCGTTGGGGGCGGCGTCCTTGCCTTCGGCCTTGGCCGCGGGCTCGTGGCCCAGGACGATGGACAGCTTCTCGGCCTCGAAGGCTTCGGAGAGCTTCTGCTCGGACTGCTTCTGGGCCAGGTGGGGCAGGAGGTCCAAGATGGTGAAGACGGGGTCGGCGGATTTTTCGCCGATGACCACGGGCACGACCGTGCCGTCCTTCTTGACCACCACGCCGTGCAGGGCGAGCGGCCGGGCCAGCCACTGGTGCTTGCGGATGCCGCCGTAGTAGTGGGTCTTGGCCAGGCCGATCTGGCATTCCTCGTAGAGCGGGTGCTGTTTCAGGTCCAGGCGCGGGGTGTCGCCGTGGGCGCCGATGAGCCGGAAGCCCTCGGAGAGCGGGCGTTTGCCGCGCCGGGCCAGGAACACGGTCTTGCCGCGCAGCACGCGGTACACGGCCGGGGCGGAGAAGGCCTCGGAGAAGCCGGCGGCCGCGGCCTTGGCCACCACGTAGTCCACGGTCTCGCGCTCGGTCTTGCAGGCGCCGAGGAAGGCCATGTAGTCCGCGGCCAGTTTGGCCATGGCTTTTTTGTCCTTGGGCGCGGCGTAGACCTCGAAGCAGCTTTTCGGCTTCGATTCCAGCTCCGGGGCGGCGGGTTTCTTTTTCGTGGTCATGGGGAGTCCTTTCAGGGGTTATTCGCTGGCGAAATCGGGCAGCTCACGGGCCGGGGCGGCGCCGGCGGAGGCGGCGGACAGGGCCTCGGCCAGGGCGGCGGCCACGAGGGGGAACTCGTCCGGGGTGAGGGTGCGCGGGTCGAGGCAGAAGGCGTCCTCCTCGATGCGGCCGACCAGCGGCGGATCGGTGGCCAGCAGCGCTTCTTTCAGGGCCTGGACGTGGACCTGCGCCGGGCGGCAGGCCACCAGCGTGGTGGGCAGGTCGCGCTCGGGGAAGGAGCCGCCGCCGACCCGGGACATGCCGGGCTTGAGGGCGACGGCCAGGCCGGGGAGGCGTTTTTTGAGCAGGCGCGCCAGGCGCCGGGCCTTGGTTTTCAGCTCCGCGGGCGTGGCGGTGATCATGGCCAGGGTGGGGATTTGCGCCCTCGCCTTGTCCGTGTCGAGGTAGAGGCGCAGCGTGGCTTCCAGGGCGGCGAGCGTCATCTTGTCGATGCGCACGGCGCGGTTCAGCGGGTTCTTCTTGATGCGGTCGATTATCTCCTTGCGGCCGACGATGAGTCCGGCCTGGGGGCCGCCGAGCACCTTGTCGCCGGAGAAGGTGACCACGTCCAGGCCCGCGGCCACGGTCTCCTGGACCGTGGGCTCGAACTTGAAGCCCATGGATGAGAAATCGTGGAAGCTGCCGCTGCCCAGGTCCTCGACCACGGGCACGCCGCGCGAGCGGCCCAGCTCCACCAGCTCGGCCGCGCCGACCTCCTTGGTGAAGCCGACGATGCGGTAGTTGGAGGTGTGCACGCGCAGGAGCACGCCGGTCGCCTCGGTGATGGCCTGCTCGTAGTCGCGAAGATGCGTGCGGTTGGTGGTGCCGACCTCGACCAGCGTGGCGCCGGACTTGGTCATCACGTCCGGGATGCGGAACGATCCGCCGATCTCGATGAGCTGGCCGCGCGAGACCACGGCCTCGCGGCCCTTGGCCAGGGTGTCGAGCACGATGAGCACGGCCGAGGCGTTGTTGTTGACCACGAGGCCGGCCTCGGCGCCGGTCACGCGGCAGAGCAGCTCCTCCACGTGGCTGTAGCGGCTGCCGCGCCTGCCCGTGGCCAGGTCGAACTCCAGGTTCGAGTAGAACCGGCAGGCCCGGACCACGGCCTCTATGGCCGGCTCGGCCAGGAGCGAGCGGCCGAGGTTGGTGTGGATGACCACGCCGGTTGCGTTCAGCACGCGGGTGAAGTGCGGCCGGGAGCGGACCTTGACGAAGGCCGCCAGGCGCGGGGCCAGCACGGGCAGGGCCAGGCTGTCGGCCGAGGTCACGGCGCCGGCGCGGATCTCCTCGCGGCAGATGTCCAGGAACTCGGCCACCAGGTCCTTCTGCATGGCCCGGGGCACGCCGCCGGCCCAGGGCTCGGCGGCGAGCGCGGCGAGCAGCTTGTCCACGGCGGGCAGGCTGCGGAAGAGGAGCGACACGCGGGCCTCCTAGGGTGCCGGCGGCGGGCCGGCGCAGATTTTCAGGCCTGTCTGGCTGTTGAAAAAGTCCTTTCCGCAGGCCGTTCAAAAATCGTCAGCTGCGAGGCGCAAGAAAAGTTCAAGCTCGCCGCGTAGTTGACCTACGCAAGAGTTTGAACTTTTCGAAGCAACGAAGCGGATGGCGGTTTTTCAACGGCCTGCTCGGTTGTATAGAACTCGGCCAGCAAAAACAAGGAACCGCAGACCACGACCGGACTGCCGGCGGCCGCCGCGCGGGAGAGGGCCGAGGCGAGATCGGCCACGGGCACGGCGCGCGGGCCGATGGCCGCGGACAGGGCCGCGGCCAGGGCCGCGGGGTCGGCGGCGCGCTCAAAACCGGCGATGGGCGGGACGAAGACGGGTCCGGTGGTCAAAGAGGCCACGAGGGGGGCCATGGCGGCCACGTCCTTGTCCTTGAAGCAGGAGAAGATCACGGCCGCCGGGCGGAGGTCGAGCTCGGCCAGGGTCCGGGCCAGGGCGGCCAGGCCGTGGGCGTTGTGCGCGCCGTCGAGGATGAACTCGGGAGAGCCGGGAATGCGCTGGAAACGCCCCGGGACCTGGACCGAGGCCAGGGCGGCGGATTCGGCGGCCGCGGCGGATGTGGCGGGCGCGACGCCGAGCGCCGGGGCCATGGCCCGCCAGCAGGTCAGGGCCAGGCGGGCGTTGTCCCGCTGGTGCGATCCGGGCATGGCCAGGGTCAGGCCTTCGGGCAGGGGGAGTAGCGCCTCGGGGCCGTGGAAATCCGCGCGGGTGGCGGCGGCCTCGCGGGTGAGCACGGACAGGACCTCGGGCGTCTGAGGGGCGCTGAACACGGGCTCGCCGGGGCGCATGGCGCCGGCCTTGTCGCGGGCGATGTCGGCCACGGTGGGGCCGAGCTGGGCCGTGTGGTCCAGGCCTATGGGCGTGACGCACAGCGCGGCGTGGGGCAGGACCGAGACGGCGTCGAACCGGCCGCCGAGGCCGGCCTCCATGACCGCGAGCGTGACCCCGGCGCCGGCGAAGAGCATGAGGGAAAGAACCGTCAGGACCTCGAAATAGGTCAGGCCCAGCTCTTCGGCCAGGGGGAACAGGCGGTTGGCGGCGGACAGCCAGGCGGACTCGGGCAGCGGCTCGCCGTTCACGGTCGCGCGCTCGCGCAGGGAAAGAAAATGGGGCGAGGTATAGAGGCCGGCGGTGAAGCCGCCGGCGCGGGCGAGGGCGGCGAGGAAGGCGGAGGTCGAGCCCTTGCCGTTGGTGCCGACCACGTGCAGGGTGGGGAACGGCGGCCGGGCGAGGTTCAGGCGGTCAAGGGCCGCGTGCATGCGGCCCAGCGCCAAGTCCATGTGGAAGAGGCCCTTGGCGGTAAGCCAGGCCGCGAAGGAGGGGAAATCCGGGAAATGGGTCGGCATGATTGGTCCGGGCCGGGAATGCCCGGCGGAAGCGGACCTTAGCGCGAAGCGCCGCGCCTGGCAACGCGCCGGCCTTGACCGCGCGCTACCGGATGCTATAGAAAACTCGCCTTCCTGGCGCGCGCCCGTAGCTCAGTAGGATAGAGCATCTGCCTTCTAAGCAGACGGCCCGGGGTTCAAGTCCCTGCGGGCGCGCCATTCTTCAATTGATACGCGCACCCGCCCCCGTTCCATGCTCCTGGCCTGGGTCGGCGGCCTCCTACGAAATCTATCTCTTCCACATGTTGTTCTACATCGCCATCGGCAAACTGCTCCGGCAACACCCGGGACAGCCCCGGTTGCTCGCCTACACCCTGGCCGCCGCCACCCTGCTCCTCCTGGCCAGCCTGGCCTTGAACAAGGCGGATGCGTGGTTGCAAAGGAAGGTGCGGAAGTTTATTTGCTAGGCTAAGTCAGTGAGATGCGGAAAAGAGGGAAAGGCTGAAGAGGCCATGATAAGGAAGAGGGGCTGCTTCACAGCAGGCGGGGCGGAGTTCAAGTACATGCGAGGGCGACAAATCATCACATGGCCGCATCTGCGGTATTCCTATTCTTCCAAGAAATAGTCAGCATCGACCTTCTTCAAATAATACTGCTGCACAACTGACACGCCCACATCGTGTCCTATCATCAGCTCTGTCAGGCGCTCTCCATCTATCAATATGATCTTGCTATCGATGAATTTGACGTAATCAATTGCGCCTGGAGTGAATGAAGAAGTTGTGATGTAGATGCCTTTCTTGGCGCGCTTTCCCTGGATTGCACCAGCGAATTTCTGGATTTCCGGACGGCTGACGCCGTTCTCCCATCGCTTTGCCTGGACATAGATGACATCGAGGCCGAGCTTGTCCTCGTTGATGATGCCGTCGATGCCCTCGTCGCTTCCTTCGCCGGTCAGTTTTCCCGCTTCCTGGCGCGAGCCGCCGTAGCCCATGGCCAGGAGGAGATCGATAACAAGCTTCTCGAAAAATCTGGATGAGCAGCCTTTAATGCTGCTAAGAAGCTCTTGCGCCAGGTTATGATTGATTTTTTTGAATCCGATCTCGATGATTTCTTCAGGAGTTTGTTCTTCGGAGCAGACATCTTGTGATTCTGGTTCGTGCGATGTCTTTTTCCCTGTCCTGAAATCGACATATTCTGGGAATTCCTGCAATCGCCTGCAATCAATACTGCTAGGATTGGATTCCATCAGGGTGCGCCCGCGCTCCGTGATGCGATAATATCCACGCTTTGGAGAATCGAGCAAACCGGCCTGCTTCAGGTGCGACTTGGCCCAGGCAACCCGGTTGATAAAAACACGCTGCTTGCCGCTGGGTAGGAGCTGGCGTTTTTCCTCATCGGTCAAGGAAAATTGCCCTTCAAGGGTTTCGTATATCTCCTGGTTCGAACGCAACTCGCCATCGCCGAGAAATCGGAGCAACGGCAGCATGGTGCTTTGGAAATCTGGAATTGGCATTACCGGGCGCTCCTTGCGTCATCCATTAGCGACGCGATGTTCGTAACCGCCAATCCGATACACGGTCAATGCCCCGCGGGAGCACCCCCTTAACCCCTCGCCTCCACCATCCAGTACCCCTTCTCCTCATTGGCCGCGAAGCATCTTCGGTCGAACACTTCGCACAACCCATTCACCACCCCCAGCATGCCCTGGATTCCCGGCATTTCCGGATCGACTGCGCCGAACGCCTGCGCCAACGCCTCCGTCACCTCGTCGGCCGCCTTTTCTCCGCCATCGACCCAACGCCTGACCTTGGCCAGGTGCAAGGCCGCGAGGATGCGGTCTTTTTCTTCGCTGCCCAAAGTCATCCGGTCGATGGTCAGGGGATTTCCGGCGGGCTCGACGGGCGTGAGCACGGCGGCCTCGGCCTCTAGCGCGGCGCGCAGCTCGTCCGGGCAGAGGGTGGCGATGCGGCCGGTGACGAACCAGTCCCGGGCCGCGGCCAGGTAGAAGGCGCGAATGAGGTTCTGGCTGGCGATGGACACGCCCCAGATCTTGTTCGAGGTGACCAGCGGCGGCCGCGTCTCGGCGAGCTCGGCCAGGATGAGGCCGTGCAGCAGGTGGTAGTCCCGCTCGCCCTCCGGCGGCAGCATGATGGTGTGGCTGCGGGTCGCGGGGTTGGACCAGGCCTCCACCCGCTCGCCCTCGCCGTCCAGGACCGAGACCCGCCAGGTGAGCCGCGCGCGCACGTCCTTCGCGGCCTGCTCGAGACAGCCCAAAGGCATACCTCCGGGGTAGGAAAACCGTTACGGGTACGGGGTTTTGCGATGCCGGCCCGACGCTAGCCGAAACCGCCCGCGAAATCCACCCGCCCGCCGGCCCTCCCCGGCTTTCCCTTCACCGGCTCCCTTCCTCTCCCCTCTTCCCCCTCAACTGGCCATCTTCATCTCCCCCACCCGCCGCGGATCGAAGACCCCCGCGGGAACGTCATATCGCAGCATCACCCCGAGCACGTCGTGCAGGCCGTTCAGCTCTTTCAAGACGCGCGGCAGGCGGTCGTCCTCGGTCACCTGGAGGAAGATGCGGCTCTCGCGGCCGTCGCCGATGGGGCCGCAGAGGATGCCCTCCAGGTTGAAGGCCCGGCGGGAGAATAGGTTGGTGATGCGGGCCATGACCCCGGGGTGGTTGGCCACCAGAAGCTCAATGACAGGCTGCATGGTTTCTGTCCTCGATCATTTCGTGGTTGGCGGCGCCGGGAAGCACCATGGGGTAGACGCCCTCGGCCTGGTCCACGGGCGCGACGAGGAGCGAGGGGCGATGTCCGGCCAGGGTCTCGGCCAGCAGGCCCAGGGGATCGTCGCTGGCGCCGAGGTTGGCGGCAGAGAGGCCAAAACCCCGGGCGATGGCCGCGAGGTCGGGCTGGCGCAGGAAATTCGAGGCCGTGTAGCGGCCGCCGAACAGGAGGTCCTGCTGCTGGCGAACGAGGCCCAGGCCCCCGTTCTGCAAGACCACGACCGTGACCGGCAGGTCCAGCTCGGCCAGGGTGGCCAGCTCCTGGATGTTCATGAGGATGGAGCCGTCGCCGCTGACGCAGACCACCTGCCGGCCCGGGCAGGCCAGGGCCGCGCCGATGGCCGCGGGCAGGCCGAAGCCCATGGTGCCCAGGCCCCCGGAGGTGAGCAGACCCCGCGGCCGGCGCACCGGGTAGTGCTGGGCCGCGAACATCTGGTGCTGGCCCACGTCGGTGGTCACGATGGCGTCCTCGGGCAGGCTCGCGCCGAGGATTCCGATGAGGTCCTGGGGCCGGGCGGGGTCGGCGCCGGGCGCGGGGTAGGAGCCTCGGGCTTTCAGGTCCGCGACGCGCGCCCGCCAGATCGGCCGGTGCCGGGTGGCGACGAGCGGCAGGAGGTCGTCCAGCACCAGGCCCACGTCGGCGGTCAGGCCCAGGCAGGCCGCGCGCAGCTTGTCGATCTCGGTCGCGTCCACGTCCACGTGGACCACGCTGGCCTCGGGGCAGAAGGCCTGGAGCCGGCCGGTGGCCCGGTCGTCGAAGCGCACGCCGAGCGCGACCACCAGGTCGGCCTCGGTCATGGCCCGGTTGGCGGCGGGCGTGCCGTGCATGCCAATCATGCCGAGCCACAGGGGGTCGTCGGCCGGGAAGGCGCCCAGGCCCATGAGCGTGGAGACCACCGGGATGGACGAGGCCCGGGCCAGGGCGGTCAGCTGTTCGGAGGCGCCGGAGGCCACGACCCCGCCGCCGATGTAGAGGATGGGGCGCTCGGCGGCGGCGAGCATGGCCGCGAAGCGCTCCACGCCGGCCGGGTCGCAGGGCTTTTTCGGCGCGGGCTGCGCGGGCTCGGGCCAGCGCTCGAACTCGGCCGCCTCGAGCTGCACGTCGCGCGGCACGTCGATCAGCACCGGGCCGGGCCGGCCGGAGACGGCCAGTGCCATGGCCTCGGGCAGGACGTCCAGCAGATCGGCGGCGCGGCGCACCAGCCAGTTGTGCTTGGTGATGGGCAGGGTGAGGCCGAAGGTGTCCACCTCCTGGAAGGCGTCGGTGCCGATGAGCGGGCGGGCGACCTGGCCGGTGATGGCCAGGACCGGCACGGAGTCTGCCTTGGCGTCGGCCAGGGCGGTGACCAGGTTGGTGGCGCCCGGGCCGGAGGTGGCCAGGCAGACGCCGAGCCGGCCCGTGGCCCGGGCCGCGCCCTGGGCGATGAAGCCCGCGCCCTGCTCGTGGCGGGCGAGCACGTGGGGCAGGCCTTCGGCGCCCAGGGCGTCGTAGAGGGGCAGGTTCGCGCCGCCCGGGATGCCCGAGACGAAGGGCACGCCCTGGCGGGTGAGAAGGTGGGCGATGATCTGGGCTCCTGTTCGTTTCACGGCCGTGTTCCTCCATGTTGGGGGCCAGAAAAACGGAAAACCCCCCGCCGGCTGCGCCGGCGGGGGGTCTTTGTTCGCGATGGATTACCGGACCTAGGGCACAGCGCAGCCTGCCAGGCAGACGACGACGACTACGAGTACGAGAACGGCTAGGACGGAGCTGAAGCGGATGGCGGAGTCGTTGCGCATGGTGGTTCCTTGGTTTCCTTGCTGCCTAGCCCATTTCGCGGCCGATGGCAAGCGCCCGCCGGGAGATGTGCCGCGGATACGGTTTGCAGCCATAACTTTCCGTGCTAACCTGCCGATATATCCGGCGAGCGACACGAGCCCGGGCCGAAGTTTGCTCCGGCCGTTACCTAGTGTCGCGTCCTTCAATTGAATGGTCATGGAAGACGCGACACTGAGGGCCGCCGAGAGGCGGTCCCGCCGCCGCAGGCGGCGTGAGCAAGCCGAAAACCGCAGCGATGCTCTCCTCGCCCGTAAGGTTTCCCGGCGTGAACGCCGGTAAACCAACGGCCGAGGGTCTTTTCGGCTTGCGGTCCTCCTCGAAATGCCTCCGTTGAAAATCTATGCATTTCGAGGACGTCACACTAGATGCGCACTCCGGGAGGCGACATGCTCCGAGCCTTGATCCTCGCCCTTGCCACCATCCTGGCCCCCGTCCTGGTCATGGTCTGCGGCCTGTCCGCGGCCGCATCCGACCAGCCCAGGGATGGCGGCACCCTGGTCTTCGCCCGCGGCGCGGACGCGACCTTCCTCGACCCGGCCATGTTCCTGGACGGCGAGTCGCACAAGGTCATCGAGAACATCTTCGACGGCCTGGCCCGCTTCGCCGACGGCAGCCTGCGCGTGGAGCCCGGCCTGGCCGAGTCCTGGGACGTCTCGCCCGACGGCCTGGTCTGGACCTTCTCCTTGCGCCAGGGCGTACTCTTTCACGACAAGACGCCCTTCACCGCCCAGGCCGCGGCCTTCTCGCTCGCCCGGCGCACCGATCCGAAGCACCCCTACTACCGCGAGGAGTTCGGCAAGCGCGACAGCTCCCTGTCCATGATCGCCAAGGTCGAGGCCCTGGACGCGCGCCGCCTGCGCATCACCCTGAGCGAGCCCTCGGCCGCCTTCCTCGACGCGCTGGCCTCGCACTCGGCCTACATGGTCAGCCCGGCGGCGGTGCAAACATGGGGCGACGAGTTCTCCCGGCATCCGGTGGGCACCGGCGCCTTCGCCTTCGACAGCTGGCAGCCGGGCGAGCGCATCCGCCTGGTCAGGAACCCGGACTACTGGCGCGGCGCACCCCATCTGGAGGCGGTGGTCTTCGAGGTCGTGCCCGGCAACACCGAGCGCTTCCTGCTGCTCAAAACCGGCCAGGCCCAGGCCATGGACGGCTTGAGCCCGGACATCGTCAGCGACGTGCTGAAACGCCGCGACCTGCTGCTCGAGAGCCTGCCGGGCCTGAACGTCGGCTACCTGGCCATGAACATGGGCAAGCCCCCCTTCGACCGGATCGAGGTCCGCCGGGCCGTGAACCACGCCATCAACAAGTCGAGCCTCATCAAGTACCATTTCCAGGACCTGGCCATGCCGGCCAAGAACCCCATTCCGCCGACCCTGCCCGGCTACAACGACGCCGTAGCCGACTACGCCTACAATCCGGCCGAGGCCCGCCGGCTGCTGAAGGAAGCCGGCTTCCCCCAGGGCTTCACCACCACCCTCTGGGCCATGCCCGTGCCCCGGCCCTACATGCCCCAGCCCGAGGCCATCGCCGCCTCGATCAAGGCCAACCTGGCGGCCGTGGGCATCCTGGCCGAGCTGAGGAGCTGCGACTGGCAGACCTACCTGGCCCGGGTCTACAACGGCGAGCACGACATGTGCCTGCTCGGCTGGGTGGGCAGCGGCGCCGACCCCGACCACTTCTTCCACAACCTCTTCGACTCGGTCAGCGCGGTCGCGCCCCACGCCTCCAACGTGGCCTTCTTCAGGAACGCCGAGGCCGACGCGCTCATCCGCGCCGCCCGCCGGACGCTCGACTCCGGCCGGCGCGAGGAGGAATACCGCGAGCTGCAGGCCATCATCCACGACCAGGCGCCCTGGGTGCCCCTGGCCCACGCCAGCCAGCTCTGGGCCCGCTCGGCCAGGGCCCACGACATCGTCTTCATGCCCAGCGAGGCCGTGCTCTTCTACCGGGCCTGGCTCGAATAGGCGCAAAGGATGACCACGGCGCCACGCCCGCTTCCCCGCCTGCTCGCGGCCCTGGCCCTGGCCCTCGGCCTGGCCCTCGGCTCGGCCGGCACGGCCGGCCAGGCCGAAGGCCAGGATACGGACACGGCGGTCTTCCTCCAGGGGCTCGCCCCCCGGACCTTCGATCCGGCCCGGGCCATCCTGTTCGAGGAGGCCGTCACCGTCGAGCACCTCTACAGCGGCCTGGTGCGCTTCGATGACCGCACCCTGGCCATAGAGCCCGACCTGGCCGAGGCCTGGGAGGTTTCCGAGGACGGCCTGGCCTACGTCTTCAGCCTGCGCCAGGACGCCCGGTTCCACGACGGCCGTCCGGTCAGCGCCGCGGCCGTGGCCGACTCCTTCAACCGCCAGCTCGACTCCGGCCACCGCCATCACCGCGACGACCTGACGGCCCTGCGCCGGGCCGTCGGCCGCGTGCGCCGGGTCGAGGCCCTGGACGAGCGCCGGCTGCGCTTCACCCTGGCCGAGCCGAGCGTCTCCTTCCTGGCCGACCTGGCCAGCAGCGGGGCCAAGGTCGTCAATCCCCGGGTGCTCGATGCCCTGGGCGGCGACCTCTCCCGGGCCGACGCCGGCTCCGGGCCATACCGGCTGGCGCAGGCGCCGGCCGGGGAAAGCGTGGTCATGGAGCGCTTCGACGGCTACTTCGGGGCACGGCCCGCCATCCGGCGCCTGGCCTTCCCGGCCATGGCCGACCGCCAGGCGCGGATGGCCGAGTTCCTGGCCGGGCGGGCCAGCGCGCTGACCAGCCTCGACCCCCAGGACACGCGGCGCCTGAGCCTGCTCTCGGGCGTGGCGCTGACCGTCCAGCCCAGCCTGGGCACCTCCTTTCTGGCCCTGAACGTCCGCCGGCCGCCCTGCTCCGTGCCGGCCGTGCGCCAGGCCGTGCGCCTGGCCCTGAACCGGCCGAACCTGGTCGGCCTGGTCTACCAGGACCTGGCCTTGCCGGCCCGGAGCCTGCTGCCTCCGGGGATCGTCGGCGGCGGCACCGACCTGCCGGCCGACGACTACGACCCCGTGCGCGCCCGGCAGCTGCTGGTCGCCTCCGGGCTGGGGCCGAACCTGGCCCTGGACTTCCTGGTCCTCGACACCACCCGGCCCTACATGCCCCGGCCCCGGGAGCTGGCCCGGGCCATCCGCGAGAACCTCCAGGCCGTGGGCATCGAGGTCCGCCTGCAACTCCTGGAGATGCCCCTGTTCCTGGCCGCGGTGCGCAGCGGCGGCTACGACCTGTGCCTGGCCGGCTGGTCCGGCGACAACGGCGACCCCGGCAACTTCTTCGACGCCCTCTTCCAGCCGCCCGACCAGCCGAACAACTACAACCTCTCGGGCTACGCCGACCCGGCCTTCCTGGCGCTCCTCGACGCGGCCCGCGGCCAGCGCTCCCCGGCGGAGCGCGCCCGGCTCTACCAGGAGGCGGAACGGCGGCTGCATGCGGCCGCGGCGCTCATCCCCCTGGCCCATGCCCAATACGTCCTGGCCACCCGGGGCGGCATCACCGGCGTCGTCCTTCATCCCACCGGCCTGGTCCGCTTCCAGAAAGCCGCCTTCGCCCCATGACCCCGGCCGCCAAGCCCCGCCTGCGCCAATCCATCCTGGGCAAGCTGGCCCTGACCATGGTCCTGGTCGGGCTCATTCCCATGATCCTGACCACCTGGACCTCCATGAGCCTGCACGCGGAGCGCATGGAAGAGGACATCCGCAAGGCCAGCCGGGCGGCCCTGGACAAGGCCGAAGTGGAGCTCCTGAACTACATCAGCCTGGCCGAGAACGTCTGCCGCATCCTGGCCAGCCTGTCCGCGGTGCGCGAGAACCTGGGCCTGCGCGAGGCCCTGCAGGAGTTCCTGGACGTGAACCAGAGCCTGTGGTTCTCCTCCATCCTCGAGGTCTACGACCCCGGCGGCCGGCTGCTGGCCAGGAGCGCCAGCCGCCGCGAGGGCATCGACAGCTTCTTCAGCCGGGGCGACGAGGCCATGCTGGCCCAGACCCGCAAACTGTCCTTCGAGTCCGACTACCTGGTCACGCCGCAGGGGCTGGCCGTGCGCGCGGCCATGCCCGTGGTCGAGCCCGGCAGCCTGGCGGTGACCGGGACGGTGGTGGTGACCTTTCCCCTGGACGCCCAGGTGGTCCAGATGCTCAAAGACCAGACCAAGGCTGACGTGGCCATCATCTGGGGCGGGGACGGCCAGATGCACGCGACCTTCCTCGACGACCGCCGCGCGCCGCTGAAACGCGTCTGGCGGCCCGACCTGGCCCGCTTCGAGCGCTTAAGCGAACCGCTCCAGGGCCAGGAGACCGTCGGCGGCGCCTCCTACGTGGTCACCCTCGGCCCGGTCAAGGATTCCCGCGGCCGGACCATGGCCCTGATCGCCGCGGGCATCGACACCGCGGCGCTGACCCAGGCCCAATCCGAGACGGCGCGCATCATGCGCGTCAGCGCCGCGCTTTCGCTCCTCCTGGCGGCGATCATCGCCTTCCTGACCGCGGCCAGCCTGACCAGCCCCCTGCGCCGGCTGGCCTCGGCCATGAAGGCCTCGGAGCGCGGCCACCCGATCGAGCCCGTGGAACAGCGCGGCCGCAAGGACGAGATCGGCGAGCTGGCCACGGCCTTCAACGACATGGCCGGGCGCCTGAACCGCCACGCCGAACTCCAGGAGGAGGCCGTGGCCCGGCGCACCCGCGAGCTGACCGCGGCCTACGAGTCGCTGCAGCGCGAGTTCGCGGCGCGCAGCGAGGCAGAAGCCGCCCTGCGCGGCAGCATGGAGCTCCTTACCGGCATCCTGGCCACCGCGCCGGCCGGCATGGGCCTCATCCGCGGCGGGGTCTTCGACTTCTGCAACAAGGCCATGGGCGACATCCTGGGCCTGCGCTCCGAGGACCTGACCGGCCGGGCCCTGGACGACCTCCTGGGGCACGGCCGGGAAGCCGCGCGGCTGGCCGCGGTCATGACCCGGGCCATGGTCGAGGGCCGCGCGGCCACCGACGCCCAGCTGACCCTGCCCGGCGGCCGGGCCGCGGCCCTGCACCTGCTCATGCGCCCCTTGAGCCCGACCGAGCCCGAGCGCGGGCTGCTCGTCGCCGCCGTGGACATCTCCGAGCGCACCGCCGCCGAGGAGGAGCTGCGCCGGGCCAAGGAGGCCGCCGACAGCGCCAGCCGGGCCAAGAGCGACTTCCTGGCCAGCATGAGCCACGAGATCCGCACGCCCATGAACGCCATCCTGGGCATGGCCGATCTGCTCCAGGAGACCGCCCTGCGCGACGACCAGAACCAGTACGTGCGCATCCTGCGCGCCGCGGGCGAGAACCTGCTGGCGCTGATCAACGACATCCTCGACCTGTCCAAGATCGAGGCCGGGCACATGCACCTGGAGCGCGTGACCTTCGACCTGCACGAGACCGTGGCCCGGGCCGCGGAGATCGTGACCGCCCCGGCCGCGGCCAAGGACCTGGCCTTCACCTGGCAGCTCTCGGCCGGCGTCCCGCGGCGCCTCTCCGGCGATCCCGTGCGCCTGCGCCAGGTGCTCATCAACCTCCTCGGCAACGCCATCAAGTTCACCGAGGCCGGTCACGTCCGCCTGTCCGTGGCTCCGGCCGACGACTCGGACGACCACCTCCTGCACTTCCGGGTCGAGGACACGGGCATCGGCATCCCCCCGGAGCGCCTGGGGCTCATCTTCGAAAGCTTCAGCCAGGCCGACTCCTCGACCACCCGCAAGTACGGCGGCACGGGCCTCGGCCTGGCCATCTCCAGGCGCCTGACCGAGCTCATGGGCGGGCGCATCTGGGTCGAGAGCGAGCCCGGCCGGGGCAGCGCCTTCCACTTCACCGCCCGCTTCACCCCCGCCGCCCAGACCACGGCGACCAGGCCCGCCGCCAGGCTCCCCGCCCAGCCGGCCCCCGTCGCGGCCCCGATCTCGGCCCCGATCTCGGCCACGGACGCCAGCCTCCCCGCCCTGCAGGAGCCGGCCGAGGCGCCCTGCGTGCTCCTGGCCGAGGACTCGGAGAACAACCGCCTGCTCATCGAGTTCTTCCTGAAAAGCACGCCCTACCGCGTCCGGTTCGCGGCCAACGGCAGCCAGGCCGTGGAGCGCGTCGTTGCCGGCGGCATCGACCTCGTGCTCATGGACATGGAGATGCCGGTCATGGACGGCTACGAGGCCACCCGCCGCATCCGCGAGCTGGAGCGGACAGCCGGCCGGCCGGCACTGGCCATCGTCGCCCTGACGGCCTACGCCATGAAAGAGGACGAGCAACGCTGCCTGGCGGCCGGCTGCACGGCCTACCTGAGCAAGCCGGTGAAGAAGGCCGTGCTCCTCGAGACCCTGAGCCGCCTGCTCCCCGAGCGGGCCGGAAGTTGACGGCCCGTCAAAATCCCCGACGCCGGCGGCCCGCCCCGGACCGGACCTGACTCTGCCGGCGGCGAAAAAAGAAAACCATTCCAGCGAGATAGGCAAAGCCCATCGATCCCGGCCCTTGGCACTGTCCTTGCGACGAAAGACCGGGGCCCCGCCGTGACCTTCCTCACTGCGGCCCGTCTCACCTCCGGCGGCGGCCCCATTGGATAACGATCATGGACGATTGCGTGGTGCTGCTGGTGGACGACGAACAGGGCTTCCGCGACGTGCTCGCCCGCCGGCTCACGCGGCGCGGGCACACGGTCCTGTCCGCGCCGGGCGGCCTCGAGGCCGTCGAGAGCCTGGTCGTCAATTCCGACGTGGACGTGGTCGTCCTGGACGTGCTCATGCCGGGCCTGGACGGCTTCGAGGTCCTGGCCCGGGTGAAGCGCCTGCGGCCCCACGTGGAGGTGGTCCTGCTGACCGCCTTCAGCACGCAGGAAGGCGCGTTGCGGGCCCTGACCCTGGGGGCCTTCGACTACCTGTCCAAGCCCTGCGACTTAGACCTCCTGCTCGGGGCCATCGAGGCCATGGCCGGGCGCAAGCGCCGCCAGGAAGGCAAGGTCTGCCAGGCCAGGGCCACGCTGCTCAAACACCGCGCCGAGCACGGCGACGCCCCCTGGCCCGAGGACGGCCCGGCCATCCTGCCCCCGGCCGGCGCCTCCGAGGACGAGGAGCATTGACAGCCGCCCGCCCCTCGCGCATAGCCAAGTAAAACCGTTGCGCACACCCGAAGGACCCGAAGGAGCCTCGATGAGCCAGAGCCTCGAAAACCCGGTGGACCCGGGCCGCATCTTCCAGACCTACGCCCAGGTCCTGACCAATCCCTCGGGCTTCTTCCGGCACCTGCCACTCGGCGGCGGCCTGCAGCCGGCCATCGTCTTCCTCGGCGTCAGCGGGCTCCTCTCCGGGCTGGCCTACTTCGTCCTGGCCATGCTCTCGTTCAAACCCTACCAGTCCATGGGCCAGGCCCTCTTCGGCCTGCTCGTCTCGCCGCTGGCCTTCATCCTCCTGACCTTCGTCTCCGCGGCCGTGATCAACATCCTCTGGCGCTTCATGGGCTCGGGCCAGAACTACCGCACGGCTTTCGCCTGCCTGGCCTACATCTCGGCCATCAGCCCCTTCAGCACGCTGCTCTCCGTCGTGCCCCTGGCCGGTTCCCTGGTCGCCCTGGCCTGGGGCGCCCAGCTCATGGTCGTGGCCAGCGTCGAGGTCCACGGCCTGTCGCGCAAAAACGCCTGGCTGGTCTTCGGCGTGCTCGGGGCCGTCTTCTACCTGCTCGGCCTCTTGGGCTAGCGGGCCGTTGAAAAACCGCCATCTGCAACGTTACCGCGAAAAGTTCAAACTCTTGCGTAGGCCAACTACGCGGCGAGCTTGAACTTTTCTTGCGCCTCGCAGCTGACGATTTTTGAACGGCCTGCTGAAAGAACTTTTCAACACCCTGCCAGCCCTACTTCGCCGGGCTCGCGGCAAGCTCGTCCAGAAGGCGGCCGATCTCGGCCAGCTTGGCCTTCTGCGCCTCGTCCTGGACCTGGCCGGAAAGCGCCGCCACCCGCGCCGCCATCTCCTTGACCGCGCCGCCGACATAGGCCTGGCGCACGGCCTCGGGCAGGCCCTCCATGGAGGCCAGGCGCGCCTCCACGTTGCCCAGGCGCTGCTCGTAGGCCCCGCCCAGCGCGTCCACGCGGCCCGCCGTCTCCAGCAGCAGGTTGCGGCCGTAGGCAAAGAGCACCATGGTCAGGACGAGCGCGATCACCGCCAGGAACAGGCCGCCCCTGGCCATGTCCTTGGTGCCGCGCAGCAGGCTCAAGTCGAGGTACGGGGTGACCCGCTCGCCGGGCGCGCTCTGGGTCGAGCCCTCGGGATTCCTGTTCTCGGTCATGATCGCCTCCTCGTGCTGTGGTGACAGGGAAAGAACCCCATTGTCGGCCATCATGGGGGGCTTTGACCCGGCTGTCAACCATCGGCGCGCATGACGCGCCAAGACCGGCCCCACCCTGCAACTCTTTCCTGGCGCGGAAAATGCAAAACATGCAGGCCATGAGCCTGATCGACGACGCCCCGACGCTGCCCACCCGCGCGGCCCTCGCCGACCGCGTGCCCCCGCCGGACCTCGCCATCCAGTTCGGCGGCGGCGACTTCCTGGGCGTGGGCCTCAAGACCCTGAAACGCCTGGTCGCCGACTGCGGCCTCACCCCCTCCCAGCGGGTGCTCGACGTGGGCTCGGGCGCCGGCCGGCTGGCCGTGGCCCTGACCGGCTACCTCGACGGCCGCGGCTCCTACGAAGGCTTCGACACCTACCCCTTCGGCCTCGACTGGTGCCGCGAAAACCTGACCCCCCGCTTCCCCAACTTCACCTTCCGCCGGGCCGACGTCCTCAACCGTCTCTACAACCCGAACGGCGCCGTGCACGCCAAGGACTTCGTCTTCCCCTACCCCGACGCGGACTTCGACCTCGTGGTCCTGAACTCCGTCTTCACCCACATGCTGCCCGAGGACGTGGTCGGCTACCTGACCCAGATCGCCCGCGTGCTCAAACCCGGCGGCCACGCCTTCATCACCTTCTACCTCCTGAACGACGCCGCCCGCGCCCTGCTCCCGGCCAGCACCGGCTACCCCCGCCTCGGCCACCGCTACGGCGCCTTCTACGTCGAAAACCCGGCCGACCCCGAAGAAGCCGTGGGCTACGAGGAAACCTTCGCCCGCCACGCCATCGCCGCCGCCGGGCTCGACATTACATCCATCACCCCCGGCTCCTGGTGCGGAAGACCATACGAAGGCTACGTCCAGGACATGGTCGTGGCGAGGAAGGGGTAGGCAAGAGGGAGATGCCTCCGGCGGCCGGGGGGCCGTGGGCCCCCCGGACCCCCCGGGCTCGGCCGGGCGTTTCGAGCCGGCGGGCCTTGGCCCCGCCGGCTCGAAACGCCCGGCCGGACTGGCCTCGTGAAGACGGTCGCGGGTCCGAAGTTCCTCGGGAGAAATACCGAAGACCGCCATGAGGTGGGGGGATGTGACTGCACGCGGTCGCACGGCCCGCGTCCCGCCGAGTCGCGCCGGATGAAACGCGCCATGAGATGAGGGGCCAAGCGTGGGCCGGCCTCGGGTCCCTTGATCCGCACGCCCGCGCCGACCCGAGCCCTCTTCACCCTCGCCGGCCGCCTTTCCGTCTTCCGCGCCGGTCGCATTTGCCTGCTTCCGTCGGGGTGCGCGGGCTGTGGGGGATTGGCAGACCCATGTGAACAGGCCCTTTCCGGGCCGGAGGGGGATGGCCGGGGCCGGGTCAGGCCTGGTTGACGGGCGCGCCTTGGGCCTTGCGGGCCACGACCGACTGGAGCTTGGCCTCCAGTTCCAGCGCATCGACCGGCTTGGCCAGGTAGTCGTCCATGCCGGAGGCCAGGAACCGCTCCCGGTCGCCGACCATGGCGTAGGCCGTCAAGGCGATGATCGGGACATCCGCCCATGGTTCGCCGCCGCCGCGGATGGCGCGCGCGACCTGCCGGCCGTCCATGTCCGGCATCTGCCCGTCCATGAGCACGGCGTCGAACCGCCTGCGCGCCAGGGCCGCCAGCGCATCGTGGCCGTTCTCGACCACCTCCACCGCATGGCCGGCCCTCTCCAGGTAAAAGCTGATGACCAGCTGGTTGACCCGCGAATCCTCGGCCAGGAGTATGTCCAGGCGGCGGCCGGACGGGGGCTCGGCCGGCGCGGACTCGCGCGGGGGCTCGGAGGCGACCTCGCGCCCGGGGAAATCCACGGTGAAGAAAAAGGAGCTGCCGCCCCCCTCCAGGCTCTCGGCCCAGATGGTCCCGCCCATCATCCCGACCAGTTGCCTGCAGATGTACAGGCCCAGTCCCGTGCCGCCGTAGCGTTTGGTGTAGGAGTCGTCGAGCTGGTTGAACTGGCCGAAGAGCTGATCGGTCTTGCCGGCCGGGATGCCGATGCCGGTGTCGCGCACGATGAACAGGACCGTGCCGGGCATGTCCTCGGGCGCCCGCTGGGCCAGCACGGCGATCTCCCCCGCCGGGGTGAACTTGATGGCGTTGCTGACCAGGTTGGACAGGACCTGGTTCAGGCGGAAGGCGTCGCCGTAGAGCGCCGCGGGCACGTTCGAGGTGACGTCGAACCACAGCCGCAGCCCCTTGGCCGCGGCGGCGTGCTCGAAGAGCCCCTTCAGCAGCTCCAGCACGTCGGGCAGGCGGAAGACCTCGGGCGCCATGGCCAGGCGGCCGGCGTCGATGCGGGAAATGTCCAGGATGTCGTTGATGATCCCGAGCAGGAGCCGGGCCGAGCTGCGCAGCCTGCCCAGGATGTCGCGCTGCTTCTCGTCCATGTCCCCGCCGGCCAGCATCTCGGCCAGGCCGATGACCCCGCTCAGGGGGGTGCGGATCTCGTGGCTCATGTTGGCCAGGAAGTCGGATTTGATCCGGGCGGTATGCTCGGCGACCTCCTTGGCCTTGATGCTGGCGTCCAGGAGCTTGCGCTCGGTGACGTCGCTGATGGCCATGCGGCACAGCGGCGGCCCCTGCGGGCTGATCACGGCCATGCTCTCGGCCTGGACGTCGATCTCCCGGCCGCCGGCCAGGCGCAGGCGCAACTCGCAGGATGCCCGCCCCCTGGTGGCGATGACCTTCTGCAGGTGCAGGTGGAAGGCATCGGCCGAGTCCGGGGTCAGGTAGCGGGCGAAGGGGGCCTTGAACAGCCGGCCGCGATCGGCGCCGAGCAGGTCGCAGGCGGTCAGGTTGACCTGCTGGATGAGCCCCGCGGCGTCGAGGGTGAGGTAGCCCACCGGGGCGAAGTCGTAGAGGTCGACATAGCTGCTCCGGGCATCCTCCAGCTGGGCCTTGGCCTGGCGCAGCTCCTCGTTCTGGGCCTCCAGCTCCGACTGGTAGACGCCGAACTCGTGCAGCAAGGTGGCGATGTCGGCGCCGGTCAGCTCGCCGTAGTCCTGGACCTCGCCCTGCGCGGCTTCGCGGGCCAGACGCAGGAGTTTGCTGCGGAGGTCTTCGGCCTGTCGGTCGTTGGGCATGTTTTCAGCTCTCTTTGCGCCCGATTCCCGGTCTTTCGGGTTCCCCGGCACTCGCGTCGGATGGTGTCGGCATGCTCCCGGCAGCCGCATTGGCCTCTTGCGATTCGCGCAAGGTCTGCTCGAGGCGGGCCTGGGTCTGCTTCAGCTCGCTGATGTCGGTGAAGGTCACGACCACGCCGTCGAAGGCGTTGTCCACCGTCCGGTAGGGTTTGAGCCGCGCCCGGTAGTAGGTTCCGTCCTCGCAGAGGATCTCGACTTCGCGGGGCTTCAAGGTCTGGAATACGCCGGCGGCGTCGGCGGGCAGGCCCCGGTAGCCGGTCTTGGCCACCACGTGGGCCAGGGGCCGGCCCACGTCCGAGGGGATGATGTTGAAGATCCGGGTCGCCGCCGGGGTGTAGCGCTTGATGTTCAATGCGGCGTCCAGGTAGAGGATGGCGAACTCTGAGCTGGCCAGCAGATTGGCCATGTCGCTGTTGACGTGGGCCAGCTCCTCCACCCGGCTCCGCAGCTCGGCGTTGACCGTGGACAGCTCCTCGTTGGCCGAGTGCATCTCCTCCTTGGCCGTATCCAGCTCCTCATTGGAGCTTTGCAGCTCCTCGTTGGAGCTCTGCAGTTCCTCGTTGCTCGACTTCAGCTCCTCGGTGACGGTCTCGTACTCCTCGACCGTCGTCCGCAGGGCCGCGCGCAGCTGCTGCAGCTCGCGCTCCATTTCCAGCAGCCGCTGGTCCTGGGCCGAGAGGGGGCTCGCCGCCTCGTCCGCCGGCGCTTCGCGGCCGACGGTGGTCAGCACGACCAGCAGCAGCGGCCGGCTTTCGCCCGTTTGCGGCGCAACGACGCGCACGGACAAATCCACGGTTTCATAGTCGCCGTTGGTCTTGACGCGCAGCCCCGGCCGCAGGACTTCCTCGCGGCGCAAGGCGGCCAGGCTGATGGCCGCGGCCAGGGGCGAGGCCAGTCCTTCGCGGGCCATGCTCTGGATGTTGCGGGTCAGCTCGCCGGCCGGCATTTCGAGGTAGCAGCCGGTGCGGCCGTGAATATGGAGGATGTCGCCGAACTCGTTGACCAGGATGGCGGTCGGGGAGATCTCCTGGAGCACGAAGCGCTCGACTAGGGCCTTGTAGCCCTCCGGCCGGGCGACGGCGTCGCGCGGGTCGACCCTGGCCGGATCGCGCCGCGTCGCCGGGCCGCCGCGATGCTCGGCCTGGATCCGCTGGCCGTCACCCCTGGCCGGTTTGCGGCGGAAGATGCGCCAGCGCTTGTCCTCCTGGCTGAAGAGGTCGGCATTCGGGTCGGCGCTCTCCGAGGTGCCGAGGAACAGCAGGCCCTTGTCCTTCAGGGCATAATGGAACAGGCCGAGGACTTTGCGCTGGGCCTCGGTGTCGATGTAGATGAGCAGGTTGCGGCAGCAGATCAGGTCCAGGCCCGAGAAGGGCGGGTCCTGCAGGACGTTCTGGACGGCGAAGACCGTCATCTCCCGGATTTCCTTGCTCACCCGCCAGGTCCGGTCCTGCTTGACGAAAAAACGCTGCAGCCGCTGCGGGGTGAGATCGGCGGCGATGTTCTCCGGGTAGGCGCCCTGGCGGGCCTCGTCGATGGCCTGGGCCGAGAGGTCGGTGGCGAAGATCTGCACCGGCAGCGTCCTGCCCAGCTCGTTTAGGCATTCCTTGACGATGATGGCCAGGCTGTAGGCCTCCTCGCCGCTGGAGCAGCCGGGTATCCAGGCCCGGAAGCCCTCGCCCGCGCCGATTTTCTCGTCGAGCTCCCGGCGCAGGATGTCGCGCAGCGTCTCGAAGGCCTCGGCGTCGCGGAAGAAGCTGGTCACGCCGATGAGCATGTCCCGGAACAGCAGCCGGACCTCTGCCGGGTCCTCGGACAGGAGGCGGACATAGTCCGCCGCGTCGGCCACCTGGCGTATGCCCACGCGCCGCAGGATGCGGCGGCTGATGGTGCTGCGCTTGTATCCGGAAAAATCGTGGCCGATCTCCGCCCGCAGCCTGTCGAGGATGGCCCGCAGGGTTTCCTCGGGCAGCCCTTCCAGGGCGCTGGGCGGCACCGGGATACGCGCGCTCCAGGCCAGCAGGGACTGGGGCATTTCCGCCGGAGCCAGGACCGCGTCGACCAGTCCGCCGGCCATGGCGTTGCGCGGCATGTCGGCGTTGGCCGCGGTCTGGGGGTCCTGGACCATGACCATGCCGCCGGCGGCCTTGACGGCCTTGACGCCCAGCGTGCCGTCCGAGCCCGTGCCGGAGAGGATGACCGCCACCGCCTGCTCGCCGATCTCGGCGGCCAGGTTGCGCAGCAAGGCGTCGATGGGCAGCCACAGGCCGACGTTTTCCGGCATCGGCCGGAATTGGATGACGCCCTGGACCAGGCTGCAGTCCTTGTCCGGGGGAAGGACGTAGACCGTGTCGGCCTTGACCGGGGAGCCGTCGGCGGCGTCGAGCACCTCCAGGGCGGTGTGATAGCGCAGGATGTCGCCCATCAGGCTTTCGCCGGCCTTTCGATGCTGCAGGACCAGGAAGGCCATGCCGGGGGCCGGCGGCAGATGGTCGAAGAAGAGCTTCAGCGGCTCCAGCCCGCCGGCCGAGGCGCCGATGGCGACCACCAGGAACGGCTGGGCCGGCCGCTCGGGCGTGCCCTTCTCCTCGGGCGCGGCCTGCGCCGCTTCGTGCATGGTGTCGGCCAAGGCATTCACCTCATTGCTTATCGCAATCTGTAATCCGATTGATGAAATAGCACAACACCGGTTCAGCACGAAGATGCAAAGCCTTCTTCGAGAGTATAACGGGGCTTCTCGCGGCTCATGAAGCCTCGGGGAGCCCCGTATCGTTACCTCGCTTTGGATGACTTGGCCGGAGGCGGCCGGCACCTGCTCCGCCCTACTTCCCGAAGACCTTCTTGATCTCGCCGACCTTCTCCTGGGCCTTGCCGGCCAGTTTCTCCGCCTTGCCTTCGGCTTCCAGGGCGGGATCGTCGCCGACCTTCCCGGCGACCTCCTTGATCGTGCCCTTGGCCTTGTGCAACTTGCCTTCGGCCGAGTCCTTGGTGCTCGATTTCATGCTCGTCTCTCCTGGTTGCGTGGTGTCGTTCGGGTCCGAGCCCGGCTATTTCCTGGACATGAACCAGCCCAGGAGCAGGCCGGCGAGGAAGGTGCCGCCGATGACCTGGTACGGTTTTTCGCGCACGAACTCGTCGGCGACCTGGACCGTGTCCGCCAACCTGTTTTCAAACTCGACGTACCCGCTCCTGGCCGATTCCAGATTCTCCTGCAGGCTGTCCCTGGCCGCTTTGATCTTGGCGTCCAGCTCCCCGGCGGTGGCGTCCACCAGGGCCTGGGCCCGGTCGATGACCAGCTGCATCTCCCGGTTCATCGTCCCGGGGAAAATCTGTCGTGCCTTCACTGCGTCCTGTTTCCTTGCCATGGCGCGCGGCCTCCTTGCCTGCCCGATCTCGGGGAGATACGTCCCGGATCAGGCCGTTTGAGTTTGACGGTCGCCGCCCGGGCGGCCGTCATGAAGGCGGTCGCCCTCGCCGCCAGGGCCATGCAGGCGAGCGCGGCCATCACCAGCGTGGCGCCGCGGAACGGATCGGGTCCGGCGGCAACAAATGCGGCGTTCAGGCCGGCCAGAACCAACGGGGCGAGAACCAAACCGTTCATGTGCACATTCCTCCGGAGGGGGTGCGGCTGCCGGGGAGGGGCCTACTGTTGTCCTTTGACGCGCATGTCGTTGCGAACGCCTTTCACGCCGCCGACCTTGCGCGTGACCGTGACCGCGGTGTCGATATCCGCTTGCGAGCTGACAAAGCCGCTCAACTGCACCACGCCCTTGAAGGTTTCGACGTTGATCTCGGCCGAGGACAGGGACGGCTCCTGGAGAATCGCCGCCTTCACCTTGGTCGTGATGGTGGTGTCATCGAAATACTCTCCGGTGCCCTCCTTCTTGGAGGTCGAGGCGCAGCCGAGCGCCAGGGCCAGCAGGATGACGAGGCAGGGAAGAGAAACACGGTGGGAAAGCGTCATGGGAAAAACTCCTTGTTGGTTGCGTGGTGATGACAGGATGTCAGTGGCGGCTGCGCACGCGCAGCCAAGGTCCTATTCGTCCGGTCGCGGGCGCGGCGCCCCGACCCTCGCTTTTTACCTTTGCCGCGGCCGGCTAGCTCTTCCTGCGGCCGTAGAGCAGCAGGGCGCCGCCGATCACTATCGCCCCCACGCCGGCCCAGACCGGGACGTTGACCGTTTCCTTGTCCTTTACCGACAACTCGACCGGTCCCAGCTTGGCCTCGTGGGTCTCCTTGGTGTAGCTGAAGCTGCCATACACCAGCCCCAGAATGCCGGCCACGATCAGCACGATTGCCGCGATCCTGGCTGCGCTCATTGCCTCGCCTCCTGTTGGAAAATTGCGTATCGATCATGGCCCCAGGCAGTGATCAGGAACGTGGCCATGAAAACCTGGAGCAGACGCAGCCGGCACTCCGTAACCCGGCGCCTGGCGAACATTTCCGTGAAGGTCACAGTCGCCGGCCCCGTATGACCCGGATCAGGATCACGATGACCGCGATGACCAGGAGGACATGGATGAATCCGCCCATGGTGTACGAAGTGACGAACCCCAGGAGCCAGAGGACGATCAAGACGACTACAATGGTTTCGAGCATGTTGTTTCTCCATCAGGCTTGACGTGGCGAACCAGGACTCCGGAAATCCGCTGCATTTGATATTCTCGACGCATCCACATGAGCGGGGAAGTTCCGACCAAGGCGCGTCCAGCGTGCTGGCCCGCTCCCCGGACCCCTCGCCCGGCGGTCCGAACAGGGCCGTGCGGCGTATTCCGTGCGGCGCTATTCGGATAGTTGAACACATGCTTAGCATGTTTTTTGGAAACAAGCCGTAAAAATCGTCTTTTTCACGGATACTTTTTTCAATGCGGACCGCGCGGGCGCGATTGTGGTTTTACGTCCCGATCGGCGCGGTCAAACATCCGGGACGTCCAGCGGCCGGCCGTGGCGTTGCCCGCGGCTCGCGCGAGAGAAGGAAAAAGGGAATGCACCTTCGGAAATCATGGCGCATGCCAGGGTGGACCGGCGTTCTGCAGGCCGCGTACGCATTGCGCGTCTCTCCCGCCGGCCGTGGTGCGGGCCTTTGCCGGGAGCATGCGGTCCGCCGGACGATCTACCCGCCCGCGGCTGGCGCGATTTCCACTTCCACCGCATGTTCCTTGCGATCGTCGACGAGATGGATCGTCCGGTCGGGCTGCTCGATGCCGTCCACGCGCACCGTGCCTCCCCCGCCGGGCGCTTGCCGGACGGCGATGTGGTAGACCGTCTCCCGGTAGCGGTAGTGCAGCCTGAAGCCCGGCCAATCCGCGGGCAGGCACGGCGCGACACGCAGTCTGTCCACCTCGAGCCCGAGCCCCAGCAGCGATTCCAGCATCAGCCGGTACATCCAGGCGGCCGAGCCCGTGTACCACGTCCAGCCGCCGCGCCCCACATGCTGCGGGGCGGCATAGACGTCGGCGGCGACGACGTAGGGCTCCACCTTGTATCTGGCGGTCGCCTCGGCCGACAGGGAGTGGTTCACCGGGTTGATCATGGTGGCGAGCTCCCAGGCGCGCCGGTTGTCGCCCTGGCGGGCAAAGGCCATCGCGGCCCACACGGCCGCATGGGTGTACTGCCCGCCATTCTCCCGCACGCCCGGGGCGTAGCCCTTGATGTAGCCGGGGTTCAGCGCCGAGGTGTCGAAGGGCGGGTCCAGAAGCTGGACCAGCCCGTGCTCGCGGCGGACGAGGTTGTCGTCCAGGGCCTGCATGGCCCGGCGCGAGCGATCGGGATCGCCCGCGCCCGAGAGGACGGACCAGCTCTGGGCGATCGAGTCGATCCGGCATTCCGGGTTTGCCGCCGATCCCAGCGGCGTGCCGTCGTCGAAATAGGCCCGGCGGTACCAGTCGCCGTCCCAGCCGTGGCCCTCGATGTCGAGGCGCAGCCTGGCCGCCTCCCGCAGGCAGCGCTCGGCAAAGGCCCCGTCGCCATGCGCCCGGGCGATCCCGCTGAAGCTCGCCAGCACGTCATGGAGGAAAAAGCCCAGCCACACGCTCTCGCCCTTGCCGTGCTCGCCCACCAGGTTCATGCCGTCGTTCCAGTCGCCGGAGCCGATGAGCGGCAGGCCGTGCTCGCCGAAGGCCAGACCGTTCAGGATGGCCCGGACGCAGTGCTCGTAGAGGCTCGGCGCCTCTTCGGAGCGCCCGGGCAGATCGTAGTAGGAGTCCTCGTCGGCCTTCACCGGGCGGCCCAGGACGAAATGGACGGGCTCGTCCAGGACGCCGGTGTCCCCGGTGGCGCGGACATAGCGGCAGGTCGCGAGCGGCAGCCAGAGGTAATCGTCGGAGCAGTGGGTGCGCACGCCCCGGCCCGTGGGCGGATGCCACCAATGCTGGACGTCGCCCTCCGGGAATTGGCGCGAGGCGCACAGGAGCAGGTGCTCGCGCACGAGCTGCGGCCTGGCGTGGACGAGCGCCGAGACGTCCTGCAGCTGGTCGCGGAAACCGAAGGCGCCTCCGGACTGGTAGGTCGCGCTCCGGGCCCACAGGCGGCAGGCCAGGGTCTGGTAGAGCAGCCAGCCGTTGGCCAGCACGTCGAAGGCCGGGTCGGGCGTTTCCACGTTCACCGCGCCGAGGGTGTGCGTCCAGTGCTGCCAGACCTTGTCCAGGGCGGCGCGCGCGGCGGTCGAGCCCCGGAAGCGGTTGACCAGCCTCCGGGCCTCGCCGGCGTCGTGGCCCAGGCCGAGCTTGAAGACGATCTCGCGCTCCTGCCCGGGGGCCAGCTCGAAGCCGACCTGGATCGCGGCGCAGGGGTCCAGGGCGACGCCCACCTTGCCGGACAGGCGCATGCGGGCCATGGCGGCCGGGGCGCGCAGCGTGCCGTTGCGCCCCAGGAATTCCGTGCGGTCGCCGCTTACGGTGCGCGTCGTGTCGTCCACGTCGAAGAACGCGGTCCGGTCGCGGAACTCCGTATTGTACGGGTTGCGGGCAAAAAGCGCGCCGCTGCCCGAGTCGATCTCGGTGCTGACGTGCATGGCCGATTTCGGCCGCAGGTCGCCGAGCACCCATTCCACGTAGCCGGTGGCGGACAGCCGGCGGGACCGGCCCGACTCGTTGCGCACCTTGAGCACCGCGAACTTGATGGCGGCGTCCAGGGCCACGTAGACCCACAGCTCGGAGCGGATGCCGCGCTCGGTGTGCTCGAAGACGCTGTAGCCGAAGCCGTGCCGGGTGACGTAGGGCGTGGCTCCGCGGCGGGGCAGAGGAGTCGGCGACCAGAAGTGGCCGCGCTCTTCGTCGCGCAGGTAGAAGGCCTCGCCGCCCGAGTCGCCGACCGGATCGTTGCCCCAGGGCGTGAGGCGGAACTCGTGGGCGTTCTCGCTCCAGGTGCAGGCCTGGCCGCTCTCGGAGACGACGGTCCCGAAGGAGGAGTTGGCCAGCACGTTCACCCAGGGCGCCGGCGTCAGCTGCCCGGGCGCGGTGGTGATGACATATTCGCGCCCGTCCGGGGTGAACCCGCCCAGCCCGTTGAAGAACAGCAGGTCGTGGCGCGGCAGGGGGGCGGCCGCCGGTGGTTCGGGGCGGTTGATCCGGCTCGGGGCCAGCAGGGGCGGGGCCGCTCTGGCCAGGCTGCGGCCGTTGATCTGGTCCGCGAGCGACCCCAGGCCGTCCTTGATGACGGCCCGGGCGACGGCCTGGATCAGGACGCGGTCCTCCTCGGCCATGCGGTCCGCGGGCCTGACGAAAATGCCGCCGGATCGATCGGTCGCGTTGGCCTCGCTGTCCGTGGCGATCAGCCCCATGATCCGGTCGTGGAGGAGCTGCCGGTAGCCGGCGCGGTCGTCGTTCCAGATCACCAGGTCCACCACCAGCCCCTTCAGCCGCCAGTACGCGTGGGCCTGCACCAGCTGGCGCACCAGGTCGATATTGGCCGGGTCTTCGATCTGCAGCAGGACGATGGGCAGATCGCCGGAGATGGCGTATCCCCACAGGCCGGATTGCCCCCGGAGGTTCCTGGCCAGGATGCCCGGGTCGGCCCGCAGCGCCGCATTGGCGTAGATTATCGAGCTGGCCAGGCGGCCGTAGAGCTGGGCATCGGCCTCCGAGGCGTTGAGCTGGCGCAGCAGCACCTGGCCGTGGGTCCAGGCCAGATCGAAGACGCGGTCCGCCAGGCGCCGGTCCTGGTATTTTCCCATCAGGGCCAAGGCCGCGTAGCGGGTTTCCCCGATACCGCAGACCAGGTTAATGGTCGCCGATTCCTCCGGGTCCAGGGTGATCCGGTAGCGGATGGCGACGATGGGATCGAGCACCGAGCCCTCGCTGCCCGAGAGCGCCTCCGGGTACGTGCCGCCCCTCGCGTGCATCGCCTGCGGATCGGCAACGGTGTTGCCGCGGCCGATGAAGCGCAGGCGGTCGGTCTCATAGGAGGCCTCGCCGACCTTGCCGCCATGCACGGCCATCATGTGCAGCATCCAGGGCGCCTGCTCGCCCAGGGCGCGGGGCCGGCGGGTGCAGAGGATCGCGCCTTGCCCGGGGACGATCTCGGTCTGCACGAAGAGATTGCTGAAGGCCGGATGCAGCGCGTCCGCGACCTGCGGGGCCAGGACCACCTCGGCGTAGCTGGTGACGTCCACGGTCCGGCGCGTGCGCGCGCGGTTGGTGATGCGCACGCGGCGCAGCTCGATGTCGTCCTCGGGCGAGACGGCTATTTCGGTCAGGCTGTCGTAGTCGTGGTCGCGGCAGCGGAACTCGGCCCGCCCTTCGGAGAAGATCGTCTCGTAGTGCGCCGGGCGCTTGAGCGCCGGCTGATAGGCGCTGGACCAGAACTCCCCGCTGGCCACGTCGCGGATGTAGCAGAACGTGCCCCAGTTGTCGCAGGAGCTGTCCTCGCGCCAGCGGGTGACGGCGAGGTCCTTCCAGCGGCTGTACCCGCCGCCGGCATTGGTGACCATCACGTGGTAGGTGCCGTTGGAGAGCAGCTGCACCTCGGGGTTCGGCGTGTCGGGGCTGTCGAAGACGCGGATCGGCGTCTCCTGGACGCTGGAGGACATGTGCAGCTCGGAGAGCGCGGTGGTATGGGCATAGAACGCCGTGGCCTCGGGGATGCGCTCCTGGAGCAGGAGCATGGTCGCCTGGAACGCGGGATCCGACTCGAACCGCTTCTGCATCGGGCGGTCCAGGAGCAGGTGGGCCAGGGACAGCAGGCTCATGCCCTGGTGGTGGGCCATGAAGGACCGGACCACGGCGCTCGATTGCCCGCGCGGCAGGCGCGACGGCGTGTAGTCGATCGCCTCGTAGAAGCCGTACCTGGTTTCGAAGCCCTCGGCCGCGAGCCGCTCGAGGTTCCGGCAGGCTTCCGCGGGCGCCACCATCAGCGCCAGCGCCGAGGCGTACGGTGCGATCACCAGGTCTTCGGCGAGCCCGCGCTTGAGTCCCAGGCCGGGCACGCCGAAGGCGCGGTACTGGTAGTTGCGGTGCACGTCGATGGCGTTGTAGCCGCACTCCGAAATGCCCCAGGGCACGGCGCGCTTTTTCCCGTACGCGATCTGGCTGGCCACGGCCGCCTTGCAGGTCTGGTCGAGCAGGGTGTGCTCGTAGGTCGGCATCACCAGGAGCGGCATCAGGTATTCGAACATCGAGCCGCTCCAGGAGAGGAGGATCGGCTCGCCGCCGGCCGTGGTCAGCAGGCGCCCCAGGGCGAACCAGCTCTCCTGCGGCAATTGCCCCTGGGCAATGGCGATGAAGGTCGAGAACCGCGCCTCCGAGGCCAGCAGGTCGTAGTAGCTGGCGTCGCGCCGGCGTTCGTCGACGTTGTAGCCGATGGCCAGCAGATGGCGCTTCTCGTCATACAGGAAGTCGTAGTCCATCTCGGCGAGGGCGCCGCATTGCCGCACGAGCCCGTCGATCGCCGCGATCCTTGCCCGGGCGCGCTCGCCGGCCGCCGCGATGCGGCCTTGAAGCTCGGCGAGGCGGGCGTCGTCCGCCGGCGGGGCGGCCGGGCCGAGCCGATCGGCGATCGCCGGCCGGAGTTCCGCCTGCATCCCCGCCAGCTCGCTCAGGGTCGGGATCTCGTCGAGCGCGGGCCAGCCCCCGGGCGCGTCCCGCGAAGACGAAAGCCCGGCCCACGGCGCGAGAAAGGCCAGCTCGTCGAGGGCCTCCCGGCATTGCCCGGCGAAGGCCCGCAGCCACCACTCGTGTTGGCCGGCGGACCAGGCGGCGGCCGCCTCCGGTGCGTCGAGCGGCTGCGCCGAGGAAGCCGCCAGCCGCTCGAGGTGCAGGCGCAGGGCCGCGAGGGTGGCGGGCCGGGAACGGATGGCGGACTCAAGCTCCTGGCGGAGCCGGGTGAGCGCGGCCGGGTCATGGGCTCCCGCGGCGCCTTCGGCCGCGGCCTCCAGGGCGATGTCGAGCGTATCGCCCAAGGCCTCGAAGACGCGCGTGTCCAGGATCTTGCGCTCGGCGAGCCCGGCGAGGCCCGCGCGCAAGGTCAGCAGATGGCCGGCGAGGTTCCCGCTGTCCACCGACGAGATGTAGTGGGGCGGCAGCGGATGCAGCGTTTGCGTGTCGTACCAGTTGTAGAAGTGGCCGCGGTGCCGCTCCAGGCTTTCCATGGTCCGGAAGGCCTGGGCCGTGCGCTCCAGAAGCCGCCCGGCCGGGATGGTGCCGAAGTCGTACGCGGACAGGTTCGCCAGCAGCGCGAGCCCCATGTTGGTCGGCGAGGTGCGATGCGCGACCACGGGCACGGGCTGCTCCTGATAGTTGTCCGGGGGCAGCCAATGGTCGTCGGGGCCGACGAAGGTCTCGAAGAAGGCCCAGGTCCGGCGCGCGAGCTTGCGCAGAAAGCGGGTCTGCTCCTCGCTCAGCCTTTCCCGGCGGCGGGCCAGCGGCCGGCTGAGCCACCAGGCGACGGCCGGGGAGGCCAGCCAGAGGCCGAGCAGGGGTCCGGCCGCGGCCAGCGCGGCAGGCCGCGACGCCGCGAGCGCGATGGCCGCGGCCACGGCCACGAACGGGCCGATCCACATGGTCCGCAACGAGCCGGCGAGGTCCGTGCGGCCGGCGCGATCGGCGTCGTCCGACGGATTCCATTGCAGCAGCCGCTTGTGCGTGACCAGCATGCGCCAGGCGGTGCGCGCGATCGCATCCAGGCTGAAATAGGCTTCGTAGGGCAGGCAGGCAAGCGTGAACGCCGCCTGGGCGAAGTGCCGGCGGGCCGCGCGGGCCGCGGCGGCGAGGTGCTGCCCCAGGGTCACCTCGGCCTGCTTTTGCAGGACATTCAGGGCCGAGGCCAGCACTGACGGAACCAGGATGATGCCGATCACCGCCAGGGTCCAGAACCAGGCCGGGGGCGCCACGATCCAGCCCCAGAGCAGGAGCAGGGTCAAGGCCGCCGCGGTCAGGCTGCGGCGCAGGTTGTCGAGGATCTTCCAGCGCGACAGCGGCGACAGCGGATTCTTCAGCCGGCGCGACTCGGGCCCGGGAACGCCCGGCAGCAGCCAGCGCGCGATCTGCCAGTCGCCGCGGATCCAGCGCTGCCGGCGGCTCACGTCCGCGCCGTAGCGGGAGGGGAATTCCTCGTAGAGCTGCACGTCGCTCAGCAGCCCGGCCCGGGCGTAGCACCCTTCCAGAAGGTCGTGGCTGAGGATGCGGTTGTCGGGGAAACGTCCGCCCATGGCCCGCTCGAAGGCGTCCACCTCGTAGATGCCCTTGCCGATGAACGAGCCCTCGCCGAACAGATCCTGGTAGACGTCGGAAACGGCGCGCGTATACGGATCGATGCCGAGCTCGCTGGCGGACATGCGCGCATAGCGCGAGCGGTTGGTGCCGGACAGGCTCACCGCCACCCGGGGCTGAAGAATGCCGTACCCCGCGACGACGCGCTGCCGGTCTTCGTCGTAATGCGCGCGGTTGAGCGGGTGGGCCATGGCGCCCACGAACTGCCAGGCCGAATCGCGGGCCAGCAGCGTATCGGTATCCAGGGTGATCACGTACTTCACACCCGACAGGACCGCGGTCTGGCCGACCACGAGCGAGAAACGGTCACCGGCATCGCCGCGCAGCAGCGCGTTCAAGTCCGCCAGCTTGCCGCGCTTGCGCTCGTAGCCCATCCAGACCCCGTCCCGGGAATTCCAGCGGCGCGGTCGATGAAAGAGGAAGAAGCTCTCGCCCCCCGGTCCGCGGTGCTTCCGGTTCAGCTCCTCGATTCCCTGCCGGGCCAGGCGCAACAGCTCCTCGTCCTCGGGCAGCGAGGCCTCGGGGGCGTCGCGAAAATCGGTGAGCAGGCCGAAGTACAGGTGCTCGTCCCGGTTCGCCAGGAAGCGGACCTCCAGGGCCATGATCAGGTCCGCGATGTTCTCGGCGCTGGCGAGCATCGTCGGGACCACGACCAGGGTCCGCAATTCCCGCGGGATCCCCTTGGAGAAGTCCATGCGCGGCAGGGGGCGCGGCGTGGCCAGCAGCGTCGCCAGCCAGTTCGCCAGGGCCACCGCCAGATGGCTGGCGCCCAGCAGCGAGAGCAGGCCGACCAGCCCGAGCGCCCAGCCCCGCAGGCCGCCGGCCCAGGCCCGTGCCGCCAGGCCCCCGGCGATGACCGCGGCCAGCAGCAGGATGCCGCCGGCATACAGCGGCAGGGGAAACCGGCGGCAGACCCTGCGCAGGACCTCGGCCGGCGTCGAGCGCACCTGGACCATCCGTTCGAGCCGGTCCAGGCCCTCGTCGATCAGGTAGAACCCGACATGCGCCGCGCGGTCGTCGGCGCCTTTGCGGTCCGCCGCTTCGCGCGCCAGCTCGAGGGCCGTGCGCGCCACCTCGTTCTCGGAGCTGGAGCTGCTTTTTGCGGCCTTCTCCACGACGTGGCGGTAGCGATCCCGGGTGGCGAAATCCATCCTGCCGTAGACGCCGCCGGGGTCCTCGCCCAGGGTCTGCTCGACGCTGCTCATGGTCTCCACGAACTCGCGCCAGTCCATCGTCCCCAGGAAGCGGAGGCTGCCGATACTGTTGCTCATCGAGACCTGGTCGGCGGCCTGCTGCTGGTTCTCCGCGCGCACCAGTTGCTCGATGGTCAGGCCGGTCTCGGACAGCCGCTGCTCGATCCAGGTCAGCGGCAGGGCCAGGGCGGGACCCTGGCCCTGCAGGCGGCGCGTGAGCTCGGCAACGAAGGAGCTGACCATCGGCGGGTTCGACCGGGCCATGTCGGCGATGACCAGGATCAGGCTCTGGGGCTCCTTCACGGCGGTCTTCGTCATCTGGTCGGCCCAATGGTCGGCGCGGTTGCGGTCGATCCTGTCGGCGGCGATCCGGGCGGCGACCCGCCGGAGATTCTCGATCAGGGCCAGGCGGAGCATGATGGGGATGGCCCAGAGCTCGCCCAGTTTCAGGACGGCCACCGACTGGTAGGCGGCCACGAACCTGCTGAGGCTCTCCGGGTCCAGCCGGCCGTCGCCGTGCGAGATCGTCTCCAGGGCCAGGTCGTAGACCCGCGGCAACCCGGCCGAGGGGCCCTTCGACAAGCGCGGGAGCTCGCGGCTGTAGCCCTTGGGCAGGTGCCGGCTGGCGATGCGGATCTGCTCTTCGATCACATAGAAGTTGTCGAGCAGCCATTCCCCGGCCGGAGTTATCCGGTGGTCGGCCTGGACGTCCTCCGTCAGCAATCCGTGGACCTCGAGCAGGAGGCTTTCATTCCCGGCCAGCCGTGCCAGCAGGCGATCCCGGGGTCGTGCGGGCTCCAACTGGTGCACGGCGGCGAGAATCCTGCCGTGCTGCTCCATCTGATCGGCACTGAACAGCTCCGCGCGCAGGGGCAGTTCATCGCCGGCATATTTCCGTGCCGGGCCGACTGCGCGGAGGAGCTCACCAATGCGGCAACACGTTTCGCGAACAGCTTTTTTGCTCACCTCCATTCTCGATGCTCTCCTTGTGGCGGATTCGGGAATCATGCCGGACGGTATCAAACGCAGGATAATCCCAATTGTCTTCTTACTCCTGACCCGGAATAATAGCCACAAGTAAACCGGATCGGCCGCGCGACCTGAATGCGGGCTCCGCGGCACCTCGCGGGGAGCGGCGAGCGGTCGGGTCCCTTGCGGTGCAAGTCGCCGCATCACGAACAAGCCATGAGGTGGGGATGAGGCCGGGCCGCGTACGGTCCTCGGATCAAGGCTCTGCTCCGGGCAGAAAGAGGAACAGCCGGCAGTGAGGTGGGAGAGGCGTCGAGTACGCCTACGACGGCCTGCACCGGCTGGCGCAGGAGACCTTGGGCGGCGCCGAGACCTGGCCTGGGAGTACGACGGCCTGGGCAACCTCACGGCCGTGAACGTGGCCGACGGTGTGGAGTACAGTCCGCTGGGCGACTCGGTGGAGGTCAGCTTCGGCGTGCGCGATCGTCCACCATTGGCCGGTGGCCGCCCTGCGCGACGCCGGACTCACGGTCTTTGCCGGCGACGACTCGGGCGTGCGGGTGAAGAAGGTCGATCCCGACGCCACCGCGACCTACTACGTGAGCGAAGGCCATGAGGTCATCGGCGGCGTGCACACCACGTACGAGTTCCCGGGCAACGTGCGTTTCGCGCAGGCGCGCGGCGCCGAAGTCACCTGCTTCGTCCAGGACCACCTGCACTCAACCTCGGCCAGCCTGGCCCCGGACGGGAGTTTACGCGAGTCCGGCGCATACCTGCCCTTCGGCGTCGACCGCACCCCGGCCTCGGTCACGGCCACCAGTTACGGCTTCACCGACCAGGAGCGCGACCGCTCGACAGGCTTTTACAACTACGACGCCCGGCAGTATGATCCCGAAGCCAGCCGGTTCATCTCCCCGGACAGCCTGCTGCCCGACCCCTACGACCCGCAGCAGTTGAACCGGTACGCGTATGCCAGGAACAACCGGCTGAAGTATGTTGATCCGAGTGGGCATGAGAGTGGCAATCTTAATGACGACATCAACAGCAAAATCGGTGCAGATGGCTCGATCAATCCCAATGAAGAAAAACAATCACCAGATGATGGATCGTGTGTTGGTTGTACACCATCTGCTAAAAAAGATGCTCTACAAGAACCTGCATGGTATGAAGATCCAATTGAGCTACTTTCAATTTTCGGTTCATCATTAGCCGCAGTAGCCCGTTCGTATATTGGAGCTTTTTCGGCAGGAGTTAAGGCAGTTGTTACAACTGAGATTAGGACATCAGCTGCTGTCTCAAGTGCCGCACAAAAAGCACTTTATACATCAGAAAAAAAGCTGCAAGATCTCTCGAGAAAGAAATGGCTAAGCATGTTGAAAAGCTTGAAGCTTACAAAAAAAATCCGGATGCTTTTGATAATTTGGGGATCTTAAAAAATGCATCAACTCCAGAGAAGAGGCAGGTAATTATTGATGGTCGCGTTAAGCATCTTGAAGATGAAATTCGAGTATACCAAAACAAATTGACGATACAAAAAAGTGAGAGTTGACCATGAGCACAACAATAACGACTGATGAATTAAAAAAATGATGAAAACCATTTGTGATTTTTATGATGCTAATGGACATTCACAACTTAATATCCCTGTTTCATATTATTGGGATATCCCTATTGAAAAGAGATATGACATCTATAATACCCCTAATGAGCATACTATCGGCGATTTAAATGATGACTTGCAATTTCTTAAAGAGCAAACACAAGATAACGAGGTAATCGAATATTCTTTTGTGTGGCTAGGAAACATTTTAAGGGCGATTGGTTGTAACTTGCCCATCTAAATTTCGTGTATGACATGCAGAGGAATAGCTACATTTTGATATCGGACCGTGCCTACCATATAATAATGACATGACCAACCGCTGGATATACGCACTCCATAGCCCACACGCCGTACCTCCATCACATGTTGGCGGCGAAGTGTGAGGCCGTGACGAGATCGCGGCCCCCCCCTCGGAGCCACTGTCAATATGCTCATTTCGTCTTCTGGGATGGCATTTTCGTCTTCTGACGTCCTAGCCTGATTTCCCTCGTACACTATCTAAAGTAACTATTTTTGAAAAAGTGACAACGCCAGCCCTCGGACTTAAGGGCAACATTGACGAAGATGGGAAAATTAATTTAGAATTAATGAGTCCGCAGATCAACCTGCCTGTTGCCCCGCTATGTAATGCATATATATGTTTTTCTTGGAGGAAATAAATATATGGGGAAAATGCTCCTTGCCTTTTTTGTGGTTTATCTTATTGGGCTGGGTTTGAGTATTGTAAGCGAATTCACCTACCACAATAAAACTGTTGCGCAGTTTAAATCTGGCTTCAAGAAAATGGTTATAAAATATTCACTTATATTTGCAGTATTTATTACCGCCTCTGTCTTGTATTATTACAGAAAATAGTTGCATTGCAATGCGAGCTGATTGTGCAGTCGGCCAGCGGCCCGGCCGACACCACGGGCTACACCGCCGACGGCAAGATCACCGGGCTTTCCTACAACGGCGGCACGGCCAGTGTGGGCTATACATACGACTCGCAGTCCACGCGCCTATCTTCACTCTATCTCAGTGAACCACTGTCAATACGCTCTTTCCGTCTTCTGGAATGTCATTTTCGTCTTCTGACGTCCTAGCCTGAATTCCCCCCTTACCATCCGCACCATCTGCGCCATGGGTTTGCCCGGCGTGGGTGGGGGCGGTTCGTTCCTTCCGGCTGTCTCCTGCCTGCCCGGACCTCCATGGCCGAGTTTTTGTTTCCAAACGGCAACAGGAGGCAGTTTCATGCTTTCCCATCGGCGCGTGGATCATTGCGAACAAGGTGGCAGTGGTGACCATCGGGTTGTGGGCAGCGGAGCAGTTGGTGCGGATGCTGCCCTTCTCGTGGAACGGCATCGTCTACGACTCGCACCGCTCTTCCATCTTCTCCCGGAACTCCCGGGCCAGCCGGACCAGCTCGGCCGATTCGGCCATGAGCCGCCGCCAGTTGGCCGGGGCGTGGTTGTCGACCGCGCGCTCGGCGCCGTGGTGGCGGACGCAGGCCAGCACCTGGGGGACGTGGGCGAAGCGCGCGCCGGCCATGGCGAAGCGCAGGTAGAGCTCGTGGTCGTGGGCCAAGAGGTCCTCGCGGTAGAAGCCGTTCGCCTCGTGCAGCGTGCGGCGGTAGAGCTTGCACACGCCGCACAGGTACCAGTGGCAGAAGGCCGCCTCGAAGCTGTACTCGGGCAAGGAGAAGCGGCGCAGGATGCGGCCCGCGTCGTTGACCACGTGCATGTCGGCGTAGGCGAAGTCCGCGCCGGAAGTGAGCGCCGCGGCCAGCTCCCGGACCATGCCCGGCAGGAGCCAGTCGTCGGAGGCGATGTAGGTGACGAGCTCGCCCCGGGCGGCGCGGAAACCGGTGTTCAGGGCCGCGCCCAGGCCGCGGTTTTCCTCGTGGGTCAGGATCGTCAGGCTGCGGCCGGCCTGGGGGTAGCGCGGGTGGACGGCGCGGCGGACCTCGCCCGTGGCGGCGTCGAGGTCCGCGGCGAAGGAGGCGGTGTCCTCCTCCACGGCCCGGCGGTAGGCCGCGAGCACGGCTCCGGTGTCGTCGCTGGAGGCGTCGTTGACCACCACCACCTCGATCTCCGGGTAGTCCTGGAACATGGCCGCGTCCAGGCAGGCCGGCAAATAGCGGGCCTGATTGTAGGTCGGGACGACGATGCTGACCAGGGGCTGCATGGCGGGCCTCTAGAGGGATTTGCGCCAGGCGCGCAGCCGCTCGAAGACCGGACGGCGCCTGAGCAGGGGTTGGAGCCAGGCCGGGGAGAGGGCGATCGCGCCCTCCAGCCAGTCGCAGCTGTCCTCGAAGCGGCAACGGCCGGAGAGGATGCGTGTGAAGTCGAGGAGGCCCAGCGGCCGGGCCAGAGGGCGGGAGCGGGCCTCGTTCTGGTCGTCGGCCACCGGGATGTCCGCCACGGCCCGGGCCAGGCGCGGCTCGGGCCGGGTGAGGAAACGGGCCAGCAGGTCCAGGGCCGCGCGGCGCAAGGCGGCCACGGCCGAGGGGTCGGCGGCGATGCCGCGCAGCTCGGCGGCCAGGCCTTCCGCCGCGCGGCCGATGGCCGAGGCCAGGCGCGAGCCGACGGAATGTGACGGGTCCGGCGAGACGGCGGCCAGCACCGGACGGATGCCCTCCGGTCCTTCGGCGTAGCCCAGCACGCGGCCGTGGCCGGCGCGGGTGAAGACCTGCTCGATGAGGTTCGCGTTCCTGAAGACGTGATTGAGGTTCTGGCCGGGGTCGAGGTAGCGGTCGCGCTCGACCAGGAAGGCCCGCCAGGGACCGGCCTCGGCCGGCCCGATCCGCCCCAGGCTCGCGCCGAAATAGTAGCCGGCGAGTGCCGGGGGCGCGCCGGGGAAAAGGATGCGGTTCACCGCCCGCTGGGTCTTCTGGGTCCAGCCCACATCCACCAGGGCCGCGCCGGGAGCGGCCAGGCCCTGGCCCGTCAGGTAGCCGCGGGCCAGTCTCCGGGCTGCGGAGGCCTTTTCAAGGATGCGCGCGGCCAGCGGCGGCTCGGCCAGGAGGGCGAAGAAATCCGGTTCGCCGCCCGGGGGCAGCGGCCGGCGCCACCAGCCCGGCTCTGGCCGGCGGCCGTCGAGCAGGGCTGCGGCCTCCTCCGGGCTCAGGTTCAGCTTGGCCAGCAGGCTGTCCGGCCGGCGGCAGTGGCCGGGCACGATCAGCCAGTTCAGGGACTCGGGCGATGGCGCATCGAGCGCGGCCAGGAACCAGGCCTGGCGCGAGCCGTGGAGGTAGGACAATTGCGGGTCCCCGGGCGCGGCCAGCTTCCGGGCGATGCGCCAGAGCACGTGCCCGTCGCGCGAGACGAAATGGAGCGCGCCGCGCCCCTCCTCCCGGGCGGCCTGCAGCACCCAGGCCACGTAGGCCACCAGCACCGGCGCGGCCACGCCGGCCGCGACCTCGGCCACGGCCTCGTCCTCGCCCGCGTGCAGGAGCGACAGCCGGGCCAGGCGGCCGGCGCCGGCCAGCAGCGACCGCGCCGGACAGTGCTCGAGGCCCGAGGCCGCGGCCAGGCCCTCGCAGGCTCCCAGCGTCGCGGCCCGGAAATGCTCCACGGGAATGCCCAGCCGGCGGGCCATGGCCACGTCCGAATGCAGGTTGTCGCCCACGTGGCGCATGTCCGCCGGGCGCGCGCCCTCGGCGGCCAGCACGTGGCGGAAAAGGTCGCCCGAGCTCTTGGTCAGGCCCACGTCGCCCGAGACGTAGACCCCGTCTTCGGGCCGGGCCAGGCCGTGCCCTTCGAGAATCTCGCGGATGACCGCCCCGGGCAGGTACATGTCGCTGACGAACACGATCCGCGCGCCGTCCCCGCGCAGCCTCGCGATGCGCTCGGCCATCTGCGGCACCGGCCGGGTCGCGGCCTTCTCCAGCTCGATCTCCGCAGCCATGAGCGCGGCCGGATCGAGCCCCCAGTGCGTCGCGCCGCCGCATTGCCCGTAGATCGAAGCGAAGGTGACGTCCTGGCGGCCGGCGGCCCTGGCCTCGGCCCGGGCCTTGCGCTCGAGCCCCAGACGCCAGGTGACCATCTCCTCCAGCACCTCGCCCGCCGGCTCGGGCCGGCCGGAATCCGCCAGCACCCGGCGCATCAGGGCGTAGAACAGGTCCGGCGGCCGGGCGAACGTCCGGGTGATGACCGTGTCGTAGACGTCAAACGAGTGTATCATGCTAGAGTATCAGGCGCTCCTCGATGCGCCAGGCGCCGCCGCGCCCCGTGTGCTTGATGACCTTGACCCGCTCCATGAGCCCGCACCCGGCCAAAAGCCCCCGCGCCCCCGGCAGCGCGGCAAGCGGCGCGGCCACGTTGCGCTTCAGCCAGCCCGCCGGCCGGCCCGGCGGACGGCCCCCGGCCCGGGCCAGAATCTCCCGGGCCTCGGCGTCGTAGGCCGCCTGGTCCGCGGTCTTCTGCCCCGGATGCACGCGGTAGGCCGAGAGCGGCGTGGCCAGGGCGTACAGCTCGGCCCGCCCGAAAAACCTGGCCCACAGCTCGAAATCCGCGGCCAGCCGCCAGCCCGCGGCCAGCCGCCCCCCGGCCGCCTCCCACAACTCCCGGCGCCAGAAGGTCGCGTCCTGCTGGATGAACCAGCGCGCCGGCCAGCCCTGGCCCGGCAGGTTGGCCCCGGCACGAAACGACCGCGCCGAGTACCCCCAGCGCGCGTCGCAGCCGACGACCATCCCCCTCGCATCCACGGTCATGGGCGAGACGCTGGTCAGCCACCGCACCTCCGGAAATTTCTCGAACACCTCGGCCACCACGCCCAGCGCCCAGGGCATATACACATCGTCGGCATTGAGCCAGCCCAGGACCTCGCCCCCCACCCGGCCGAAGCCCTCGTTGACCGCCGCATACTGCCCGCCGTCCGGCCGGCTCTCCCAGGCGAACGTCAGCCAATCCATCCCCCGCGTCCGGCCCTCGGCCGCGGCCAGCACCTCGCAACTCGTGTCCGTGGAGCCGCCGTCGAGCACCAGATAGTCCACCGCCGCCGCCCCGGCCACCAGGTGCTGGCCGAGAACGCTGTCCAGGGCCTGCCCCAGAAAGGCGCCCTGGTTGAACGACGGCGTGACGAGCCCGAACGTGATCATCAATCCCTCCCGGCAACCCCTGCCGGCCATCCCTGCCCGATGCAAATTCCATGATACCCGCCCGCCCCCCGGCCGACAACCGGCGCCGGGGGAAAGAGCCTCCGGCGGCTGGGGCTCTGCCCCAGACCCCGGCAGGGGCGCCGCCCCTGCACCCCNNGGGGGATGATCCCCCTTGACCCCACGGTCTGAAAGCCGGGGGTGGGTCATTTGCCTCACGCCGGCCGCAGACCCGCTGCCCTCGGAAAAGAATCAAAACGGCCATGAGGGTAAAGACTGCCCGGATCGGCCCGGACGTTCGGGTGAAGGACCGGGCATGCGTCCCGGCCGCCCTCTCTTGCACCTCATGGCGGCTGTTCCTGCTTTCGATCTTCGTGGTTCATCGAGCCCACCGCGCGCGGATTCGCGCCTTCTTCACCCTCACCGGCGCCTTCAATTCTCTTCCCTCGTTGTCCACAGACTCCTCAAGGAGCATGACCCGCCCTTCGTCACCAAGCTGAAA
>DIXN01000072.1 GCA_002428705.1 Desulfovibrio sp. UBA6079
CCGCCCCGCATCTCCCTGTCATGGCAGCCTTTCGCCTTTCTCCACCCCCACATGCCGCAGTCATCACGCTAGGAGGACATAATGGCCCAGTTCTTCAACGCCGCCGAGATCGCGAACGCCGCGGTCGAGATCGAGACCCGCGGCCAGGCCTTCTACCTGCGCGTGGCCAATGCCGCCAAGAGCCAGGAGACAAAGGCCTTCTTCGAATACTTCGCCGGCGAGGAGGCCAAGCACAAGGGCCTCTTCGAGGCTCTTGCCAAGCGCCTCGGACCCATGGAACTGCCGGCCTGGAGCACGAAAGAGGAGTACGCCGACTACCTCGCGGCGCTGCTCGATACCCACGCCCTGTTCTCCGGCGGCCTGGCCGAAAAGCTCATGACCGAGGCCGCGGACGAGTCAACCGCCATCCGCCTGGCCATGAGTTTCGAGAAGGACACGATTTTGTTCTTCATGGAAATGAAGGAGCTGGTCCCGGACAGCGAAAAGCCCTTCCTCGACCTATGCATCCACGAAGAACGCGCGCACCTGAAGATGCTGAGGGGACGGTTGGCCAAGGCCTAGCCTGGGCGAACGGCAGTTCACGCGGCCGACCGGCATCTCGCCGGCCGGCCGTTTTCATTTGCCGGGGCTGGCCAGCCCGCCGCCGGTCTGGTAAACGGTAAGGAGGAGGCGCGCGTGCACGAGGTGAGCCTGGGCGGGACCATCCGCGACTACCTGAGCGGCGAGGCCATTCCCGACACGACCTTCGAGGATTTCCGCCAGGCCCTGGCCAGGCTCCTGGTCGAGGAGAAGGGCTATCCGCGAGAGCGTTTGACGTCCAAGGTCGGGGTGTCCTTTCCCGTGGGCGGCGAGACCTACTGCCGGGTGATCGACCTGGTGGCCTACGGCGAGGACGGAGGGCCACTGCTGCTCGTCCTCTTCTGCGCCGGCAAGCCCGCCACCTACGAGCGCGAGACCCTGGCCGCGGCCAGGCTGATTCATGGCGGGCCGGCGCCGCTGGCCCTGGTCACCGACACCAGGGAGGCCATTTTGCTCGACGTTGCCTCGGGCGAGGTCCTGGCCGAGGGCATGGCCGCGGTGCCCCGTTGGGAGGATTTGCAGCGCCTCGCCGCCGGGCGACCGCGCCCGGAGCTGACCTCAGCGCGCCTCGATCGCGAGCGGCGCATCCTGTACGCCTACAGCGAGATGCTCACGAGCTGTTGCGAGGGCACCTGCTGCCCGCTGCCCAAGGCCGGGGTCTAGGCCTCGCCGGCAAGCTCGGCGATGAACCGCTCCAGGTCGTTGGGCTCGCCCTCGACGTAGTCGTCGGGGTAGAGCAGGGACGACATGTAGAAGGGGCTGCCCACGGCCAGGGCCTGCCCGGCGCGGCGGGCGAAGTCCTTCGCGCCGTCGGTGATCTGCCGGGCCTGGGCCGGCGGCAGGGCGGCCATGAGATCGGAGAGGGCTGCGGGCAGGCCGGTGAGGGTTTCGGTCTTCTCGACCATCAGCCGGCGGTGGCCGGAAACGTTGCCGGCCGCGGCCAGGCGCCGGGCCTCGGCCTCGAGGTCGCGGATGCGGCGGGAGGTCTGGCGCAGGCGGTCAAGGGCTTCAGTCAGGGCGGTTTCTGAGGACATGTTTGTTTCCCCGGATGTTCACGCCGGCTCAGGGCCGGAGGGTTCATGATCTGCACCAAGTGCGGCCAGGAGAATCCGGACGAGGCGTACGCCTGCGCGCGTTGCGGCCGCAAGCTGCAATCCGCGCGCCGCGCCGGGCCGGAGACGGGCGGTGAGGAGGACGGCGGGCGGCCGGCCTTCAGGCCGTTTCGGCCCTTCGAGGAGGAGCCGTCCCCGCTGGGCAAGTATTTCGAGTCCCTGGCCTACGCCTGCATCCTCGCGGCCGGCATCACCGCGGGCATCATCTACGGTGTCTTCTGGCCGATCTACGTCCTGGGCGGGATTGTCGGCCTCGTCGCCTGGCTCAGGCGCATCTGATGGAAGCCGCTATTCGCAGACCCGGATCGTGGCCGAGCGGTCGCACATGGACAGGCCGATGTGCGCCTCGGCGCAGCGGTTCTTGTCGTCCACGGTGAAGGGCACGGTGTAGCGGCTCGAGCCCCAGGCGGTGGAGGAGACGAGGATGCGCTCGCGGGGCACCACCTGGCAGTAGAAGTCGCGCGTGGTCGAGCCGTAGAAGGCGTTGAACAGGTAGACGCCGTTCGTCTCCTTGATGAAGTTGAAGAGGCCCTCGGGCTTGCAGGTCAACTGGGCCAGGACCTTGTGGCACAGGCGCGACATGAGCGCGTCGGGGTCGAAGGTGCCGGGCGGAAAGAGGACCGGGTCCTTGGGCGGGAGATTGATCAGCGGCGGGGGGGTGTTGTCCGGCGCCGGCGCCGGCCCCTCGGCCTGCCCGGGGTCAGGGGCCTGGTCCTGAGCCGCGGCCGGGAGGATCGTGCCCAGGCACAGGCTGGCTGCCAGGAGGAGCGTGACAAATGCCTTCATGACCGCCTCCGGCTCAAAGCGCGTCGAGGAAAAGCTGGAAACCCACGGGTGAATCGGTTTCGCACTGGTCACGGCAGCCGGCGCACTGGAAGCTGCCGGGCTTGTGATACCAGATGGCCTTGTGCGGGTTCTTGCAGCCGAAGAAGTCGTAGACGTGCGCGTCCACCGTGCCGCGGAACAGGCCATACCCGGACTGGCGGAGATAGAGGATGAACTTCTGGCTGCCACGGGCCATGGCCGGGGCTCACTCGAAGCTGACCTCCACGGTGAATTCGCCGTGTTCGGTGCTGAAGGGAACGGCCATGATCGGGCCGCTGGAAACGTGGGCGATGGAGTGCCCGGGGCCCATGATGACCGAGGGCGTGGCCGCCTGGAAGACATGCCCCATCTCGGCCAACCCGCGCCGGGCCTGGCCGGAGATCATGTTGGTGATCTCGCCCACGGCGTCCTGCACATCCTGGACGATGTCGCCGATGTCGCCGCCGAGCATGCTCTTGACGATGCCCACGGCGCAGGCCTTGGTGAAGGTCACGGAAATGGAACCGTTCTTCTCGCCGGTGATGCCGATGATGCCGGTGACGTCGCCGCAGGCTTCGTTGTTCTTCTTGACGAAGGGCTTGCCGGCGACCGGGCGGACCATGGCCATGGTCGAGAGCACGTCGATGGTCGCGGAGATGAAGGGTTTGGCCAAGCTGATGTCCACGTCTGCTCCTGGCGGGACGGCCTTAAGTCTCTATGCCGTCCAGGCATGTCTCTATCTTCCCGGCCGGACTCTGGCAAGGCCGGTAATGCAGCGCAGATCGGGCTTTTCTTTGCCGCCCGAATGGTATACTCAAGAATTCGGCCGGGATAACACGGTCGAGGGGGTCTGGCGCGGACGAGAATACGCGCCGATTATATTCATGCTTCAGCACCAGGGCCATGGGCACCTCAGGTCGCTCTCCGTCCTCCACGTCGAGGACGACGCCATCACCCAACTCGATCTGGCTTCCCTGCTCGGAGGTCGCGTCGGCCGGCTGACGACCGTCGGCGATGGCTGCAAGGCCATGGAGCTGTGCCTCAAGGAGCAGCCCGACATCGTCATCACCGACATCCGCCTGCCCCGGCTTTCGGGCCTGGAGCTGGTCGAGATCATCCGGGCCGAGGAGACCGACACCCAGGTCATCGTCACCAGCGCCTACAACGACGCCGACTACCTGCTGAAAGCCATCGAGCTCGGCGTGAACCGCTACCTGCTGAAACCCTTCGAGCCGGCCAAGGTGCTGGAAGCCCTGGACAAGGCCGCCGAGAGCCTGGTCATGCGCCGCCAGGCCGAGGAATCGACCCGCCTGACCCATATCCTGCTGGACATCAACCCGACCTTCATGGTCAGCGTGGACCGCGGCCGGGTCGACTATGTCAACCGTCCCTTCCTGAGCTACCTGGGTTTCGGGAGCCTGTCCGAGTTCAATGACGCCGGGGCGGACGTCTCGGGCTTCATCGAGGAGGTCAGCGGCTTCCAGGACAAGACCCGCAAGCGCCAGTGGCTGTCCATCATTCAGGGCACCCGCGGCGAGCCGGTCATCGTCCGCCTGCGCGGCGCCCGCCAGGAGGAGCCGAGAGCCTTCCTGGCCTGGGCCAACCGCCTGCCCGGCCCGGACCGCCACGTCATTTCCCTGACCGACGTGACCCGCCTGGAGGAGGAGAAGCGCCGCCTGGTCTACAAGGCCTCCACCGACTACCTGACCGGGCTCCTGAACCGCCGCAAGCTCATCGAGCACCTGACCGAGGAGATCAAGCGGGCCGAACGCTACGGCACGCCGCTCTCGCTCATCATGTTCGACATCGACGACTTCAAGCGCATCAACGACACCCACGGCCACGCCGCCGGCGACCAGGTGCTCGTGGGCCTGGCCCGTCTGCTCACCGGCTCGGTCCGCATCCACGACAAGATCGCCCGCTGGGGCGGCGAGGAGTTCCTGCTGGTGGTCCCGGGCTGCGACCTGGACCGATGCGCGGCCGCGGCCGAAAAGCTCCGCCGCCTCATCGCCGCCCACGACTTCGACGGCATCCAGGTCACCTGCAGCTTCGGCGTCGTGGCCTACCAGGCCGGTGAAGACCAGGACCACTTCCTCGGCCGGGCGGACAAGGCCCTCTACGAAGCCAAGAACAGCTCCAAGAACACCGTGATCTGCGGCTAGCCGCGCGGCTTCCCCGGCCGTTGCAGGCGCCGTGCGAGCAGCAGGCCGAGCAGCGCGCCGAGCGCATTGGCCGCGCCGTCCAGAAGGGAGAAGTGCCGCCAGGGGGTCAGGGCCTGGAGGATCTCCAGGGCCAGGCCGTAGGCCGTGAGGCCCAGCCAGAGGCGGACAAGCGGCCGGCCCGGGTCGCGGTGAAGCCCGAGGGCCAGGCCGAGCCAGGCATAGGCCGCGGCGTGGACCAGAAGGTCGGCCCGGGGCAGCCCCGGCGGCGGCTCGGGTGCGGGAACAAGGGAGATGACGGCGACGGCGGCCAGGGAGGCCGGCCAGAGGATTCCCAGCAGGCGGCGGGCAGGGGGCGGCAGGGGCATGGCCGACCATGCCACGGCCGGGGCCGGTTGTCATGCCGTCTAGGTCACGATCTGCTCGGCGCCGCCACCGGCCAGGAGCTGCAGGGCCATGTCCTTCTCGTTCTCCAGGCGGGTGGCCACGGCTGCGCGGACATGCCCGGTGGAGCCGCCGAAGCGCCTGGCGCGTAGCGAATAGACCGTCTCGATCAGGCGCGGGAAGGCTTCGGGGCCGAGTTCCTCGAGCTTGGTCAGCGCCCGGCGGAAGATGGCCGCGGCGCCCGAGGGGCCGTGCTGGACCGCGGTGGAGAAGACCACTTCCTTGACCGCCGGCGGCAGGTCGGCCTCGGTGAGGCCGGTCATGTCCAGAACCCGCGCCAGCGCCGGCTTGTAGTGGCTCTCGCTCACGAACTCACGCTGCAGGCTCTCGAAGCCCTCGGGGTCCTCGGCGGCCAGGCGTTCCCAGGTTTTGGGCATGCGGCCCTCGGTCGAGCCGGTGTCGGCCGGCCCGGCGGCGCGCAGGCGGCGGGCCAGGCGCGGCGCCTGGCTGTCCAGGAATTCGATGAAGTTGTCCATGGACCCCTGGCGAGAGGAAATCTGGTAGGAGCCGTAGGAGGTGCCGCCCCGGGCGTCGTAGCCTACGGTGCCCGGGCCGCGGTCGCCGGATTCGAAGGACTTGGACAGCTCGCCGAGCACCGTCAGAAGTCCGTCATCGCCGGCCAGGTTTCCGGCCTTGCCGGCCCCGGCCGCCGCGCGGGAGCGGCGCGATCCGGGCGCGGCCTGGCTCAGGCCGGTCATGGTCAGGAGCATGTTGGTCTTCAGGCTGTCGAGCTTCGAGACCCCGGCCAGGCCCGGGGCGAGCCCGGAGAGCTCCTCGCCCGGGCCGGCCTCGCCGCCGTCCAGGCTCACGCCGAGCGACAGGAAGCGGTCGGCCATAGCCAGCTCCATCCCCCGGCGCATGGTCTCCATGACCTGCCGGAAGTCCCGGCCGTCGCCGGTCCGGGCCGAGCGTCGGATCTCCGACGGCTCGGCATCGCTGATGCGGCCGCGAAATTCGTTGGATCCACTGACTGGCAGCGCCATCGGCCTTCTCCTCTCTCGTCGTTGACGGCAGAGTAGCAAGGACCGTGCCTGCGGCTCCTGGACGGCTGCGAGCCGATTGGGATCAGGCGTCGCGCAACGCGTCCGGCAGGTCGCGAAGCGGCACGCAGGCCAGGCCCATGTCGCGCAGGTCGCGGATGTTCGCCGCCGCGATCTCCTCGGTCTGGGCCGAGCAGGCGTCGGTGACTATGACGACCTCGTAGTCGCGGGCAAAGGCGTCCACGGCCGTGGCCCGGATGCAGTTCGGGTACTGCGTGCCGGCGATGATCAGGGTGGTGACGCCGAGCCGGCGCAGGAGAAGGTCGAGCTCGGTATTGAGGAAGGCGCTGAAGCGGCGCTTGACCAGCCGGTATTCGCCCGGCAGCGGGGCGAGCTCCTCGACGATTGCGCCGCCGGGCGTGCCGGCGCAGCACAGCCCCCGGCCGGCGGCGAAGAGGTGGCGGCGGGTCGTTTCCACGTCGCTGCCGTCGGCGCGGTGCTCGCGGATGACGTGAATGATGCGCCAGCCCGCGGCCCGGGCCTGGTCGAGCAGGCGGGCGACGACCGGCAGCGTGGCCTCGGCACCGGCCACGCGGGCCGGCGCGCCGGGGCGCACGAAATCGTTCTGCATGTCGATGATGACCAGGGCGATGGACTCGGGCGCGGGCATGACGTCTCCAGGTCTTTTGCCGCCATGCTACTCCATCCATCCCCCAAGGTGAAGCCCGGCCATCTGCCACCGCCCCCAAGCCGGGGAGGTCCAGGAGGGAAGCCTTCCCTCCTGGCGGGGTTCAGGGGCGGCGCCCCTGGCCGCCGGAGGCCAGGCGTCCCCTTGCCCGCCGGAGGCCTTACGCCGCCTGCAGCTCCCTGATGAGGCCGCGCAGCTCGCCGGCCATGCGGGCCAGTTCGCCGATGGCCTGGGCCGACTGGCCCATGCCCTTGAAGGTGGCGTCGGCGATGTCGTTGACCTCGTCCACGGCGGAGGTGATCTCCTCCGAGGCCGCGGACTGCTCCTCGGCGGCGGTGGCGATGGCCTGGACGCGGCCGGCGGTGTTCTGGGCCAGGCCGACCAGGGCCGAAAGGGCCGCGCCGGAGCGGTTGACCAGGCCGGTGGCGGTGTCGATGGCCGTGGCCGCCTCGTCCATGCTTTCGATGTTCAGTCGCGAGGCGGACTGGATGGCGCCGATGGTCGCGCCGACCTCCTTGGTCGCGCCGATGGTCTTCTCGGCCAGTTTGCGCACCTCGTCGGCGACCACGGCGAATCCGCGGCCGGCGTCGCCGGCCCGGGCGGCCTCGATGGCCGCGTTCAGGGCCAGGAGGTTGGTCTGGTCGGCGATGTCGCTGACCACGTTCATGATCCGGCCGATGGCCTGGGCCTGGTCGCCGAGGGCGCGCATGTTCTCCTTCAGGCGCGCGGCCAGGGTGTTGACCCGGTCGATGGCCTTGACCGAGTCCGAGACCACGGTTTCGCCCTCGCGGGCCTTGGTCTGGGCCTGGTTGGCGTCGTCGGCGGTGGCCCCGGCGGTCCGGGCGACTTCCAGGATCGAGGCGTTCATCTGCTCCATGGCCGTGGCCGTGGACTGGACCCGGTCGCGCTGGTGCTCGGTGCCGCTGCGCATCTCCTCGACCTGGGTCGAAAGCTCGTTGGCCGAGGCGGTGATGCGCTCGACGATGGAGGAGAGCGTTTCGGCGGCCTGGAGCATGCCCTGGCGCCGGGCGGTTTCGGCCCGGGCCTTGGCCTCCTCGGCCTCGCGCATGGCCCGGTTGGCCTTGTCGGATTCCGCCTGGGCCAGGCGACTGGTTTTTTCGGCTTCCCCGACCTTATCGCGCAGCGCCGTGACCATGTGCTCGATGGCGCTCTTCAGCTCGGCCAGCTCGGCGGAGAAGTGCCCCGTGGCCTTGGCCGAGAGGTCGCCCTCGGCGACGCGGCCGGCGAAGGCCATGAGCGCGGCCAGGGGGCGCTTGACCGAGCGGCCGAGGAAGACGGCGATGCCCACGCCGAGGATGAGGCCGACGAGGGTCAGGGCCACCAGGCTGGTGGTGGTCGAGGACAGGGAGGTGTCGCGGCTGCGGGCCATGTCCGCCAGGCGCGACTCGGTGGCGGCCTTGGTCTTGGCCTGCTGGGCCTTGAGCGGCTCGTCGGTGAAGCCCACGATCACGCTGCCGAGCGTCGCGCCTTCGAAAGTGATCGGCGTCTCGATGCGGCCGTCGGCGGCGACCTTGGCCGGGTCGCCGGCAACGGCCAGGGAGGCGTGCTCGGCGTTCAGGAAGTCCACGTAGGCGATGTCCGGGTCGCCGGCCGCGACCTGGGCGAAGCTCAAGAGCGAGGAGAAGTTGTAGGAGACGATGAGCTCCGGGGCGATGCCGGAGAGGAGCTTCGCCAGCTGTCCGGTCTTCACCCGGATGGCCTCGCGGGCTGCGGCGGACTCCTCCTGGAACATCTCGTCCACGACCTTCTGGGAGAGCGTCGAGACGTCGCTGATGGCCCGGTCCTGCAGGCGCAGGCTGATGAAGGTGATGACCGCGAACAGGACCACGAGCACGAGGCTGATGGAGAGGATGAACTTGCCGGCCACGCCGAGTTTCATGAGTCGAGCTCCGGGTGTTGAGGATCAGCGTCCGGACGGCCGGGGAGACCGGCCGTCCGCGCGCGCAACTCCTACTTGAACGGCGGCAGTCCGAGGGCCTTCATGGCCGCGACGTAGCCGTCCAGGCTCAGGGGCTCGATGAAACCCTTGATGTCCGCGGCCTGGGCCGCCGGATTGTCGGGTTTGAGGGCCAGGAGCGCGGCCTTGACCTTGGCCGTGAGGGCGGCGTCGGCCGAGGGCATGGCGAAGAGGAACCACTCGGGGTAGAGCACGGTGGAGTGGACATAGCTGAACCCCGGGTCCTGGCGGGCGTCCACGACCACGAAGTCGTCCATGGCCACCTTGCCCTCCTTGACCATGGATTCGAGGATGCCGGTGCGCACGAAGCAGGCGTCGGCCACGCCGTTCTTCACCGCGAGCAGCCCGTCGTCCTGCTTCTTGGCCACCATGTGGTTCACATCCTTCAGGGTGATGCCCTTCTGGTGCAGGTGGTAGGCCTGGAAGAGGTAGGCGCCGGCCGAGGAGGCGTCGAGGCTCATGACCTTCCTGCCCTTCAGGTCCGCGGCCGTGGCGATGCCGGAGCCCTTTTTTGCCAGGATGACGCCGGCGAACTGGCTGCCGGTCTTGTTGTCCAGGGTGAGCAGGGACGTTGCCTTCCTGGTTTCGATCAGGCTCACGCCCTGGGTCGGGTTGGCGATGACGTAGTCGATGCCGTCGGTGGAAACGGTGGCCACCAGGTCCCCGACCTTGAGCGGCACGATGGTCAGGGTCTGGCCGGTCGCGGCGCCCAGGTACTTGCCGAGCTCGGACCACTGGGACATGGCCGCGAGCTCGCCGCGCGGGGCGTTGACGCCGAGCTTGACCTCGGCGGCGGCCGCGGTGCCGGCGGCCAGGGCCAGGAGACACAGGCAGAGGCAGACGGAGGCGACGGTGCGCACGGGCAAACCCTCCTGCAGGCGGTTGGCCGCGCGGGGCCGGACCGGCGGGTGTAAAACGCATTGCCGATATAGGACCGATCGGGCGGAAAGGAGGGGAATCCGGCATGCAGCCGTTCACGGACTCCGGCACCCGCGATCGGCGGCACGGCTTAGGCCGAAAAAATGCCCCTCGATTCTTGCCTAGCTGGTCGTCAGTATAACGTCAAGAAAGAGAGTCAAGTGAATAAAAAAACGATTCACCGGTCGAGGGCAGGCGTATTGCGCGCAATGCATGTGAAATGCGGCACAAGCCCGGAAGGGGAACCGGAGGCGCCCCGGAGCAGCCAGCGAGCAAAGGCCGGAGAATGTCAGACGTCCACCCGCACGTCGGCGGCGACCACGCCCCGGGCCTGGCCCAGCTCGTCGCGGATGGCGGCAGAGACGGTGATGCACGGCCGGCCGGTGGCCGTGGAGACGTAGACCGGCGAGACGAAGATGGTCAGGCTTTCCATGGCCCCGCCGAACCACGGCCGGTCGGACCAGTCGCGGCCCAGGGCCGCGGCGTCGGCGGGGGTCTCCAGGCCCGGGCGGGGGATGTTGGCCACGCTCTGGCGGCCGCGGCCGTCGGTGACGTAGAGCAGCTCGATCGCCCGGTTCTCGCGCGCGGCCCGGCGCAGGGCCGCCTCCTGGCGGTCGCGGTCGAAGGAGCGGATGTCGGCCGAGCCCACCAGGGACTCGATGATCCGGCGCAGGCTGCCGCCGCCGACCAGGGTGAAGACCTGGGCCAGGGTCGCAAGGTCGGCAAGCTTGGCGGACAGGCTGGCCATGGCCTGCCTGGACTCGGCCATGTCCCGGCCGGTGTCCTCGGAGATCCGGTCCACGCGGGCGATGACCACATGGATCTCCTCGCTGGCCCGGGACTGCTGGCCGGCGGCCGCGGCGATGGCCTCGGTCTCGGCCGAGGCCGTGCTCATGAGGGCGACGATGGCCTCCATGGCCTGGCCCGAGCGCCGGGCCGTCTCGACCGTGGACCGCACCAGGCCGCCGGTCTCGTCCATGCCCAGGCGGGTGGCGGCCACGCCCTCCCGGATGGTGCCGATCTGGCGGCCGACGTCCTGGGTCGCGGCCATGGTCTTCTCGGCCAGTTTGCGCACCTCGTCGGCGACCACGGCGAATCCGCGGCCGGCGTCGCCGGCCCGGGCGGCCTCGATGGCCGCGTTCAGGGCCAGCAGGTTGGTCTGGTCGGCGATGTCGGAAATGACCACCATGATCTTGCCGATCTCCGCGGCCTGGAGGTCCAGGCCCGAGACCGAGTGGCCGAGCGCGTCGGCCCGCTCGGACACGGCGTCGATGGCCCGGATGGTCTCCTCCACCCGGCCGGCGCCTTCGCGGGCCATGCGCATGGCCTTGCCCGCGCTCTCGGCCGCGGCCGCGGCGCCGCGGGCGGCCTCGGTGACCGAGGCGTTCATCTGAGCCATGGCCGAGGCCGCCTCGGCGACGGCCGCGCGCTGGCTCTCGGCCGCCCGGCCGGCGGCGCCGGAGGTGGCCCGCAGCGTTGCCGCGGCGGCCTCGATGCCGGTCAGTGCGGCCGACAATGTTTCGGCGGCGGAGGCAAGGCCCTGGCTGCGGGCGTCCTCGGCCTGCTCCCTGGCCCGGACCAGTCCCCGGCGGCAGCCCTCGGCCAGCTCTTCGGCCTCTCTTGCCCGGCGAAGGAGCGCGCCATGCTCCTGCTCACCGGCCTGCATGCTTTCGACAAACTGGTGAACGTCTCGCTCCAGGCTCACAAAAATGTCGCCGCCTGCCAGGGCCGCGGCCGAGGACACGCCTTCCAGGCGGCCGCGCAGCGCGGCCAGGCGGCCGCCGATCCGGACGGAGGTCCACAGACCAAAGGCCAGGCCGCACACGGCCGCCCCGGCCAGGCCGAGGCGCAGCCAGAGCGGGACGCCGCCGGCGGAAGCTGACATTTGTGTCAAGCCCTGCAGGCCCTGGCCGCCGGGTGCGGCTTCTCCGCCCGCCAGCCAGGCGGCCAGGGCCAGGGCAGAGAAAACGAGCGCCGTGCCCAGCGCCAGCCGGAGCGTGTTGCGTTCCCAGACCATGTTCGCCACCCCCCCCAAAAGATGAACCCGCAGGCGGTCTTAGCAACTTGCGGACCAGCCGTGACCGTTCGGCATCACGCGCATCGTCTGCATGACGGGCCGGTCTTCCGAGTGGCGGGCGTCTGTCAAAGACCGTCAGGGCCGCGGACTGCGCCATGCCGGGAACGCAGCAGCCGGCCCATGCCGCCGCGGCCGCTTTATCGCCGGCCAACTGTTGCGCAGCCGCCCCTGCCGCTGGGCGGCAAGTACGTGGCCAAGGCCGTGCCAGGTCCGGTTCAGCGCGATTCCCGGCCGGGTCATGGCCCCATGCCGGCAAGCCGGATACGGAGTGATGATACATTTCCGCTTGCATCTTCAGGGTGAGATGGTTATAGACTCGAGGCAGTAGTGACATATCACAGGAGCACACGCACAATGGAAAACTACATCAAGGAAGCGTTGGAGATCGTCAAGGCCCAGGCCAGCGTCCGGAACATGACCCAGGACGAGATCATCTCCATGGTCAAATCCCTGGCCCTGGGCATCAAGGGCATCGGCGAGACCGAAGGCGAGGGCGAGGCGGTCGTCGAGGCCGGCGATCCGCGCAAGGCCATCAAGGAGAAGTCCGTGACCTGCCTGGAGTGCGGCAAGAGCTTCAAGATCATCACCAAGAAGCACCTCGCCTCCCACGGCCTGACCAGCGCCGAGTACAAGGACAAGTACGGCTACAAGCGCGCGCTGCCGCTGGTCTGCAAGTCGTTGCAGCGCGAGCGGCGCAAGAAGATGAAGGAAATGAAGCTCTGGGAGCGCCGCGGCACGAAAAAATAGCCGCGCCCACCCTCGATTCCCCGGGCCGGCCAGTGCCGGCCGGCCCGGAGTCCTCCCGCCAGGGGTCTGGTGAGATGTCCTCGAAATGCATAGAGCCTTTAAAGGAGGCATTTCGAGGAGGATCGCAAGCCGAAAAAACCCTTGGCCGTCGGTTTCTCCGGCGTCCAGCGCCGGTGAAACCTCACGGACAAGGAGAGCATCACTGCGGTTTTCTACTTGCTCGCGCCGCCTGCGGCGGCAGGGCCGCCTTCCGGCGTCCCGCTCGTGTCGCGTCGATTAATGACTATTCAAGTGATGGACGCGACACTAGCTCAGGTGCTCCCTGATACAGGCGGCCAGGCGGTCCATGCCTTCGTCGATGGCCGGCAGGCTCGCGTTGGAGAAGTTCAGCCGGAAGGTGTTGTCCACCTCCTCCAGGTAGAACGGCCGGCCGGGCACGAAGGCCACGTTCCTGGCCAGCGCGGCCTCGAACAGCTTGCGCGCGGAAATCCCCTCGGGCAGCGTCACCCACAGAAACATCCCGCCCTCGGGCTCGGTGCAGCTCACCCCGGCCGGGAAGCGCTCGTGGATGGCCGCGACCATGCGGTCGCGCTGCGCGCCGTAGCGGCTGCGGATGCTTTCGATGTGCGCCTCCAGGTCGTTGTCCGTGAGGAAGCGGTGGATGATGCGCTGGGTCAGGCTCGAGGTGTGCAAATCCGCCGCCTGCTTGGCCGTGACCAGCTTGTCGCGCATCTCGGTCGGGGCCACCAGCCAGCCGACCCGCAGGCCCGGAGCCACGATCTTCGAGAACGTGCCGAGGAGGATCGCCGGCCCCGTGGTGAATTTCCTGATCGGCGGGATCGCCCCGCCCTTGAAGCGCAGCTCGCCGTAAGGGTTGTCCTCGACCAGCAGCGCGCCGTACTCCGCGGCCAGCCCGGCCACCTTCTGCCTGGTCTCCAGGTCATAGGTGATGCCCGACGGATTCTGGAAGCTCGGCACCAGATACATGGCCTTGACCCCGCCGGCCTTGAGCACGCGCTCCAGCTCCGTGCAGTCCAAGCCCTTCTCCGTCAACGTCACCGGCCGGAAATCCGGGCCATAGAGCGAAAAGCTCTGGATCGCCCCGATGTAGCCCGGCCGCTCGACCACCAGGCCGTCGCCGGGATCGAGAAAGACCTTGCCGATGAGGTCCAGCGCCTGCTGCGAGCCGGTGGTGATCAGCACCTCGTCGGCCGAAACCTCGATCCCGTGCCGCTCCCGGTAGCGCGCCGCGATCCACTCGCGCAGCGGCGCAAAACCCTCGGTGGTCGAATACTGGAGCGCGTCTGGACCGCTCTCGGCCAGGACGTCCGCCGCGGCCTTGGCCACGGCCTGAACCGGAAAGGATTCCGGATGCGGTAGGCCGCCGGCAAACGAAATGACCTCCGGCCGCGCCGTCACCTTCAATATCTCGCGGATGTACGACCGCCGCACACCCGCCATGCGCTGCGAAAACAACATGGCGTACTCCTTTAGTGCCGGGCCTCGCTTGGCCTCCGGCGGGCAGGGGCGCTG
>DIXN01000057.1 GCA_002428705.1 Desulfovibrio sp. UBA6079
AGATGATGCTGGGGGAGCCAGTCGTCCAGGTTGGGGGCCAGCAACAGAAGCTGCTGCTGGTTGTAGTCTCGGAAGTTGTAGCCCATCTCCCCCTCCTGGCCCTCAACACGCTGTTTTCAAAGAACAAATTACCAGAAAGACAGCTCCGACTCAAGAGCTACAGGGATGTTCGTCAGACAGGCTCTAAAGTAGGTATATTTACCAGTCTGTGCCATACCCCCGCCTTTTCGTTCCAATTGGTCCGTCCGTCAAGGTTGTGTAAATTGAAGAGACCAGGAGGTGAAAATCGGTCCTGCGGCATGGGGTTAAATTTTGAGCTGCTCGACGTTGAGCTGTTACCTCATGCTATAAGGATCAGCCTTTAACGCCGCATAGTTGGCATCCAACGTCGAGCGCAGAAAAATTATTCCCACGATGGTATAGACAATCGGCCTGACTCGGTTCGCCTCTTCCACGGTCATCTGTCGGCCACCGACAACTTGGTGGACGCGCCTTGCCGAAAACCAGAAAGAGCCACCTATCGAGGCTGCCAGGACCCGGCAATGAAGCTCAGACGCGAGATCGTGGAATGGACCGGACAGAGCAGAAGGCATAGTCCGCAGACAGGGAATCCATCACCGGTCGTCACGTCGCGTACGCCACAAAAGCGGGACAGGAGCGGGACAGAATCTCGGAAACGAAAAAAGGGTTGCGGACTTACATCCGCAACCCTTTGATTTCGTTGGTGGGCCACCAGGGATTCGAACCCCGAACCAATTGATTAAGAGTCAACTGCTCTGCCAGTTGAGCTAGTGGCCCGTGTGCTTTTGGGCTCGTCGCCCAAGCGCGAGAGGCGTATTTAGATGGCCGAGGCGCTTTTGTCAATGCACTTTCAAAAAAAAATCCGCGGTGCCCGGAAGTGCACGTCCGGCGTGGACTCCCGGTCCATTTTGGCGTATAAGCAGAGGCTGTCCATAGCTTCTTCCGCCAAGGAAACCCGCTTGCAATACGCACCCCTCCTCAACCGCCTCGCCATGCTCTGCCTGGTCCTGGCCGGGCTTGCCCTTCCGGCCCGGGCCGCGGACCTGCCCGCCCCCCCGGCCACGCCGCTCGACATCCACACCGAGCTCTTCCGGCTGCCGGCCGACGCCCCGGCCAGCGTCTCCGGCGCGCCCTACCTCGCGGTCATGACCGTCGATCCCCACCCGGGGCTCTACATCTACGGACATACCCCGGGCGGCCTGGGCCTGCCGACGGTGGCCGAGGTCCGGGCCGACGGCGGCGAGCCGCTGACTGTCCTCTATCCGCCGGGCAAGGCCAAGGACGACCCGTTCAACCCGGGCCAGACCGTCTTCGTCTACGAGGACCTGGTCCGGCTGTTCATCCCCCTGGCCGCCGTGCCCGCAAGCCTGGAGCTGACCGCCAGCGGGCTGCTCTGCTCCGACACGACCTGCCTGCCTTTCGAGGAGCGCCGCAGCCTGCGCTTCGAGGTGCCCAAGCCCACGGCCCTGCCCGAGGCCAGAAACCAGGCCTGGTGGCCGGAGCTGGCCGCGGCCAAACCCGGCACAGCCAAGGCCGAAACGCCCGAACCCGCCGTCGCAGCCCCGAGCGAGGCCCCGAGCTGGGATTTCAGCCCCCAGGCCTACACCCCGGGCCTGGAGGTCACCGGCGTGCTCAAGGCCGCCCTGCTGGCCTTCCTGGCCGGGCTCATCCTCAATTTCATGCCCTGCGTCCTGCCCGTGGCCAGCCTGAAGCTGAAGGGCATCCTGTCGGGCTGCGTGGAGGGCGCCACCGATTCCCCCGTGCACTGCTTCCGCTGCTACAATATCTGGTTCGCCCTGGGCATCCTGGTCTACTTCCTGGCCTTGAGCGTCATCTTAAGCTCCGCCGGCCTGGTCTGGGGCCAGCTCTTCCAGAGCCCGACCTTCATCCTGGTCCTCACGCTCCTGGTCTTCGCCATGGGATTGAGCCTCTGCGGGCTCTTCGACCTGCCGGTCATCGACCTGAAGACGCCCACGGGCACGGCCGTCAGCCGCCGCTCGGCCTTCCTCACCGGCATCCTGGCCACGCTCCTGGCCACGCCCTGCAGCGGCCCGTTCCTCGGCGGGGTGCTGGCCTGGACCCTCATCCAGCCGCCGCTGGTCATCGCCGCCATCTTCCTGTGCATCGGCCTGGGCATGGCCTCGCCCTACCTGTTCATGGCCGCCCGGCCGAACCTCATCGCGCCCTTCCAGCGGCCGGGCGCCTGGACCAGCTACGTCGAGCGCGTGGCCGCCTTCTTCCTCTTCGGCACCTGCGTCTACTTCCTGCAGATCCTGCCCCAGCGCCTGCTCTGGCGCTCGCTGGTGGCCCTGCTGGTCACGGCCTTCGCCGGCTGGATCTGGGGCAGCTGGACGAGCCTCTCCCACTGCACCCTGCGCCGTTGTGCAACCCGCCTGCTGGCCGTCGCCCTGGTGGCCGCGGCCTTCGTCTGGACCCTCAATCCGCCGCCGCCCACCACCCACTGGCAACCCTTCGACCCGGCGGAGCTCAAGGCCAGACTCGGCCGCGAACGCCTGCTCCTGGACTTCACCGCCGACTGGTGCCCGAACTGCAAGTTCCTGGAGCTGACCACCCTGTCCGACGGCAACCTGGACAAGTGGGCCGAGGAATACGGCCTAAAATACGTGAAGGTCGACCTGACCGAGCAGAACCCGGCCGCCCAGTCCCTGCTCGAGGCCATGGGCGCGCGCAGCATCCCGGTCGTGGCCGTCATCCCCGACGGCGCCGAGGCCGCGCGGCCGCTGGTGATGCGCGACCTGTTCACCGCCGGCACCATGGAGCAGGCGCTGGATAATCTGTTCGAGAAGAAATGAGATGAGAAGGGAAAGAGCCGCGAGGGTGAAGAAGGCGAATTGAAGAGGTCGATAGGGGGCGCGGGCGGGGATCACCAAACGTCCGCGGCGAGCCGAGGCCTGCGGAACACCTCCATCGACGGGCTGGGCAGGACCGGAGCGCGATGTTGCGCCTCTGCCGACCTCCCGTGAGTCCTTCAGCCGAGGCGGTTCCGAAACCGAGCCGGGCCTTCAGCCCCGCCCTCCCCTTTCACCGGCCTCTCCGCTTCCCCCGTCTATCCCAGACAGACGATGTCGTACTCGGTCCCGGTCAGGCAGACGCCGCCCGCGGGCGTGACCTCGAAGGTGTTCTCGACCCCGACCATGCCCACCCCGGCCAGGCCGAACTTGGGCTCCAGGGCGAATGTCTGGCCGGCCTCGAGCGGCTCGTCGAAGCCCTTGGCGATGACCGGCCAGCCGTCGATGACCAGGCCGATGCCGTGGCCCACGAAGCGCACCGTGTTCGGGGGCAGGGCCATGAAGCCCGGCCCCAGGCCGGAGGCCGCATACATGTCCATGGCCCGGGCGTAGAGCTCGCTCGGCACGGCCCCGGGCTGCAAGTTTTCGGCCAGCATGGCCTGGACCGCAACGCAGAAGTCGTGGGCCGCGGCCACCTCCTTGGGGATGGAGCCGGGCTTGCCCGGCCAGTAGATCTGGGTCTTGTCCGTGTTGTAGCCCTCCAGGGCAAAGCCCACGTCCAGGGCCAGGACCTCGCCCTTGCGCCAGACCTTGCCGGCATAGCCCATGAAGGGCACGGCCGGGTGCTCGCCGCGCAGGCCAAGCGGCCCGTCGAAGGCGCTCGGGTAGTTGGCCGAGTCCCCGGCCGAGACGTGGCCGAGGAAGATCTCCTCGCCGAAGCTGCCCATGCGCATGAGACCCATGTGCCCCAGCGAAAAGAAGACCTCCCAGACCTGATGGCTGATCTCGCGTTCGCTCAAGCCCGGCTTCAGGCGAGCGGGCATGATCTCGTGCAGCGCCTGGTGGTGGCGCGCGCCGCACAGCCGCATCTTGCCAAGCTCCCAGTCGGACTTGAAACTCTGGGCCTTGAACAGCGTGAGGTCCCCGGAGACGAAGGCCGTGCCCGGCAGGTGCGAGGAGAGCGTCTGGCCCATGGACCAGGGCAGCCCGGCCATCTCCACGGCCAGCGTGGCCCCCAGCGGCACCTCGTGCTCCGTGGCCAGGCCGGGCAGGTCGCGATAGGAACGGAACTGCACGACCCGCGAGAGCGGCGACTCCAGGGCCGCCCGCTCCAGGCCCCGGCGCAGGAAGAGTACCGGCTCGCCCGCCTGCGGCAGCCAGAAGACGCCGCGGTTCATGGTTCCCGTGAGATAGTAGAGGCTGAGTCGCGAGAAGGCCATGAGGCCCGAGGCCTCGGGCGCGTGGCGGACGAGAAGCTCCCTCACGAGCCGCCAGCGGCGCGCGATTTCGGCTTCGGGCATTCTTTCCAAGGGCTCGAACATGGTGTAACGCATCCTTTGTGCGGCCGCGGCCGGCTTAAGCCGCAAGCCCATAATTTACGGGCCGATAGCATACGGCCCCGCCAGGTGTCACCATGTTTGCCCCAAGCGATGCCCTTTTGAAAGCCCTGCTCGAAAACGTCCGGACCATCGCCGTGCTCGGCGCCAAGGACCGACCCGGCCAGCCCGTGGACTTGGTCGGACGCTACCTGATCGCGCGCGGCTTCACCGTCCACCCCGTGCACCCCAAACGCGAAAACGTCTGGGGCCGGCCCACCTACAGAAGCCTGGCCGAGGTGCCCGGCGCCATCGACCTGGTCGATGTCTTTCGCGTGCCCGAAAGCTGCCCGGAACACGCCCGCGAGGTCCTGGCCCTGCCCGTCCGGCCCAAGGTCTTCTGGATGCAGAGCGGCATCTCGAGCCCCGAGGCCCGGGCCATCCTCGAAGGTTCCGGCCTGGCCGTGGTCGAGAACCTCTGCCTCATGGTCGAGCATCGGAGGCTCTTCTAGGTGCCGGACTCCATCCCGCCCGAAATCTTCGACTGCCGGCGCTGCGGCGACTGCTGCCTGGGCGAAGGCGGCATCATCCTCGATGAGCGCGACGTCGCCCGCCTGGCCGCGCACCTGAACCAGGCCGTGGCCGACTTCCTGATGCGCTGCACCGAGCTCTGCTCCGGCCGCACCCGGGTGCGCACCGCCCCCGACGGCTACTGCCTGTTCTACGACCACGCCATCCACGGCTGCGCCGTCCACCCCGCCCGGCCCGACATCTGCCGCGCCTGGCCCTTCTTCCGCGGCAACCTGGTGGACAAGTACTCCTGGCGGCTGGCCCAGGACGCCTGCCCGGGCATCGTCGCCGCCGCCGGACACGCGGCCTTCGCCCGCGCCGGCCGCGAATACCTGCGCCGCCACAACCTCGTCCGCCGGGACGACGCCGCAGCGCCCTGCGCCCTGACCTCGATCGATAGAGACGACGCCGCCGAATGATGACCCTCGCCGACTGCTACCGACTCCTCCAGGTCGCCGACTCGGCCGGTCAGGAGGAGGTCAAGAAAGCCTACCGCGCCCAGGCCTTCCGCCTGCACCCGGACCTGAATCCCGACGATCCCCAGGCCGCGCGCAAGTTCCAGCGCCTGAACGAGGCCTACGTGCGCTTAAGCGAGCACCTGGCCGCGGGCGGCAAGCCGCCGCCCGGACCGGCACAACCGTCGCCCGGCCCCCAGGGCTTCCGGCGCCCGTCCCCCGGCCCCTCGGCTCAGACCCACTCCCGCCCGGCCGGCGCCCCGCCGAGCCAGGAGGAAGTCCTGCGCGACATCCTGAAGGACCCCTTCGCCCGCAAGGTCTTCGAGGACATCTATGCCCAGGTGCGAAAAGGGCGCCCCCCCGCCGCCCCGACCACCCTGCGCCGCCGCCGAACCTTCGAGCTCAAATGGGGCGACAAGCGCTACACCCTCGACCTCTCCCAGGGACTCTGGGCCGGAGTCAAAGGCTGGTTCCGGCACCAGTTCGACGACGTCCAGACCGTGGGCCTGCCTGTGAACCTCCTGCTCCCCGGCCGGACCGTACGCATAGGCGTGGCCCAGGGCCTGTCCGGCACCCCCCGGACCATCGAGGTCAAGCTCCCCCTGGACTTCGTCGTCGGCCGCCCCATCCGCCTGAAGGGCCTCGGCCGCAAGCTCGGCCCGCTCAAGGGCGACCTGTATCTGCGCATCCTGGCCAAGTAGGAGGGACGCCTCCGGCGGTCGGGAGGGAGGGGGGGGAAGGAAGGGAAGGAAAGGGAAGGGGGAAAGGCAATGCCTCCGGCGGCTGGTGGGCCGTGGGCCCCCCAGGCCCCCCGATTCGGCCGGAAGTTTCAAGGGGGCGGCCAAAGCTCCGCCCCCTTGAAACTTCCGGCCGGACTGGCCTGTTTGAAGAGGCTCAGGTGAGGGGCTGGAGGCCGGGGCAGACAAATCTCATCAGAAGAGGGACGACTTCACCGCTTCCGGCGCGATCCAGCCCTGCTGGACGAAGAACTGTCCCAGCTCGGCCGCGACCTTGCCGGCGAGGCGCTTGGCGTCGGCCTGGACCGTCTGGAAGCTCAGTTCGCCTGCCGTGGAGAGCGTGCCGCTGACCAGCGTCGAGGCCAGCAGATGCCCGGCCAGGGCTCCGGCGCCCATCAATACGCCCATTCCCGGCTTGCCGCCGCTTTCGGACGAGGCCTGCATGGTCTCCACCTGCTTCAGGCCCTCGGGGGTCAGATTGTAGACCTGGACGTTGGCCTCCACGCTGGTCCGTCCGCTGCCGAAGCCGATGGCCACCCGCTCCGTCCGGTTGCCCTCGTCTATGGACACGAACTGTCCCTTGACCATGAGGGTCCTGCCCCTGGCCGGTGGCTTGCCCAGGGCGCGCTCGGCCTGCAGGCCGTAGCCGCGGATCTGCTGCACCAGCTCGTCGGCCACGGCATCGGCCACCTGATGGCCGATCTTGATCTCCTGGGCGCTCAAAGGGGTGCCGGTATGCTCGCTGTAGTACCGGCTGAGCTCCGCGCTCAAGCCCGTGTCGAGCATTATCTCGTCCGGCGTGACCGCGAAGTCGTAGACCAGGACCGTGTCGGGCCGGGGCAGCTTGCCGTGGGTTTCCTGGCGGGTCTGCACGCTGGAGCGCGCAGCCGACAAAAACGAGAAGCAGGACGCCGAGGGCGAGTCCCCGGTGGAACATGTCCAACGCCGGTGAGGGTGAATGGATCGGTCGTGCCATATGCCGTCCTCCTCCTTGCGAATGCTGCATTGCCGTCACTGAGGGCGTGCCTGGTTGGCGGGTGATGGGCTGCTGTCATGTATGCCATTATCGCACGCCAGGGCAATCCCTTGGCCAAAGATGCTCCCGGGCGCGAAGACCGTCGGCAGCCGTCATCGCGGTCGTTCGCTTTCTCAAGTTCACCCTTGCCCACGATCCTGCAAATGGATTATTGGGGACAGTCGGGCTTTTCGTGAGCCCGACTTCCGAACGGCATCCAAACCCGAGGAGGAGATCCCATGAAGATGTACGACCTGTACAAGACCGACGACTGGAAGAAGGAGAAGCACGTCCCGGTCATCGACTGCCCGGACGCCGTGGCCAAGGGCCAGATGTTCAAGGTCACCGTGACGCTCGGCAAGGAGATCGCCCACCCCAACGAGACCAAACACCACATCTGCTGGATCGAGGCCTACTTCAAGCCCGAGGGCGCGAAGTTCCCCTACCAGCTGGGGCGCTTCGAGTTCACGGCCCATGGCGCCTCGGTGGACGGCCCGGACACCTCCGGCGTCTACACCCACCACGAGGCTTCCTTCTCCATGAAGACCGAGGCCCCGGGCGTGGTCCTGGCCACGGCCTACTGCAACATCCACGGTCTGTGGGAGAGCGAAAAAGCCGTGGGGCTGAAATAGGGCGGCGGACGGGGGCGGAGGAAAAAGGCAGGCCTCCGGCGGCTGGTGGGCCATGGCCCCCCCAGACCCCCGATCTCGGCCCGTTTAAAGAAGGCTCGCACGACGCGTCCTCCTTTGCCTTTCCGCGCAAGCGGGCCAGAAGTTTTAGGAGGCGGGTGGGGGTGTGGGGGCGGGAGGAACCCTTTTTTCAAAAGGGTTCCTCCCGCCCCCACGTCTTCATCCCCCTCGGAAAACTGCTGACAACGCCGACCCTTCGGCGTACACCGGCCCCGCGCCGGACGGGTGCGAGGACGTGTTGCATGCTGCTGCCACTGGGCTCATTGGCCAACGCCCTGGCCATCATCGTCGGCGGCGCCGTGGGCCTGGGCCTCGGCGCGCGCTTTCCGGAGCGGGTGCGGGTACTGGTCTTCCAGGGCCTGGGGCTGGCCGTGCTGCTCATCGGCGTGCGCATGGCCCTGGCCGGCGAGCGGCAGCTGCTTATATTAGTCAGCATCATCGTCGGCGCGGTGATCGGCGAGCTTATGTGCCTGGAGGACCTCTTTCTGGCCCTGGGCGAGCGCTTGCGGCGGCTGGTCAAAAGCTCGAGCGAGCGCTTCGCCGAGGGCTTCGTGGCCGCGAGCCTGATCTACTGCATCGGCTCCATGGCCATTGTCGGGGCATTGGACGAGGGACTGCGGAACGACCATTCCGTTCTCTACACCAAAGCCATACTGGACGGCTTCGCCTCCATCGCGCTGGGCTCGACTCACGGCTTCGGGGTCTTGTTCTCCGCCGTGCCGGTCTTCGTCTACCAGTTCGGGCTGAGCCTCGTGGCCGGGGCCTGCAAGGATTTTTTCTCGCCGGCCATGATCACGGACTTGACCGGGCTCGGCGGGCTGCTTATCACTGCCATCGGCGTGAATCTCCTTGGTCTGGCCTCCATCCGCATCGGCAACCTGTTGCCGTCCCTCGTCCTCCTGCTCGTTTTCGCCGCGATTTGGGCCTGAAGAAGTCTGATCCGGCAGTTGTCGTCAGGCAGGTGCCCGGATTGAAACAGGGGGTGCACTTATATTTTTTGGCCCCGGCTGCACCCCCTTGCCGAAGAGTTTCGTATCATGCTACGAAATCTGCGCCCTTCGGCCAGCTGGCGTGCAAGCGCCTGAGTGGTCCTGGCCGGGGTGGCACATTCTTATTTTTTAATTTCCAGGAGTTTTTCGCATGTTCAAGTCCATCTACGTCGGGAATTTGCCGTTCAGTTCCTCCGAGGAGCAGGTCCGTGAGCTGTTCTCGCAGTATGGCGAGGTCCGCTCGGTCAAGTTCATCAACGACCGCGAGACCGGCCGCTTCCGTGGCTTCGGCTTCGTGGAGATGGCGGACGAGGCTGCGGCCCAGGCCATCAATGCCTTGAACGGCACCATGTTCGACGGCCGTTCCCTGCGCATCAACGAGGCGCAGGAGCGTCCCCGGGCTCCTCGTCGTCCGGCGGAGTAACTCCTTCATTCAGCATCCATCCCGCGCAACCCTGCCCGATCCCATCCCCGCCCCCCGAAGGGGGCGGGGTTTTTTACGGCCCCTTTGCCCGAAACCAGCAACATTCCGGGGCGGCCCGGCCTGAAGCCGGCGGTCAACGACCGTCCACCGCCACCTTTGGACCAGCGAAAATGAAAGAGCTGAGCGTCAATTCAAAGATCCGCAACATCGCCATCATCGCCCACGTCGACCACGGCAAGACCACGCTTGTCGATGCCCTTTTCCGTCAGAGCGGCGTCTTCCGCGAGAACCAGACCGTGGCCGATCGACTGATGGACAGCATGGACCTCGAGCGCGAGCGCGGCATCACCATCGCAGCCAAGAACTGCGCCGTCCTCTGGAAGGGCGTGAAGATCAACATCATCGACACCCCGGGCCACGCCGACTTCGGCGGCGAAGTCGAGCGCTCCCTGTCCATGGCCGATGGCGCCATCCTCCTGGTTGACGCTTCCGAAGGCCCCCTGCCCCAGACGCGCTTCGTGCTGAAAAAGGCCCTGGAGGCCGGACTGACCGTCATCGTGGTCATCAACAAGATCGACCGAGCCGACGCGCGCACCGAGGAGGTCGTGAACGAGGTCTACGACCTGTTCATCGACCTCGACGCGGCCGAGGAACAGCTCGAGTTTCCCCTGTACTACGCCGTCGGCCGCCAGGGCGTGGCCATGCGCCGTCCGGACGAGGAGGGCAAGAACCTCTCCGTGCTCTTCGACGCCGTCGTCGAGTACATCCCGGCGCCCTCCTTCGATCCCGACCAGCCCTTCCAGATGCTGGTCTCCGATCTCGGCTACTCCGACTTCCTCGGCCGGCTGGCCATCGGCAAGATCGTTTCCGGCTCGGTCCATTCCGCCGACGATCTGGTCTGCCTCGGCGAGGCCGGCACCAAGCCCCTGCGGGTCACCCGCCTGCAGAGCTACGAAGGCCCGGTCTTCCGCGAGGTGGAAGGGGCCATGGCCGGCGACATCATCGTGCTCTCCGGCATCGAGGACGTGCACATCGGCGACACCATCTGCACCAAGAACAACCCCAAGGCCCTGCCGCGCATCACCGTGGACGAGCCCACCGTGGCCATGAAGTTCGCCATCAACTCCTCGCCCTTTGCCGGCCGCGAGGGCAAGCTCGTGCAGTCGAGCCGCATCCGCGAGCGGCTGATGAAGGAGATCCTGTCCAACGTCGCCATCCGCGTGGAGGAGAGCGACGAGAAGGACAGCTTCGTGGTCAAGGGCCGCGGCGAGTTCCAGATGGCCATCCTCATCGAGACCATGCGCCGCGAGGGCTTCGAGCTCAATGTCGGCCGGCCGGAGGTCATCTTCAAGGAGAAGAACGGCGTCCGCCTGGAGCCCATCGAGCACGTCTTCATCGACTGCGAGGAGAGCTTCCTCGGCGTGGTCACCGAGAAGCTGGCCATCCGCAAGGGCCGCATGACCAACCTCGTGAACCATGGCAAGGGCCGGGTGCGCGTCGAGTTCTCCGTGCCCTCGCGCGGCCTCATCGGCTACCGCGACGAGTTCCTGACCGACACCAAGGGCACGGGCATCATGAACTCCTATCTGGAGGGCTACGAGCCCTACCGCGGCGATTTCCCCTCGCGCTTCACCGGCTCCATCGTCTCCGACCGCCAGGGCCAGGGCGTGGCCTACGGCCTGTTCAATCTGGAGCCCCGCGGCCAGCTCTTCATCGTGGCCGGCGACCCGGTCTACGAGGGCATGATCGTCGGCGAACACAACCGCGACAACGACATCGACGTGAACCCCTGCAAGGAAAAGAAGCTGTCCAACATGCGCGCTTCGGGCAAGGACGAGCACGTCACCCTGACCCCGATCCGGGCCATGACCCTGGAGCGGGCCATCCACTTCATCCGCGAGGACGAGCTGGTCGAGGTCACGCCCAAGTCCATCCGGCTGCGCAAGGCCGTGCTTCCTGCCCAGAAGCGGCACATGATGTACGGTGCCAAGAAGAAGGCTGCCATCAAGGAGTAGCCGCGCGACCGAGCCCGCGGTTTCTTTCGCGCCACCAGCACGCCGTCCCGGCCCCGGAGTTCCAGGGCCGGGACGTTTTTTTGCGGCTGTCCCGGGCTCGACTGGAAAAGCGCGACGCGCCCCTCCTGCTTCGGTTCATTGTGGTTGCGCCATGCCGATCAACGGCATAGTGTCCGACCATGCGGCGTTGGCTGAAGTCTTCGTTCCTGGGGCGGCTCGTGCCCGGGCTGGGCGAACGCGGAGGGCAGCCCACAGCCGCGGAGATCGCCTCCTACCGGAAAATCTTCGGCCTTGAGCCCCCGGCCGGCGGGCCCCTGGCGCCGGGGGTGGAGAGGACCTCGGCCTACCTGCCCATGGCCGACGGCGTGCGCCTAGCCGCCGATGTCCACCTGCCCGGAGGGCAAGGCCCCGGGCGGCGCCTGCCCTGCATCCTCATGCCCACCCGCTACTGGCGGCGGGCCGACCTGCGCTGGCCGGCAAACGTCTTGCGCGGCACCAGCAGCTTCGTGACCTTCATGGCCAGGCGCGGCTATGCCGTGGTCGTCCTCGACGTGCGCGGCTCCGGGGCCTCGTTCGGCCGCCAGACCTCGCCCTGGGACGGCAACCTGCGCGCGGACCTCGCCCGGGTCCTGGACTGGATCGTGGCCCAGCCCTGGTCCAGCGGCGCAATCGGGGCCACCGGCGGCTCCTACGTCGGCACCGCCGCCGAGTTCGCGGCCAGCCTGGCGCATCCGGCGCTCAAGGCGGTCGTCCCGACCTACAGCCTCTACGACACCTACGCCGACGTCGCCTTTCCCGGCGGCATCCTGAACGACTGGTTCGCCACCCGCTGGGGCGCTCTGAACACGGCCCTGGACGCCGGCCGGCTGCCCTCGGACATGCCGCTGTGGATGCGCCTTTTCGCCCGGGGACCGGCGGCGGTGGACGGGGCCGAGGCCGAGCTGCCCAGGGCTCTGGCCGAGCACGCCACCAACTCCGATGTCCGGAGCGAGGCCGGGGCCGTCGTCTGCCGCGACGATCCGACCTGCGGTGGCGTGACCGTGGACGACTTCAGCCCCCACGCCTACCGGGCCGAGACCCAGGCCGGGGGGGCGGCCGTCCTCTCCCTGGGCGGCTGGCTCGACGGGGCCTACGCCCGCTCCGTCCTCTCCCGCTTCAACAGCCTGGCCAATCCCTCGCGGGTGGTGGTCGGCCCCTGGAACCACGGCGCCACCCAGGAGTCCGACCCGCTCGCGACCGCAAAGCGCCCGGTCAGGCCGAGCCTGACGGTCCAGTACCTGGAGATCCTGCGCTTCTTCGACCATTATTTGAAGAACGAGGGACCTGCCCCGGCCCGCGAGGCCATCTATTTCACCATGGGCACGGGAGCCTGGCGGCGCTCGCCCGTCTGGCCGCCGCCGGCCGTGGTCCGGGAACTGCATTTCGGGCCGGGTGAAAGCCTCCTGGCCGAGCCGTCGTCCGCCCCAGGCCCCGCTCCCGGGCAGGACGTCTACGCCGTGGACTTCGAGCTGGGCTCCGGTGGCGCCAACCGCTGGCGGACCCAGCTCGACCGCCGCCACGTCCGCTATCCCGACCGGTCCCGCCCGGCCGCCCGCATGCTGACCTACACTTCACCGCCCCTGGCCGCCGACTGTGAACTCACCGGCACCCCGGTCCTTACACTGCGCCTGGCTTCGGACCGCGAGGACGGAGCGGTCTTCGCCTACCTGGAGGTCGTGGACGAAACGGGCCGGGCCACGCTCGTCACCGAGGGCTGCCTGCGCCTCCTGCACCGGGCTCAGTCGCCCGCACCCTGCTGGGTGGCCGGGCCGTACCACTCCTGCCTGCGCGCCCAGGCCGCGCCCATGGTGCCGGGGCGGGCGGAGGAAATCGCCCTCGGCCTCTTGCCGACCTCCGTCTTCTTGCGTAAAGGCCAGCGCATTCGCCTGGCCATTGCCGGGGGCGACGCCGACCAGTTCGCGCGCATCCCGGCCGAGGGCGGATCGACGCTGACCGTGCACCATGCCGGATCGCGGCTCGAGCTGCCGGTGGCCGCGCCCGGCCGGCTTGTATTCGCCCCCACTTCCGCCGGATAAGGAGACCCCATGTCCAACCCCACCGTGCTCCTCGAAACGCCCCTCGGCGACATGCTCGTGGAACTGTTCCCGGACCTGGCGCCCAAGACCGTGGCCAACTTCCTGGGCTATGTGGACGCGGGCTTCTACAACTACACCATCTTCCACCGGGTCATTCCCGGCTTCATGATCCAGGGCGGCGGCCTGACCATGCAGCTCAAGGAGAAGCCGACCCGCCCGCCGGTGGAGAACGAGGCCGCGAACGGTTTGAAAAATCTCGCCGGCACACTGGCCATGGCCAGAGGTCCGGAGCCGCACTCGGCCGCGGCCCAGTTCTTCGTCAACGTGGTCGACAACCCGGACCTGGACTTCGTCGAGCCCACGCCCGAGGGCTTCGGCTACTGCGTCTTCGGCCAAGTGGTGGACGGCTTCGAGGTGGCCCAGAAGATCAGCAAGGTGAGGACCAAGGCCGTGGGCGGACACGCAAACGTGCCCGTCGATCCCGTCTCGATCATCAGCGCCAGCCGCTTCGAGCTCTAGGCGGAAGGCCCCCGTCCATGGACGCCTCGGTCTGGCTTTTCCTGGCAGACTGCGTCCTGGTCGCCCACGCCCTCCTCGCCGCGGCCATCGTCCTGGCCTTCCCGGCCATCTGGCTCGGCGCGGCCCTGGGCTGGGCCTGGGTCCGCCGGCCGCTCTTCCGCCTGTCCCACCTCGCGGCCATGGGCTCCGTGCTGCTCGAGACCGTCCTCGGCCGGAACTGCCCCCTGACCGGCCTGGAGGACCGTTTCCGCCTCCTGGCCAGGGCCGAGGGGCGCTACGCCGAAACCTTCGTCCAGTACTGGGCCGGGCGCCTGTTCTATGTGGACATCGCCGGCCCCTGGGTCCTGCCGCTCTACTTCGGCTTCTTCGCCCTGCTGGTCCTGACCCTGGTCTTCGTGCCCATCCGCCGCCACCCCCGGAACCGAGAAAGCCTTTGACCCGCGCCCCCGGCTGTGGGATACACTGGCTCAAGGTCCCATTGCCGGAGGTCGCCATGGAAGCCCGTTCCCGCATCGCCCCGCAGACGCTCAAGTCCTGGCTCGACGAAGGCCGGACGCTGATCATCCTCGACACCCTGCCGCCCGAGTACTTTGCCCGCCGCCACTTGCCCGGAGCCATGAACGCCTGCGCCTACGAAGTGGTCTTCCCCGAGCGCCTGGCCGAGCTCCTCCCGGACAAGGCCGCGACCGTGGTGGTCTACGGCTCCAGCCACCTGTCCAAGGCCGGCGAAGTCGCCGCGGACAAGCTCGCCCGCCTGGGCTACGGAGAAGTCTTCGAGCTCGACGGCGGGCTCGCCGCCTGGCAGGCAGCAAACCTGCCGCTCTCCGGCCTGAGCCCGGACGACGCCTCCGACGAACACAGCGATTTCCGCCTGCCGGCCAGGACCTTCCGCCTGGACATCGACCTGAGCGTCCTCACCTGGCAAGGCCGCAACCACCACAACACCCACACCGGCAGCCTGAAGCTCTCGGAAGGAGCGCTCAGCTGGGACGGCCGGAGCGGCGACGGCCGGTTCGTCATCGACCTGGCCACCCTGGCCGACCACGACTTGGCCGACCGGGATTTGAACGCGCTGCTCATCCGCCACCTCCTGTCCGACGACTTCCTCTTCGCCGAACGCCACCCCGCCGCGACCTTCGACCTGACCTCGCTGACCCCCATCCCCGGCGCCATGCCCGGCGAGCCCTCATTCCGCGCCCAGGGGCTCCTCACCGTGCGCGGCGTGCGGGCCGAACTGGAATTCCCGGTCACGGTCAGCCCGCTCGAAGACGGCAGCATCTCCTTCGAGGCCCATTTCGACTGGGACCGCGTGCGCTGGGGCGTGGCCTACGGCTCGGGCCGGCTCTTTCGCCACCTCGGCATGCACCTGGTCTACGGCCCGGTGTCCATCGCGCTCCGGCTAGTCGCCCGCTAGAGCGCGCTTGACCCTGAGGGCGCGAGCCTTTATGCCTCCCGGAAGCCAAATTTTCCGGAGGCCGCGCCCATGGACAAGATCAAGGTCAAGACCCCCCTGGTGGAGATCGACGGCGACGAGATGACCCGCATCATGTGGGCCATGATCAAGGACAAGATCATCCACCCCCATCTCGATATCGAGCTGCTCTACTACGACCTGCACGTGAAAAACCGCGACGACACCGACGACCAGGTCACCGTGGATGCCGCCAAGGCCATCCTCGAGCACCGGGTCGGCGTCAAATGCGCGACCATCACCCCCGACGCCAAGCGCATCGACGAATACAAGCTGAAAAAGCAGTGGAAGAGCCCCAACGGCACCATCCGGGCCATGCTCGACGGCACTGTGTTCCGCGCCCCGATCATGGTCAAGAACGTCTCCCCGACCGTCTGCACCTGGAAAAAGCCCATCGTCATCGGCCGCCACGCCTACGGCGACGTCTATCGCAACGCCGAAATCAGTGTGCCCGGTGCCGGCACCGCCGAACTCGTCTTCACCCCGGCCGGCGGCGGCGAGCCCCTGCGCACCACCATCCAGGAGTTCAAGGGCCCGGGCGTCATCCAGGGCATCCACAACACCGACGCCTCCATCCGCAGCTTTGCCAAGGCCTGCTTCACCTTCGCCCTGGACCGGAAGATGGACCTCTGGTTCGCCACCAAGGACACCATCTCCAAGACCTACGACGCCCGCTTCCGCGAGATCTTCCAGCAGGAGTTCGAGGCCGGCTTTGCCTCCGCCTTCAAGGCCGCCGGCATCGAATACTTCTACACCCTGATCGACGACGCCGTGGCCCGGGTCATGAAGTCCGACGGCGGCTTCCTCTGGGCCTGCAAGAACTACGACGGCGACGTCATGAGCGACATGGTCGCCTCGGCCTTCGGCTCCCTGGCTATGATGACCTCGGTCCTGGTCTCCCCGGGCGGCCACTTCGAATACGAGGCCGCCCACGGCACGGTCCAGCGCCACTACTACAAGCACCAAAAGGGCGAAAAGACCTCCACCAACTCCATGGCCCTCATCTTCGCCTGGTCCGGCGCCATCCGCAAACGCGGCGAGCTGGACGGAACCCCCCAGGTCGTGGCCTTTGCCGACGCCCTCGAATCCGCGGCCATCGAAACCGTGGAGTCCGGCCAGATGACCGGCGACATGGCCCGCATCGCCCAGCCCCGGCCGGCCTCGTACCTGCTCACCGACGAGTTCATCGACGCCGTCGCCGCCACGTTGGCTGACAAATTGGCGAAGAAGTAGCCTCCGGCGGGCAGGGGCGCCGCCCCTGAACCCCGCAAGGGGGCTGATCCCCCTTGACCCCCAATCTGAAAATCGAAGCCCCCGGCGCTCGCTAGGCCGGGGGCTTCGATTTTCAGTGCAGGATCGCAATTGTATTTGTTCCGGTGTGTTATGACTTTTGAGACAGGAGAATTGGAGTGGGTTCGAAAATTGTCCATCGACAAACGCAGCAGTGCACGTTATATTTTTCACGAGTTTTAGAATTCATGCGATAAACGACTGGTCGCATGTGTGCTCCCGCGGTTGCGGGGGATTTCCATAGGCCATTGTAACCATTTGAAAAGGAGCTGAAGAATGCGCACTGTCATCGCAAGCTTGGTCATGGTGCTGGCGGTCTTCTGCGTTTCCGTCTCCAATGCCCGGGCTGCGGAAACCCTGACCCTGAAGAAGGCCCTGCCCCTGATCGCCGCGGCAGAAAAGAAGGCCGAGGAGATCGGCGTGCCCATGGTCATCACCGTGCTCGACTCCGGCGGCAACATGATCGCCCAGCACCGCATGGACGATGCCCTGCTGGTCAGCGTCGAAATCTCCGCGAACAAGGCCTACTCCGCCCTGGCGGTCAAGATCCCGACCGACGAACTGGGCAAGCTGGCCCAACCCGGAAAGCCGCTCTACGGCATCCAGAACTGCAGCCGCGTGATCATCTTCGGTGGCGGCTTCCCCATCCTCGCCGGCGGCAAGATCATCGGCGCCATCGGCGTCAGCGGCGGCTCTGTGGAGCAGGACATGGACTGCGCCAAGGCCGGCCTGGCCGCGTTCAAGTAACCCGATCCCAGGCAGGGGCGGCCTCCGGCGGGCAGGGGCGCTGCCCCTGCACCCCGCAAGGGGGATGATCCTCCTTGACCCCACAGTCTGAAAGCCGAAGCCCTTTCGTGCGAAGAACACGAAAGGGCTCCGGCTTTCAGCTTGGTGACCAAGGGTGGGTCATGCCTTCACGGGAGTTCGTGGACGATGGAGACGAAAATCAAGACGGCCGATGAGTGGGAAAGAGGATTCGGGTTGGCGTCTCGGGCGGGAAAGGACCACGCGCACGGCCCGGACTCGAATTGCGCTGAAAACCGAGCGGCCGACAGGGGGAAGAACGAGGCGGCATGTCAAAGGCCGGTGTGAGCCGCGAGCCGGCCTATTTCTTCCCCTTACCGGCGGTTTTGTTGATCTTCGTCAGCGGGGGCGAGCCGGATGGCTGTCCGCTGATCATGAGCCCGCCACAGCCGACTTCTTCAAACAGGCCAGTCCGGCCGGGCGTTTTCGGGAGGCGGGGCTTTGGCCGCCTCCCGAAAACGCCCGGCCGAGCTCGGGGGGTCCTGGGGGCCATCGGCCCCCAGGCCGCCGGAGGCCTCTTCCTCCCCTCCCCGTCTCTCTCTTCCTCCTCACTCCGTGCCGAGAGACAGCCTGACCAGCGAGAAGTCGTCCTCCAGCTCCCGGCTGCCGTGCAGGTCCATGATCCGGTTGTAGAGCGCCTCGGGGGCGACGCCGGTGCCGTCTTTGTCGCGCAGTCCGGCCTTGAGTCCTTCCAGGTCCCACATGCCGCCGTCCTTGAGGGAGACCTCGTAGATGCCGTCGGAGAAGACGTAGAGCTTCGAGCCGGGCGCGACGGGGAGGCTCGCCTCGCTGAAGGAGATGTCGGTGAAGCCGCCGATCATGGGGTTACTTGTGCGCAGCTCGGTCAGCTCTCCGCCGGGGGCGAGCAGAAGGGCAGGCGGGTGGCCGCCGCTGGCGTAGGTCAGGAGGTTCGTGGATCTGTTCCAGACGCCGTACCAGATGGTGAAATAGAGGTCGTTCTGCTCCTCCATGGGGAAGGCGCGGTTCAGCGCGGCGAGGACTTCGGCCGGCCGGCGGAAATCGACCTGGGGCAGGTTGCCGGAGCGCAGGAGGTTCAAGACCGAGACCGAGAGCAGCGCCGGGCCGACGCCGTGGTCGCAGACGTCGAGCAGGTAGACGGCGAAGTGCTCGGCGTCGAGCCAGTGGTAGCCGAAGGAGTCGCCGCCGAGCTCGGCCGAGGGCTCGTAGGTCCAGTCGGTGCGCACAGCGCCCTCCGGAAGCGGGGCCGGCAGGAGAGAGAGCACGTACTGGGCGGCCCGGGCGATCTGCTTGGCCAGTATCTGCTGGCTTTTCAGCAGGGCCTGGTAGGCCTCGTTGCGTTCCAGGAGGTGGATGTAGCCCTGGGAATGGTGGCGGATGCGGGCGATGAGCTCGATGCGGTCGGGCAGCTTGACCAGGTAGTCGCTGGCGCCCAGGGCAAAGGCCTCGGCCTTGGTCTGCGGCTCCTCGCGGGTGGAGAGGACGATGACCGGCACGTCCTTGAGCTTGGGGTGGGCGCGGTAGAACTTGAGCAGCGCGAGCCCGTCCACCTCGGGCATGACCAGGTCCTGGAGGATGATGGTCGGCTTGAGGCTGAGCGCCGTCTGCAGGGCCTTGGTCGGGTCCTGGATGGCGTGGTAGGCGATGCCCGCCTCGGGCGCGAGCATGCGGCGCACGGCCTCGGCGACCATGGCCTGGTCATCGACCAGGAGCACCACCACCTCGTGTCGGGTCAGGACCGGGGCCGGGCTTGCGGCTTGGCCTTCGCTCATGTCGATCTCCTTTCGGTTTGGCAGAAGCGGGCCAGTTCCCGCGCCAGGTCCGCAGGCGCGAGCATGGCCTCGGCCGCGCCGTATTCGGCCGCGGCCTTGGGCATGCCATAGACCACGCACGAGGCCTGGTCCTGGGCCAGGGTGCGCCAGCCGGCCCGGCGCAGGGCGAGGAGCCCCCTGGCCCCGTCGCGGCCCATGCCGGTCAGGAGCGCGGCCAGGCCGGGGGCCGGGGCGTAGGCCGCCAGGCTCTCGAACAGGGCGTCCACGGAGGGGCGGTAGGGGCAGTCCCGGGGCTCTGGGGTGTAGTGTAACGTACGGTCCGGTCCGAGGACCAGGTGGTCGTCGGTGGCCGCCACCAGCACCCGGCCGGCCGCGGGCGCCTGGCCTTCGGCCGCGACCGTCACGGGCAGGCGGCAGGAGGCGCCCAGCCAGTCGGCCAGGCCGGAGGCGAAGCGGGCGTCCACGTGCTGGACGACGAGGACCGCGGCCGGGCAGTCGGCCGGCAGCCCGGCCAGGAGTTGGGCCAGGACCGCGGGGCCGCCGGTGGAGGCGCCGAGCGCGATGAACGGCAGCCGGGCCGCGGCCGGCGCGTGCCGGGCCGGAGCCTCGGCGGCCTTGTCGCCGGGCCGGGCGAGGAGCCGGCCCAGGAGGGCGATCTTGTCCAAAAGCTCGGGGGCGCCCTCGATGCGGCCGCCGGAGCCGAGCACCGGGGTGGACACGGCGTCCAGGGCACCCTGCCCCATGGCCTCGAAGACCTTGGCGGCGTTGCCCTCCACCGTGGCCGTGACCACCAGGATGGCGCAAGGGGTCTTGCGCATGATCTCGCGGGTGGCGGCCACGCCGTCCATGACCGGCATGATCAGGTCCATGAGCACCACGTCCGGGGTGTCGGCGGCGCACATCCTCACGGCCTCGGCGCCGTCCTTGGCCACCCAGGCCAGCTGGTGGGCGGGGTCGAGGGCCAGGGTGCGGCGCAGGATCTCCACGGCCAGGGGCAGGTCGTTGACGATGGCCACGCGCACGGGATTCACGCCTCCCCGATGAGGTCGGCCACGGCGGCGAGCATGGAGCGGTCGTGGAAGCCGGACTTGGCCAGATAGTGGTTGGCGCCGGCCTCGAGGCCCTGGCGGCGGTCGTCCTCGCGGTCCTTGTAGGAGACGATCATCACCGGCAGGTGGGCGGTCTTGGCCTCAGCGCGGATCATGCGCGTCAGCTCCAGGCCCGAGGCCCGGGGCATGTCCACGTCGGTGACCACGAGATCGAAGCGGCCGGCCGCGAGCTTGTTCCAGCCGTCCATGCCGTCCACCGCGGTCTCCACCTCGTAGCCGGCGTTGGCCAGCAGCCGGCGCTCCATCTCGCGCACGGTGAGGGAATCGTCGACCACCAGAACGCGCTTGGCCGGACGCACGGGCGCGGCCTCGCTGCCGGCGGCACGCGGGCGTTCGCGGGCGAGCACGGCGTCGATGGAGCGGACCAGGTCGTCCACGTCCAGGATGAGCACCGGCGAGCCGTCCTCCAGCGCGGCCACGGCCGAGACGTTCACCACCTTGCCCAGGCGCTTGTCCAGGGGCTTGACCACCAGGTCCACCTCGCCGAGGAAGGCGTCCACCACCAGGCCGAAGCGGCTCAGCCGGTCGCTGACCACGGCCACGCAGAGTACGCCGGAGCCGGCGGCCGCGGGCAGGCCGAAGACCTGCCGGGCCTCGACCAGGCCCACGGCCTGGCCGTCGACGGTGACGTAGGGCCGGGCCTCGACCATGGCCACCTCCCCGGCCTCGACCTCGACCACCCGGTCCAGGCGCGAGAGCGGCAGGGCGTAGGGGTGGCCGTCCACCGAAACGAGCAGGGCGCGCAGGACGGACAAGGTCAGCGGCAGACGCAGGACGAAGGACGTGCCGCGGCCGGTCTCGGAGCGCACGCGGATGGTGCCGCCGACCTCGCCGACCATGGTCCGGACCACGTCCAGGCCCACGCCCCGGCCCGAAACCTCGGTGACCTGCACGGCGGTGGTGAAACCGGGCAGGAATAGAAACTCGAAAAGCTCCTCGCGCGACAAACGAGCGGCCACGTCCGGGGCCGAGAGCCCGCGCTCCACGACCTTGGTCCGGATGGCCTCGGGATCCAGGCCCCGGCCATCGTCGGACACGGTCACGGCCAGCATGCCGGCCTGGTGGCGGGCCTCCAGGGTCAGCCGGCCGGTTCCGGCCTTGCCCGCGGCGGTGCGCACGGCGGCCGGCTCCAGTCCGTGGTCCACGGCGTTGCGCAAGAGGTGCGTGAGCGGCGCCTCCAGACGCTCGAGGATGTCGCGGTCGACCTTGCTCTCCTCGCCGAGGACCGTGAACTCGATCTGCTTGCCCTGGTCCTTGGCCAGGTCGCGGACCATGCGGGCCAGGCCGTGCAGGCCGTCGGCAAAGGGCCGCATGCGGCTGTCGATGACCTCGCGGTAAAGGCGTCCGGCGAGGCGCTCCAGGCGCCGGGAGAAGAGATCGAAGGCCTCGGCGTGGCGGGCCAGCCGGCGCCGGGTCTTGGCCAGCTTGGCCTCGGCCTCGTCCAGCGCGGCGGCGGCCGCGTCCGCGGGCAGGCCCGCTCCGGACAGGGCCAGGCGCACGCCCTCCTGGAACCGGCTCAGGCGGATGAGCAGATGGCGCAGCTCTTCCAGCTCCGCGCCCAGCGGCTCCAGGGACTTGGTCCGGATGAGGCATTCGCCGGCCAGGCCCATGAGCCGGGTCAGGCTGCCGGCCGCCACCCGGACGATGCCGTCGGACGGTACCCTGGCCGGGGCCGGCGGCTTGGTTACGGGCGGCGCGGGCCTGGCCGGAGCAGTAGCCGGCGGCGCGGCAGCGGCCTCGCCGGCCTCAGCTGAACTGCCGGACATGGCCCGGCGCAGGTCCGCGCAGAGCGCCGTGAGCTCCTCCGCCCGTTCGGCCAGCCGATCCGGTATGGCCTCGGCATCGGTTCGCGAAAGGTCCTGAAAAATATCCGTGCCGTTGAGAAGCAGCTCCACGTCCGCCGGAGAAATCGCCCGCGCGCCCTTGCGGCCGGATTCGAGCACGTCCTCCATGGCGTGGGCCAGCTCCACGGCCGCGCTCAGGCCCACGATGCGCGCCGCGCCTTTGAGCGAATGGGCGGCGCGCATGAGCGGCTCCAGGGCCTCGGCTCCGGCCCCGGATTCCAGGGCCAACAGCCCGGTCTCCAGCGCCCGGCCCTGCCCTTCGGCCTCCAGGCGGAAGAGGTCGAGCATGCTGGCGTCGGCCAGCGACGTTTCCGGGGCAGGAGCGGCAGGCGGCGCGGCTGGCGGCGGTACGGGCCTGGCCGGAGCGGCGGCCGGCGGCGCGGCAGCGGCCTCGCCGGCCTCAGCTGAATCGCCGGACAGGGCCCGGCGCAGGTCCGCACACAGCGCTTCGATATCCCCCGCCCGCCCGGCCAGCCGGTCGGGGATGGCCTCGGCCTCGGTCCGGGAGAGGTCGAGGAAGATGTCGGCGCCCTTCAGGAGCAGCTCCACGTCGGACCCGGAGACGGGCCGCGCACCCTTGCGGCCGGATTCGAGCACGTCCTCCATGGCGTGGGCCAGCTCCACGGCCGCGCTCAGGCCCACGATGCGCGCCGCGCCTTTGAGCGAATGGGCGGCGCGCATGAGCGGCTCCAGGGCCCCGGCTCCGGCGCCGGATTCCAGGGCCAACAGCCCGGTCTCCAGCGCCCGGCCCTGCCCTTCCGCCTCCAGGCGGAAGAGGTCGAGCATGGAGCTGTCGGCGAAATCCGTGCTCATGCGCCAAGACTCCTGGTCAGGACGGAAAAGAGCGCGCGCTCGTCGAGCAGGCCCACGTCCAGGCCGTCGATGCGCGCCAGCCCGACGATGACCGCCGACGGCGCCCGGCTGAGCGTGGCCGGCACCGGAGCCAGATCCTGGCGAACGATGCGCGTCAGGCCGTGGACGGCGTCGGCCAGGAAGACGAACAGCCCGCCGCCGGGCTCGTGGATGGCGATCATGCGCATAGCGTCGGCGGCCCCGGAGGTCTCGGGAGTCTCGGGCGCCTCGGGCAGCGGAGCGAGGCCCAGGGCCTCGGCCAGGCAGACGCAGGGCATGATCTCGCCGCGCACGTTGACCAGCCCGCGGAAGACCGGTGTGCTGCGGCCGGGCACAGGCCGGACGGGGCGCGGATCGAAGGCCTCCCGGCACAGGCCGGCGGGCAGGGCCAGCCATTCGCCGCGCAGTCTGAAGACCGCCAGGGCCATCGCCTCCGGCCGGCGCTCGGCCTTTTCCCGGGCGAGCAGCTCGGTCCACTCGGCGGCCAGTCCGGGCGGCGCCGGGCGGTCGAAGAGCGCCCGGCCGCGCGCGGTAAACTCGGGGCAGGCGGTGCAGTGCCCGACCGTCTCCAGACGCGGGCAGTCGGCCCGCCCGGAGGTTCCTTCGAGGCGCCAGCAGGCTCGCTCGCTCATGCCCCGCCTCCGTCAGCGGTCATTCCCAGCCGTTCGGCCCGGTTGCGGCAGGCCGTGGCCTGTTCCGGCTCGCCCAGGCGCTCGAAGAGGAGCGCCAGGAGCGACAAGGCCTCGGCGTCGCCGGGCGCCAGATAGAGGGCCTTGCGCAGGGCCTCCACGGCCTCGAGCGTGCGCTCCTGGCAGGACAGGACGCAGCCCAGCAGTTGCCAGGCCGGAGCCAGCTCGGGCTGGACGCCGAGTATCGCGCGGCAACAAGCCGCGGCCTCGTCCAGCCGGCCGGCGTCGGCCAGTCGCTTGGCGTCCTCGAGGTCCGGCGCGGGCTCGGGAGCCGCTGCCGGCGGCACGTGTGGCGCGGGCGGCACGGGCGGAGGGCGGCGCTCGGGCTGGGTCCGTTTCGCCGGCCGGCGCGCGGGCCGCGCCGGGGCCGACGCCGGGCGCAGGTCCGTTTTCGGTGACGCCTCCGGCCGCTCAAGCCGGGCGCACGCGAAACACATGGGCCGCGGCACCGGGGCAAAACCGCTGGCCTGGATGAGGGGCACCTCGCTGTGGCCGACGAAAAGCAGGCCCCCTGGCGCGAGCAGGCGGACAAGCGTGGCCAGGACCCGGCTCTTGGCCTCGGCCGTGAGGTAGATGAGCACGTTGCGGCAGAAGACGAGGTCGAATGAGGGCTCCTCCCGGAAAAAGTCGGGCGACAGGAGGTTGGCCTGGCGGAAACGGACCAGCCGGGTCACGGCCGGGTCCAGGCGGAAGCCGTCGGATGCGGGCGCAAACCAGGCCGGCGGGGCCGATATCCCCCGGAAGGAGCGCGCCCGGTAGTGGCCCCGGGCCGCGGCCGCGAGCGCCCTGGCGCTCAGGTCCGCGGCCTCGATGACGAAGGCCTCGGGCGCAAGGCCGGCCTCAAGCAGCGTCATGGCCAAAGAATACGGCTCCTCGCCCGTGGCGCAAGAGGCGGACAGCAGGCGCCAGGGCCGGGTTTCAGCCGCAGCGCGGCGCTGCCGGGCCAGCTCGGCCACCAACTCGAAGGGACCCTGGTCGCGGAAGAACCAGGTCTCGGGCACCACCACCTCCTCGATCAACCGCTCGAACTCGGCCCGGTCGCGGCCGAGGTGCCGGACGTAGGTCGCCTCGTCCGGGCAGCCGACAGCGGCCAGGCGCCGGGCGACGATGCCGGAGAGGACCTTCAGGCCCAGCGACTCGGGATCGAGCCCGATGACCCGGGTGAGGAGCCTGGCCACGGTCTCAGCCGGCATGGGGGAGCTCCTCCTCCAGCGGATGCAGGGCGGCGCGCAGCTCCTCGGGCAGAATCTCCTCCACGCGCAGGAGCTGGACCATGCCCGCCTCGTCCCGGCCCAGCGGCCCGAGGCAGGCGCTGGCGGCAAAGGACGCGCCCGAGGGCGCGAGGCCGGCATCCGGCAGGCGCACGGTCTCCACGGCCTTTTCGCACAAAAGCCCGAGCAGCCTCTCCCGGCCGTCGGGAGTGCGGTAGTCGACCACCACCAGCCGGGTGGAAAGCAGCGCCGGCGCCGGCGAACCGGTGAGGAGCATGGACAGGTCCACCACCGGCAGATTGACGCCGCGCCAGGCGAGGAGCCCGGGCACGGTCGGCGGCGCGCCCGGAATGGGCCGCAGCTCCGGCACCGGGGCGATCTCCCGGACCCGCGCTGCGGGCAGGGCGTAGCGCTCACGCCCGGCGGTGAAGACGAGGACGAGCATGGCCTAGCCCTTGGCGTTGAAGCGGGCGACCTCGGCGTGCAGCCCGGAGACGGCCTCGGAAAGCTGCTCGGCGGCGCGCTTGAACTCGGTCAGGGATTCGCGGGTAGCCGTGGCCGTGTCGGAGAGCTGGACCATGGCCTGGCTGATCTGGTCCGCGCCATGGGACTGGAGCTGCACGCTCTCGCTGACCTCTGAAAAACGCGGGGTCAGCTCGCGGATGGCCTCGATGACCCGGCGCAGGTCGCCGCCGATGGCGCCCACGGTGCCGGCGCCGTTCTTCACCTGGCTGCCGAAGGCGTCCATGGCCGCCACGCCGTCGCGCACCGCGGACTGCATGTCGCGCACCAGCTCGCCGATGTCCTTGGCGGCCACGCCCGTCTGGTCGGCCAGGCGCCTGATTTCCCTGGCCACCACCGAGAAGCCGAGGCCCAGCTCGCCGGCCTTCTCGGCCTCGATGGCCGCGTTCAAGGAGAGGAGGTTGGTCTGGTTGGCGACCTTGCCCATGGTCCCGACCACCTGGGTGATGGCCTCGGCCCGCTGGCTGATGACCTTGAGCTTCTCGGCGATCTGACCGGTGGCTCCCATGAGCTCGGCCATGGTGGCCTCGATGCCGGTCAGGCCCGACAGCCCGGCGTCGGCCATGTCCGCGGTGGACGCGGCCGAGACCCCGACGTCTTCCACGGTCTTGGCCAGCTCGTGGGCCGTGGCCGCGATCTGGCGGGTGGTGGCCGTGACCTCGCTGGTCGCCCCGGTCTGGTCGTTGACCGAGCCCTCCAGCTGCCGGGCCGAAGCCGCGATCTCGGTGGCCGAGGAGGTCACCTGGATGCCCGAGGAGCGGACCTGGGCCAGCAGGCTGTTCAGCTGGCCGACCATGGTCGTCAGCGCCGCGAGCAGGTCGTCGGATTCGTCGGCGAAGCGCGCGCCGCGGCCGGGCTCGATGGCCGCCAGGGCCGCCTCGGCCCCGGCCAGGTCGCCGTCGGCCACGCGCCGGGCGAGCGTGGTGGCCAGGCGTATGGGCCGGGAGAGGCGGATGCCCATGAGCACGGCGGTGATCAGCACGAGGACGAGGATGGCCACGCCGCCGGCGGTGACGTAGGTCATCTGGGCATGGCGGGCGGCGCGGACCTCGAGCTTGGCGTCACGGTAGTCGTCCTCGTAGGTGCCGGCGCCGATGACCCAGTCCCAGGGGGCGAAGTAGGTGAAGGCCGAGATCTTCTCGCGCGGGGAGGCCTCGCCCGGGTTCTGCCAGGGGTAGGAAATGAAGGAGACCTCGCCCGGCGCGGCGGACAGAGCCTGGCGGATGACGTTCTGGACAAAGGGCTGGCCGTTGGCGTCCTTGGCCTCCCAGACGTCATCGCCGTCGCGCTCGCCCTCGCGCGAGACGAGGTAGCGGCCGCGGTCCTCGCCCTTGGCGCCGAGCACCCAGACGTAGCCGGTCTTGCCGACCACGGTGTCCTTGATGGCCTGGCGCAGGGCGCTCATGGCCTCGATCTTGAGGCCGACGCCGATCATGCCGGACACCCGGCCGGTGGCGTCGCGCAAGGGATCGTAGCGCACCAGCCAGTCGCCGCCGTGGAGATAGACGTGGCCGGACCAGGGCTGGCCCTGCAGCACGGGGGCGATCATGGGCGTGGCCGCGCCGTCGATCTGCTGGACCGGGATGTAGCTGCCGAGCCCGGAGCGGCTGCCGTCCGGGGAGAGAATGTTGGTCGCCACCCGGACCATGTTGCCGGATTCGTCCAGGCGCACGTAAATGGAACAGGCCACGGCCAGGAGCTTGCCGACCGTATCCACCACCGGTACGCTCTCCCCCGGCTTGGGCGTCGGCGAGAGCACCTGGCCGCCGATGGTGACCTGCGGCAGCTGCACGGTCTCCTTCGTGCCGGTGTTCTCGTTTACCACCTCCCAGGTGGTGGTGGACTTCGGATCCATGGCGAAGCCGGCCTGATCCAGAAGGGTCAGGGACGCGGTCGAGGTCTGGGCCAGGTGATTCTCCAGCATCTCGTTGGTCGCCTGGCACAGGGCGTGGAAGTCCTTGGCGATGTGGCTCACGTTCTCCATGGCCAGGATGTCCAGCTCCTTGTCGATGCGGCGTTCCATGCCCCCCTCGAGAGCCAGGGAGACGACGACCGTGACCAGGAGCGGCAGCAGGGCCGAGGCGCAGACCAAACCGATGATCTTCTTTTTCAGCGTCAGCTTCATAACGATTCCTTCGTCGCGTCGTTCGCCGCCTGGTTCGAGGCCTCGTCGCCGGGGGCGAAACGGCGGACCTGGTCGCGCAGGGCCTGGGCGGCGGCGCCCATCTCCGCAGCGACCTTCTGGAATTGGCTCAAGGACTGGCGGGTCTGGTCGGCGGACTCCGAGAGATGGAGCATGGCTTCGCGGATCTGGGCCGCGCCTTCGGACTGGGCGTTCATGCCCTCGCCGACCTCGCGGAACAGCCCTTCCAGGACGCGCACGCCGAGCATGACCCGCTCCAGGCGCCCGCGCACCTTGCGCACGGTGCCGGCGCCGGCCGCGGTCCGGGTCGAGAAGCTCTCCATGGCCGCGACCCCGGCCTGAACCGCGGACAAGACCTCGCTCACCACGGCCTCGATGTCCAGGGTGGCCACGGCTGTCTGGTCGGCCAGGCGGCGGATCTCGCCCGCGACCACGCCGAAGCCGAGCCCGGCCTGGCCGGCTTTCTCGGCCTCGATGGCCGCGTTCAGCGACAGAAGATTGGTCTGGTTGGCCACGGCGGCGATGGTCTCGACCACCTCCGCGATGCGGCCGGCCTTGTCGCGGATGTCGCCGAGGCGCGCGCCCACATCTCCCGAGGCCTCGGTGATGTCGAGCATGGCTCCGGAGATCTCGTCCAGCCCGGCCTGGCCGGCGTCGGTCAGCTCCGCGGTCTCGGCCGCGGTCTGGCCGACCTCCTCGGTGGTCCGGGCCAGGTCCCGGGCCGTGGCCGCGATCTGGGCGGTGGTCGCGGTGACCTCGTTGGTGGAGGCGGCCTGGCCCGAGATGGCGGCCTCGAGCTGGCGGGCCGAGGCGGTGATCTCGGTGGCCGAGGCGGCCACGGTCAGGCCCGAGGCCCGGACCTCGGACAGGAGCTCGCCGAGGTTGGCGGTCATGGTGGCAAATGCCGCGAACAGCCTGAGGATTTCGTCCCGCCCGGCGAGGTTCTGGCCGGCGCAGTCCTGGCCGGCGGCCTGGCCTTGGCAGAGCGCCTCGCGGGCGGCCCCGACCTCGCCCCGGGCCACCTGGTCGGCCACGGCCGTGACCCGGGCCAGGGGGCCGACGATGCCCCGGGCGATCAGGACCACCAGTCCCGCGGCCAGGGCCAGGGCCGTCAGGCTCGCAGCCAGGACCGAGCGCCGGTGGCTGCGGTAGTCGGCCAGACGCATGTCGAGCAGCACGGCGAGCTCACCGACCGCGACCTGCTGCAGCTCGCCGGCGCCTTGCGCCGCCCGGCGGGTGAGGTCGAGGAAGAGACCGGGGGCCACGGCCCCCTCGCGGCTGACCGCAAGCTGCTTCAAGCTTTCGACGAAGCTGCCCAGGGCCTGCTCGAAGGTCGCCAGGGCCGGGGGCAGGCGCGCCTCGAGGCCCGGGCTCACGCCATGGAAGGCGGCGTCGCTGGCCAGGGCCTTGGCCGCGTTCTGGCCGGTCCGGCGCAAGGCCTCCTCGAGGATCGTGGCCTGGACCGCAAAGCGCACCTTGTCCTCGGCGTCCAGGGCGCCGCCGCCGAGCGCGGTGAGGCCGGCGAGCCCGACCTCGGCCAGGCGGTCGAGCACCAGCGGGGCGTTCATGAGCGCGATGTCCATGAGGAAATAGCTGTCCAGGTCCGGATCGAGGACCAGGCTGGAGGCATCGCCCACGGCGTCGGCCAGCCGCCACAGGTCGCCCAGGAGCGGCCCGTAGGCCCGGCCGAATTCAGCCGGCCGGAAGGCGCGGACGTTCTCGCGGATGTCCTGCCAGCGCTCCTGCAGCTGGGCCACGTCCGGCGCGTCCTGGTCCGCGGACCGGGCGGCGGCCCCGGTCAGTATGGCCGCGGCCTCCGGCCGGGCGGCGGCCTCGGCCAGGTGGGCAAAGGCCAGGTCCACGGCCGTGGCCAGGCGCTCTTCCCCGGCCGGGTCGGTCCAGCCCCGGTAGCGCTGGTCCAGGGCCAGGTCGCGGTGCAGCGGCAGGGCCAGCATGAGCTCGCCGATGGGCGCCAGGAGCCGGCAGCCGGCCCGCTCGGCCTCGCCCGAGGCCAGGTCGGCGTTGATGCTGGTGATGAGGAAATAGAGCAGCACGGCGATGGGCAGGGTGAAGATCAGCCCGGCGCAGAACAGCTTGCCGCCGATGGTCAGGTTCCGCCAGAAGCTTCGCATGCGTTCGCTCCGGAAAAGTTGCGCCGTGCCCGGGACCGCGTGGCGCGCGTCCGGCTCTCGGAAAGGCCTCGCGGTTATACCCCGAAACGCGCCGGGCTGCAAAAGAAAAGCCGGCCGGAAGGCCGCCCGTCGGTCTTTGCAGCGCGGCGAAGTTGCGCTATCAAGGGGGGAAACAATCCGGAGATGCGCATGACAGAGGCTCCAGCCGCCCCGCAACAGACCGACGACGCCGGCCGTATTGCCGCCTACGTCGGCCGCCTGGCTCACTTGCGGGAGCGCTCGGCGCTGCGCGAGGTGGCCGAGCGCGAGCTCCTGACCGAGCTCATCCTCCAGAACCAGCCGCGCATCCGCGAGTTTCCGCTGCTCGAGACGCAGCAGCAGTCGGTGGTCAACCTGCTCTGCCTGCGCTCCGCCGACCAGCCCGGCCACGAGAGCTTCAGGCGCCTGCTGGCCGGCTTCACCGTCCTGGTCACCCAGTACTCCAAGGCCCAGGCCGCCGGGGAGTCCGGCGAGATGCAGGCCCTTTTCGGCCACCTGAAGAACACCGAGCAGCTGCTTTTGAAGCTGGTGCAGGGGGTCATCTTCACCCTGTCCCTCATCCACGACAACTTCGAGGAGCTGTTCATCACCGCCTTCGGCGAGCGGGCCGCGGCCTCCATCGGCGAGCTGTCCAAGGCCTCGGAGATGGGCGAGACTTTCTGGCGCAACCTCTTCGAGATGTTCCTGACCAGTCATGTGAAGAAGGCCTTCGAGGCCATCCTGGCCGAGGAACGCTACCAGCTGGTCAAGGACGGCAGCGGGCTGGCCCTGCGCATCCCCTTCGACCAGGTCCTCTCCCGACTCACCCCGCCGGACAAGGGCCTGGCCAAGACCCGCATCCAGGCCATGTTCGCCGAGCAGCTGGCCGAGCCCGGCTGCGCCGAGATCCAGCGCCTGGTGCTGGAGGCCCTGCGGGCCGACGAAGCCCTGCTCAAGGCCACCGGGCGCGAGACGCTTCTGTCCGTGGCGCGCATCGCCTGCATGGACCCCTCCGGCCGGCAGCTGGCCGCGGCCGAGGCCGAGCTGAAAAGCCTGGCCACGACCAACGCCGCCACCGGCGAGGCGGCCACGGCGCTCATGCGCCGGGACTTCGCCCGGGAGCTGACCGCGGCCCTGGCCACCGGGGCGCTGCTGGCCGTGCTGACCGTGCGCGAGGAAATCGCCGCCGCCCTGTCCCATTTCGGAGCGCGCGAGACGGAGCTGGTGAAGGGCGCGCTGCAGACCATGGAGCAGCCCGCCCTGGAGCGGACGCTGCCGCTCCTGCTCGAGCTCGAGCTGATCAGCCTGTTGAAGGACAGGGCCGCGCCCGAGGGCGCCAAGGTCCAGATCCGTGCGGTGCGCACCAGGCGCGCCCGGGCCGAGGAAGTCGAGGCGCTCTCCCCGCTCGGGCTGTCCAAGATCCGCAGGAACCGGCTCTTCGACCGGCCGGCCGCCGACGGGCCGTGGCTCCTGTTCAAGCCCCGCAGCGGCGCGGAGCTGGCCCAGCTTCTGTCCGTCCTGCAGATCGAGGAGCCGCTGGCCGGCATGGTCATGGTCTTTTTCGAGCGGGCCGGCTTCCAGGTGGAGATAACCGCCTTCCTCAATCTCGAGCTCATCGCCAAGACCACGACCAACCTGAAGAAGCGCCTGTCCGAGATTCTGGCCGGCTTCGGCATCGCCAAGGGCTGAAGACCAAAGCGCAAAAAACGGTCATACGCCGCCTGTGCGCGGCCAAGGCGACCCGCGGCGGCGGACGCCGGTCTTGCCCGAGCGGCGTCTTACACCATGGCATCGTACTTGCTATATTTCCGCCATGAAGACCATGCCCGGAAGCATCCTGCTCGGCCTCGAGGAGCTGTTGCCCCCAGCCACCCGGGCCGGCAGCGCCGCCAGGCTGGTGCGGATCACGGCCCACATCCCGAGTGCCCGGACCGAGAGTCCCGGCCAACAAAAGAATACCGCCCCCGGCGGGGCTTCCGGGGGCGGTGCAGGGGGTGGGTCGCCGCCTTGGGAGTGTGGCGGCAGGCGGGTTTAGGGAGTCGTCACCGTACTTCGCGGGTGTGAAGTAGCTGTGGTGCCGCTCCATGTGGTCCTGGCCGCCGTAGCGCGCACGGGGCATGCTCTGTCCGTACGGCCGTGGCGGTCAGCCACAACACTTGAGGTCGGGTGAAGCCGGTTCATAGCGCGGCCACGCCTCCCGTGCGGGAGGAAATGCTGTCCGAGGCCACGGCCCGGCGGATGAAATTGAGCACGGCCTGGTAGAACCCCTCGTTGCAGAAAGGTGCCAGGAGCTTGGTGCGCACCGTGCCGACCAGGGTGGAAAAGATGACGTCGGCGGTCCGGGTGGCTGATTCGCATTCCACCACCGAGCCGTCCTTCATGCCCCGGATGAGGCAGCGGGCCAGCTCGTGGATGAGCTCCTCGAAGGTGCGTACGATGTCGGCCTTGTCCAGGCCGCTTTTCACGTCGCCATAAGGCGAGCACTGTACCAGGATGGGAAAATGGGCGCCCGGCCGTTCGGATTCCTTCAGGTAGGTGCGCACGTAGGCCACCACGGCCTCGAGGCCCGAGGATTCGGCTTCGGCCGCGGCCATGGCCCGGTCCCGCAGGCTGGTCAGGACGGTCAGGCTGGCGGCGGCGAAGAGCTTCTCCTTGGTCCCGAAATGATGGGTGATGAGCCCGGGCGCGACGCCGGCCTTGTCGGCGATGCGCTTGAAGGTCGTTTCGGCGAAACCGAACTCTCCGAAGAGTTCCTGGGCTGCCGTCAGTATTTTTTCCTGGCTCGTCATGCGTCATCTCTTTGATTGGTCAAACAGGCAGCTCCTCTCTAGCCCAGCTTGATTGGGCGGTCAACCAAAATTTTCAAATTTCTTTTATCGAGCCATCTGCGCAAGATTTGCTCACGGATCAGCCCTTCGCTGCATCTTTTGCGCACAACGCCGACCTCTCCCCGCATCTCCACCCTGTCACTCCATGTCTCCAGCCCGAGTCCACGCGTCATAAGCCGGCCACCGTGCAACATATCCGGAAAATTCCGGCTGAAAGAATGCCGCTGGCATCATGGTTGCTCTTCGGCGGGTGACGACGTGACTTGTTACAGACAGGAAGGACCATGCCACAGCTATTTGCGATGCAAAGCTCTCCAATGCATGCCACCTCCGGCATGCCGGCCACGGCCCCGGGCCAAACCCCCAACCTGCGGCTGCCCCCCGCCTCGCCCCTCCGGCGAATCCGGCCGCAGGCCTCGGCCCGGGCCGTGGTCGGCTTTTTCGGGCTTGTACTGGTTTTGGTCCTGCTCGCCGCCCAGCCCGCCACCGCGGCTAATCTGTGGCTGGGCTGGGCGACGAGCCCTTCCTCCGGGGTAACCGGTTACCGCCTCTACTGGGGCACCACCAGCGGCAGCTACGCAAGCTCCAAGAAGGTCGGCCTGGTCACCCAGGCCCAGCTCACCGGACTGACCGACGGACAGCGCACCTACATCGCCGTCTCCGCCTACGACGCGGCCGGCAGGGAAAGCGCACTCTCCAGCGAGCTCGTCGCGCTGCCGGGCACGAGCGACTACGACAGCGACGGCCTGTCCGACAGCGAGGAAACCTACTACGGTTGCGACGGCATGCGCGCCGACAGCGACGGCGACGGCGTGGAGGACGGGGCCGAGGTCGACTACTGGGGCTCGGCCTGGCAGGCCGACGACGACGGCGACGGCATCATCAACTTGCGCGACCTCGATTCCGACGGCGACGGCGTGGGCGACGGTTACGAGATCGCCAACAACACCGACCCGGGCAACTCCGGCTCCCGCCCGGCCGCGGCCTTCGCCGTGAATGTCGGTGGCGCCCAGGTCAGCGACGGCTCGGGTCTGGTCTTCACCGCCGACACCAACTATAGCGGTGGGACGGCGAGCACCGCCACCGCCCCGGTCGGGGCCGGCTCCGACGCCCTGCTCTACGTCAACCAGCGCCAGGGCAGCTTCTCCTACAACCTGCCCGTGGTCCGCGGCTCCTACGTCCTCACCCTCTACTTCTCCGAGCCGAGCAAGCTGACCAGCGGCAAGCGCATCTTCGACGTAATCACCGAGGGCCATCTGGTCGTGGACGACCTGGACATCGCCCGCCAGGCCGGCAGCACCGGGCTGGTCAAGAAGGACATCCCGATCACGGTGCGCGACGGCCGGCTCATCATGACCCTGCGCCCCTCCGTCGGCCAGGCCGAACTCTCGGCCTTCAAGCTCACCCCGGCCGCCACCGGCCCCAACTGGGGCATCACCAACCCCGCCCTGAATCTTCTCCTGGCCGACGCACGCTAGGCCGGCCTGTCGCTCCCCCCTGTGGGCCGGCCTTGCCAACTCCTGCGGCCTTGGCTACAGCCAGGGCCGCAGGAGTCTATCAATGGAACCCACGCGCGCGGCTGATAAAGCCATTATCATCGATCCCGAGCTGTGCACCGGCTGCGGCGCCTGTCTGGCCGTCTGCCCGCTTGGGACCCTGACCCTGGCCGAAGGCAAGGCCCGGGCCACCGGCCCGCGCACGCTGCTCTGCGGGCACTGCCAGGCCGCCTGCCCCACCGGCGCCATCACCGTGCGCGGGCTCGACCCGCAGCTCTTCGCCTTCGAAACCTTCGAGACCGACGAGGTCTGGCTGCCCCCGGGCCGCGCCGACCTGCCGGGCCTGGTCCGGCTCATGCGCTCCCGGCGCTCCTGCCGGACCTTCGCCGAAAAATCCGTGGACCCGGCCCGCCTGCGCGACTTGGCCCGCATCGGCGCGAGCGCCCCGTCCGGCACCAACAGCCAGTGCTGGACCTTCGGCCTGATCCCGGAGCGTAGCGGCATGCTCGCCCTGGGCCGGGCCGTGGCCGGCTTCTTCACCCGCCTGAACCGCCAGGCGGCGAACCCCGTCCTGCGCACCCTTCTGGCCTGTCTCGGACGGCGCGAGCTTGCGACCTATTACCATGAACATTACCGGAGCGTGGCCGCGGCCCTGAAGGAATTCACCGACTCGGGACGCGACCTCCTCTTCCACGGCGCGCCGGCGGCCATCGTCGTGGCCGAGCGTCCAGGGGCCTCGACCCCGGTGGAGGACTCGCTCCTGGCCAGCCAGAACATCCTGCTCGCGGCCCACGCCATGGGCCTGGGCACCTGCCTCATCGGCTACGCCGTGGCGGCCATGTCCCGCGACAAGAGCATACAGACCGCCATCGGCATCCCGGCCGAGGAGGCGGTCCACGCGGTCATCGTTCTGGGCTGGCCCGCGGAATCCTACCGCCGCCCGGCCGGGCGCCTGACTCCGGTCATCCGCAGCCTGGGCTGAGGACAGAAGCCCACCCCGGGCCTCGGGCCTCGCCAGGGCCGCCGTCCTGCGCTATCATGCCCGCACTGTCCGCCGACGACCGGCGGCGATAGAAGGAAACGCATGAACATCACCCTGGCTCTGGGCGCGCTGGCCCTGCTCATCGCCGTCAACGGCTGCCTCTCCCTGGCCGAGATGGCCCTGGTCGCCTCGCATAAGCTGCGCCTCAAGCACCGGGCCCAGGCCGGCGACCGCCGCGCCGCCGCGGCCTGGCGCCTGGCGGAGCGCCCCGACCAGGTCTTCTCCACCATCCAGGTCGGCATCACCCTGGTCGGCATCCTCGCCGGCGTCTTCAGCGGCGCGACCCTCACCGGCCCGCTGGCCGCGGCCCTGGCCCGGGTGCCGGGCCTCGCGCCCTATGCCGGGGCGCTCGGCGCGACCCTCGTGGTCGTCGGCGTGACCTACCTGACCATCGTCTTCGGCGAGCTCGTGCCAAAGCGCCTGGCCTACGCCCACCCCGAGACCCTGGCCGGCCTGACCGCGCCGGCCATGCTGCTCTTCATGCGCCTGTGCGCGCCCCTGGTCCGCTTCCTCAGCCTCTCCACCCGGGTCGTGGTCCGCCTCCTCGGCCTGTCCCTGCCCGCCGGCCCCACGGTGACCGAGGAGGACCTGCGCGGGCTGATCGGCGAAGGCGCCAGGCTCGGCTTCCTCGAAGCCGCCGAAAAGGAGATGTTCGAGCGCATCATCCGCCTGAGCGACCGCCCGGTCAGCGCGCTCATGACCCATCGCGCGCGGGTGGTCTGGCTCGATGCCGACGCCCCCTGGCCCGAGGTCCTGGCGACCATCGCCGCCACGCCCTACACCCGCTACCCCCTGGCCCGTGGCGAGCTGGGGGAGATCCTCGGCGTGGTCCGCGGCCGTGACCTCCTGCTGGAGGCGGCCGCCGGCCGGACGCCCAGGCTCGAAGACCACCTGATCCGGCCGCTGTTCGTGCCCGAATCCATGCCGGCCCTGAAGCTCGTCGAGCGCATCAAGGCCCATGAGGGCATGCATCTCGCCCTCGTGGTCGACGAATTCGGCGACGTCCAAGGGCTGGTGACCTTAAGCGACATCCTCGAAGCCATCGTCGGGGACATCCCCCTGCCCGGCACCCAGCCCGAGCCCGCTGCCATACGCCGGGAGGACGGCTCCTGGCTCTTCGACGGGCTCCTGCCCATGGACGAGGTCCGCGCCGTGCTGGGGCTCCCTGCCCTGGCCCCGGCCGAAGCCCCCTTCCAGACCCTGGCCGGCTTCATCCTCGGGCGCCTGGGCCGCATCCCGGTCAGCGGCGAGTTCTGCGAGGAAAACGGCTGGCGGTTCGAGATCGCGGACATGGACGGCAAGCGCATCGACAAGGTCCTGGTCAGCCCGCGCCCGCAAGAGGACGAGCCAGACGCCTCCTAAGCCCCCCCGACGGCTACAGAAAATAAGGACTTCTTCCCCCCTTGCCCCTTTACGGCGAATATGACATACACTTCAGGTTCAACGCCACGGACAAACGCTTTCCGTTGCACATCCTGCAAATGGATGATTTTTCAACTATGAACAATTCATACAAGGAGTTTATTATGCACAGACGCATGCCTTTACTGACCCTTCTCCTGGCGCTCACGGCCGTGGCCGTCCTCAGCGCCCCGGCCCTGGCCCAGAAGATGACCTACACCAAGAAAGTCGACAACTTCGTCTTCGTCGACGACACCTCGGGCTCCATGGGCGGCGCCTACTGCGACATGAACCAGCCCAAGAGCGTCCTGGCCAAGGACATGCTGACCAAGCTGAACGCCCAGATCCCCGAGCTCGACTACAACGCCGGCCTGTGCACCTTCGCCAGCTACGAGCTGGTCAAGGCCCCGGCCATCTACGACCGCGCGGCCTACGGCCAGGCCATCGCCGGCCTGCCCACCGACGTCGTCAGCTTCGGCTTCGTCGGCAATCCCACCCCGCTCGGCGTCGGCCTGCGGGACTTCGAGGCCGTGCTGAAGACCCTGAAAGGCAAGACCGCGGTCATCATCCTGACCGACGGCGGCCAGAACAAGGACATCGACCCGGTCAAGGTCGCCACGCACCTGGCCAAGACCTACGACATCTGCCTGCACATCCTGAGCTTCGCCCAGACCACGAGCGAGAAGGCCACGGTCGAGGCCCTGCGGGCCGTCACCCCGTGCACCGTGCCGGCCGCCATCGATGAGCTCGGCACCGACACCGCCCGCTTCGAGTACCTGAAGAAGATCCTGTTCACCGAGGCCCCGGCGGTCGCTGCCCCTGCCCCCGCGCCCGCTGACAAGGATTCCGACGGCGACGGCGTCTTCGACTCCAAGGACAAGTGCCCCGACACGCCCAAGACCCACAAGGTCGACGCGAACGGCTGCTCCATCCCCGCGACCATGGAAATCATGATCGAGTTCGACTTCGACAAGTCCGACATCCGCACCGAGTACGCCGGCGAGCTGAAGAAGTTCGCCGAGTTCGCGGCCCAGTACCCGACCGAGAAGATCACCATCGAGGGCCATACCGACGGCGTGGGCACCGACGCCTACAACCAGAAGCTCTCCGAGCGCCGGGCCCAGGCCGTGGTCAACGCCCTGGTCAAGGGCTACGGCATCGACGCCAAGCGCATCAAGGCCGTGGGTTACGGCAAGACCAAGCCCATCGCCCCCAACACCACCGAGGCCGGCCGCCAGCAGAACCGCCGCGTGATGGGCGTGATCGAAGGCGCCTTCCTCAAGCGCTAACTCCCGCCTGAAACGACACGGGGAGGGGCCGCAGGGCCCCTCCCCTTTTTTTGCGCCCAAGTCCGGGGGGTGTCGGGGAAGAGGAGAGAGGAAGATGCCTGCCGGCGGCTCGGGGGGCCGTGGGCCCCCCGAACCCCCCGAGTTCGGCCGGGCGTTTTCAGGCGGCGGCCAAGGCCCCGCCGCCTGAAAACGCCCGGCCGGAATGGCCCGTGTGAAGACGGTTGCAGGCACCGAGAGGTCGAAGTCAGGAAGCACGAAGGCAACCATGAGGTGAGTGAGAAGGCTGGCCCGCGCCGTATGTTCGGCCCACGGGCCAGGGCTTGCCGAGAAATCAGCGCAGCCCGCGAGATGATGACGCGGCCAGGGTTCGGACAGGGCGCGTGGTGCATGGCCCCGCCCACTGCGCCCTCTTCATCCTCGCCGGCAGCCTTTCCAATTCCCGGCCGGGCATCGTGTCCGATCCGTGGCCGGTTGAAAATCCGAACCGCCGCCATGAAACAGGGAGGAAGGCCGGAAATCGCTCCGCCTGGCCGGTTCCTGACCCGGACAGCGCGTCTCTTCCCGCCTTCTTCACCTCACTGGCGACTGTGATTTTCCACCGGCATCGGGTCCGCTCCAAGCCCGGCCAAGATCACGACAGACCTCCGCGTCCCCCGCGCCAGCGGACCAGATGTTTTTGTATGAGGGTGGGGGGGTGGGGGGGGGAGGAACCTTTTGCAAAAGGTTCCTCCCGCCCCCACATCTTCAGCTCCTCTCCCCTCTACTCGTTCGGCAAATAGCCGCCGGTCACCGGCCAGGTGACGAGGTAGAGGTTGTCGCGCTTGAGGATGGTCTTGACCAGGTGGCGGATGTCCTTGGTCAGGTCCTTTTTGGCCGAAACCACGAAAACCTCGTGGGCGTCGGTCTCGAACTGGCCGCCGGGGGCGATCATGCCGCCGTTGGCTTGGCCGAGCGCGGTGAATCCGCCGGCCAGCCGGGCCAGCTCGGCCTTGAAGGCGGTCACCGTGGCCTCGCCGCCAGGGACCGCGGCCGCGGCGGGTATGACGAAGAAATGGCAGGTGAGCTGGGCCTCGGCCAGGGCCGGCCGGGCGCCGGAAAGTGCTGCGGCGAGGAGCAGGGCCAGGATGAGCGGGGCAAGGTAAAGGGTTCGCATCGGGCACCTCCTGGGGTGTTTGTTTGCGACGTGCATACCCTCGGCAGGGCCCGAGGGCAACGTCCGGACGCGCGGTGGACAGCCCGGCCAGGGCGTGGAATGATCCGGGGCTGGCTCGCCGAGCTGCGGGCAGGGAGCGGTCCGATGTCCGATGGACGCATCATCTCTTTGAAGGACTATCGACGGGCCCGGCCCGCGGGCCGGGAGGCGCCGGCCGCCGGCTGCGCGCATCGCCGGGTGGTGGTGGAGCGTGCCGAGCGCCGGGTGCGGTGCGAAGTGTGCGGGGCGGAGCTGGACGCTTTCGAGGTCCTGGTAGGCCTTGTCCAGCGCCTGGCGTCCGAGGACGAGAACGCCCGGCCGGAGTGACTCCGGCCGGGCGTGAGATGTTTTCGCGGCGCGCGGGCCTATTCGTCGAGCGAGATGGAGCTTTTGGTCTTGGCCTTGCGCTTCTGCTCCTTGGCCGCGTATTCGCTCTCGCAGCCGTCCTTGTCGACCATGACGCATTCGAGGTAGCCGACGATCTCGATGACGCAGGCGCGCACGGCCTTGCCCGCAGGGGTCTTCTCGAAGCCGCCCAGGTTGCCGCCGAAGCCGCCGAAGTTCGCGCCGAGGCTAAGCCCCCCGCCGCTGGAATTGGCCTCGATGGAGCGGCTGCAGGCGATCTCGCCCGTGGTCGTGTCGACCACGCGCAGGTCCACGGAGATGTAGGCGTTCTCCTTCTTGCCGCCGAGCGAGATGGGACCGAAGGAGATGCCGCCGTCGGTGCCCGAGACCTCCTCCTCGTAGGAGGTGACCGTGCCGAAGACCAGGTACTGGGCACCGGTCATCTTGCCGATCTTGGCCGCGGTGCCGGCCTTGACCCGGCCGCTGGCGCCGAGGTCCTGCTCGTCCAGCACCTTCTCGAGCTTGTTGCGTTCGACCACCGTGAACTTCTCGGTGGAGGACAGCTCGTTGGACACCGTGCCCGACAGCTCCCAGCCCATGCCCCCTCGCCACCAGGCTGCGCCGGAGGTGTTGCTGAACTCGGCCACGCCGATGGTCGGCTTCTTGGCCTCGGCCATCCCCCCGAGAAAACTGGACAAGAGCAAAACAAGACAACCCAGCGTCGCAATCCGTTGCATCTCTGCCTCCTCATGCCCGATGCTGCGGGCAAAAAAAACCAGTTACATCCCCCGACAGCAGCTGCCATAGCCCATTTGCAGCCTGATGCCAAGTGTGTGACGGTGCAGCGTCTGCGGCAAGGCGATATTCACTGGCCGGCATCGGATTGAAAATCGTTTCATTACAAGCCGGTACATCGTACCGGACGGGCGCGGCAGAGAAAAAAGGCCCGCGGCGTGTTGCCGCGGGCCTTGATGCGTCGTGGTGCCCCCGGCAGGAATCGAACCTGCGGCCTACCGCTTAGGAGGCGATCGCTCTATCCGACTGAGCTACGGGGGCCTCGGGCCGGAAATGCCCGGCACGAAAGGATGATTCCGTTAGACCCTATGCCCCGGAGATGTCAAGCTGCGCGGGCGAGGCCCGGGCACCGATTTTTTCGCGCAAGCTGTTTACAATCGGCGCGAAGGCGTTATAGTCCGGGGGTCTTTCGTCCCGAGCGTGTCGTCCCCATTCATCTCGTTCGTTCACAGGAGGAACCTTAATGACCGCACGCAGACTTCCCTTCGCAGCCGTCCTCATGCTCGGGCTGCTGGCCTATGCCGCCATGGCCACGGCCGCCGCCCTGCCCGACTTCGCCGACCTGGCCGAGGCCACGGGCAAGGCCGTGGTCAACATCTCCACGGTCAAGACAGTGAAGGGCTCCGAGCGCCTGCGCGACATGTTCCGCCAGCAACACCCTCGCGGCGGACCCTTCGACGAATTTTTCGACCAGTTCGACAAATTCTTCAACCAGCAGCAGCCTTCCAAGCCTCAGAAGCAGCGCTCGCTGGGCTCGGGCTTCATCATCTCCGACGACGGCTACATCGTGACCAACAACCACGTCATCGCCGACGCCGACGAGATCAGCATCAACCTCCAGGGCCACGAGGACTCCCTGCCGGCCACGATCGTCGGCCGCGATCCCGAGACCGACCTGGCCCTGATCAAGGTCGAGAACAAGAGCAAGCTGCCTTTCCTCGAGTTCGGCGATTCCGACACGATGCGCGTCGGCCAGTGGGTCCTGGCCATCGGCAACCCCTTCGGCCTGGGCCACACGGTCACCGCCGGCATCATCAGCGCCAAGGGCCGGGTCATCGGCGCCGGCCCCTTCGACGACTTCCTGCAGACCGACGCGAGCATCAACCCCGGCAACTCCGGTGGCCCGCTGCTCAGCATGGACGGCAAGGTCGTCGGCATCAACTCGGCCATCGTGGCCAGCGGCCAGGGCATCGGCTTCGCCGTGCCGAGCAGCCTGGCGAAAAGCGTCATCGCGCAGCTGCGCGAGCACAAGTCCGTCCAGCGCGGCTGGCTCGGCGTGTCCATCCAGGACGTGGACGAGAACGCGGCCAAGGCCCTCGGCCTCACCGAGCCCAAGGGCGCGCTCATCTCCTCGGTCATGCCCGGCGAACCCGGCGACAAGGCCGGGATCAAGACCGGCGACGTCATTCTCAAGGTCGGCGGCGCGGACGTGGCCGATGCCGGCGAGCTGCTCAAGGCCATCGCCAAGCTCACCCCGGGCCAGAAGGTCGAGCTGACCGTCTGGCGCAAGGGCAAGACCGTGGACGTGAGCGCGACCCTGGGCGAGCGCAACACCGAGAAGTTGGCCAAGCAACAGCAGGAAGGCGAGGCCGCCCCCGATGAGGCCGTGGCCTCGGAGCTGGGCATGAGCCTTCGGCCCCTGACCGAACAGGAAGCCTCGGCGCTCGGTCTCGAGAAGCCCGAGGGCCTGCTCGTGGCCGGGGTGGAAGACGGCTCCAAGGCCGAAGCCGCGGACGTGCGGCCCGGCGACGTGATCCTGGAGGCCAACCAGCAGGCCGTGAACTCCGTCGAGGAGTTCAAGAAGGTCCTGTCCGGCGACGCGACCCAGAAGGGCGTGATCATGCTCCTGGTCAAGCGCCAGGGCCAGAACATCTTCCGGACCATCGACCTGTCCAAGAAAAACGAATAGTCCGCGCGGGCGGAAAACACACGCGGGGGAGGGCTTGCCCTCCCCCGCTTTTTCTGGAACGTAAGCCGCCATGCACCTCGCACCCGCCGAACGCCTCGCGGCCCCGGCCAAGATCAACCTCAGTCTGCGCATCCTCGGCCTGCGGCCGGACGGCTACCATGAGCTCGAGACCCTGTTCCTGCCTTTGGCGCAGTTTGCCGACAGCCTGAGCGTCGCCCCGGGCGGCGCGGCCGGAGAATTGGTCCTGACCTGCTCCGTGCCCGGCCTGGAAGGCCCGGACAACCTGGTGGCCAAGGCCTACCGGGCTTTTGCCGCGGCCACGGGCTTCGCCCCGGGGCTTATGGTCCACCTGGACAAGCTGATCCCGGCCGGCGCAGGGCTCGGCGGCGGCAGCTCGGACGCGGCCTGCCTGCTCGCCTGGCTGAACCGCCGGGCCGGGGAAAGGGCGCTCGCCCCGCAGGCGCTCTCGGCCCTGGCCGCGCGCCTCGGCGCCGACGTGCCCTTCTTCCTGCTCGGTTCCCCGGCCTACGCCCGCGGCCTGGGCGAACGCCTAAGGCCGGTCGAGCTCGACCTGGCCGGCTTCTGGCTGCTGCTGGTCTGCCCGCCGGTGCACGTCTCCACGGGCTGGGCCTACAAGGAATGGGACCGGCTGCACCCTGCGGCCCGCTTCGAGCCGGATATCCCCCCGGAGCAGTTGACAGCCTCGGGGGAACAAATTATATGCCCCTTTTGCCCGGGGACGGGTGCGCTCCAAAACAGCCTTGAGACTGCCGTTTTCCCGGCTTTCCCCGAGCTTCGGGCGATCAAGGAGCGACTCATCCGCCAGGGCGCCGTCGCGGCCCTCATGAGCGGCAGCGGCGCCAGCCTCTTCGGCCTGTTCCGCGACTGCGCGGAAGCCGCGGAGGCCGAGCGACGGTTCGGCCAGGACAGATTGCCGGCCCGTCGCCTGCGTCTGTAGCACTGGGGCGTCGCCAAGCGGCAAGGCAACGGGTTTTGGCTCCGTCATCCGGAGGTTCGAATCCTCCCGCCCCAGCCAATAAGGACCTCGAGGGACAGGACACACGTTCATGGCGCAACACGGCGATCTCCGCATCCTCTCCGGCACGGCCAACCCGCAGCTGGCCGAGGCCATCTGCGATCATCTGGGCTGCAAGCTCACCCCCATCCTGGCCGAGACCTTCTCCGACGGCGAAATCCGCATCGAGATCGGAGCCAACGTCCGCGGCGCCGACGTCTTCGTCATCCAGCCGACCAGCTCGCCGGTGAATTTCAACCTCATGCAGCTCGGCCTCATCCTGGACGCGCTCAAGCGCGCCAGCGCCAGCCGGGTGACCGCGGTCGTGCCCTACTACGGCTACGCCCGCCAGGACCGCAAGGTCGTGCCCAGGGCGCCGATCAGTGCCAAGCTCGTGGCCGACTTCCTGACCGTGGCCGGCATGAACCGGCTCCTGACCATCGACCTGCACGCCGGCCAGATCCAGGGCTTCTTCGACCTGCCCGTGGACAACCTGTTTGCCGCGCCGGTCCTGCTCGAGGCCTTGAAAAGCCTGAAGGGTGGCGACGAGATGGTCCTGGTCTCGCCCGACGCCGGCGGCGTGGAGCGCGCCCGGGCCTACGCCAAGCGCCTGGGCTCGACCCTGGCCATCATCGACAAGCGCCGGGACGCCCCGAATCAGGCCCAGGCCATGAACCTCATCGGCTCGGTCGAGGGCAAGATCGCGGTCATCATGGACGACATGATCGACACCGCCGGGACCATGGTCGCCGCCGGCGAGGTCCTGAAAGCCAACGGCGCCAAGGACATCATGGCCTGCGCCACGCACCCGGTCTTCTCCGGGCCGGGCATCGAGCGCCTGGAGGCCTCGGTCATCTCCCAGGTCATCGTCACCGACACCGTTCCGCTCCGGCCCAAGGCCAAGGAGTGCGGGAAGATCATGGTCAAATCCGTAGCCGGCCTGCTCGCCAAGGCCATCCACAACATCCATACCGAGTCCTCGGTGAGCGTCCTGTTCGTCTAGGGCACGCCGGGCACGACAACGCAAACATAAGTCCTCAAAAGGAAGGTTTTTCCCATGGCCAACATGCTTGAACTGTCCGTCAGCGCCCGCAACGAAACCGGCAAGCCGCACCTCGCCCCCCTGCGCGCCGAAGGCTACGTCCCCGGCATCTACTACAATCCCCAGGGCGAGAACATCGCGATCAAGGTCAAGGAGCTGCCGCTCGAGAAGCTCTACCGCAAGATCGGCAACGCCCACGTCTTCCAGCTCAAGATCGAGTCCGAGGGCAAGGTCGAGGAGAAGCCGAGCTTCATCTGGGAGCTCAAGCACCATCCGGTCAAGCGGCGCATCATGCATGTCGATTTCTACGGCGTGGACCTGTCCAAGAAGATCCGGGTCGAGATCCCGGTCAAGGTCGAGGGCAAGCCCGTGGGCGTGACCGAGGGCGGCATCCTCGAGCTTTTCCGCGAGGTCGTGGAGATCGAGTGCCTGCCGCTGTCCATCCCCGAGTCCATCAGCGTGGACGTCTCCGGCCTGAGCATCAACCAGAACGTGACCGTCTCCGAGCTCAAGGCCCCCGAGGGCGTGTCCATCGTCTTCGACGAGAACTACGCCGTGGTCGGCGTACTGCCGCCGCTCGCCGAGGTCGCCGAACCTGCCGAGGGTGCCGCTCCGGCCGAAGGCGCCGCTCCCGCCGCCGGGGCCTAAGCCCTTTCCGCCCGTGTTGCTTCCCGGGGTCTTGCCGCCGGCAGGACCCCGTTTCATGCTCTTCCGGACCTTCGGCGGCCATGGCCGCCCATTCCCGCCATGGATGTGAAGGGACTCATCGTCGGGCTCGGCAACCCCGGGCCGCAGTACGCCGCCACCCGCCACAACGTGGGCTTCATGGTCATCGACGCCGTGCTGGCCGAGATCGCCGAGAAGCCCTACCGGCGGTGCATGCGGTTGACCTGCCCTGCGCCTTGCGAGCTGTGGGCCGTGTCCCTGCCCCGGGTCAAGGGCGATTTTCTGCTGGCCAAGCCCATGACCTATATGAACTTGAGCGGCCAGGCGGTCATGGCAGTGTGCAAGGGATACGGGGTGAAGCCGGCCGGGGTGCTGGTCATCCACGACGAGCTCGACCTGCCGTTCGGCCGCCTGCGGCTGAAAACAGGCGGCGGCACGGCCGGCCACAACGGCCTGGCCTCCATCGTCGAGCTCCTGGGTACGGCCGATTTCACCCGCCTGCGCCTGGGCATCGGCCGGCCGGCCTATTCCGGCCAGGTCCGGGACTATGTGCTCTCGCCCTTCAGCGAGGCCGAGGCCGCGCACCTGCCCGCGGCGCTGGCCGCGGGCCGCGACGTGCTGCCGGTCCTCTTCGCCAGGGGCATATCGGCGGCGCAGCAGGTCCTGCACCCCTTCGACGCCCTGCCCCCGGCCGAGACGCCGGCCGCAGGGGGGACCGGGCCAGACCGGAACGAGCCGCCGGTCACCGAGTGAGGTCGATGGACTTGTCCTGGCCTTTGGGATATGCTCTCGATATTGTTGCTTTGTGCCGACCGTGGAGGATGCCTGTTGTTTCAAGCCAATGAGCTCGTCGTTTACCCCGCCCAGGGCGTCGGCCGCGTGGAGCGCGTGGAGCGCCAGGTGATCGGCGGGGCCTCGACCGAGTTCTACATCGTGCGCATCCTGACCAACAACGTGACCCTGATGGTCCCGGTGACGAATGCGGTCAACGTGGGCCTGCGCTCCGTGTGCAGCCCGGAGAAGGCCCACGGCATCCTCGCGGCCCTGAAGGACCGCTCGGATTTCACCGGCTACACCGGCCAGAACTGGAACCGCCGCTACCGGGAATATTCCGAGAAGCTGAAAAGCGGCGATCTGGCCGACGTGGCCTACGTGCTGAAAGAGCTCATGCTCATCGGCCGCGACAAGGAATTGTCCTTCGGCGAGCGCCGCCTCCTGGAGCAGGCCATGAACCTGGTGACCCTGGAGCTGGCTTTCGCCCTGGACCGCGACAAGGACGAGGTGACCGCGGTCATCCACGAAGCCTTCGAGGATGTCCTGGCCAAGGAAGGCGACGAATAGAAATGGCTTGCCAAGCCACTTGATTTGGCTTAAGGGGCTAAGGCATCGCAACGCACTGTCGGTCCTCGGGCGGTCCGGAGCCGCCGGCCCGCGCTATTCCGAAACAGTCATTTCACCATCTCCTTGACTTTACTGGCGGATATCTCCATTTGAGAACCTCTGCGCGGTGACGGACGCGAGTTTTGTCGCCGCCACCGAGAAGTACGACCTTTGACTACATCCGAATCGAACCCCAAGCCTGAAGCCGGAAACGAAGCCTCTGCCGGCCGTTCCGCCGGCCGTTCCTCGCGCGGACGGAAGCATCGCAAGACGCCTTCCGAGCCCACCCCGGAGTCCTGCATGAATCTATCGGAGTTGAAGACCAAAAGCATGGCCGAGCTCATGGAGCTGGCCACGCAGTTCAAAATCGAAAACCCGAGCAGCATGCGCAAGCAGGAGTTGATCTTCGGCCTGCTGCAAGCCTGCGCCTCACAGAACGGCTCCATATACGGCGAGGGCGTGCTCGAGATACTGCCCGACGGCTTCGGCTTCCTGCGCTCGCCCATGTACAGCTACATGCCGGGCCCCGACGACATCTACATCTCGCCCTCCCAGATCAGGCGCTTCGGCCTGCGCACCGGCGACGTCATCTCCGGCCAGATCCGGCCGCCCAAGGAAGGGGAGCGCTACTTCGCGCTGCTGCGCGTGGAGGAGATCAGCTTCGAGCCGCCGGAGAAGACCAAGACAGTGGTCCTCTTCGACAACCTGACGCCGATCTACCCCGACCGCCGGCTGAACATGGAGAACGGCGACAAGAACTATTCCTCGCGGGTCATCGACCTGCTCTCGCCCATCGGCATCGGCCAGCGCGGCCTGATCGTCGCCCCGCCGCGCACCGGCAAGACCATGCTCCTGCAGACCATCGCCAACTCGCTGAACGCGAACCACCCGGAGGTCTACCTCATCGTCCTGCTCATCGACGAGCGGCCCGAGGAAGTGACCGACATGGAGCGCTCGGTGCGGGCCGAGGTCATCAGCTCGACCTTCGACGAGCCGCCCCAGCGCCACGTCCAGGTGGCCGAGATGGTCATCGAGAAGGCCAAGCGCCTGGTCGAGCGCAAGCGCGACGTGGTCATCCTGCTCGACTCCATCACCCGCCTCGGCCGGGCCTACAACGCCGTGACCCCGTCCTCCGGCCGGGTCCTGTCCGGCGGCCTGGACGCCAACGCCCTGCAGAAGCCCAAGCGCTTCTTCGGCGCCGCGCGCAACATCGAAGAGGGCGGCAGCCTGACCATCATCGCCACCGCCCTCATCGACACCGGCTCGCGCATGGACGAGGTCATCTTCGAGGAGTTCAAGGGCACGGGCAACATGGAGATCTACCTCGACCGCCACCTGGCCGAGAAGCGCATCTACCCGGCCATCGACATCAACCGCTCCGGCACGCGCAAGGAAGAGCTCCTGCTGCCCGAGGATGTGCTGAACCGGGTCTGGATCCTGCGCAAGGTGCTCGCGCCCATGAACCAGATCGACTCCATGGAGTTCCTGCTGGACAAGATGCGCCACACCAAGAGCAACTCCGAATTCCTGGGCGTGATGAACAGATAGGCGTCCCGCCCACGCGTTTCCGGGCCGGCCCCGCATCCCGGCCCGCCGTGCGCCGGCGCGCGCTGTCCCTTCCGGCCCGTCTGTGCTATGACCCGCAAGGACGCGGCGCACAGATGCGCCGACCGGACCGGGAGTCGTCATGAAAGGCCGTAAACGCCTCCGCTCCGCCGTGAGCCTCTGCCTGGCCGTCCTGCTCGCCCTCACGCTCGCGGTCGAGCCGGCCCGGGCCATCGGCTTCGGCGAATTCACCATCGCCGACGAGCGCGAGATGGGCGACAAGTTCGCCGTGCTCATCCGCGCGCAGTTCCCGTTCGTGGAAGACCCGGAGATACTCGGCTACGTGCGCGCCCTGACCGAACGCCTGGTGCGCCAGATGCCGGCCCAGCCCTGGACCGTTGACGTCAACATCATCCAGAACAACGCCATCAACGCCTTTGCCGGCCCGGGCGGCCACCTCTACGTCTTCACCGGGCTGCTGCTCAGCTTCCAGCACGAGTCCGAGGTGGCCGGGGTCATGGCCCACGAGCTGGCCCACGTGGCCCAGCGCCATCTGGCCCAGCGCATCGAGACCAGCCAGCTGCTCGCGCCGCTTACCATCCTCGGCATCCTGGCCGGGATATTCCTGGGCAAGGGCGGCGCGGCCGCGGCCTACGGCGCCCAGGCCGCCCAGGCCAGCGCCATCCTGGCCTATACCCGGGACAACGAGCGCGAGGCCGACCAGGTCGGCCTGAACTACCTGGCCGCCGCCGGCTTCCCGCCCGAGGGCATGGCCGGCGCTTTCGAGATCCTCAGGCGCAAGCAGTGGATGCGGGGCGGCTCGATTCCGGCCTACCTGACCACCCACCCGGGCCTGGACGAGCGCATCGGCTACATCACCGACCGCATCCATCGCATGCCGCCGGAGGTCGCCGACCGAGCCGACAACGACGCCCGCTTCCTGCGCGTCCAAACCCTGCTTCGCGCCCGCTACTCCGACCCGGACACGGCGCTCAGCTATTTCTCCCAGGCGGCGGAGCCCGGCGGCTGCATGAACGCCCTGGGCAAGGCCATCGTCTACGACCGCCAGAACAAGGTCAACCAGGCCAGCGAAGAGTTCGCCAAGGCGCTGGCCTGCGGCAACTCCGATCCGCTGGTGCTGCGCGAGGCCGGGCGCTTCGCCTTCGAGCGCGGCCGCTTCGAGGAGGCCGGGCCGCTCCTGCAGAAGGCCGTGCTCCTGAACCCCAAGGACTTTATCGGGCTCTTCTTCTATTCCCGGCTCCTGGCCCAGACCGAGCAGATGGAGCGGGCCATCGAGTACATGCAGCGCATCAGCCGCGAGTTGCCCGAAGACCCGGAGGTCCGCTACTGGCTCGGCCGGCTCCAGGGCCAGGCCGGCAACGTCTTCCAGGGTCATCTCCAGCTGGCCTACGCCGAGCTCTACGCCAACCACAAGAAGAAGATCGCCTTTCATCTGGACGAGGCCAAGCGCCTGGCCCGGACCGCCGAGGACAAGAAGGCCGTCGAGGACTTCGAGGCCGCGCTCAAGGCCCGCGAGGAATTCTGGTAGGCCGCGGCCCATCCGGCTCTGTACACCGCCACCCGCACGGACACCATGCCCGAAGACACCCGACGACACATGCCGCCACCGACCGCAACCGACACCTCCTCCCCCGTCCCCGGCGCCGGCCGGGTCGAGCGCCTGCCCTCCGGGCTGACCATCGTCAGCGAGACCATGCCCGGGGTGCGTTCCGCGGCCCTCGGGCTGTGGGTCACGGCCGGCTCGCGCTGCGAAGCGCCCGGCCAGGAGGGCATGGCCCACTTCTGGGAGCACCTGGCCTTCAAGGGCACGGCCCACCGCTCGGCCGCGGACATCGCCCGCGAGCTCGACCGCCTGGGCGGCCTGGCCAACGCCTTCACCGGCCGCGAGGAGACCTGCTACCATGCCCGGGTGGCCGGCAACCGGCTTGCGCCGGCCTTCGAGGTCCTGTCCGACATCGTCCGCGCGCCCAAGCCCTCGGATACGGACATCGCCCTGGAAAAAGGCGTGGTCGAGCAGGAGATCGCCATGGTCGAGGAGACGCCGGAGGACCTGGCCTTCGAGACCTTCTGGCAGAACGTCTGGTCTGATCCGGGCCTGGCCCACTCCATCCTCGGCACGCCGGAAAGCGTCGCCGCCTTCAGCGCCAAGACCCTGAACACCTGGCGGGCGACCAGCTACCGGCCTTCGCGGCTCATGGTCTGCGCGGCCGGCGCCGTGGACCACGCGCAGCTGAAAGAGCTCACCCTGAGGGCCTTTGGCGAATCCGCCCCGGACGAGGCCGCCGCCCCCCTGCCCCCGGGAATATTCCGGCGCGCGGCCACGGCCCTGGAGGGCGACTCCGAGCAGGCCCACCTGATCCTGGGCTTTCCGGCCCCGGGCCTGGCCGGCGAGGAACGCTACGCCCTGGCCTGCTTGAACGCGGCCCTCGGCGGGCAGATGTCCTCGCGTCTCTTCCAGGAGGTCCGCGAACGCCGGGGCCTGGCCTACGCCATCAGCTCCGAGCACCAGGGTACGGCCACCGAGGGCTGCCTCACCATCTACGCCGCGGTCGCCCCGGAGCGCGTGAGCGAGACCTTGTCCGTTATCCGGGCCGAGCTCGAGCGCCTGGCCGCAGACGGCCTGACCGCGGCCGAGCTGGCCCAGGCCAAGGAGCACCTCTCCGGGCTCTTCATCCTCGGCGCCGAATCCACCGAGGAGCGCATGTTCCGCCTGGCCCGCAACGAGCTTCTCCACCACCGCCAGATCGGCCTGGACGAGACCGAGCGCCGCCTGGCCGCGGTCGACGGCTTCGCGGTCAAGGCTCTGGCCGCCCGGCTGCTCTCGCCCGGCGCCGCGGCCCTGACCGTGCTCGCTCCGCGCGTCTCGCCCGCCTGGGCCGGGACGTTCGACTTGTCCTTCGAAGGAGGAGGCAGGCCATGACAAGCGCCACCTGGCACATCGGCTCCGGCCGCCTGACCCTGACCCAGGGCGACATCACCCGCGCCGCCGTGGACGCCGTCGTCAATGCCGCCAACACCCGGCTGGCCGGCGGCGGCGGCGTGGACGGAGCCATCCACCGCGCCGCAGGGCCAAGACTTTACACCGCCTGCGAGGAGATCGTCGCCCGCCAGGGCTTTCTGCCCACGGGCCAGGCCGTGGCCACGCCGGGCTCCGATCTGCCGGCCAGGTGGGTCATCCACACCGTGGGGCCGGTCTGGCATGGCGGCACACACGGCGAGCCGAAGCTGCTGGCCGAGGCCTACGCCAATTCGCTCAAGGCCGCGCACGAACTAAAGGCCGAGACCGTGGCCTTTCCGGCCGTGAGTTGCGGGGTCTACGGCTATCCGCTGGAATCCGCGGCTCCGCTGGCCGTGGCCGAGCTGGCCAGGGGCCTGACGGCCGGCCTGGTCCGCGAGGCCATTTTGTATCTCTACTCCGCCGGCGCCTACGCGCAGTGGCGCGGGCTGGCCGAGGTCGCCCTGGGCCGGCCGCCGGACGAAACAAACTGATGCCCGAACACGACAACCAAGGATCGACAATGGATATCCGCGGCACGACCATCATCGCCGTGCGCGACACAAACGGCGTGGCCATGGCCGGCGACGGCCAGGTGACCCTGGGCCAGGCCGTGATCATGAAAAAGGGCGCACGCAAGGTCCGGCGCATCTACAAGGACAAGGTCCTGGTCGGCTTCGCCGGCTCCACCGCCGACGCCTTCACCCTCTTCGAGCGCTTCGAGGGCAAGCTCGAGGAGTTCAAGGGCAACCTGACCCGGGCCGCCGTGGAGCTGGCCAAGGACTGGCGCCGCGACAAGTATTTGCGCCGGCTGGAAGCCATGCTCCTGGCCTCTGACGGCTCGGCCGTGCTGCTGCTCGGCGGCACCGGCGACGTCATCGAGCCCGACGACGACTGCGCGGCCATCGGCTCGGGCGGCGCCTACGCCCTGGCCGCGGCCCGGGCGCTTCGCGCCGCAACCGACCTGCCGGCCGGGGAGGTCGCCTCCCGGGCGCTGAAAATCGCCGCGGACATCTGCGTCTTCACCAACGACAACCTGGTCCTGGAGACCATCGCCAAGACGTAACGCCCATGCAAATAAACCAAAGCGACGACCTGCCGCCCCTGCCCGCGGCTATCGCGGACGAAGCCGCGGCCAGCAACCTGACCCCCCGGGAGATCGTCTCCGAGCTCGACAAGTACATCGTCGGCCAGAACGATGCCAAGCGCATGGTGGCCATCGCCATGCGCAACCGCTGGCGCCGCCAGAAGATCGAGCCGAACCTGCGGGACGAGATCGCGCCCAAGAACATCATCATGATCGGCCCCACCGGCGTGGGCAAGACCGAGATCGCCCGCCGCCTGGCCAAGCTCTGCGGCTCGCCCTTCTTCAAGGTCGAGGCCACCAAGTTCACCGAGGTCGGCTACGTCGGCCGGGACGTGGAGTCCATGGTCCGCGATCTCATGGAGATCGGGGTCGGGCTGGTCAAGCGCGAGGAGCTGACCCGGGTCCGGGCCAAGGCCGAGCTGCTGGCCGAGGAGGGCCTGCTCAACCTGCTCCTGCCCCAGGACGGCCGGCCCGACGCCGGCGGGACCGGCGGGATCGGGACCGAGGCCCCGGCCAGCCGCGACTCCACCCGCGAGAAGCTCCGCCGGCTCTTTCGCGAAGGCAAGCTCGACGAGCGCACGGTCGAGGTCCAGGTCACGGCCAGCGGCCCGCAGCTCGAGATCATGGCCATGCCCGGCATGCAGGACATGGAATTCCAGGTCCGGGACATGATGAACCGCTTCTTCCCCCAGAAGAACAAGAAGACGCGCAGGATGAAGGTCCGCGACGCCTACGAGATTCTTTTGCAGGAGGAGAGCGACAAGCTGGTGGACATGGACAAGGTGGTGGAGCTGGCGCGCGAGCGCGTGGAGCAGACCGGCATCCTGTTCATCGACGAGATCGACAAGATCTGCTCCGGCGAGCGCAAATCGGGCGGCCCGGACGTCTCGCGCGAGGGCGTGCAACGCGACCTGTTGCCCGTGGTCGAGGGCTGCGTGGTCAACACCAAGTACGGCATGGTCAAGACCGACCACATCCTGTTCGTCGCCGCCGGTGCCTTCCACATGTCCAAGCCCTCGGACCTTGTGCCGGAACTCCAGGGCCGCTTCCCCCTGCGCGTGGAACTGACCGACCTGACCGCCGACGATTTTTTTCGCATCCTGACCGAGCCGCGAAACGCGCTCACCGTGCAGTACACGGCGCTGCTGGCCACCGAGGGGGTGAAGCTGACCTTCACCGAGGACGCCATCCGCGAGATCGCGGCCTTTGCCGAGAAGATCAACCGCGAGACCGAGAACATCGGCGCCCGGCGGCTCTACACCATCCTGGAGAAGATCCTCGCCGAGGTCTCGTTCGACGCCCCGGACATGGCCCGGGCCTCGGTCAGCGTCGACGCGGCCTACGTGAGCGGTAAACTCGCCGACGTGACCGCGGACCGCGACCTGACCCGCTACATCCTCTAGGCTCAAGGCAAGGAACACGCCATGATCGAGAAAGCCCAGGAACAGGCCCGGATCATCTTAGAAGCCCTGCCCTACATCCGCGCCTTCTCCGGCCAGACCGTGGTCATCAAGTACGGCGGCCACGCCATGGTCGACGAGCACCTGAAACGCCAGTTCGCGCTGAACGTCATCCTGCTCAAATACATCGGCGTGAACCCGGTGGTGGTCCACGGCGGCGGCCCGCAGATCGGCTCCATGCTTTCGCGCCTGAACATCGAGTCCACCTACTGCCAGGGCCACCGGGTGACCGACGAGGCGACCATGGACGTGGTCGAGATGGTGCTCGTGGGCAAGATCAACAAGGAGATCGTGAACCTCCTGAACCTGAACGGCGCCCTGGCCGTGGGCTTGTCGGGCAAGGACGGGCGGCTGCTCACCGCCAAGAAGCTCGAGATGGTCCTGGAGAAGAAGGACGCTCCGCCCGAGATCATCGATCTGGGCAAGGTCGGCGAGGTGACCGAGGTCAACAACGCGCTGATCGAGTCGCTGCACGCCCAGGGCTTCATCCCGGTCATCGCCCCGGTGGGCGTGGACGAGCTCGGTGAGACCTACAACATCAACGCCGACTTCGTGGCCGGGGCCGTGGCCGCGAGTTTGAAAGCCCGGCGCCTGATCCTGCTCACCGACGTTTCCGGCATCCTGGACAAGGACAAAGTGCTCGTGTCCTCCCTGAACCGCGGCCAGGCGGTGAAGGCCATCGAGGACGGCACGGTGACCGGCGGCATGATCCCCAAGGTCACCTGCTGCCTGGAGGCGGTGGAGGCCGGGGTGGAAAAGGCCCACGTCATCGACGGCCGGATCGAGAATTCCATCATCCTCGAGCTCTTCACCGGCCGGGGCATCGGCACCGAGATCACGCTCTAGGGCCTGTCGACATTTAGGCC
>DIXN01000024.1 GCA_002428705.1 Desulfovibrio sp. UBA6079
AAGGTGAAGGGGGAATTTGAGCTATGGTGTCTGACCCACAACCTGCTCAAGCTCTACCGGCACGGCCTCGCTGGCGGGTAGGACACAGAACCAGGCCGAACCGAACCAGCCACCCGGCGGAAAGACGGGCAAGGAGCAGCAAACGTGCGTCCCGGGTAGACGGGAGGCGGTCGCTTATCGGGTGAGAGCCTCGACTACGGGGCCGTCACGCAACAGCCCGACAAATTTCGCAGGACAGGCTCATAGGCTGCCTTTGTTCTTGAATTCTTGTTCTTCTCAACAAAAAGAGCCGGCATTGCGCCGATCCCATGCCTTTCCGCGAAGCGGGCCGGAAGTTTTAGGAAGAGGGTGGGGGTGTGGGGGCGGGAGAAACCCTTTTTCAAAAGGGTTTCTCCCGCCCCCACGTCTTCATCTCACCCCGATCTGCGGCTACCAGCCGCGTTCGGTGAGGATATCCTTGATCTTCTCCTGGGCCTTCTTCTCGACCAGGATCATCTTCTGGGCCTTGGCGCTCCTGATCTTTTCCAGGAGCTGATTGAGGTCGGCCGGCTTTTCCACGAAGTCCATGGCGCCGAGCTTCATGGCCTCGATGCCTTTCTCCACCGAGGCGTGCCCGGTGAGGAAGATGACCTGGGCGTCCTCGTGGCCGGCCCGCAGTGCCTTGAAGGCCTCCAGCCCGTCCATGCCGGGCATCATGAGGTCCAGGATCACGGCGTCGAAAGTTTCCTTGCCGACCAGCTCCAGGGCTTCCCGGGCCGAGGCGGCGGTGGTCACGTTGAGGCCCCGGGTGCGCATGCGCTCGGCCATGGCTTCCAGGAACTCGGGCTCGTCGTCCACGAGCAGCACTCTCTCGGACATCTTCGTCCTCCTCTTGTCCCGGGCCGTGGGCTCCGGGTTTGAATGTCGCTATACGACGGCGCCGCCGGGGAGCTCGGCCGTCAGCCGGCCGCCCGCGGCGTCGATGACCAGACGCACGTTCATGGCCGCGGCCAGGGCCGCGGTCTCGGGCGACGGGGCAAATTCCGGGGCCAGGCCCAGGATGGCAAGCTCGGCGCCGGAGCCCTGCTGGGCAAGGCTCAGGCGCAGGGTCTTGTCCATCTGCGGAGCGGCCAGCCCGGCGTCGAGCAGGCCGCTGAACAGGCGGATATAGGCGAAGGCGAAGCCCGTAGCCATGATCGGGACTTCGGGCGGGGTGAGGTCCAGGCGCACCTCGGCCCGGTCGGCGAAGCGCCGGTAGAGTTCGCAGACCAGGCCGAGCAGGTTGCCGACGTCCAGGCGGCTGTTTGGTGCGTCCACGCTGTGGGCCAGGGTGTTGGCGTTCTTGACGATTCGGTCGGCGCGTTTGACCTGGGCCTTGATGCTCGCGGCCAGGTTGCCCAGGCGGGCGGGGTCCAGGGCGCGGCCCTTGTCGGCCATGAGCATCAGGTCCTCGGCCAGCCCGGCTTTTTCGTTGATGATCGCCAGGCAGTTCTTGACGTCGTGGGTCACGGACGCCAGGACCCGGCCGAAAAAGACCAGCTCCCGCTCCGCCGCGGTCCGGCCTCCGGTCTGTGTGCCGCTCGGGTTGTCGCTCATGGTTGCCTCCTCTCGGCCAGGGCCTCGCGCATCTTGTCCATCAGGGTGTCGATGCGCAGGGGCTTTATGAGGTAGAACTCCCGGCCGGCCTCGGCCGTGCCGGCCTTGAAGTCGGTTTCGGAGCCGTGGCCGGTGACGAAAATGAATTTCATGTCCGGCTGGAGGATCTCGAGCTCATGCTTGAGCTCGACTCCGCCCATGCCCGGCATCTTCATGTCCAGGACGGCCAGATCGAAGGTTTCGGCCCGAGCCAGCACAAGGGCGTCCTCGCCGCTCGTGGCGAAGCGCGCGTCGATGTCGCGGTAGCCCAGGCGCTCGGCCAGGGTGGAAACCAGCTCCTCTTCGTCGTCGACCAGCAGAACCCGCATGCTCTATGCTTCCTTTTTGCCGCCCGCGAGGGGCAGATGAATGACGAAGGTCGTGCCTTGGCCCACGTGGCTGTCGACCTCCACCCGGCCGCCGAGGTCCTGGACCAGCCCGTAGGTGATGGACAGTCCGAGGCCCGTGCCGCCCTTGCTTTTCCTGGTGGTGAAGAAGGGCTCGAAGATGCGCTTCAGGTCCGCCTCGGGAATGCCGCAGCCGTCGTCGGCCACGGTCACCGCGATCCAGTCCGGGTCCTCGCGGCGGATGGCGATGGTCAGGTGCCCGCCGTCGCTCATGGCCGCAAACGCGTTGTTCACGAGGTTTAAGAATATCTGCTGCAGCTTGCCCCGGTCGGAGATGAAACGCGGTATTTCGCCCTTGGTCATCACGTCGACCGCGATGGAGCGGTACTCGGCCTCCTTGCCCAGAAAGCCCAAGACCTCGTGCACGATATGGGGCAGATCGACCTCGGACAGGCTCACGTCCATGTGCCGGGCGAAGCTTAAGAGCCGCCGGGTAATGGCCCCGCAGCGCTCCACCGCAGTGATGATCGAGTCCACCAGCCCTTTCAGCTTGGGGTTCTGGTTGCATTCGCGGCCGTAGGTGAAGAGGTCCAGGAGCAGACCGGCCTTCTCGTTGATGATGGCCAGGGGGTTGTTGATCTCGTGAGCCACGCCTGCGGCCAGACGGCCGATGGAGGCCAGCTTGCCGGCGTGCTCGGCCTGGTGCAGGGCCGTGGCCCGGCGCTGGTCGGCCTCGAAGACCCGGCCGACGAGGACCGTGGCCACGCCGATGAAGACCAGGACCATGAGCAGGACGCTGCCGGCGAGCAGGCCCGAGAGCTTGATGCGCGTGCCGTACCAGGCGCGCAGCAGGGCGGTCTTGGGCTTGACGATCATGAGCACGAAGGGCGTGCCCTCGATGTAGGCGTAGCCGATGACGATCTCGGAGCCGTCCTGGCCCAGGCCGTAGATGACCTCGGAGGAGGTGGAGGGCGGCGGGACCGGCAGGTTCACCGGGTCGAGCACGTCGCCGTGGCTGCGCGAGGGGGTCTGGAGCACGCCCTCGCGGTTGATGATGAAGGCGTCGCCCTGGGGGATCAGGTCGATGGCGCCGATGAAGTCGTTGAAGGTGGCGGTGTCGAGCGTGGCGCGCACGCAGAGGAAGGTGCCGCCCGGCAGGTCCCGGCGCACGGCGACCACCAGGTGGGGCACGCCGCGATACCCCTGGAAGACCTCGCTTACGTAACGGCCGCGGGTTTGGGTGGCGCTGAACCACTCCTGTCCGGAGTAGTCCTTGCCGGCCAGCTCGAAGGGCCCGACGTAGGCCAGTTGCACGCCGTCCGCGCCGATGACGCCCAGGTCCACGAAGCCCGAGAAGCTCGATTTGAGGAGCTCGAGGAGCGTGGCCAGGCGGGCCGGGTCGGCCAGCTCATCGGGGGTGTTGTCGGCGGCGATGAAGCCGAGCGCGCTGACCCGCTCGCCGATGAAGTAGCTGATGGTCCGCCGGGTATTGGACACGAGCTGGCTCATGCGCAGCTCGGTCTCCTGCTCCGCGGCCTGGCGGCTGATGCTGAAGTCGATGCCGGCCATCAGGGCCAGCGGCACGAAGCTCACGCCGAACATGAGCCCCAGGACCAGGAGCCAGAGCCTGCGGTAGTTGAACAGGCTCCGGTGCGAGGCCGGTCCGGCACCCTGGTCCCAGAACTTGGGTTTCAGCGCCTTCAGCATGCCCTAAGGTCCGTCCCCTGCCGCCGGTCCGGGGTCTAGCCCCGGGCCTCCTTCTGGCGGCGGATCTTGTCGTTGGCTGCGCGCAGGGTGGCCGAGAGCTGGTCGATGTCCACCGGCTTCTGCAGGTAGGCGAACGCGCCGAGCTTCATGCACACCTCGCGGTCGGCTTCGGTGCCGTGGCCGGTCAGGATGATGACCTCGATCTTCGGGTGGGTCTTCTTCACCCGCCGCAGGACCTCGATGCCGTCGATGCCGGGCATCTTGAGGTCCAAAATCATGACCTCGGGCTCCTCCTCGCTGACCATCTCCAGGGCCGATTCGCCATCGTACACCACGGCCGAGCCCATGTCCCGCAACAACAGGCGCTCGGACAGGGTCTGCACGAATTCGCGTTCGTCGTCCACCAGCAGGACCTTGGCCGGCAGCTCGAAGTTGATGCGCAGGTAGACGTCGGCCTTGTAGAAGTCCTTGCCCACGGTGGTTTCGACCTGCCTGACGCCCGGGACCTTCTCCACGATGCGCTTCAACTCTTCGGTCAGGCGCTGGAGCATGAGCACGTTCTTGTTGATGGTCAGGGTGATCACGCCGTCGCGGGCGAAGACGTCGACCATGTGGCCCTCGCAGCACAGGGCGACCTCGACCCTGGCCGCCAGCAGGAAGTCCTTGACCGCGGCCCGGGAGGACTCGGTCACGGCCAGCACGGGTTTGGCCGCGTTCTCGGTGATGAGGGCCGCCGCGGCGCTGACCTCGGTCTTGTCCATGGGCAGGACGATGTCGTAGAGGCCGGCGGCCCAGGGGTCCTTCTGGTTCAAGGCCAGGCTGACGAAGGCCCGGGCGTCCTCGTCGTCCTTGTGCAGGAGCTTCAGGGCCTCCTTCTCGGCCAGGCCGTCCTCGCGGGCCAGAAGCGCGGCCCGGAATCTGGTCTCAGCCACCAGGCAGACCCTCAGCACGTGGCTGATGCGCCGCGGTGCGAGCAGGCCGGCGAAGCCGGTGATGATCAGGCGGTCTTCGGCCAGGGCCTCGGCCAGGGCCAGGCGCAGGTAGGCCGCGGCCCGCTCCTTCTCGCGGGTGAAGGCGTTGAAGACCGAAGTCTTGGCGGAGAAGGCGCGCAGGATCTTCTCCGGCTCCAGGCCCGAGGCTCCCGCGGCCACGGCGGCCAGATGCTCGTCGGTGACGATCTTGGCCGCGGTGCGGTCGCGGACCTCGGCGACGACCTCGTCGCCCCGGCAGTGGCTGGCGGATACGATGGCGATGACAGTCATGTCGTCCCCCTTGTGGCTAGGCGAGCCTGCAGACGGTTGTCAGCGGGCAGTGCTCTTCGTGGCTGTCGGCGTGGGTCTTTTCGTGGATGGCGCAGACCGCCCGCTCCATGGTCGGATAGACGTGGTCGCGGCCGATCTTCTCCAAGAGGTGCGTGCGCTCCAGGACTTTCAGCACCGTCTCGTTCACGCCCGAGAGGGAGATGTCTATGCCGGCGCTGCGCAGGCGGTCGACCAGGAGGGACAGGGCTTCCTCGCCCGAGGCGTCGATGTCGTTTATGCCGCTGGCGGCCAGCACGATGTGTTTCAAGTCTCTCTTGGCCAGCATGCGCGCGGTGATCTGGTCCTCGAGGAAGCTCGCGTTGGCGAAGAACAGGGGGCCGTCGAAGCGGACCACGTCCACGTAGGAGCACTCCTTCAGGCCGTAGAGGCCGGCGGCGTGCAGGGCGTCGTCCTCGGCCCGGGAGAGCGAGGCCACGGTCGGGCGCATGCTCTTGTAGAGGAAGACGCCGAGCGAGAGGATGACGCCGATGGCGATGCCCTTGTCCAGGTGCGGGGCAAAAGCCAGGGTGGCGACGAAGGAGATGACCGAGATGGCGCCGTCGTACCACTTGGCCTGCCAGGCGTGGACAAAGCCCGAGACGTTGATCAGCCCGATGACGGCCATCATGATGACCGCGGCCAGCACGCTCTGGGGCAGGTGGTAGAGGAGCGGGGTGAAGAAGAAGAGCACGATGACCACGGCCAGGCTGGTGAAGACGCTGGACAGGCCGGAGACCGCGCCGGCCTGGAGGTTGACCGCGGAGCGCGAGAAGGAGCCCGAGGCCGGGAAGCTCTGGCCGAAGGAGCCGAGCACGTTGGCCAGGCCCTGGCCGATGAGCTCCTGGTTGGCGTCCAGGCGCTGGCCGGTCTTGGCGGCCATGGCCTTGGCAATGGAGATGGCCTCCATGAAGCCGAGCAGGGCGATGATCGCGGCAAACGGCAGGAGCTTGGCCAGGACCTTCACGTCGAGCTTGGGTATGGCGAAGGTGGGCAGGCCGCTCGGCACGCTGCCGACCACCGAGCCGCCGCCGATCATGGCCAGGCCGTCGGCCTTCAGGGCGGTCTGGCCGACCTTGATGCGCCAGGTGCGGCCGTCGCTCTCGAGGCCGTCGGGCACGGCGTCCCGGGGGTAGAAGGCCAGGCTGCCGGCCTCGGTCACGCCGGCCAGGAGATGATCGCGGATCTTGGCCCGGTAGAGCCCGGCCTCCTCCTTCTGGCGCTCGATCTCCAGGGCCAGCAGGCTCATGCCGTGCTCGGCTTCCATGATCCGCACCGGGTCGCCCGAGGCCTGGGCCTCGTCGAGGGTGGCGGTCAGCGTGGTGCGCTCGGCGGCCAGGCGGGTGGCGGCGTCGATGGCCTGGTTGTAGTGGACGATGTCCGCGGCCGCGGCCGGGTCCTTCACGGCCGCAAGCGGCGCCTTGGCGTCGTGCTGGTAGCCGAAGGCCCAGGACAGGAAGGTGGTCAGGGCCACGGCCACGAGCACGTTGGGGATGCGCGGGTTCAGGCGCTTCAGGCCGTACATGATGGCAAAGGCCAGGGCGCCCATGAGGAAGGTGGTCCAGTGGGTGTAGTGCCAGGCCGACCTGACCACATTCATGATCGTTTCATAATGGTGCTCGGCGCTGTCCACGGACACGCCGAACATCTTCTCCAGCTGCGAGGTGGCGATGATGATCGCCGCGCCGTTGGTGAAGCCGCCGACCACCGGGTGGGACAGGAAGTTGACCACCAGGCCCAGGCGCAGGACGCCGAGCGAGAACTGGAACAGGCCGACCATGAGGGCCAGTAGGATGGCGTAGGCGATGTAGCCTTCGCTGCCCTGGGTGGCCAGGGGCGCGAGCGAGGCCGAGGTCATGAGCGAGACCACGGCCACCGGCCCGGTGGCCAGCTGGCGGCTCGAGCCGAAGAGCGCGGCCACCAGCGGCGGCAGGAAGGAGGCGTAGAGGCCGTAGTAGGGCGGCATCCCGGCCAGCTGGGCATAGGCCATGGACTGCGGGATGAGCACCAATGCCACGGTCAGGCCGGACAGCGCGTCCGTGCGCAGGCTCGCCAGGTTGTACGATCTGAACCAGGCGAGGAAGGGGAAGATCTTCTCTACCATGTCACCACCTGTCCTAAGAGTTTTCGGCCGGCACCGCGTGCCTGACCGTGAGCAGCCTGCGGCAGGAGTCCATGAGCGTGTTGTACAGGGCTCCGGCGTCGTAGAGGTTGTAGGTCTTGAAACGTACCAGTCCGTCGGCCAGGGTGAAGAGGATGAGCCCGGCCTTGCGGGCCTCGAGCGCGGTGTCGATGCTGCCGTCGGCCTGGCCGCGGGCCACGGCGCGCTCGAAGATGTCGGCCAGGGAATTGTAGATGTCCTCGAGATTCTCGCGGCAGACCGGGTTGGTCTGGGCCAGCTCGAAGGGGAAGTGGCGGTGCAGCAGCAGCATCTCGGTCTCCATGATGCCCGCCAGATAGAGATAGAAGCTGACCGCGCCGAGCGCCATGGCCAGGCCGTCCTCGAAGCGAGCCTCCTGGAAGTAGCCCTCGAACTGGGTGATGAGCTGGGTCTTCAGGCCCTCGAGCACGGCCAGGAACAGGGCTTCCTTGGTCTTGAAATGGTAGAAGACGGTGCCCTCGGCCACGCCGATGAGCTTGGCCAGCTCGGCGGTGGAAGTGTCCTTGTAGCCCTTGTGGGCGAAGAGCCAGGTGGCGTTCTCGAGGATCTTGTCGCGGCGTTTCATTTTGATACCCGTTTAAAACTGAGTGAGTACTCACTTAGATTTTGTCAAGTGTCAAGAGAAATTTTTCGCAAGCGTGACAGTGATGACGAATCCGCGACGAAGCGCCTGCGCCCTGACGGCTCGCCTGCGCCAGGGCATTGACCTTGCGCCTGATTGTGGCACTCTTCCTTCCGACCCGCCCGGCGGGTCCATCGAACCCCGAGCGCAAAGGAGAGTGCCATGAGCGTGCTCGTCGAACTGTCCCTGTTCCCCATCGGCGCCGGCGAAACGGTCCACACGGCAGTGGCCGAGGCCGTGGCCCTCATCCGCGAAAGCGGCCTGCCGCACATCCTCGGCCCTATGGGCACGACCATCGAAGGCGAATGGGACGAGGTCATGGCCGTGGTCAGCCACTGCTACAAGGCCCTGGCCGCCAACCACAACCGCATCTACATGACCATGAAGGTCGACGCCCGCCGCGGCCACGACGGACGCCTGAGCTCCAAGGTCAAGGCCGTGGAGAGCCTCCTGGCCTAGCCGGCCGGCCCAAAACCGCCGTCTGCGGCGTTGCGGCGAAAAATTCAGGCTCTCGCGTAGACAGCTACGCGTCGAGCCTGAATTTTTTTTGCGCCTGGCACCCGACGAATTTTGGACGGCCTGCGATACGCAATCCTTCCGACATGCCGGCAGACCCCGGCCGGCCGGTCCGAAATGGGATTGACAATCGCTTTCAATTGTTTCATATACTGGACGGTACATCTCATCCCGGGCCGCGCTCGCGGCCTCATGCCCATCGAAGGAGGTCCGCCATGTTTCGCAAGCTTTTGCCGGAACTGAAGAAGCAGTCCCTGGAAAGCCGCCGGCCGACGTCCGTCGCCGACCTGATGGAGGAGTTCTGGAAACGGCCCTTCGCCCCTGCCTGGCCCTTCGGAGAAGGCGGCGACTACCCGGCCGTGGACGTCTCCGAAGACGAGCGCGAGATCACCGTCAAGGCCGAGCTGCCAGGCCTCGAATCCAAGGACGTGGACATCAGCCTGGACCGCGGCGTGCTCACCCTGAAGGGCGAAAAGAAGTTCGAGGAAGAAGAGAAGAAGGACAACTACCACCGCATCGAACGCAGCTACGGCTCCTTCTACCGCAGCCTGACCCTGCCAGCCGAGGTCAAGGAGGACGCGGTCAAGGCCAAGTTCGACAAGGGCGTCCTGACCATCACCCTGCCCAAGAGCGAAAAAGCCAAGTCCAAGAAGATCGAGATCCAGGGGTGATCATGCCTCCGGCGGCCAGGGGCGCTGCCCCTTAGCCCCGGCAGGGGGATTATCCCCCTGCATCCCGTGACTCGAGGCGTTGCGGCCGGCCCGGATCTTTCCGGACCGGCCGCAACGCCTCGAAATGGCGGGATCGTAAAGCGAAGAAGGCCGAAAAGTGAAGAAAGGAGAACTGCGCACGCCTGCCTTCGGGCCGCCAGGGTCCTCTTTCCTGTCTTCCCGGCTGCATTTGCGTTTTTTTTGAACGCCACGGCATTCATGGGCGAGGCCTCCCTTGACACCGGCCGCGCCGGGGAAATATGCCCCGGGGCGGGACAAGACAGCTTGCGGAGGCGAACGGCATGACTGACGACCGGAACAAGGACCAGTGGGACGACCTGCCCCTGCCCATGCTCGAGGCTCTGGCCTCCCAGCGGCATATCGGGCTCATGCACGGTGCCGACGGCATCGCCGAGGTCACCGGCAGCTGCGGCGACTCCATGCTCGTCCAGATCAAGGTGACCGGGGGCGCCATCAGCGAGGTCAGCTCCCTGGTGCGCGGCTGCATCTACACCACGGCCTGCGCCACCGCGCTGGGCGACCTGGCCCGGGGCTTGAACCTCGACGAGGCCGTCATGCTCGAGCCCGAGGAGCTGTCCCGCGCCCTGGGCGGCCTGCCCGACGACCACATGCACTGCGCCCGCCTGGCCCTGAACGCCCTGGGCGAAGCCATCCTCTACTGGCACGCCGCCTCGGGCGCCGGCGCCACGTAACGCCTCCGGCGGGCAGGGGCGCCGCCCCTGCACCCCGCAAGGGGGATTCTCCCCCTTGACCCCGTGGTTCAGCGCGTTGCGGCCGATCCGGGAAAAAACCCGAACCGGCCGCAACGCGCTGAAGAGGGGGGCAGGTACCGGTCGCGCGCCTGTCCTCCGTTGATTCCGCAAGTGACCTCTTCGCAGGCCGTGGCGCACGGACCCATGGCCGGACGAGTGCCCCCGGCCCGGGCACGGTCTTCACCTTTATGGTTGTCTTTCGTTTTACCGAGACGTCACGAGGGATGCGACCCGCCCTTCGCCACCCAAGCTGAAAATCGAAGCCCCTCCGGCGTTCTTCACGCCGGAGGGGCTTCGATTTTCAGACTACGGGGTCGAGGGGGCTTAGCCCCCTCGTAGGGTGCAGGGGCAAAGCCCCTGCCCGCCGGAGGCCTGCCCTACTTCAGCCAGCCCACGGCGCTGGCCATCACTGGCTGGGGCATACTGGCGGCCTGCTCCAGGGCGGCCACGCGCTCGGCCAGGGCTTTCAGCTCCTCGCGTTGGCTGGCGATGGTTTCCTGCTGGGACTGGACCACGGAGGTCAGCACGGCCACGAAGTCCATGGGGCTCAAGGAGGCGCGGCTGGTGGTGGCGAGCAGGTCGGGCACGTCCTCGGCGATGAAGCCGGCGCAGGTCTCAGCGGGGTTGGCCTTGTAGGCGTAGGTCACGGGGGCGAGGGCGGTGAGGGCGGCCAGGGCCTTATCGGCGGGCAGGGGCCTTATGTCCTTCTTGAGGCTGCGGCTGCTGCCGATCTCGAGGGTGCCCATGATGATGGCGTCACCTTCCACGTGCAGGCGCTTGGTGGGGGATTGGGTGCCCAGGCCCACGTAGCCGTCGGACTTGATGTAAATGGAGTTGGTCGGCGCGCCGGGCTGGATGCGGAAAGGCAGCCTGGAGCCGTTGGTCAGGTCGCGGACGAAGAAGTTCGCCTCGTTTCCGGCGACATCCCAGGTCTGGGGGGGAAATCCGCTGCTGGAGGTCTGCTCCAGGCGCATGGCGGGAGTGTCGCTGGTGCTCAGTTGCAGCTTGAGAAGTGGAGCGGCGGTGCCCAGGCCGACGCGGCCGGAGCCATCGACGTAGAGCGAGCTCTCGGGCGCGTTGCCCACGATGCGGAAGGGGATGCGGCCGGCGGTGGCGTCCTGGATGGCGAAGTATTCAGCGCCGCCGTCCGCCGCATCGTTGGTCTTGATGCGCCAGTCACGAGACGGGAAGCTGCCGGTGCTGCTCGTGTCGTCGAAGAATATCTGCAGGTTGTTTTCCTTGAGGACGAGGGTGTCGAAGCCGAAGCTCATGCCGTCGATGCAGTCGAAGCCGATGCACTGGCTGCCTTGGACGATGACGTCGTCGGCCTGGACCACGTCCTGGGCGACGATGCTCGAGGGCGCCTCGGCGACGCTGCCCGAGATCACGGAGCCGCTCTGGACGCGGAAGAAGCCGGACTGGGAGGCGCCCTCGGTGCCGGCCGGGACGGCGGCCTGGCGGCCGTCCTCGTCCTCCACGGCCAGGGGCCGGGGTTTGGCCGGGAAGCCGGCGGTGAGCTGGAAGCTGTACTGGCCCTCGGGCAGGCTCGCGTAGCCCGCGGATTGGGCGTCGAACACGGGCAGCCCGCCGGGTGCGAAGGCCTTGGTGAAGCTCAGGTCCTGGGGTCCGGCGACGCTCAGGGTGATGGTCGCGCCGGCGTAGTCGGCGGCGGGGGCGAAGACGATGCCGCCGGCGCTGGCGGACACGGTGGCGACGGGCTCGGCGGCGCCGGCCGGGAGGGCGGCGAGCAGGACGAGGGCCAGGGCCAGGGCGGGGAGGCGGAGCGAGGGCATGGCGTCTGTTCCTTTCATGGTCAGTCGGGGCGGTGGCGGGGCCTCAGGGGACGTCGAGCAGCGGCAGCCAGGGTTGCGGGCAGCGGTAGAAGAGGGTGTCCTGGAGGCGGAAGATGGCGCCCTCTTCGTAGCGGCTGGAGCCGACGTGCACGAAGCGGGCGTCGACCCCGCCGAGGCGGCCGCCGTCCTCGACCACGAGCTGGCCGCAGTGCAGGTCGACGCGGCTGGAGTTGACCACCAGCACCCCGCCGTCGTGGATGATGAGCTTGGCCGTCCCGGCCCGGGCCGGTGCGGCGGCGAGCGCGAGGACGAAGGCCAGGGCGAGGACCGCGGGCAGGCTGCGTTTCATAGGGGCCTTGCGTCGTTGCCGGAGGGTTGTTTGGACGATGGAATGTCGGCCTTGGGTAATAATCAGATGCTACATGTATGACGGCATCATGACATATAACCCGTTGTCCAAGTCCGCAACAACAATAAAACATCTTGTGATTTCAAGGTATTAACAGCTTGATTTGCCTCCGCCCGATGAACGTGCAAAGCTTCCCGGCGTTCTTCGCGCCGGGAAGCTTCGATTTTCAGACTGCGGGGTCCAAGAGGGATCATCCCCCTGGCGGGGTGCAGGGGCGGCGCCCCTGCCCGCCGGAGGCGATTACTCGTTCGACCAAGTCCCGGCGCAGGCTACGCCCTCGTGCTCGGCGGAGAAGGGGGACATGTCGCGCAGGGTTTTGATGATGGGCGGCAGCTCGTCGAGGACGGTGTTCACGTCCTCCGGGGTGGTGTAGCGTGAGAGGGAGAAGCGCACCGAGCCGTGGGCGAAGGTGAAGGGCACGCCCATGGCCCGCAGCACGTGGGAGGGCTCCAGGCTGCCCGAGGTGCAGGCCGAGCCCGAGGAGGCGCAGATGCCGTACTGGTCCATCATGAGCAGGATGGCCTCGCCCTCGACGTATTTGAAGGCCACGCTTGTGGTGTTGGGCAGGCGGTTGTCGGGGTCGCCGTTGATCCGGACGTCGGGGACGGAGTCGAGCAGGCCGCTTTCCAGGCAGTCGCGCAGGGCGGCGACGCGGGTGTTTTCGTCCACGATGCCGGCCGCGGCCAGCTCCATGGCCTTGCCCAGACCGATGATGGAGGCGGTGTTCTCGGTGCCGGCGCGGCGGCCGCGCTCCTGGTGCCCGCCGATCATGAACGGCCGGAAGGGCGTGCCGCGGCGTAGGTAGAGGGCGCCGATGCCCTTGGGGGCGTGGATCTTGTGCCCGGAGAGGGAAAGCATGTCCACGGGCAGGTTTTTCAGGTCGATTGCCACCTTGCCCACGGCCTGGACGGCGTCGGTGTGGAAGAGGACGCCGGCCTCCTTGGTGACGGCGGCGATCTCCTCGATGGGGAAGAGGACGCCGGTCTCGTTGTTGGCCCACATGATCGAGACGACGGCCGTGTCCTTGCGGATGGCCTGGCGCACGCAGTCCGCGTCCATGTTCCCGTTCTTGTCCACGGCCAGGTAGGTGACATCAAAGCCAAGTGTTTCCAGGTGCTTGCAGAGGTTCAGGACGGCCGGGTGCTCGACCCTGGTGGTGATGACGTGGCGCTTGTCGGGGCTCGCCTGGACGGCGGACCAGATGGCGGTGTTGTCGGCCTCGGTGCCGCAGGCGGTGAAGACGATCTCGTCGGGGTTTGCGCCCAGGGCCGCGGCGGTGCGTTCCCTGGCCTTGGCCAGTTCGTGGCCGACCTCGCCGCCGAAGGCGTGCATGGAGGAGGGGTTGCCGTAGCGCTCGGAGAAGAAGGGCAGCATTTCCTCCAGGACTTCGGGCGCGGTGCGGGTGGTGGCGTTGTTGTCGAGGTAGACGATGGCCATGGCTTTAGCTCTCCTGGATGACGACGATGTCGGGCTCGACGGTTTCGCGCAGGCGTTTTTCCACGAAGTCCTTCAGGGTCAGCTGACTCGAGGGGCAGCCGACGCAGGCTCCGCGCAAGGACACGAGCACCTTGTGGCCGTCGATGTCGAGCAGCTCGATGTCGCCGCCGTCCTTGCGCAGGGAGGGCCGGATCTCCTCCTCGATGATCCGGGTCACCAACTGCATGCGGGCGATGTTGGTGAGCTTTTTGGCCGCGTGGCTTGGCGCGGCCTTGCCCAGCTCCTCGGCCAGGATGCGCTCCAGATCCGGGACGCAGTCGCCGCAGCCGCCGCCGGCCTTGGTGAAGTTGGTGATGTCCTCGACGGTCTTCAAGTTGTTCTCGCGTATCTCGCGGCGGATCAGCTCCTCGGTCACGCCGAAGCACTTGCAGACGAGCGTGCCCTCGGGCGCGGGCGCGGGGCCGGCCGGGGCCTTGGTTTCGCCGGCGTAGTTCTTGAGCGCGGCCTCGAGGGCCTCCTGGCCCATGACCGAGCAGTGCATCTTCTCCTTGGGCAGCCCGCCGAGGTGGGCGGCGATGTCCTTGTTGCTGAGTTTCCTGGCCTCGTCCACGGTCTTGCCCTTCAAGAGCTCGGTGAGGACCGAGGAGGAGGCGATGGCCGAGGCGCAGCCGAAGGTCTGGAACTTGGCGTCGGTGATGACGCCATTGTCGTCGATCTTCAGGTACAGGCGCAGGGCGTCGCCGCAGGCCAGGCTGCCGACCTCGCCCACGGCGTCCGCATCTTCGATCTTGCCCACGTTCCTGGGCTTCTTGAAATGATCCATGACCTTGTCGGTGTATTCCCACATATGAACCTCCGAAAATGAGTGAAGACAGGTCTATTTTCCAGATTAGGAGGAAATGGGGAGGGTGGCAAGGGGGCGGGGGGATTTGGGCGGGTCCTGCGGGCGGACGCGGTGCGGCCGCGCGGCCTGTCACGGGATTTGCCAAAAGCATGACCACCTTGCGCAGTGCCGGCCGGCGGGCCATGTTGCGGACCGGTGGAATGCTCTTGAAACGGACCGTCATGGTCGGGAAAGGCAGGTTAATGCCTGCCGGAAACGCAACGAAACAGGAGTGCAGGAATGACGACACGGATGGTACGCATTGCGATGCTGGCCTGCATCATGGTGTTCTTTGGCATTGCCGCGGGATTCGCCGCCGCCGAGGCCGGGGCCGGCGCGCCGCAGGAGCCCATGGGCAGCCTGGTGGTGAACCTGTCCACGGACGACGCGGACTCGGCCGACGCCGCCATCCGCATCGCCACGGTCGCGCTCTCCCGGGGCCACGAAGTGACCCTGCTCATGCGGGTGCGGGCGGTGAGCCTGGCAGTGAAGAAGAACGACTACCCCTTCGGCAAGACGACCATCAAGGACGAGCTGATCGCCTTCCAGAAGGCCGGCGGAAAGATCATCATGGGCGGCAGCTGCATGCAGCAGCGGGGCCTGACTCCCGCCGACATGATCGACGGCGTGGTCGTGGGCAAGCCCGACGTGGTCATGCCTGTGATCTTCAAGGAGAATACGAGGATTTTGAGCTACTAGAGGGGGAGGACGAGGAAATTGAAGGCGGCCGGTGAGGAATCATCGGCCGCTGTTTTTGGAAAATGCTGCCGGTGAGGATGGTGGAGGACGCCGCCGAACGCGGGCAGTTGCCCTCGGCATGGGCGAAATGGTATCCTTGCGCCTGAAGGAGAAACGCCCGTGTCCATACGCTATCTGACCGACGAACAGGGCCGGCGCACGGCCGTGGTGCTGCCCATCGAGGAATGGGAGGCGCTGCAGGAGCGCCTGGCCGAGGCCGGCGAGGAGTTGAGCGCCGAGGAGGAGGCAGCCTTCGACGCCGCTTGGCAGGACTTCGAGTCCGGCAAGGACCCCGGCACGAGCCTTGAGGAGCTGGAGCGGGAGATCGGGCGTGCCCGGCGGGAGTGAGTAATATGCGCACTCTTTATTTCAATAAGATTCATGTGTTCCAATCTGTTAGACCTGGAGACAGAAAAACTGGAGAAGAACTATATGACGAGATAATACAACCGCTAAAGCGAAAACACCCGCGTCTCTTAGGAAGTCTTCATATACTGACGGACAAGAGAAGTTTTTTCGATATACTTGAAAATGTAGTAGCTAAAGAAGCAAGAGAGGAACAAGTTTTTCCAATTCTGCATTTTGATATGCATGGGAATAGTCATGGCCTGGAGCTTACCTCCGGCGAATTTGTTTCATGGGCTGATTTAAAGTCATACTTTATATCAATAAGCATTTTAACAAATATAAATGTCCTTGCCGTTATGTCTTGTTGTTATGGAGCCTATCTTGTAGATATAATACGTCCAAGTGAAAGATGTCCACTTTTCGCAGTGATAGGACCATCACACAACATTACTTTTCAAAGTGCGAGCAATAGTTTCCCGTTGTTTTATAATACATTTTTTGATACCAGAAGCGGCAATGAAGCAGTACGAGCGTTAAATGCTGAAAATAATGGAGAATATAGTTATTATAATGCAGAATTTCTTTTCATCAAAGGTTGTAATCGTTATTATACTGATCTGGCTGATGAGAACCGTCTACAAAAAAGGATAGACAACATCATGAAGGAAGCGAAAATCCCTCTAGATGATTCAAAAAAGAGACAGGAGCTTAAAGACAAAATCCTTGATTACAGACCTTTTTTTGAGAGATTTAGGACTTATTTTTTTATGATTGATTTATATCCCGAAAATGAAAAGCGATTCCCTATCACGTTTGAAGACATCATAAAATAAAGGAACCTGTCCAGGCTTATTTCTCTGCTTCTCACCTCACACCAACATCCGCCATTCCACCTTGAGCGCCTTGGCCAGACGCTTGGCCCGCTCCTTGCCGATGGCCATCTTGCCGTTTTCCATGGCCGAGATGTGGCTCTGGGGGATGCCGGACAGAGTCGCGAGTTCCTTCTGGGTCAGGCCCTCCTTGCGGCGCGCGCCCCGCAGGGCCACGCTACCGGCAGGGGTGTCGTCGTATTCGGGGAACAGCTCGCGCCAGGGCAGGCGCTCTTCCGCCGGGATAAAACCCAGGGCGCGCAGGGCGGCCTCGGCCTCGGCCCGCTTCTCCGCCGGACCGGTGAAACAGAGCTCGACCCCGTCAGTATGGGGCTTTGGCGTGCGTGCCAACATAGGTCACCTCGATGAGCCGCACCTCGCCGGCCGACTCTTCCCAAACCGCCACATAGGTCGGGGACATGGCAGACAAAATATACGCACCTATGGTATATGGTCAAGAGGCAGAGAAGCCCGCGCCTCCCGCCGAAGCCGCGGCCTTCCTTTCTTCCTTATCGCTGGCCGTCTTTTCTTCTTCCTCTACTCCAGCAGCAGCATCATGAACTGCGTCACCGGCGGGGCCGGGCAGGTGTAGATGCGCACGTCGTCCACCATCCAGCCGAGGACCGCGAGGAAGCCGTCGTCGCCGTAGCGGAAGCGGAAGCGCACCGATTGGCCGGCCAGGGGCGAGAGGTCCAGGCGGGTGGAGATGTAGCCGTGGGAGTTGCCTACAAAGGCCTGCCGGCCGGCCAGAGGGTTGCCCCAGTAGGGCGAGATGGAGCCGTTGTAGCCGTTCTCGGCCAGGTACGGACCGGCGTCCTGCCAGCTGCCCCCGCCGTTGGCGGAATACTCCACCACGCCGCCGTCGTAATACTCGTCCGTGCCGTCGTGCTCGAAGCCGAAGGTGTGGCGGAAGTGGAGCCGGCCGCCGGCGGGCACGATCACGTCCGCGGTCATGGCCACGGAGGTGTCCGTGCGGCTTGCGCAGGACTGCGCGTACAAGGCGTGGGTGGCGCTGGCGGCGTAGCCCTCGGTCTGCCGATCCCAGGATATGCTGCCGGTGGCGTTGGTCACCACCCAGTTGTCCGGGCCGTGCTCCAGGTCGTCGAGGAAGCGGTCGTTCGCAGAGCCCACGGGGCAGATTTCCGCCTGCTCGGCAGGGCAGGCCGCGGGCTGCTCCTGCATGCCCGTGGCCTCGATGATGGCCTCGAGCTGGATTGCGTCCTCCTCGTCCAGGCCGTTTTGCCCTAGCAGGTCCCGGCAGGAGGAAACGAGCGCATCGGCCAGGTTCTCGTACTGGCTGCCCGAGACTAGGTAGCAAGTGGCCGCGCGGTACCAGACCGGCAGCATCTTGGCAAAGCCCATGGGCTTGAAGAACGATCCGTTCAGCGTCCCGCCGTCCACGGCCAGGGCGAAGGCCTTGTTGCCCACCCCGGAGTTCGTGTGCACGCCGCCGTTGTCGGTCTCGTCGCACCAGTAGAGTTCGCTGCCCATGTGGTCCGGGTCGCCGAACTGCGGCGGGTAGGCCATGTTGCGGATGGCGCCGATGGGCAAGTGCTGGCCCATGAGCCAGCGCTCGTCGAAGGCCACGCTGTAGTGAGGGTTGTAGGAGTTGAGCTCCACGGCCTCGCCCCAGACGTCGGACAAGGACTCGTTGATGGCTCCGGACTGCATGTAATAGTAGAGGTTCGACTCGTTCTCGGTCACGCCGTGGGTCAGCTCGTGGGCCACCACGTCGAGCGCCGTGGCATAGCCGTCGCCGAAAACCATCTGGCTGCCGGTCCACGCGGCGTTGGCATAGGGGCAGGCATAGGTCGGCCGGCAGTAGCGGGTGGTGGCTACGAGCGGCAGGCCGTGGCCGTCGACGCTGTCGCGGCCGTGCCAGGTATAGTAGAAGTCGTAGGTCAGCCCCAGGTAGTCGTAGGCCAGGTCCACGTCGGCCAGGCCCGAGGCCGGCTGGCCCTCGACGCGCATGAGCTCGTCCGGCGTGCCGGGCAAGGTCTGGCTGGCGATGTTGTTGTCCTTGTCGTAGACGCTCCGGTCGAGGGCCTCTTGCACCTGGTTGAAGGTCAGGACCAGCTCGCCGCTGTGCGCGTCCACCAGCACCAGCCGGCGCAGGGGCAGCGTGTCGCCGGCCGTGATCGTGATCCGCCAGACCAGCCGGGCCGGGGCGTCGGACTGCTCCAGGAGGCCTGGGTCGTAGACCGCGAGCTCGGGCTCGGTGGCGCTGAGCAGCGCGGCCTCCAGGCGGTCGTAGCGGGCGGAGGCCGCCAGCGCCGTGGCGCGGGCCGCCGCGGCCTCCACCTCCGGCGCGACAGACAGGCTGAGGTCGGGCGCGATCCCGCCCGAGACCGTGGCCACCCGGCCGTAGCCGTCGGTCTGGACCGCAAGCTCGCCGGCGATGACCGGCAGGCCGCGGTAGGTCTGGGCGAACTTCTGGAACACGCCGCCCCCGAGCGCGGCCTTGGCCCGTCCGGGGAGAAGCTCCTCGGCCTGGGCGGATAGCCCGAAGAGCCGGCCGTAGCCGGCCAGGAAGTCCTGCGCCGACTGCTCGCGGGCGGTGAAATCCGACTCGGGCGCCAGGCTGAAGGGAGCGAGCGGCCGGTCGAGGCGTAGGAAGCGGGCCTGGCCGGTGGTCGAATTGAGCCTGACCTCGGGCGCGGCGCCGCTCGTGGCAGCCATGTCCGCGAGCATGGCATGCCAGCTCGGCCCGGGCGCGGCGGACGCGGCCGCGGGCAGGCCGGCGAGGATCAGGCCGAGAGTGGCGATAAAGGCCGAAAGAGCACGCATCTTCCCCCCAAGCCCGGGCATTGCCGGGCATTCTTGCCTAGCAGACAAGGGTGGGCGCGTCAAAGCAGCCGGTGGTGGATATGGACTGTCTGTTATTCCGGCACATTGGGTGGGGCGTGAGGAGAAGAAAGAATGGCTGAAGACGGCCATGAGGGGAAGAGGGGGGATGGGCGCTCCGCACGACCGGCGGCGGTCTTCGCAATGCACGACTTTCGGAGAAAAAAACGGAAGGCGGCCGTAAGGGGTAAGGGATGGAGCGCACCTCGGCGCGGTTGGCCGATCCGAAGATACGGCCGCCGCCGTTTCCTTACCTCGCGGCTGCTTTTTTGCCCCTCTCCCCTGGCGCGCCGGGTCGATACCAGCGCGCCAAGGGGGAGAAGGTTAATCGAGAAGAAGCATGAAGTTCGGGACCGGCATGACGGGGTTGAGCGCCCGGTCGATGGCCGCCTTGAGATTGACCCGGGGCTTGGTGATGCTGACCTTGCCGTCGGTGACCAGGTCGCCCGTGGATGTCAGGATGGACTTGACCTGCGCCGGCGTGAGCCATTTGCCGGTCTCGGCCTTGGCCGCGGACTGCAGGGCCGCGGCCGCGCCGGCGGCATAGGGACAGGCCGCGGACGTGCCGCCGAATTCGTCATTGTAGGTGCTGCCGCCGATGCCCAGAGTGTAGGCCATGTTGGACGGCGCGAAGAGGCTGACCATGTTGGCGGAGTTGGAATAGGAAGTGACCATGTCGGCTTGGGCGACATCGGTGGCGTAATAGTGGGTGCTGCTGCAGCCGATGGAGGTGTACTGCTTTGTCGGCGCGCAGGACGCCGAGTTGACACATGGGTAATAGGTGCCGAAGCTCGCGTCGTACACAGCGCCGACCGCAAGGACGCTCGATATGCAGCTCGGCCAGCCGACGGAATCGCAGTAGCCGTCGTTGCCCGAGGAGACGAACAGAGTGATGCCCGCGTCCTTGGCCGCCTGGGCCGCGGCGGTCATGGCGGTGACATCGGAGTCGCAGATGCTGGTGTACCTGCCGCCACCGAAGCTCGTGCTGATGATCATGATCGGATAGTTGGCATTGTCGTTCTGGTGGGTAACGCACCAGTCCCAGCCGGCGACCATGTCGTCGGTCCAGGCCGATCCCCCGGTGGCGTCGGAGGAGATCTTCACGGCATAAAGCTTGGCGTTGTAGGCCACCCCGCCGATGTAGTCTTCGTGACTGGCCAGTGTCCCGGCCACGATGCCGGCGCAGGCCGTGCCGTGACCGTTGCCGTCCATGGGGTTGGCGTCGTTCTGGCCCACGTCGTAGCCGCCGATGACCTTGGCGTTGGGGAAGCTGCCGCCTCCCAGGTAGGCGTTGGTGTAGTCGATGCCGGTGTCGCAGATGGCCACGGACAGCCCCTGCCCGTTGTAGGTGGCGCGGTAGTGGCTGGCGCCCTCCAGGGGGATGCCCTGGGCCAGGTGCGCCTCGACCAGGAAGACCGGATCGATGGAGACGACATCCGGATTCGCGCTCAGCACTTCGAGCTGCTCCGGCGTGACCGCGACGGAGAAGGCGTGGATGTTGTCATAGGCATGGCGGATGGCGCTCCGGGGGAAGTCCGGCATCTGCGCCAGGGCGGCCTCGCGCGAGGCCTGCACTTCCATGCGCCTGGTCGCCTTCTGCGCCTGGGTACGCAACGAATTTTCAGCTTCCGCCGCGCTGGCCTGAGCCTTCAGGTTGATGATGAAATCGCCGGTGCCGTCACCGCGCTCGAAAGCTTCCATGGCCATGGACCAGTCGGTGACCTTGGGCAGCGCGGCCGCCTGCTGCGCGGCGTTTTTCCAACTTGCGCCCGGCTCCTGGGCAAAACAAGGCGTGGCCAGCAGAAGGGCAGCCGCGAATAGGGTAACTATGCGTTGCAGCATGACATTCTCCAAGAGTGAGGGGGCAGTTTGGGTCGTTGTGTTTCAGAGGCAGGGAACAATCAGGAGTTCATTTGCGATTGCCTATTGTGCTTGGGAGCCGGCATAATCAGCCGTGATCCCTTGCCGCCGGCAAGCCGTGACCGCAAGCCCGGACCCCGGGGAGACAGCGTAGCTGAACCGCATGGGAACCCCTCCCTGTTTTGAAATGAAAACGCTTCATATCGTATAACGTTTTCCATGTCAAACAACTTGCATCACATTCTGTGATGGCAAGACGAGAAGTCTGTTGCAAGAAGATATCGAAAGTAATGCAGATAGTTATGACCAGGCATCGAACAGCGTCCTGGCGTCATTCTGCTATACCTCTAAACAATCCAGAGGCGATTTGCCGGAGCACCGCGGCTTCTCCCTCACCGGGTACTTCGATTTTGATCCAAAGCTCCATTGATATAGGGCCGGGCAAAGCAGACGCCCGCACGCCGAAGAACTGGCCAAACTCCCGTCTTTGGTTTATTCCCGGAAGCAATCACCCTGCCCGAGGCAGGCATTCTTCCGCGAGGTTCCCATGGCCGACGGCGCCCCAGGTTTTCACCGCTGGTTCATCCTCAAACGCTTCACCGAGAACGGCGAACAGCCGCTTACCGAAAGGTCCATCCTGTCCGACAGCCGACTCGACGAGCGCGAAAAGGACCTGGTCCTGGACGAGATCGCCACCATGATCACCGAGGGCCTCATCTGCCGCGTCGGCGACGTGCTCATCTGCCGCCGCCTCGACCGGGCCAGAACCGGCACCCCCGCCGGACGCGGAGGCCTCGTCACACCCCGCCACAAGTAGGTGTCGGAGGCGCGGCCTCCGGCGGCCAGGGGCTTCGCCCATGGACCCCAGCAGGGGCGCCGCCCCTGCACCCCGCAAGGGGGATGATCCCCCTTGACCCCACAGTCTGAAAGTCGAAGCCCCGTGGCGTTCTTTGCGCCGCGGGGCTTCGACTTTCAGACTGGGTGACGAGGGGTGCGTCATGCCCATCGCCGGTCCGAGGGCAACAAAGACGAAAAGAAAATGCGGCCGGTGAGGGTGAAAAAGGGCTCGGATCAGCGCGGAGGTCTGGGTCTGTGGCCGGGCATCAGGCCCGAACCGCCCCTTCCATCACCTCGTGGCGGCTTTTCGTCTTTCGCTCAACAGCCGGGATTTCGGCGGGGTCTTCTCACCAGCGAGCTCCGGACCGAAAGCCGGGGAGGTCCAGGAGGGAATCATTCCCTCCTGGTGGGGTCCAGGGGCAAAGCCCCTGGCTGCCGGAGGCCTACCGGGTGGCGCTTGCCCGCCGCAGGCCCATGAGCGCCAGGTTGGGCACGACGATGCCGGCCACGATGAGGCCCATGCCGGCGTACTGGATGGTCGAGGCGGGCTCGCCGAGGATGAAATGGGCGGCGACCACGGTGGTTACCGGCTCGAAGGTGCAGAAGATGGAGGTCACGGCCGAGCCCACGGTTTCGATGGCCTTGAACAGGAAGGACATGGCCAGGGCGGTGGGCACAAGGCCCAGGGCCAGGGCCACGGCGTAGTGTCCAGGCCCCCAGGCGGACAGTCGGGGCGGGCCGTTCACCCCGGCGAAGACCACGGCCACGGCGAGGATGATGTAGACGGTCACGGTACGCGTGGATTCGCCGGAAAGCAGGCGCTGGACCAGGATGAGGTAGACGGAGAAGATGAGCATGGCGGCGGTGGCGTAGGCCATGCCGGCGGGATCGGCGTGGCTGGCGAAGGCCTCGGAGAAGACCAGGGCGCAGCCCAGGCTGACCAGGGCGAGCGCGGACCAGACCGCGCGGCCGGGCCGCAGGCGGAAGAAGGCCATGGACAGGAGCGTGACCGCCGCCGGGTAGGCGTAGAGGATGAGGCAGGAGGTGGAGGCCGGCAGGGTGGCCAGGGCCTTGACGAAGCACCAGGACTGCACGGGCGAGATGACCATGCCGAGAAGAAGGACCTTGGCCAGGGTCCGCGGGCCTATCCTGAGCGCCGCGGGCTCGGCCAGGGCGGTCCAGGCCAGAAGGATCACCCCGCCGCTCACGAACCGGCCGGCGAGCATCTCGGTGTCGGAAAAACCCAGGCCGTAGGCCAGCTTGGTCAGGATGGCCAGGGTGCCGAAACAGGCCGCGGAGGCCACCGCGTAGATAAGACCCTTGCCCATGCCATCCTCCCGGGTGCCGATGCCTCTACCCCCAAGCCCCGGCCAAGGCAAGGCCCTATGGCCTCCGGCGGGCAGGGGCGCTGCCCCTGCACCCCGCCAGGGGGATGATCCCCTGGACCCCGCAGTCTATAAATCGAAGCCCTACGGTGCGAAGAATACCGGAGGGCTACGATTTTCAGCTTGGGTGACGCAGGGCGGGTCATGTCCCTCGCGAGGCCATGGACCGAAGTCGTTGAAGAAAATCCGAAAGCCGCCGGTGAGGTGAAGAGTGTCCGGGTCGACGCGGACGTTCGGATCGAAAAAACCGGGCAGCGGCCCGAGCCCACATTTCTTCACCCTCGTGGTGGTTTTGATTTCCCCTCGACGCCACGGCTCCGGTGGTACGCATGTCCCCGTGTAATTATGCATCCCGGTTTCGGGCCGGGGTCTTTCCCCGGCCCGAAACCGGGAACCGGGGAGGTCCAGGAGGGAAGCATTCCCTCCTGGCAGGGGTGCAGGGGACAGCATCCCCTGCCCGCCGGAGACCCGGGCTTGCGTCCGGGCGCGGGGCGGGTCTATATGGCTGGGATGGGAAAACCCGCCGAGGGCGGAAAGGAGAAAAGAGCATGCGCAGAGTCATGATGTGGATTCTGGCGGCGGCGCTGCTGGCCGTGGCGGGCTGCGGCTCGGCCCGCTACCTGGTGCTGACCACCGACTGCCACTACTATCTGACCAAGGGCAAGCCGAGCCTGGACACCAAGGCCGGCATGTACACCATCGAAGACCGCTCGGGCCAGGAGCTCATGATCAAGAAGGACGACGTGAAGGTCATGGAGCGCATCGACTAGCCCGGTAATAATAATAGGTAAACCTCCGG
>DIXN01000068.1 GCA_002428705.1 Desulfovibrio sp. UBA6079
GTACATCAAGAACCAAGAGAAAGAAGATCGTCGGTTAGATCAGTATAAACTGGCTGAGGAATAGCCACCTTAGGTGGCCCCGCGTTTCAACCGCTTTGAGCGGTTCACTGCCTTTCAAGCCCCCGGCTCTGCCGGGGGTATATGACTCCCGACAGCTCTCCCGACCACGGCCTTCCGAGTGGGGCACTCCACCCGGAAGGCCAGCCCCGTAATCTAACCCAGGCTCCATTTTCCGCTGGACGCGGCTGCCGTCCGGTGGCATACAATTTTGTAATCGAAAGATCTCTCGGCCCCTGACGACGCTTCGACGGACGTATTGCCCGCCCTTCGGCGGTTCCAGGAAGGGAGCCATGACCAAGCGCAGCTGGTTTGTCTCGCTGGCACTGGTGTTTGCAGGCGTGATCATCGCCTTCCCCCTCTTTTCCATGACCTATTACACCATGGTGCGCACCTCCACGCCGGAGTTCTGCGCCTCCTGCCACGAGATCGAGCCGGCCTACTTCGCCTGGAAGACCTCGACCCACGTCAACAACCGCCAGGGTTTCGTGGCCGACTGCATGGACTGCCACCTGCCCCCGCCCCACCAGACCTTCGACTTCTTCTACACCAAGACCCTGCACGGCATAAAAGACGTCGTGGCCCACTTCGCCGGTGTCGAATACCTGCGACCCGAGCAGCGCGAGAAGGCCTACGCCAGCATCTCCAACGACAACTGCCTCAAATGCCACCGCAACATAGAGTACATGCCCTACAACCGCGGAGCCATGCTGGCCCATCGCCAGGTGCTGAACCCCATGCCGGGCTACGAGAAGAAGTGCTTCGACTGCCACCGGAACCTGGTCCACGTGGACCGGGCCTACTACAAGTACAAGGACATCTAGGCCAGGTGACGCGACGGAAAAACCTTTAGTGATGCGAGGTGAGGCAATGCGAGCACTGCTGATCGTGATCGCCGTGGCGGCCATGCTGGCCGCGACCGCGGCCGGGGCCTTTGCCCAGGACCAGGCCAAGCCGCAGAACATGGCCAAGGACAGGGAGTTCCGCATCGAGCGGGGCATGAGCAAGGAGGCCGTGGCCTGCATCCAATGCCACAAGGCCGAGTCCCCCGGCATCTTCGCCGACTGGGCCATGAGCCGCCATGCCGCGGCCAACATCACCTGCATCGACTGCCACCGGGCCGACCCCAACGATCCGGACGTGATCAAGTCGCACTTCAAGCAGTACGAGCGCGCAGACACCAAATGGGGCATCCCCGAATACAAGATCCCCGTGGCCGGCGCCGTGACTCCCAAGGACTGCTCCCGCTGCCATCCCGACGAGGCCAAGCAGTACTCGGTCTCCAAGCACGCCAACACCATGGAGATCATCTGGAAGATCGACGTCTGGCTGAACGGCGGCCTGAACAACGAGATCGAGCGGGCCTCCGGCTGCTACCACTGCCACGGCACGGTGCTGGCCCTCGACGCTGAGGGCAATTACGCCCCCAACGTCTGGCCCAACGTCGGCGTCGGCCGGGTGAACCTCGACGGCAGCCTGGGCTCCTGCTCCTCCTGCCACACCCGTCACCGCTTCTCGGTCATGGACGCCCGCAAGCCCGAGGCCTGCGGCTCCTGCCACCTGGGTCCCGACCATCCGCAGATCGAGATCTACACCGAGTCCAAGCACGGCGACATCTACGACGCCTTCGGCCAGGACTACAACTGGACCGCCGCCCCCGGGACCTGGACCCCGGGCGTGGACTACCGCGGCCCGACCTGCGCCTCCTGCCACATGTCCGGCTCGGGCAGCGTCATGACCACCCACGACGTGACCGAACGCCTGAGTTGGGAATCCCAGGCCCCGCTCACCGTCCGGCCCCAGGACTTCGCCGCCTTCCCGGCCAAGACCGACTGGAAGACCGAACGGGCCAAGATGCAGGACATCTGCATCCAGTGCCACTCCAAGACCTGGGTGGATGCCCACTACGCCAAGATCGACGGCGTCATGCAGAACTACAACGAGGTCTACTTCAAGCCGGCCAAGGCCCTCATGGACCAGCTCTACGACAAGGGCATCCTCGACAAGAAGGGCCTCATGGACGAGCCCATCGAGTGGGAATACTACGAGCTCTGGCACCACGAAGGCCGCCGCGCCCGCATGGGCACCCAGATGATGGCCCCGGACTACGCATGGTGGCACGGCTTCTACGAATGCAAGCACCGCTACAACGAAATCATGGACATGGGCCGCGAGCTCATCGAGGCCGGCAAGCCCGGCCACAAATGGCTGCCCTTCCCCGGCGCCGGCGGCTCCACCGAGAAGCCGCCCCAGGTGTTCGGGAAAAAGTAGCCTTTAAGGCCTCCGGCGGGCAGGGGCGCTGCCCCTGCACCCCGCCAGGGGGGTGACCGCCCTTGACCCCGCAGTCTGAAAATCGAGGCCCTCCGGTGTTCTTCGCACCGGAGGGCCTCGATTTTCAGCTAGGGTGACGAGGGTTGGTCATGTCCCTGCCGGCCCCGGAGACGACAAGAAGAAGGCTGCCGGTGAGGTGAAGACCGCCCGGATCGGCGCGGGCATTCGGTCGATGGGCCGTGCATCAGCCCCGCGCCGGCACGCTCTTCACCTTCATGGCGGTTCTTACAGCTTTTGATCGACTCCCGACCTGCCGGGCAGCCAGGACGCCCTCGTCTACCTGCGCGAATCCCGGCTTCCGGCCGGGTCGGGTGCGCGGTTCCGCGACCGGACATCCGCGCCGATCCGGGTCGTCTTTCCCTCATAGGCCGCTCTTCCGGCCTTTCCCCGACCGCACATCGGACCATGCGCTCACGCTGGGGGCCGGCCTGCCAGTTCAAATTTCATTTTGTAATGACATTTCAATATTTATTGCAGATTGAAATGCCCTGACCCGGTTTGATCAGCGCGATTCGTCGCTTGGTCGGACTGCCTCGCGTTTTATCATGAAATTACAGTATGTTGAGTGAAAGTCGCGGGGCTGGCAGAGTCTTTGCTATCTTCTGCATAACACCGCGCTCGGGTTCGCCGGCGGGCTGGGGCGCGCGACAGCAGCATGGAGGCGAAAAAGGCATGAAAGCCATCATTGTCATGAGCGCAAGCGACAACGTGGGCAACGCCATCGAGGACATCGTCAAGGGCGACACGGTCGCCTACGAGGTGGACGGAGAGCGGCGGCAGTTCACGGCGCTTGCCGACATTCCCTTCGGATTCAAGGCCGCGGTGAAGGACATCGCGCTCGGCGGCGACATCGTCAAGTACAAGGAGACGGTCGGCCGGGCGGCCAAGCCCATCCGCGTCGGGGAGTGCGTGCACATCCACAACGTCGAGGGCAAGCGTGGCCGCGGCGATCTTACGGAGGTTCAGGCATGACGTTCTGGGGATACGTGCGGCCGGACGGCTCGGTCGGCATCCGCAACCACACCTTGATCATGGCCAACGGCCGCGGCGCGGCCAACCTGGCGGCGCTGCTGACCAAGCTCGTTGCCGGGGCCAAGTGCTTCGTGCAGCCCAACGAGAACGGCCGCGACGCCGAGGACCGCAAAACCATCGCCCGGACCATCGTGGGCCTGGCCAGAAACCCCAACGTGGGCGCGGTGCTCATCGTCGGCAACAAGAAGAACGGCGGCTATCCCGAGTTCACCTACGAGGCCATCGTGGGCGAGATCGAGAAGTCGGGCAAGCCGCTGGACACCCTGTTCATGGCCGACTGCGGCGGCTTCCAGCAGGCCGTGGGCCTGGGCATGCGCAAGGCCCGGACTTTGGCCCGCAAGGCCAGCGAGGTCCGGCGCGAGGAGGTCGGCCTGGGCCGGCTTTCGCTTGCGGTCAAGTGCGGCTATTCCGACGCCACCTCGGGCATGTCCGGCAACCCGGTGGTCGGTCATCTCTTCGACCGCGTGGTCGAGGCCGGCGGCACCTGCCTCTTCTCCGAGACCACCGAGGTCATCGGCGCCGAGCACATCGTGGCCAAGCGCTTCACCGAAGAGGCGGAGCGGGCCAAGTTCCTGGCGGCGGTCGAGCGGGTGGAGGCCGAGGCCCGGGCCACGGGCGAGGACATCCGCACCATCAACCCCATTCCGGCCAACATCCAGGCCGGCCTGACCACACTCGAGGAGAAGTCCCTCGGGGCCATCACCAAGGGCGGTACCAAGCCCATCCGGGGCTGCCTCACCTACGGCGAGATACCCGCGGGCCGGGGGCTCTACTACATGGACTCCTGGATGTCCTCCACGGCCCTGTTCCTGGGCTTCACCGCGGCCGGCTCGGTCTTGAACATCTTCCAGGTGGGCGGCGGCTGGTTCACGACCGACGCCATGATGCCCACGGCCAACACCGGCCTGGTGGCCCCCACCCTGTACATGACCGGCAATCCGCGGACCTTCGAGAAGGCGGCCGAGGAGATGGATTTCAGCTCCGGCACGGTCATCACCGATCGCGAACCCATCGCCGCCGCCGGCGAGCGCCTGCTGGGCGAGGTCCTGGGGAACGCCTCGGGCCGCCTGACCAAGGGCGAGACCATGGATGTGAACGACAACCTGGAGGTCTACCTCCGGGGTCCTGGCTTGTAGGGAGCATTGGGCATAAGAGAAGCCCGCAACTATTAGAGAAGGAGGCTGTATGCGCTCGCTGGTCCTGATGATCTGTGTCTGTCTGCTGCTTGGCGCGGCCGTCCCGGCGCCGGCCGCGGAGTATCCCGTGAAACCGATCCAGGTGGTGGTGCCCTGGAAGCCGGGCGGCGGCAGTGACATCTCCGCGCGCATCATCGGCGACCACCTGAAGGACATCCTGCCCCAGCCCTTCGTCATCGCCAACATCGACGGCGCGGCCGGGCTGAACGGCGCGCTCCAGGTGTTCAAGGCCCGGCCCGACGGCTACACCCTGCTCTGGGAGCATCCGGGCAACCTGGCCGTGGCGCCCATGGTCACCAAGGCCGAGTTCACCTGGAAGAATTTCGATCCGGTCTGCATCGCGGCCAAGGGCGACACGGCCCTCATCGTGCGCAAGGACAGCCCCTACAAGACCGCGACCGAGGCCCTGCGCGCCATCATGGACGCACCCGGCAAGGTCCGCTGGGTGCTGGCGCCCAACGCCGTCTCGCACTTCACCTTCTTGAGCATCAGCGACGCCGTGGGGGGCCTGAAACCCATGATCATCCCGGGTTCCGGCGACAAGGACCGGATCGTGGCCCTGCTGGGCAACAACGGCGACATCTCAACCGTGGGCTACGCCGCGGCCGAGCCCTACGTGAAGTCCGGCGACCTGCGCATTCTGGCCATGGTCAACAGCGAGCGCTCGCCGTTCGCGCCGGACATCCCCACGCTGAAGGAGCAGGGAGTGGGCGCCTCCTACGATTTCCTCTATTCCGTGTTCGCGCCCAAGGGCACGCCGGCCGAGGTCAAGAAGCTCCTGGCCGACTCGCTGAAGAAGGCCATCGACGATCCGGCCACGCAGAAGGCGCTCCGGGAGCAGGCCATCGAGCCCTACTTCCGCGGCCTCGAGGACATGGCCAAGCTCTGGGAGGCCGAGGACACCCTGTACCACCGCCTGGCCAAGGTGAACGGGCTGATCCAGTAGCTCTCATTGCCGAAAACCGGGGGGCGGGCCGCCCCCGTGCCTCGTCCCGGCGGTGAGACGCCGCCGGGACGAGCGCCGACAACAGCTTTCGAGGAGGTGCACATGCGCGTCAAGACAGGGGATTTCGTCATGGCCCTGGTGCTGCTCGCGGTCACGGCCGCGCTCTACCACCAGAGCACCACGATCAACACGGCCATGATCTATGCCCTCGGGCCGGTCTTCTTTCCGCGAATCATCATGGCCGTCACTGGCCTTCTCTCCGTGGTCCTCATCGTCCAGAGCGTGAGCTTCAAGCCCGCCGCGGCCGGGAAGCGCGCCAAGCAGGCCTTCGACCGCGAGGGCTTCATCTACCGCTGGGGGCTGACGGCCCTGCTGGTGGCCTACCTGCTGGCCCTGCCCCTTCTGGGCTACGCCGCCGCCACCATCCCCTTCCTGTTCGCGGGCATGGCCCTGCTCGGTCCGCGCAAATACAAGGATCTGGCAATTTACGCCACTGTGTCCCTGGGGATCACCTTCGGCCTGCAGTTCATCTTCGCCACCCTGCTCAAGCTCTTTCTGCCCTAAGGGAGACGTGCCATGCTCGATTTCAGCCAGATCCTCTACGTCTTCGAGCCCCTGAACCTGCTGCTCATGACCGTGGGTGTGTTCGGCGGCCTGATCGTCGGCGCCATGCCCGGACTGACCAGCACCATGGCCGTGGCCCTGCTGGTGCCCATCACCTTCGGCATGACCGTGGAGATGGGCCTGGTCCTGCTGATGGCCGTGTACATCGGCGCCATCTCCGGCGGCCTGGTCTCGGCGGCGCTGCTCAACATCCCGGGCACGCCCTCCTCGGTGGCCACGACCTTCGACGCCTTCCCCATGGCCAAGCGCGGCGAGGCCGGCAAGGCCCTGGCCTACGGCGTGTTCGCCTCCTTCCTGGGCAGCCTCTTGTCCTTCTTCGCCCTGGCCCTGCTCGCCCCGATCCTCGGCGCCTTCGCCCTGCGCTTCGGGCCGTTCGAGTACTTCGCCCTGGTCGTCTTCACCCTGAGCTGCATCATCTCCATTTCCGGCAAGTCCCAGGTCAAGGGCCTGCTCTCGGCCTGCGTGGGCCTGCTCATGGCCATGGTGGGCTTAAGCAACACCGACGGCGTGACCCGTTTCACCTTCGGCTTCAGCGCCCTGCAGTCCGGCTTCGCGGAGATGCCGGTGCTCATCGGCATGTACGCCATCTCCCAGGTCCTCATGGACATCGCCGACATCAAGAAGCCCTTCAAGATCATAAGCGCGAGCTTCACCGTCCGCGAGTTCTGCCAGACCGCGGCCCGCTTCCGGCACTCGGTGAAGAACGTCATCCGCTCCTCGCTCATCGGCATCGGCATCGGCATCCTGCCCGGCGTCGGCCCCGGCCTGTCCAACATCGTGGCCTACTCCACGGCCAAGAGCTCGGACAAGGACCCGGACAGCTTCGGCCAGGGCAACCCCGACGGCATCATCGCCTCGGAGACGGCCAACAACGCCGCCACAGGCGGGGCCATGATCCCGCTCCTGACGCTCGGCATCCCCGGTGACGTGACCACCATGATGATGCTCGGGGCCTTCATGATCCACGGAGTGCAGCCCGGCCCCCTGCTCATGCGCGACCACGGCAACCTGGTGCTGATCATCCTCAGCGCCTACTTCATCAGCAACATCCTCATGCTGCTGTTGCAGGTCTACTTCATCCGGGTGCTCATCAAGTCGCTGCTCATCCCGCGCTTCATCCTCTACCCGGTCATCCTCGGCCTGTGCGTCATCGGCTGCTACGCCCTGAACAGCTCCATGACCGACGTCTGGATCTTCCTCGGCACCGGCCTGCTCGGCTACGTCTTCACCCGGCTGGGCTTTCCGCTCCTGCCGCTGGTTCTCGGGCTGCTCCTCGGGCGCATGGCCGAAACCCAGCTGCGGGTGAGCATCGTCATGGGTAACGGCAGCCTGGCCGGCTATCTCGACCGGCCCATCGCCCTGGCCTTCCTGGCCGCGGCCGCGCTGTCCGTGGGCTTCTCCCTGTATTCCAAGCGCAAGGCCCGGCTGCGCCGGGAAGGCCTGGCGGCCGCGCTGGCCTCGGAAAACGCCCAGGGCTAGCCGGCAAGGATGGAAGCGACCATGAGCCTCTGCACGCCCACCTTCCCCGAGGTCCACATCCCCGGCCTTTCCGACCAGCCCATCCCGCGCTTCACCGGCGTGGCGGTGCGCCAGCCGGAGCTTGCCCCCGTGGCGGACCTGGACTCGGCCCTGGACAAAGCCCTGGCGGCCAGCGCTCCCCTGGCCGGCCTGCCTCCGAAGACCAGGGTGGCCGTCGCCGTGGGCAGCCGCGGGATCGCCCGCCTGCCCGAGCTGGTGCGCGGGGTGATCGACCGGCTGCGCGGCCGGGGCCTTTCGCCCTTCATCGTACCGGCCATGGGCAGCCACGGCGGCGGCACGGCCGAGGGCCAGACGGCGCTCCTGGCCAAGCTGGGGGTGAGCGAGGAGGCCATGGGCGCGCCCGTGGTCTCGAGCATGGAAACCGTGAACCTCGGCGAGGTCGAGCCGCAGGTTGACTGCCACATAGACCGGGCCGCCCTCGACTCCGGCGCCGTCGTGCTCATCGCCCGGGTCAAGGCCCACACCAACTTCGAGGCCGACATCGAGAGCGGCCTGTGCAAGATGGTCGCCGTGGGCCTGGGCAAGGCCGCCGGCGCCCGCAACGTCCACGTCTACGGCCGGCGCGGCCTGACCGAGCTCATGCCGCGCATCGCGGCCCAGACCCTGGCCAAGGCCAACGTCCTGCTCGGCCTGGCCGTGGTCGAGAACAGCGCGCATGAGCTGGCCGTGGTCGAGGGCGTGCCGCCCGGGGCCTTCTTCGAGACCGACCGGCGCCTGCTCGCCCTGTCCAAGGCCCACGCCCCGAGCCTGCCGTTCGCCCAGCTCGATCTGCTCGTGGTCGAGTACCTGGGCAAGGACGTGAGCGGCACGGGCATGGACAACAAGGTCATCGGCCGCGAAGGCTTCCGCGGCGATCCCATGCGCCCGCCGTTCATCAACGCCGTCACCGCCCTGCGCGTGACCGGCGCCTCCCGGGGCAACGGCATCGGCGTGGGCAACGCCGACTTCATCCCCCGCGAGACCGCCGACGGACTCGACCTCGCGGCCATGTACTTCAACGGCCTGACCTCGGCCTGCATGACCCGCACCCGCATCCCGGCCGTGCTGCCCACGGAGCGCCTGGCCATCCAGGGCGGCCTTCGCGTCTGCTGGCAGCCGGAGATCGAGCGGGTCCGGGCCTGCGTCATCAAGTCCACCTCGGCTCTGACGCGCCTGCTGGTCACCGCGCCGCTGCTCGCCGAGCTTGAAGCCCGGGGCGCCTGCACCGTCTGGCAGGAGGCCTCGCCACTTTCGTTCTCGGCCGACGGGCGGCTCGCCAGTTCCCTGTGACCAGGCCGTCGGCTTCCCCGCACCCCCTCCACACCGGCGCCCGGCGCGGACACCCCGCGCCGGGCGCCGCGCCGCTCACGAGGATCGAACATGCCCCTGCGTAACGACCCGCTCGCCCGCCACGGCCTGCGCATCTTCCTGCTCCTCTGCCTGGCCTACCTGTTCGTGCCCTTCCACCGGGTGAGCCCGGCGGTCATGGCCGTGGACATCATGCGCGAAATGGGCATCGGCGCCCCGGCCATGGGCGCGCTGGCCTCGGTCTTCTTCTTCACCTTCGGCTGCATGCAGCTGCCGAGCGGGCTGCTGGCAGACTCGCTCGGACCACGGCGGACGCTGCCCCTGTTCTTCTTCCTGGCCGGCGCCGGCGCGCTGCTCTTCGGCCTGAGCCCGGCCATGACCGGCCTTATCGCCGGCCGGGCGCTCATGGGCTTCGGTGTGTCCGTGGTCTTCATCTGCGGCATCAAGCTCATCAGCCGCTGGTTTGCGCCCCAGGCCTTCGCCCGCATGAGCGGCGTCTACCTCGGCATGGGGGGCCTGGGGCTCATCCTCGGCTCCGGCCCCATGGCCCACCTGATCGCCCTGGTCGGCTGGCGCACGAGCCTCATCCTGAGCGCCGGACTGACGTTCGCCATCTCGGCCGCGCTCTGGTTCTTCGTGCGCGACACGCCAGAGGAGCTGGGCCTTGCGTCGCCCTTCGGCGCCCTCCAGCCCGCGCCCTCGCGCTCCACCCCGGCCGAGCTTCTGGTCTCGGTCCGGCTCATCTGCAAAAGCCGCGACTTCTGGCTGATCGCCCTGTGGTTCTTCTGCCAGTTCAGCATCCACATGAGCTTCGGCGGACTGTGGGGCGGCCCCTATCTCATGGACGTGCACGGCCTGACCCGCACCGAGGCGGGCGGGGTCATGAACATGATGGGTCTGGGCATGCTGGCCGGCGGGCCGTTCACCGGCTGGCTCTCGGACTCGGTCTTCCGTGCCCGGCGGCCGGTGATGATCCTGAACGCCCTTGCCCTGGCCGGGCTCTTCGCCCTGCTCTGTCTGGCCGGCGGCGGCTGGCCGCGCTTTGCGCTCTATGCCTGGTTCTTCGCCCTGGCCGCCTGCGGCATGGGCTCCTTGTCCGTGGGCTTCGCCTCGGTCCGCGACCTGTTCGGCGACAAGGCCACGGGCACCGGCGGGGGGCTCCTGAACACCTTCCCCTCCTTCGGCGTGGCCCTGTTCCAGCCGCTCACCGGCTACATCCTCGAGTCCCAGGGCCGCGGCCCCTCGGGTTTCGCGCCCGAGGCCTACGCCCTGGCCGGGCTGTTCTACGCCGGCGTGGCCCTGGCCGGGCTGGCCGGAGCGCTCCTCGCCCGCGAGCCCATGGGTCGGGCGCAAAGGCCGTAAGAGGCCATTGAAAAAACGGCCATCCGAACGTTACCGCGGGAAGTTCAAGCTCTTGCGGTAGGCCAACACGCGGCGGGCTTGAACTTTCACGCGCCTTGCAGTTGACGATTATTGGACGACTTCTTCACACAGTCCTCAAGGCTTTTACTGCCGCGGCCCCCGCGCCAGCCGGCGCCAGAGCGTGGTGGTGCTGATGCCCAGCCGGCGGGCCGCCTGCGCGCGGTTGCCGCCGCATTCGCCCAGAACCCTGCGGATGAGGCGCATCTCCTCGCTCTGCAGCAGCTCGCCTTCCACGGCGGGCAGGACCTCGGCGCAAGCCGTCTCCGCGGTCTCGTCCAGGCAGGCGGCGACGTCGGCCTCGGTGATCGTCCGGCCCTGGCAGGTCACCAGCAGGCGCTCGATGGTGCTTTTCAGCTCCCGGACGTTGCCGGGATACGGATGGCGGCGCAGGGCGCCCCAGGCCTCGGGCGCCAGCGCCGATGTCGGCCCGTCCAGCCGGCCGCCGATTTCCTTGAGGAAATGGCGGATCAGGGCCTCCAGGCAGGATCCGCGCTCGCGCAAGGGCGGCAGCCTCAGGCGCAGCACGTTGATCCGGAAATAGAGGTCCTGGCGGAACTGCTTCAAGGCCACCAGCCTGGCCAGGTCGCGGTTGGAGGCGCAGACCAGGCGCACATCCACCGCGATGACCCGTTCGCCGCCGACGCGCATGATCTGGCGCTCCTCCAGGACGCGCAGCAGCTTGACCTGCATGGGCAGGGCCATCTCCCCGATCTCGTCCAGGAAGAGCGTCCCGGAATCGGCCAGCTCGAAAAAGCCCTTCTTGCCGCCCCGGCGCGCCCCGGTGAAGGCCCCCTCCTGATAGCCGAACAGCTCGCTCTCCAGGAGGTTCTCGGGCAGGGCCGCGCAGTTGACCGCCACGAACGGCCCGTGCCGGCGGCGGCTGGCGTTGTGCAGGCTCTGGGCCACGAGCTCCTTGCCCGTGCCCGACTCGCCGAGGACGAGCACCGTGGAGTCCGCGCCCGCATATTGGCGCGCCCGGGCCAGCAGCTCGCGCATGGCCGGGCTCTCGTGCACGATGTCCTCGAACCGGTGCTGGGCCACCAGCCCCTTCTGGAAGACGTCGCGGCGCTGGGGCTGATCCTGCCCGCGCTCCTTCTCCAGGAGCACCACGGCTCCGAAGTTCTGGCCCTCCCGGGCCACCGGATGCACCCGGCAGACATAGGCCGCCCCGCCTTCCGCCTCGTGCACCCCGGTCCAGGTCTCGCCCCCGCGCACCGCGTCCATGAGCTCGCCCGGCCGCAGGCGCAGCCAGCCCTCCTCGGGCACGAAAAACGCGCGCTCGATGCCCGGGTCCAGCTGGATCCACTGGTTGGAATGCAAAAGCCGCCCGCGGTCGTCCAGCACCAGGATGCCCTCGCGCGCGGTGTCGATGAAGACCTGCTGCCTGATGCGCCACTCGTTCTCGCGGCGCACCACCTCGGCCAGCTTGGCCGCCTCGTCCAGGGCCGCCAGCAGCATGGCGTCCTGCGACCTGAGCTTGAACCCCTTGATGCCGAACGTCTCGGCCAGGGTCGCGGACTGCGGGTTGCCGACCAGCACGGTCAGCCCCATCTCCTTGACCTTGGCCACCACGTCGGGAATCTCCAGGGTGGAGTGCAGCTTGAAGATGCTGAGCTCGACCGAGAGGATGGGCGCGGCCACCTGCGCGGCGCGCACGATCGCCCCGAAGCCGACCACCGCGATGCGCCGGCTGTAGTTGCGGGCCTGGTCGATGAGCGGGATGACGTCGTGCACGTTGATCGGGATGTCCACCACCGGCACCGAGATCGCCGACCTGATCTGGGTCGTGGTCTCGCCCCGGCTGACGAGTATCTTGGCGCCCTGGGCCACCAGCTCCCGGGCCACCACGATGGCCTCCTCGAACAGCCCCTTGCGCAGGGAGAACTGGGTGACCGTCTCCCGGCGGATCTTCTCGAACTGCCCCATCAGATCCACGTCCGGGGCAATGACCGCGATGTCGCTGACCATGCAAACCTCCAGGCCGTCCCTTGCCGGTCCGGCCCGCTTGGCGAGCTTGGCCGACTCGCCGGGGCGGCAGGTCCGAAAGCCGGCCGCTCTCCGCCTGGAACGGCCTTGGCATGGGACGAACCTCCGTGCCCAGCCACCTACCATAGCCGCGCTCCGCCCGCCAGGGGACGGGCAGAAGGCGAAGGGAGGGGAGGAAGAGCCTGCCGGCGGCCTGGTGGGCCGTGGGCCCCCCAGACCCCCCGAGTTCGGCCGGGACTTTCGAGGCGGCGGCCAAAGCCCCGCCGTCTCGAAATTCCCGGCCGCCTGGCCCGTTTGAAGGAAGGTCGAGTGCCCGGGAGGTCCCGGAATCGGGGGAAGCGCAAAAGCGACCGTGAGGTGGGAGGTGGGCGAGGGCGGATGCGCGGTCCTTGGACCCGTCTGCCCCTCTGCCTTTCTTCACCTCACTGGCCGTATTTCCGGTTTTTCACCGGCAGATCGAACCAGTGCCATCCGACCGGGCACCCGGCCCGGTCCTCACACCGGCCCGTGACCGGAAGGCCCGTGCCGAGCGTACCGTCTTCACCTTCATCGGCTGTTTTTGCTTTTCGCCCCAATTGGTTACGGCCACGATGAAGGAAGTAATCCTCTCTCCGATCACCCAAGCTGCGGGGTCCAGGGGGTCACCCCTCTGGCGGGGTGCAGGGGCAGCGCCCCTGCCGGGGTCTGGGGCAGCGCCCCAGCCCGCCGGAGGCGCCAACGCGCGGGCCTTGTCATCGGCGGCCAAAGGACTTAAGTATCCACACTTTGCCACGGGAGGAAGCGGCCCGCCCAGCGCGCGGCCGCAGAGATACTGACATGTTCCGCAAAGGCCCTCATCTTTCCATCGCCCACGAACGACTGATTCCCCGCGTGCTCGGCCTGGCCCCCAGGGACCTTGCCGGCTGGCCCCAGGACGTCCTGGAGCTGACCCGCGACCTGGCCGCCGAGATGTTTCTCGTGCGCTACAATCCCTTCATCGATCCGGCCATGGTCAAGAAGAGCGTGCGCGCGGCCTTCGAGGAGGCCCGGCCGACCTTGTCCGAGCGCTACGCGCAGCTCCTCGGCGAGCGCATGGAGGCCTACTGGCGGGCGTTCGACGCCGACCAGGCCTTCAAGGCCGAGGTCGTGACCCGGCTGCGGGCCGTGCTGCCGCCCCAGGCGGTCATGGAGCAGCCCAACAGCCTGATCGAGACCTCCACCGACGCGACCGACCTGCGCATGGAGCTGCCCATGCTGGTTTTGAGCCCCGAGACCACGGCCCAGGTCCAGGGCATCGTCCGCCTGGCCGGGGAGATGGGCTTCTCCATCGTGCCCCGCGGCGGCGGCACGGGCCTGACCGGCGGGGCCATCCCGGGCAACACGCGCACGGTCATGCTCAGCCTGTCGAAGATGAAGCGGATCATCGACATCGACACCGGGGAGCGGACGCTCTGCGTCGAGGCCGGGGTGTTGACGCTGAACGCCATCAAGGCCGCCGACGAGCTGGGGCTCCTGTTCACCGTGGACCCGGCCTCCAAGGCCGGCTCGAGCATCGGCGGCAACATTTCCGAGAACTCCGGCGGACCGTTTGCCTTCGAGTACGGCACCACGCTCGACAATATTTTGAGCTACCGCATGGTCCTGCCCGACGGCGCGGTGGTGGACGTGGTCCGGTCGGACCATCCGCGGCGCAAGATCCTGCCCGGAGATACGGCCGTGTTCGAGGTCCGGGGCGAGGACGGACAGCTGAAGGAGATCATATCCCTTCGCGGCGATGAGATTCGCGGCCCGAACCTGGGCAAGGACGTGACCAACAAGTTCCTGGGCGGGCTGCCCGGCGTGCAGAAGGAGGGCGTGGACGGCATCATCACCGAGGCCGCCTTCATCTGCTACCCCAAGCCCGCGCTCTCGCGCACACTCTGCCTCGAGTTCTACGGCCGGAGCATGCACAACGCCATGCGCCTCATCACCCAGGTGGTGAGTTTACGCGATCGCATCCGCGAGCAGGGCGACCTGGTCAAGATCTCGGCCCTGGAGGAGTTCGGGCCGAAGTACGTCCAGGCCATCAACTACGTGAAGAAGTCCGCGACCTACGAGGGCGAGCCGATCTCGGTGCTGCTCTTGCAGCTCGACTCGGACGACGCATCGGCCCTCGACCAGGCCGTGGGCGTGATCGTGGACCTGGCCCAGGCCTATGACAACGTGGACGTGTTCGCGGCCGAGGGCGAGCGAGAGGCCGAGCATTTCTGGGAGGACCGCCACAAGCTCTCGGCCATCGCCAAGCGCACCTCGGGCTTCAAGGTCAACGAGGACATCGTCATCCCGCTCTCGGTCATCCCCGAGTTCTCGGATTTCCTCGAGAACCTGAACCTGCACTACCTGGCCAAGGCCTACCGCAAGGCCTTGAAAGAGGTCACCGACCTGCCCCGGATTCCGGCCTCGGACCAGTTCATCGACGGCGAGTTCGAGTTCGCCAAGTCCATCCTGCGCGGGGCCGTGTCCACCAAGGAGCTGAACGACCAGGAGCTCGAGGTCCAGATCGCCTACTTCTTCCGCGACCTGGGGAACCGCTATCCGGACTGCGCATCCGAGCTTGCCCGCATCCACGACCGGATGGAGGCGACGCGCATCGTGGTCGCCAACCACATGCACGCCGGCGACGGCAACTGCCACGTCAACTTCCCGGTCAACTCCGCGGACCAGGAGATGCTGGCCCAGGCCTACGAGGCCGCGGGTAAGGTCTTCGACAAGGTTCTCTCGCTCGGCGGCGCGGTCACCGGCGAGCACGGCATCGGCATCACCAAGATCGGCTACCTGTCCGCGGACAAGATCGAGGCGCTTCGGGCCTACAAGGCCCGCGTGGACCCCAAGGACCTGATCAACCCGGGCAAGCTGACCCGGCGCGAGCTGTCCGTCGAGCCCTACACCTTCTCCTTCAACCGCCTCATCCAGGACCTGGACAAGACCGCGCTGCCGGACAAGGAGCGGCTCATGCAGCTCCTGCAGAACATCCAGACCTGCACCCGTTGCGGCAAGTGCAAGCAGGTCTGCCCCATGTACCATCCGCAGGCCGGCCTGCTCTTCCATCCGCGCAACAAGAACATCAGCCTGGGCGCGATCATCGAGGCCGTCTACTATTCGATGATGACCACCGGCCAGCCGGACGGCAAGCTGCTCGGCAAGCTGCGCGAGCTGATCGAGCACTGCACGGCCTGCGGCAAGTGCTTCGGGGTCTGCCCGGTGAAGATCGACTCCTCGGACGTGGCTTTGAACCTGCGGGCCTTTCTGGAGCAGAAGAAGTCCGGCGGGCACCCGATCAAGTCCACGGTGCTGCGCTGGCTGGCCAAGGACCCGCAGCACCGCGTGCCGGCCGCGGCCAAGCTCCTGTCCGCCGGGCAGAGGCTGCAGGAGAAGGCCTACGGCTTCGTGCCCTCGGCCTGGCGCCGGCGCTTCGAGAACCCCATGTTCTCCGGGGTGAGCCCCAGGCTGGACGCCTTCGGCTACGCCGATGTCTTGAAGCTCGGCAAGACCTACCTGCTCGCGCCCGAGGCCGTGGAGCACGGCCGCGACATCCCCGAGACCGTGCTCTACTTCCCGGGCTGCGGCGCCGGACTGTTCTCGTCGGACATCGCCCTGGCCGGGCTCTTCCTGCTGCTCGCCGCCGAGGTCAGCGTCATCGTCCCGGACCGGCACCTGTGCTGCGGCTACCCGCTGCTTGCCCAGGGGCTGGAGGAGGCCTTCCTGGCCAACTACGGCCGAAACATCGCGGCGCTTCGCTCGGTGGTCGACCGCGCCCGGCGCAAGGGCTTCAAGGTCTCCAAGGTGCTGACCAGCTGCGGCACCTGCCGCGAGGCCCTGCACCGCTCGGAGATCGCCCAGGCGCTCGGCGAGGGCGCGGTGCAAAAGGACGTGAGCCAGTTTCTTTTCGAGCGCGTAAAACCCCGGACCTCGCCGGTGGACGGCCAGCTCCTCTACCACGCCTCCTGCCACGCCGAATGGGCCGGGGTGGCCTCGGCCAAGGCCGCCGGGGCCTACCGCAAGGCGCTGGCCGACTTCACCGGGCTCGGCGTGAGCGTAAGCCCCGGCTGCTGCGGCGAATCGGGCCTGGGCGCGTTGACCTCGCCGAACATCTACAACCGCCTGCGGGCCAAGAAGAAGGCCCAACTCGGTACGGACCTCTCCGGAATGCCGGCGAACACGCCCATCGTGGTCGGCTGCCCGTCGTGCAAGGTGGGCATCAAGCGGACCATGCTCGAGCTCAATGACCCGCGGCCGGTGCTGCACAGCATGGAGCTGCTGGCCGCGAGCGTCGGCGGCAAGGACTGGCGCAAGCGTCTGCTCGCGGCCGTGGCCGCCGCCCCGGACGCCGACGGCCTGCGCTTCATCCCGGAGCTGTAGGGGCATACGTGCGGGCGCTTGGCATCGACTTCGGCCTGAAACGCATGGGCCTGGCCGTATCCGACCCGGCCGGGACCATGGCCTTCCCGCGCGAGACGCTCGTCCGCACGGACAACGCCGCACTTTTTGCCCGGCTGCAGGCGCTCATCACGGCCGAGAAGATCGAGGTCCTGGTCGTCGGCCTGCCCTTGTCCATGGACGGCGAGGAGACGACCACCAGCGGCCAGGCCCGCAAATTCGGCCGCAAGCTGGCCGCGGCCACGGGGTTGCCGCTGCACTTCGTGGACGAGCGGTTGACCAGCGCCGAGGCCGCCGAGCGCCTCAAGGAGGCCGGGACCAGACGCGGTCAGGTCAAGGGCGCGCTCGACGCCGTGGCCGCGACCATCATCCTGGAGGCGTATCTCGCCGGGCAGAAGGGCCAGCCGTGAGGCGCCTCGCCCTCGTCCTCCTGTTCGCCCTGCCCGCGGCGCTGACCGTCTGGCTCGCCGCCGAGGTCCTCGGCTTTCTCCTCCTGCCGCCGGAAAGCGCGAGCCGGGAGGTGACCGTGGAGATCGCGCCCGGCGAAGGCTTCGAGGCAATCGCCCGGCGCCTCTCCGGGCTCGGCCTGGTCCGCGATCCGGCCCGCTTCCGGTTGTACGCGGCGCTTTCCGGCAGGGCCGGCCATGTCCGAGCCGGCGAATTCCGGCTGGAAACCGGCTGGCGGCCGAGACAGGTGCTCGATGCCCTGGTCCGCGGGCCGTTCCTGCTGCACCGGTTGGTGGTGCCCGAGGGGCTCACCTGGTGGCAGACCGGCCGGCTGGTGGAGGAAGCAAAGCTCGGCAGCTTCGAGAGCTTCGAGCGGGCCGTGCACGACCCGGCGCTCATGTCCCGCTTCGGCCTGCCGGGCGGAAGCGCCGAGGGCTACCTGTTCCCCGAGACCTACCTGCTGCCCAAACCGCGCGGGAACGACGCCCGGGAGGCGGTGGCAGCCATGCTCCAGGGGTTCCGCGCGGCCGCCTCAAGCCTCTGGCCGGGCGGCCTGCCCGAGCCCCAGGAGCTCCGGCGGCTCGTCATCCTGGCCTCGCTGGTGGAGAAGGAGACGGCCCAGGAGGCGGAGCGTGCCCGGGTGGCCGGGGTCTACGCAAACCGGCTGGAGGCGGGCTGGCTGCTGCAATGCGACCCCTGCGTCATCTACGGGCTCGGACCCGGCTTCGACGGCAACCTGACCCGGGCCCAGCTCGAGGACCCGTCCAACCCCTACAACACCTACCGCCTGCCGGGCCTGCCCCCCGGGCCCGTCTGCTCGCCCGGCCTGAAGGCCCTGGCCGCGGCCGCCGCGCCCGAGCGCCACGGCTACTTCTTCTTCGTCTCCCGCCAGGACGGCCATCACCAGTTCTCGCAAAACCTGGACGAGCACAACCGGGCCGTGCGCGACTACCAGCTTCGGCAAACCGGCCAACTGCGCGGCCAGCCGCACCCCTAAAGCCGAAATACGGCCGTAAATGCGCCCCCGGCGGGCGGATAGCCCCTGCGGAAGCACTGGACACGCGCGGGGAAAATCTCTAGACATGCAAGGCCTTCGGGCTTAGGTGACAATCGTGAGACAGTATGTCCCCCGGGATGTCCCCGGGCGGCTGCATTGTACCAGACAACATCCGCTTTCCGGGGAATCGAGAACATGGACCTGATCGCCCTCGCCGACCGCTTTGCCCGCCGCCTCGGCATTCTGACCTTCGCCCTCGGCTGCTGCCTGCTCCTCGGCTCGTCCGCGCTGGCCGCCGCGCCTGCCGCCACCCCGACCTTCGGCTTCAAGGACGTTGTGGACAAGGCCAAGACCCTGGCCGCCGCGCCCTACAAGGAAGACCGCAGGCGAGTGCCCGACTTCCTCATGAACATCAACTTCGACCAGTGGCGCGACATCCGCTTCCGGACCGAGAACTCGCTCTGGCGCAAGGACAAGCTGCCCTTCGAGGTCCAGTTCTTCCATCCCGGGCTCTATTACGAGTACGGCGTGACCATCAATTCTCTGGCCCCCGACGGCACCATCACCTCGCTGACCCCCTCGCCAGAGCTCTTCAACTACGGCCAGAACGACTTCGGAGACAAGGTGCCCGGCGACATCGGCTTCGCCGGATTCCGCGTGCACTGCTACATCAAGAACAAGGAATACAAGGACGAGGTCATCGTCTTCCTCGGCGCGAGCTACTTCCGGGCCATCGGCCGCGACAACCCCTACGGCCTGTCGGCCCGCGGCCTGGCTTTGAACACCGCCTCGCCCCAGGGCGAGGAGTTCCCGCACTTCAAGGAGTTCTGGCTGAAGCAGCCGGGCGCAAAGGACAAGACCCTGACCGTCTATGCCCTGCTCGACAGCCAAAGTTGCGCCGGCGCCTACACCTTCGTCATCAAGCCCGGGGCCAAGACCCTGGTGGACGTGGACTCCTCGGTCTTCTTCCGCCAGAACGTGGACAAGCCCGGGTTCGCCCCGCTGACGAGTATGTTCTTCTACGGCAAGAACACCAACACCCGGCCCATCGACGATTTCCGGCCCGAGGTCCACGACTCCGACGGGCTGCTCATGGCATCCGGCTCTGGCGAGTGGATCTGGCGCCAGCTCCAGAACCCGCGCCGCCTGCTCGACACCTCGTATGCCATGTCCAACCCCCGCGGCTTCGGCCTGATCCAGCGCGACACCGACTACGAGGACTACCAGGACCTGGAGGCCCACTACCACCTGCGGCCCAGCTGCTGGGTGGCGCCCAAGGGCGATTGGGGCCGCGGCCGCGTCGAGCTGGTGGAGATCCCCTCCGACCTCGAGTACAACGACAACATCGTGGCCTTCTGGGTCCCGGCCGCCCTGCCGGCCATAGGCGAGCCCGTGAACCTGGCCTACACCCTGACCTTCTCCTCCTGGGAGCCGGAGGACAAGCTGCCGCCGGCCGGCTACGTGGTCGCCACACGCACCGCCGCCGGACGCCAGGAGCAATCTCGCAAGTTCATCGTGGACTTCAAGGGCGGCAGCCTTGACAAACTGAAGGGCAACACCCCCATCCAGGCCGAGGTCAGCGTCGGCCAGGGCGCGCGGCTGCTCGAGCAGCAGCTGATGAAGAACTCGGAGGACGGCGGCTGGCGACTGGTCTTCACCATCCTGCCCGACGACCAGGGCACCCTGCAGCGGGTGCTGCCCTCCAACCGCCCGCCCATCGACCTGCGGGCCTTTCTCAAGCAGGGCAACGACGCCCTGACCGAAACCTGGAGCTACTCCTACCTGCTGAAGGAATAGCCGATGAGCATCCAGAGCGGAGTGCCCCGGTCCCAGGCGGGGGGGGACTTGGCTCCGGAACGTACCGACCCCGGCCGATCCGGCCTGGCCGACCCGGCCATCTGGCAGGTGGTCCAGGACCGGGTGCTGGCCTACGTCACGGCCGCCGGCGTGACGCCGCCGGCGAGCCTGGAGCTCGCCTACCTGGCCGTGCAGGAGGCCCGCGAGGAGGCCCCGGGCAATCCCCTGCCCGCGGCCATGGCCGCCCTGCACCGCCGCCTGGCCGGGGTCACCGACCAGACCAACGCCGCCGCCGAGCTCGGTCGCCTGGCCCAGCCGCCCATCAGCCGCGGGCACATGGTGCCGGAGAAGATCGACCGCCGGCCCTGGTACACGGCCCTGGTGCGGTTCTCGGTCCGGCTGGTCCTGACCCGCGACCACTTCTACTACGTCATCCTTCTGGCCATGGCCCTGCAGCTCTGGGCCGTCCTCAGGCACTAGGCTATGCACGCCGCCCCGGCTTTCGCCCCCTGGCTGGCCGCCGCCCGTCGCCGGCGCCTGGTGCTCCTCTTCCTGGCCGTGGTGCCCACGGTCATCGCCGCCGGCTACATGGCGGACGTCTTGCCGCACAAGGGCACCACGCCCCTGGAGCTGACCCTGGTGGTGGTCTACGGGCTTCTCTTCTGCTGGATCTCGGTCGGCTTCTGGACGGCCATGGCCGGTTTCCTGACCCTCATGCGCCGGGTGGACCGCATGAACGTGGCCGAGGTGCTGAAAGGCCAGGAGGAGCTGCCGCTGGCCATGCGCACGGCCATCCTCATGCCCATCTACAACGAGGACGTGACCCGGGTCATGGCCGGGCTGCGCGCGACCTACGAATCGCTGGCCGCCACCGGGCACCTCGCCCATTTCGACTTCTACATCCTGTCCGACACGCGCAGCCCCGACGTCATCGTCGAGGAGGAGGCGGCCTGGGCCGACTTCTGCCGGGCGGCGAACGGCCGGGGGCGGATCTTCTACCGCAACCGCAAGAACAACATCAAGCGCAAGAGCGGCAACGTGGCCGACTTCTGCCGCCGCTGGGGCAAGAACTACGAGTGCATGGTGGTCTTCGACGCCGACAGCGTCATGACCGGCGAGACGCTTGCGGCCATGGCCAGGATCATGCAACTCAAGCCCAAGATCGGCATCCTTCAGACCGCGCCGGTGGCCAGCGGCCGCCAGACGCTCATTGCCCGGGCGCAGCAGTTCGCCAACCGGGTCTACGGTCCGATGTTCGCCGCCGGGCTGCACTACTGGCAGCTCGGCGACGCCCAGTACTGGGGCCACAACGCCATGATCCGGGTTGCGCCCTTCATGGAGCACTGCGCGCTCGCCCGCCTGCCGGGCAAGCCGCCGCTGGGCGGGGACATCATGAGCCACGACTTTGTGGAGGCCGCGCTCATGCGCCGGGCCGGCTACGGCGTCTGGCTGGCCTACGGCCTGCCCGGCAGCTACGAGGAGATGCCGCCCACGCTGCTCGACGAGCTGACCCGCGACCGGCGCTGGTGCCAGGGCAACATGCAGCACCTGCGCCTGGTCACCACCCAGGGGCTCTTTCCCGCCCACCGGGCGCTCTTCCTGAACGGTGCCATGGCCTACATGTCGGCCCTGCTGTGGTTCCTGTTCCTCATCCTGTCCACGACCGAGGCCATCTACGAGGCCCTGCGCGAACCGGTCTACTTCCCGGCCGAGCGCTCGCTCTTCCCCGACTGGCCGGTCTGGAACCCGGGCTGGGCCATCATCCTCTTGGCCTCCACCGCGGTCATCCTCTTCCTGCCGAAACTCGCGAGCCTCTTTCTCATCACCGTCAAGGAACGCCGCTCACGCCGCTTCGGGGGCTTTTTCCGCCTTAGCCTATCCATCTTCCTCGAGGTCATCCTCTCCACCCTGCTCGCCCCGGTGCGCATGCTCTTCCACGCCAAGTTCGTGTTCGTCACCCTGCTCGGCCAGCAGGTCACCTGGGCCGGCCAGGAACGCAAAGACGTCGGCACCTCCTGGCGCGACGCCCTGCGCTTCCACGGCAGCGGCATGGCTCTCGGGATCGTCTGGGGGCTCGGCGTCTACGTCCTCAACCGGGCCTTCTTCTGGTGGCTCACACCCATCCTGATCGCGCTCTTCCTCGCGGTGCCGGTCTCGGTCTTCACCAGCAGGCCCGGAGTCGGCCGGTTCTTCGCCAGGCTGGGGCTGTTCCTCATCCCCGAGGAGGTCGAGACGCCGGCCATCCTGCGCCGGGTGGAGGCGCTGGTGCGCGGGTCCGAGGAGTCCAGGGCAGTCCATGTGACCCGGGGGTTTGCCCGGGTCGTGGTCGATCCGGTGGTCAACGCCCTGCACCTGACCTTCGCCCGGGCCGAGCGCACGGTCAGCCCCGAGATCGAGGCCGAACTCGCGGCGCTCGCGGACAAAGCCCTGCACCAGGGCCCGCAGGCCTTGAGCCTGAAGGAGAAGCGCATGCTGCTGCACGACCCGGCGCGCCTGGTCACCCTGCACCGCGCGGTCTGGGAGCTGCCCGAGGGGCCGGAGGCCGGGCGCTGGGGCCTGACCGCCCTCCGGCCCAGGACTTAAGGAAGGGTAGCCGGCCTACCAGTTCTCGGCCAGAAGCTCGAAGAAGGCCTGGGGATGGTCGCAGGCCGGGCAGCGTCCGGGAGGCTCGGTGCCCTCGTGGATGAACCCGCAGTTGCGGCAGCGCCAGGGCACCTTTGTTTCGCGCTTGAAGACCCGGCCGGAGCCGATGTTCTCGGCCAGAGCCAGGTAGCGCTTCTCGTGAAACCACTCGGCCTTGGCGATATTCCTGAAGATCGCGGCGATGGCCTCGAAGCCCTCCTCGTCGGCGGTCCTGGCAAACTCCGGGTACATGATGGTCGTCTCGTAATGCTCGCCCTCGGCCGCGGCTTTCAGGTTGTCCACGGTCGCGCCGATGGTTCCGGCCGGAAAGCCGGCGGTGATGGTCACCTCGCCGCCCTCCAGGAGCTTGAACAGGCGCTTGGCGTGCTCCTTCTCCTGGTCGGCGGTCTCGTTGAAGATGAAGGAAATCTGCTCATAGCCCTCGCCCTTGGCCTTGCCGGCGAAGTAGCTGTAGCGGTTGCGCGCCTGCGATTCGCCGGCGAACGCGGTCAGGATGTTCCTCTCGGTCTGCGAACCCTTCAGGTTTTTCATGCCCTCTCCTTCCGGCCGGCTGCCCGGCCGCACGCTGCTGTATTGACGAGGCTGTACGTTCCGCGACTGCGCCGGTCAAGGCGCAGGCAAAGCGCGGCTCCCCGGCCGCGAAGGCCGAGCCTTCGGGCCGCAGGTCGCGCCCTGTCGGCCTGTACCGGCCGAACTCGACGCTAGAACTTGCCCCAGGCCCGCTGGAATGCCGCCTTCAGCTCGGCAAAAGCGCCGTCGGCGCCCTTCTTCAGCTCCTCGATCGCGCCGCCGCTGCCGGATTTGAGCAACGTGAACTTGTAGCGGACCTCCTCCATGACTTCGGACAGCCGCTTGGCGTTCTCCTTGTAGAGCGCCTTGGCATCGTTGCCCAGGGTCTCGGACTTGGCGCGGTAGTCTTCCAGTTTCTCCTTCAGATCCTCGAGCTGGCGCTCCATGCCGCGAAAGTACTCCTTGCCCTTCAGCCACTCGGCCCCCGAGCCCCCGGCCAGGACCGCGGTCGCGCTTTTCAGCTCGCTGCCGGGCGCGAACTTGACCTTGCGGCCCCCGGGGATGGTCATGATCTCGCCGGTGCGCGGGTTGCGCCCCGTGCGCTCGGCCCGCGAAACCACACTGAAGGTGCCGAAGCCGCGGATGCCCACCTCCTCGCCGCCGGCCAGTGCCTCGGCCACGGACTCGACGATGGCCTCGTAGACCTGCTCCGCCGCAGCCATGCTCGGCAGCTCCGCCTGCTCCTTCATCTGCCTGACCAGCCTGTCCTTGGTCATGTTCGCTTCTCCTTGTGGTTTTCCGCGTCCAATCGCGGCGGTTGCGCACTGTAGGGACGGTCTGAGCCAGCTGTATAGCACAGGCCCGAACATCTTTCCACGCTACGCCCCTTCCGCCGGGCGCGGCAGAATCTTATCTTTGTCGCATGAACGACCAGCCAACCACCCCGACCGTGCGCCCGTCCCTGGCCAGCCTGAAGGAAACGCTCGACGCCTGCGAAACCTGGCCGAGCACCTTCATCTTCAAATTCATCGTCAAGCGCGAGGCCGTAGGCCGGCTGCACGAGATATTCTCCGGCTGCGAGGTCAGCGTGCGGCCCTCGCGCTACGGCACCTACGTCGGGCTGACCGCCCACGTGGACGCCGCCGACTCCGGCACGGTCATCTCCATCTACCAGGCCGCGGCCGAGATACCCGGCATCATCAGCCTCTAGGGTTTCTCCTCTCCCTGCCTCGCGGCGTAGAAGGCCGCGGTGTCGGCCAACAGCTGCCGGCGCGCCTCGGGATGGGTGTAGAGCATGTGCCCGGCCGGATAGTAGCGGACCAAAACATTGCCCCGCATCTCGAGCGGCAGGCGCATGTGGGCCACGGAGTGCAGGATGCCGAGGTAGGGCGTGGCCAGATCGAAACGCCCGCAGGCCACGAGGACCTTAAGCGCCGGGTTGACCACCAGGGCCGTGCGCAGCTCGGCTGAGGTGTCCACGTAGCCCTGGCCGCCACTCACCCCGGAGGAGAAGTCCCAGTCGGCCAGGACCTTTGGGTTCAAGGGCTCGTAGACCAGGTCTGAGTCGAAGCCGAGCTCGGTCTTGACGTAGGCGTTGAATGCCCCGGCAAAGGGCGCGAGCAGCGGATCGAGCGAAGGGTCGTAGCCGTCCCAGCCGTCGGGCGTAACCGGCGGCCCGGCCACGGTCGCGTCCATGCGCCCGACGACCAGGCGCTTGTCGGCCAGCAGTTCGCGGGAGAAGACTGTTACCGGGATGCGGGCATCAAAGCGCGCCACCACCTCCGGCGCCAAGCCGGTGAAGGCGGCCACTCGCGCGTTCAGGGCCGCGTCCTCCTCCGGACTGAGGCCGTCGCCGCGGGACAGGGCCAACAGATAGTCGGTGCGGGCGAAGGCCTCGGCCTCGGCCAGCAGTCCGGGCAGGTCCCTGGCCATGAGCTCGGGCGCCAGCCGGCCGTGGAAGCGGGCCGCGGCGGCGTAGGACGGCAGCAGGAGCACGTAGGGCAGGTCGTTGCCCAGGCTGGGGGCCACGGTGGCGTAGTCGAGCACCGGCGAGACGAGGACCAGGCCGCTCACGGCCAGGCCGTAGCGCTCGAAGAGGTGCGCGGCCAGCCCGGCGGCGCGCAGCGTGCCGTAGCTCTCCCCGGCGAGATACACCGGCGAGCCCCAGCGGCCGTGGCGGGTGAGCCAGAGGCGGATGAACTCGCCCACGGAATCCAGATCCTGGGCCACGCCCCAGAAGGGCTTGGCATCCGGCCCCTCGCCCTCCTTGGCCGGGATGGCCCGGGAGAATCCCGTGCCCACCGGGTCGACGAAGACCAGGTCGGTGAAGGCCAGCCAGGTTTCGGCGTTGTCCACCAGATGCGGCGGCGGCGGTCCGGCCGTGCCGTCGTCGTCGAGCGCCACACGCCTGGGGCCGAGCGCACCCAGGTGCAGCCAGAGGCTGGCCGAGCCCGGCCCGCCGTTGAAGGCAAAAGTCACCGGCCGGCTCTGCCCGGCGGACGCAGGCGCCTCGTAAGCCACGGAGAAGATGCGCGCCGAGGTTTTGCCCTCCTCGAGCTTCACGCTCATGAAGCCGGCGGTGGCCGCATAATCGAGGCTTTTGCCCGCGAGCTTCAGGCTGTGGCGGGTGGTCGCGGCGGTGTCCTTGGGCTCATCGGGGACCGGCGCCGGAGCCTCGGGGGGCTTGGCGGCGGCCGGAGCCTCGCCCGCCCGGGCGGGGACGGCCAGGAGCAGGGCAAGAAAGAGGGCCAGGAGGGGAAGAGGAAGGGACGGGTAGGCTGATCGTTGCGTCGGGGGCGTGGTCATGCCCATCATTTGGGCGAAAGCCCGGGAAATGGCAAGCGGAAATTGTATGATGGAGGCGGCCGGCCGCCCGCACTGCTCGACCGCTGCTAGCAGCGTGTTGAAAGGTTCTTCGCAGGCCGTTCAAAAATCGTCAGCTGCAAGGCGCAAGAAAAATTCAAGCTCGCCGCGTAGTGGATCTACGCAAGAGTTTGAACTTTTCGAAGCAACGAAGCAGATGGCGGTTTTTCAACGGCCTGCTACCGGTTGCGCGCCTGGTAGCGCATGATGTGCTTCTCCAGGCGCCGGGAGAACGAGGTCAGGGCGAAACAGACGATGAAGTAGAGCACGGCCACGGTGATGAATATCTCGGTGGGCGCGTTGTAGGTCCGGTTGTTGACCTGCGTTGCGTTGCGCATGAGCTCGTCCACGCCGATGATGTAGGCCAGCGAAGTGTCCTTGGTCAGGCTCACGAACTGGTTGACGAAGGACGGGATCATGTTGCGTAGCGACTGGGGCAGGATGACGTGGCTCATGGCCTGGACGTGGGACAGCCCGGAGCCGCGGGCGGCCTCCATCTGGCCGCGGGGCAGGGAGAGGACCCCGGCGCGCACGATCTCGGCCACGTAGGCCCCGGTGAAGACGATGAAGCTGGTAAGCGCGCTCTCGGCCGCGGGCAGGGTGTGGCCGAAGAGGATGGGCGCGAGGAAGTAGAACCAGAAGATGAGCATGAGGAGCGGCGTGCCGCGCACGACCTCGATGTAGACGGTGGCCGGCCAGCGCACGAAGCCGTTCCTGGACAGACGCATGAGCCCGGCGGCCAGGCCGATCCAGAAGGCGCCGAAGATGCCGAGCAGCGCGAGCACGATGGACATGGCCAGGCCGCCCAGCGGCCCCTTGGGGAAGGCGCCCCAGAGGAAGTAGTCCAGGTTGTTGTAGACGACGTCCCAGTGCATGCCGGCTCCCTAGTAGCGCACCCGGCGCAGGAAATGCTTGTCGTAGAGGGTGATCGCGAAGGAGACGACGAGGGAGATGCAGATGTAGATGACCGTGGAGGCGGTGAAGGCCTCGAAGCCGTGGAAGGTGTGGGCCTCGATCTGCCGGGCCATGTAGGTCAGCTCGGCCACGCCGATGGTCATGACCATGGAGGAGTTCTTGATCAGGTTCAGGAACTGGGAAATGAGCGGCGGCACGATGATGCGGAAGGCCTGGGGCAGGATGACGTAGCCCATGGCCTGCAAAAACGACAGCCCCGAGGCCCGGGAGGCCTCGAGCTGGGTCTTGGGGATTGACAGAATGCCGGCGCGTATCTCCTCGGCGATGAAGGCCGAGGTGTAGACGGTCAGCGCGATGACCCCGGCGGCGAACTCGATGTTCTGCTGGTAGAGCCATTCCTTGAAGAAGCCGGGCAGGAAGGGGTCCGAGCCGAAGTACCAGAAGAAGATCTGGACCACGAGCGGCGTGTTGCGGAAGAACTCGGTGTAGGCCAAGGACAGCCATTCGAGGGGTTTCACCCGGGTCAGGCGCAGGACGGTGACGATCGTCCCCAGGAGAAGCGAGAAGACGATGGACATGGCCGAGATCTGCAGCGTGACCGAGAGGCCGTCGAGCAGCCATTGGCCGTACTCGCCGGTCAGTACGAGCTTCCAGTTGAATTGGTAGTTCACGTCGTGCTGCGCTTTTTCGTCCCGGGCTTCATGGAAGGGGGCCGGCGCGCCGGCCCCCGGTCGATCGTTCCCGCCTGGATGACGGCTTGGTCCGGCCTACGGCCAGATCTCCATCTTCCACTCGAGGGGAATGTAGAACTTGGTGTTGGGGCCGAACCACTTGTCGTAGAGCTTCTTGTAGTCGCCCGAGTTCCACATCTCCATCAGCGTCTTGTTGATGAAGTCGCGGTAGTCGGAATCGTTCTCGGCCAGGCCCAGACCGTAGGGCTCGGCGGCGATGTCCTCGCCGACGATCTCCCAGTTGTCGGGATTCTCGTCGGAGTATTTGAGGCCCACCAGGATCGGGGCGTCGGTGGTCACGGCCACGACCTTGCCCTGCTTCAGGGCCAGGAAGGCCTCGGGGTAGGTCTCGAAGGACACGACCTCGCAGGCGGGCTGGGCGGTCTTGACGTTCTTCTCCGAGGTCGAGCCCTTGACCGAGCCGACCTTCTTGCCGGCCAGGTCGGCCAGGGCCTTGACCGTGCCCTTTTTGACCAGGAGCTTCTGCACCGCCGGGAAGTAGGTGATGGAGAAGTCGATGACGTCGTCGCGCTCCAGCTTGTGGGTCATGGTCGCGGCCACGAGGTCCACGGAGCCCTGCTGCAGGAGCGGGATGCGGGTGGAGGAGGTCACGGGTTTGAGCTCGATCTTCACGCCCAGCTTGCCGGCGATGTAGGCGCAGATGTCGGGCTCGAAGCCGACGATCTGCTTGGTCTGCTCGTCGACGTAACCGAAGGGCACCTGGGAGTCCTTCACGCCGCAGACCAGCGTGCCGCGGGCCTTGATGTCGTCGATCTTGCCGGCCTGGGCCACCCCTGCGCCAAGGGACAGAAGCAGGGACACGATCAGCAGCAAAGACAGTTTGCGCATGCTTTTCCTCCTCCGCAGTTGAAGTTTCTGGGCAAGCGTTCCGCCGGGAAAGCCTAGAGGATTTCCTTCAGGAACGCCCGGGTCCGTTCGTGGCGCGGGTTCTTGAAGAACTCGCTGGGCGGGGCCTCCTCGAGGATCTCGCCGCCGTCCATGAAGATGATGCGGTCGGCGACCTCGCGGGCAAAGCCCATCTCATGGGTCACGCAGAGCATGGTCATGCCGTCGCGGGCCAGGTCCTTCATGACGTTCAGGACTTCGTTGATCATCTCCGGGTCGAGCGCGCTGGTCGGCTCGTCGAAGAGCATGACCTTGGGCCGCATGGCCAGCGCCCGGGCGATGGCCACGCGCTGCTGCTGGCCGCCGGAGAGCTCGGCCGGATACTTGAGCGCCTGGTCGTGGATGCCGACCCGGTCGAGGAGCTGCAGGGCCGTGGTCTCGGCCTCCTCGCGGCGGACCTTCTTGACCTTGATCGGAGCCAAGGTGACGTTCTTCAATACCGTCAGGTGCGGATAGAGGTTGAACTGCTGGAAGACGATGCCGATCTCGGTGCGCAGGGTGTTGACGTTCATCTCCGGGCTCTTGATGTCCTTGCCCTCGAGCTGGATCGCGCCCTGCTGGAAGTCCTCCAGGCGGTTGATGCAACGGATGAAGGTCGACTTGCCCGAGCCCGACGGCCCGCAGATGACCAGCACCTCGCCCTTTTCCACGGACTGGTTCACGTTCTTGAGGACCTGGAAATCGCCGAACCACTTGTTCAGCGAGCGGATCTCGATCATGGCCATGCGTTTTCGTCTCCACACTACCGGCAAGCGGCCCCAAGACCCGACCACTGCTGCGCGCAGCGCGGACAAGGGTGGCGCGGGCGCCGCGATTGACGATCTTTGATGAATCGGCCGGGAAAGGCAAGGGGGTTTTGTAACCGATATATCGAAATTGTCAAGAAAACCGAAGCTCTTTCGGCTAAACAGGGCATATCCCTGAAAAACAGCCCCCTTTCCCTCCGAAACCGGTTGCGATTTGTCGGTCGCTGCGGTAAATCCGCTTACATTCACCGTTTACAGCCCGACCGGGTCCCAACGTCAGCCAATCGGCCTGCACGCCGTCTTGTGACGCCATGTCGAAGAAAAGCAAGGGCCAGACGATCATCACCATCTATCCCGACTGGTGCAAGGGCTGCGGCATCTGCGTGGCCTTCTGCCCGGCCAAGGTCCTCGAGCTCGACGCCGCGGGCAAGGCCAGGGTGGCCCACCCCGAGGAATGCATCAACTGCGGCTTTTGCGAACGCCACTGCCCGGACTTCGCCATCTCCGTGGTCCCCCGGGGCCGCAAGAAACGCCTGCCACCCGAACTCGAGAACGGGGTCTAGTCATGGCCACGCCGCGCAAGACGAAAAAACAGGTCCTCTTCGCCCAGGGCAACGAGGCCGTGGTCGAGGGCGCGCTCCTCGCCGGCTGCACCTTCTTCGCCGGCTACCCGATCACGCCCTCGAGCGAGATCATGGAGGAGATGGCCCGCCGCCTGCCCCGCTCCGAAACCGGCGTCTTCATCCAGATGGAGGACGAGATCGCCTCCATGGGCGCGATCATCGGCGCATCGCTGGCCGGCCGCAAGGTCATGACCGCGACCTCGGGGCCTGGCTTCTCCCTGATGCAGGAGCACCTGGGCTACGCCTGCATGACCGAGGTGCCGCTGGTCATCGTCAACGTCATGCGCGGCGGCCCCTCCACGGGGCTACCCACCAGCCCGGCCCAGGGCGACGTGCAGCAGGCCAGATGGGGCACCCACGGCGACCACCCGATCATCGTCCTGTCCGCGGCCTCGGTCCAGGAATGCCTGGAGATGACCGTGACCGCCTTCAACTTCGCCGAAAAGTACCGAAGCCCGGTCATCCTGCTCCTGGACGAGATCACCGCCCACACCCGGGAGAAGATCGAGCTGCCCCTGCCCGGCGAGCACGAGATATTCAACCGCGTGGTGCCGTCCATGCCGCCGGAATGGTACAAGCCCTTCGAGGACACCATGCGCGGCGTGCCCTCCATGCCCCCCCTGGGCTCGGGCTACCGCTACCACGTGACCGGGCTGACCCACGACGTCATGGGCTTCCCCACCCAGCAGCCCGACGAAATCAAGGCCCTGATCGAGCGCCTGTTCCGCAAGATCGACCAGTTCTACACCGACATCATGCTCGTGGACGAATACCTGACCACGGATGCCGAGGTCGGGGTCGTGGCCTACGGCTCCGTGGCCCGCTCGGCCGAGCTGGCCGTGGCCCAGGCCCGCGAGGCCGGCGTGAACGCGGGACTCCTCAAGCTGAAAACTCTCTTCCCCTTCCCCCGGCCCTTCGTCGAGCGCCTGGCGCGCTCCTGCAAGACGCTCATCGTGCCCGAGATGAACATGGGCCAGATGTCGCGCGAGGTGAAACGCGTGGCCGCGAGCCTGACCCACATAAGAACGCTGAACCGCATCGACGGCCAGATCATCACCCCGTCCCAGATCCTGAAAGCCATCACCCAAGGCTAAGCCATGTCCGACGTGACCGAGCTCATCCACCAGTATCTGCGGCACAACAAGAAGTTCCCCCACGTCTTCTGCCCGGGCTGCGGCCACGGCATCGTGCTCGGCTCGCTCATCAGGAGCGTCCACGAGCTGGCCCTAAGCAAGGACGAGGTCGTGCTCGTGGCCGGCATCGGCTGCTCCGGGCGCATCGCGGTCTACGTGGACTTCAACACCGTGCACACCACCCACGGCCGGGCCCTGACCTTCGCCACGGGCATCAAGATGGCCAATCCCGATCTCAAAGTCATCGCGCTCATGGGCGACGGCGACGCCTTCTCCATCGGCGGCAACCATCTCATCCACGCCGCCCGGCGCAACATCGGCGTGACCGCCCTCGTGCTCAACAACTCCATCTACGGCATGACCGGCGGCCAGAGCTCGGCCACCACGCCCAAAGGCGCCGTGTCCCAGACCGCGCCCTTCGGGCACCTGGAGAAATCCTTCGACCTGGTCAAGCTGGCCTCGGCCGCCGGAGCCAACGGCGTCTCCCGGGGCACGGTCTTCCACGTCAACATGCTCGACCGGTTGATCGCCGAGGCCGTCAGCCGCCCGGGCTTCAACCTGGTCGAGATCATGTCCCCCTGCTTCACCCAGTACGGCCGCAAGAACAAGTTCAAGTCGGCCGTGGACATGTTCAAATGGCTGAAGACCGAAACGAGCCCGCTCGAATCCTGGGAGCAGCTGCCTCCCGAGGAGAAGGCCAAACGCCTGCCCATCGGCACCTTCCTGGCCGGCCAGGAGCCGGGACTGGAGGTGCTCTACGGCAACCTGCGCGACGACCTCGCGGCCAAGGAGCAGCCCCGATGATCCCCGATTGCCAGCTCGCGCGCTTCGAGATCCGCCTGTCCGGCACCGGCGGCCAGGGCATCATCACCCTGGGCCGCATCCTGGGCTACGGCCTGGCCATCGGCCATGGCTACTACGTGAGCCAGACCCAGAGCTACGGCCCCGAGGCCCGCGGCGGCGCGAGCCGGGCCGACCTGGTGGTCTCCAGCGAACCCATCAGCTACCCCAAGACCGAGACCGTGGATCTGCTCGTGGCCCTGAGCCAGGAAGCCTGCTACAAGTACTACCGCTTCATCAAGCCCCACGGCGCGCTGCTCATCGACACCACCCTGGTCACCCAGCCGCCGAGCAACATCTACCTGGGGCTGCCCTTCACCACCCTGGCCGCGGAGAAGATCAAGGTCCCCCAGGCCATGAACGCCGTGGTCCTCGGCGCCGTCTGCTACTACCTGCCGTTTGCCCAGCGCGCGGTCATGCGCAAGGCGCTGGAGGAGTCCCTGCCGGCCAAGATCGCCAAGCTGAACGTCAAGGCCTTCAACCTGGGCTACACCGAGGCCGAGAAGCACTTCGGCCCCTCGCCCGACGCCTGGTGCCCCCGGCCCGCCGAGTCCGTGCTGGAGTAACTGGAATGGCCTCCGGCGGGCAGGGGCGCCGCCCCTGGACCCCGGGTGACAAAGGGCGGATCATGCCCCCTCGCAATGGACGTGACCCCGGTGTGCAGAAAATCAAAGCCGCCACGAGGTGAAGACTGTGCCGGCTCGGGCAGGGCGCGCGGCTCCTCGACCGAACATCCGCGCCGGTCCGAACTCTCTTTACCCTCGTTGGCTGTCTTTTTTTGATTCTCAGCGGCTTGGTCCACGGCCCTCATGGTAGGGGCATGACCCTCCTGCGTCACCCAAACTGAAAATCGAAGTCCCTCGCCGTTCTTTGCGGCGAGGGACTTCGATTTTCAGGCTGTGGGGTCAAGGGGGATCATCCCCCTTGCGGGGTCCAGGGGCTTAGGGCCTGTCGACATT
>DIXN01000001.1 GCA_002428705.1 Desulfovibrio sp. UBA6079
AACAACATTTGAGAAAAGAGCTTTGACCAAAAGGGTTCCCCGCCTCCCCCGGTCTTTCTCTCCTCTACTCCCCCGCCAGCCGCTTCACCGCCTGCACCAGCCTGGGCACGTCCAGGGGCTTGGTGAAGGTCTCGGCCACGGCATACTGCTCGGCCAGCTCCAGGGCGGTGGTGGGGCTCAGGCCCTCGCCGCCGCTGATGGCGATGATCTTGTGGCCCCGGTCGGCACGGTTCATCTCGGCGATGACCGACAGGCCGTCGCGTTTGGGCAGGAAGACGTCGATGATGGACAGGTCCACGGGTTGGGCGCGGAAGATCGCCAGGGCCTCCTCGCCGTCGGGGGCGGTCAGCACGCGATAGCCGGCCGGCGCCAGGGCGGCTTTGAGCAGCTCGCGGATCATGGCCGCGTCGTCGGCCACCAGGATGGTCTTCATGGCGCATCCTCCAAGAGTTCAAGGCCGGAGTGCAGCGGGGAAGTTCAGGTCCGAGAATAGCCGGTCTTGGCAAAGGCTTCAACGATTCCGTCGAGCACGCGCCGGACCACGCCCGCGAGCTCGGCAGCGCGGGCGGCGAGGAGGCCCCCTTCGCCGGCCTTGGCCGCGGCCTCGGTCTCCCGGGCCAGGCGGGAGGCATGGTCCGCGCCGATGGTCGCCGAGGTGCCCTTCAGCTGATGGGCCAGGCGCCGGGCCGAATCCAGGTCGCCGGCGGCCACGGCCGCGGCCAGTGCCTGCAGGTCGGCGCCCGTGTCGCGCAGGTAGATGAGCTCCATGCGGGCGAGCAGCGCGTGATCGCCGCCGAGCAGCTCGATCGCCCGTTCCCGGCCGGCGGCCGGCGGCCCGGGCGGGACCGGAGACGCGGCCTGTGGCGCGGACCTGGCGCCCTTCCCCGCCGCGACCGGGACGACGCTGAATATGGTCCGGTGCAGGGCCGCGAGCTCCACGGGCTTGGCCAGGTAGGCGTCCATGCCCGCGGCCAGGAAGCGCTCGTGATCGCCCTTCAGGGCGTGGGCGGTCATGGCGATGATCGGCACGCCGGGCGGCACGGCCAGGTCCGTGGACTCGCGGATCAGCCGGGTGGCTTCCAGGCCGTCCATGACCGGCATCATCACGTCCATGACGATCAGGTCGAAAGCCTGGTCCTTCAGGATGGAGAGAGCCTCGGCGCCGTTGCCGGCGATGGCCACGCTGTGGCCGCGGCCGGCGAGCGAGATGCGCGTCAGCTCGCAGTTCAGGGCCTGGTCGTCGACGACCAGGATGCGCAGCGCGCCAGCCCGAGGCGGCTCGGCTCCGGGACCGGAGCGGTCGGGATCGGAAGAGGTCGAAGACATGGCCGGCGGCGAGGGCCTGGCGCAGCCGCGACCCTCGGAAACGGGTTAGACTTCGACCTCGAAACCGATCTTGGTGATGGCCTGCTTGAGGACCTCGGCCGGAACGGGTTTGGCCTCCTCGAAGCTCGCCTTGCCCGTGGCCAGGTCGACCTTGACCTGCGAAACGCCCTCGATCTTCTCCAGGGCCTGGGTCACGGACTTCACGCAATGCGGGCAGGACATGCCTTTGACGCTGATGGTCCTCATGCTGCCGTCTCCTTTTTCGCGGATTTGAGCCAGGCCACGGCGGCGGCGAAATCGAGGCTGCCTTCGTAGATGGCCCGGCCGGTGATGACCCCGGCCAGCCCCAGGGGGGCGAGCGGAGCCAGAACTTTCAGGTCGTCGAGACTGGTCACCCCGCCGGCGGCCAGCACCGGCAGGCTGGTGGCCCGGCACAGGGCCTCGAGCGCCGGGACGTTCACCCCGCTCTGCATGCCGTCGCGGGAGATGTCGGTGTAGACCAGGAAGGCCGCGCCGTCCGCAATCAGACGCGGCAGCACGTCGGCCACGGTCAGCCCGGAATCGGCCACCCAGCCCTTGGTCTTCAGCCGGCCGTCGCGGGCGTCGAGCGACACGCCGACCTTGCCCGGGCAGGCCCGGCAGAGCGCGGCGAAGGTGTCCGGCGCCTCCAGGGCCATGGTGCCGATGAGCACGCGGGCCACCCCGGCCTGGATATAGCTCTCGGCCGTGGCCAGATCGCGGATGCCGCCGCCGAGCTGCACCGGCACGCCGACCTCGGCGCAGATGTTTTTCACCAGCTCGAAATTCTTCGGCTTGCCGTCGAAGGCCCCGTCCAGGTCCACCACGTGCAGGGCCTCGGCCCCGAGCGCGACCCAATGCCGGGCCATGGCCACGGGATCGGAGCCGTAGACCGTGACCGCGTCCTTCTCGCCCTGCCTCAAGCGGACGCAGGCCCCGCCCTTCAGGTCGATGGCCGGATACAGGATCACAGCCTGAATTCCTTCAGCGCCGCGCGCACGGCCTCGCGCACCAGGTCGTCGGCGGTGACCCACTTGCCGCCCCGGGCGAAGAATTTGTCGGCGTCGAGCAGGTTCTGGCTCAGGGACTTCTGGGTTTCGTCGTAGTAGTACTTGCCGGCCACGGTCTGATTCTTCGCGTCGATGAGGTAGAAATAGACCGTGACGCTGGCCGGCTTCTCCACGCCGAGGCTGCCGCCGACCCGGTCCTGGTAGTAGATGAGCTGGGGCAGGAGCAGGTAGTCCGCCGGGATGCACCGGCCGACCTTGATCCAGTAGGACATCGCCGCATCGGGCGCGGTCCGGGCCGAGCCCTCCTCGCGCAGCACGATCTCCTTGCACTGCCGGGTGACCGACAGGGGCAGATAGGACCGCTTGGCCGCGATCAGCTCCTCGGTCAGCACGGCGTCCAGATGTTCCAGGTTTTCGGGCTGGACCACGTTGCACTGCTCGGGCAGGCAGCCGACGACCAGCTCCCAGTTGTGCTGCGGATTGGTGAAGCCGGCCACGGCCAGACTGACCTGGGATTCGAGCGGCGGCCGGGCCTTGGGGCCGGGAGCGCAGGCCGCGGCCAGCGCGACGAGGCAGACGAGTGCCGGAAGAAGACGATTCACGCGCATCAGTCGAGGCTCCCCTTGGTCGAGGTGACGCCCTGGCGGGATCTGGCCACGGCCCGGCGCAAGGCCAGGCCCAAGGCCTTGAAGGCCGCCTCGAGCATGTGGTGGCCGTTGGTCCCGTAGACCAGGTCGAGATGCAGGTTCATCCCCGCGCGCTGGGCAAAGGACTTGAAGAACTCGCGCCAGAGGTCCTTCTCCTCGCCGGCGATCACCGGCGGCAGGCCGCTCTCGCGGTAGACCAGGAAGGCCCGGCCGGACAGATCGACCACGGCCTCGGCCAAGGCCTCGTCCATGGGCACCTTGGCGAACGCCGTGCGCTCGATGCCGGCCTTGTCGCCCAACGCCTCGGCCAGAGCCTGGCCCAGGCACAGCCCCACGTCCTCCAGCGAATGGTGCGCATCCACGGCCAGATCGCCGCGACAGGACAGCGTGAGATCGAACCCGGCCCAGAAGGCCAAGAGCGTCAGCATGTGGTCTGCAAAACCGTACCCGGTGGCGACCTCGGCCCGACCCGCCCCGTCGAGGCCCAGACGCAGGCTGATGTCCGTCTCCCTGGTGGTCCGCTGCACCACGGCCGCGCGCGGCGGCATCCCTGGCGTAAGCTCCTGCATACTCATGGCTATACCCCGTTTTACTCCAACCGCAAACGGTTTTATGCCTGAAAGACCAGTGGTCGGCGCAGGCCTCCGGCGGGCAGGGGCGCTGCCCCTGCATCCCGCAAGGGGGGATAATCCCCCCTTGACCCCCTAGCTTTACCGTGCTGCAGGCCGGTGTNNACCGGCCTGCAGCACGGTAAAGCCGGGGAGGTCCAGGAGGGAAGCATTCCCTCCTGGTGGGGGTCCAGGGGGCAAAGCCCCTTGGCCGCCGGAGGCCTGCCCCGGCCTAGGTTCCCGTGGCCGTCTCGTCGGCCTCGTCGGTTTCCTCGGGCTCGGGCGCGGGTTTATTCTTGCCGAAGATCCTGGCCACGATGACGCTCACTTCGTAGAGGATGAGCAGCGGTGCGGCCATGAGGCACTGGGAGACCACGTCGGGCGGGGTGAGGATGGCGGCGACGACGAAGTTGCCGAGGATGGCCCATTTGCGCACCCGGCGCATGCCCGCGGCCGTGACTATGCCCAGGCGGGCAAGGAAGAGGACGAAGAGCGGCATCTCGAAGATGAGCCCGAAAGCGAACAGGAGCTTCAGGCAGAAGCTCAGGTATTCGTCGAGCTTGGGCATGAAGACGATGGTTTCGCTGGAGTAGCTGGCGAAGAACTCGAAGCCGACGGGGAAGACGATGAAGTAGCCGAAGCAGGCGCCGGAGGTGAAGAAGACGGCCGAGAGGACGGCGATGGGAATCAGGAGCTTGCGTTCGTGTTCGTAGAGCCCGGGGGCGACGAACTGCCAGAGCTGGTAGAAGATGTAGGGGCTGGTCAGGAAGATGCCGGCGACGAAGGAGACCTTCATGTAGGTGAAGAAGGCCTCGGCCGGGTAGGTATAGATGAAGTTGGAGTTCTCCAGGACCCGGACCATGGGCTCCATGAGAACATTGAAGATCTGCTCGGCGAATGGGTAGCAGATGAGAAAACCGACGAAGGCGGCGACCACGGCCCGCAGCAGGCGGGAGCGCAGCTCGCGCAGGTGGGCGGTCAAGGGCATGGCCCCGGTTTCGGCCTCGGCCTCCTGCTCGGGCTCGGAGGTATCCTCGTCGGGAGCCTCGTCGGCCTCGCCGGCGGCGGGCGTGGGTTCCTCGGGGACTGCCGGGGCCTCATCCTCCGGAACCGCGGGGGTTTCAGCCTCGGGCTCCGGGGGCAGCCCGCTCTTGTCCTCGCCGCTCATGCCTTGTCCCCCGAGTCCGGGGCGGAGCCGGAGGCCGGCTCCTTGGCGGCGGTTTCGGCGCCGGCGGTCGGGGTTTCGGCCTCGGCCTTGGCCGCGGCTTCGGCCTTGGCGGCCGCCTCCTTCTGGCGCTTGGCCACGCGCTTCTTCTCTTCCTCCTCGGCCCGGGAGACTTCGGACTCGAGGGTGCTCTTCACGTCGGAGCTCATGCGTTTGAACTCGGCCATGCCCTTGCCCACGGTGCGCATGATCTGGGGCAGTTTCTCGGGGCCGATGACCAGCAGGGCAACGACGATGATGACCAGGAGCTCAGTGGTACCGATGCCGAACATGTCGTGTATCCGTCCGTGCCGCGTTTTCTTGCGGCTATTCCCATTCGATGGTGCTCGGGGGCTTGGAGGAGATGTCGAAGACCACCCGGTTGACGCCCTTGACCTCGTTGATGATGCGGCCGGAGATGCGGGCCAGGACTTCGGAGGGCAGCCGCGTCCAGTCGGCGGTCATGGCATCCAGGCTGTCGACCACGCGCAGGGCGATGACGTGCTCGTAGGTCCGGCCGTCGCCCATGACGCCCACGGTTTTGAGCGGCAGGAGCACGGCAAAGCCTTGCCAGACCTTGTAGTACCAGTCCGTGGCCTGCAGCTCCGCGGTCACGATGCGGTCGGCCCGGCGCAGGATCTCCAGGCGCTCCGGGGTGATCTCGCCAATGACCCGGATGGCCAGGCCCGGGCCGGGGAAGGGATGACGCCAGATGATGTGATCGGGCAGGCCGAGCTCCGCGGCCACCTTGCGCACCTCGTCCTTGAACAGCTCGCGCAGCGGCTCGACCAGCTTCAGGTCCATCTTTTCCGGCAGTCCGCCGACGTTGTGATGGCTCTTGATGACCGCGGACGGCCCCTTGAACGAGGTCGATTCGATGACGTCGGGATAGAGCGTGCCCTGGGCCAGCCATTTGACTTTCGGGTCCTTCTTGGCCTCGGCCTCGAAGACCTCGATGAAGGTGTAGCCGATCTGCTTGCGCTTCTCCTCGGGGTCGGAGACGCCGGCCAGGCGCGAGAGGAAGAGCTCGGCGGCGTCGACCACGGTCAGGTTCAGGTCGAAGTGCAGGCCGAGGTAGTCGATGACCTCCTGGCGCTCGTTCATGCGCAAGAGCCCGTTGTCCACGAAGATGCAGCGCAGCTGCCTGCCGATGGCCTTGTGCAGGAGGACCGCGGCCACGGTGGAGTCGATGCCGCCGGACAGGCCGCAGACCACGCTATCGCCGCCGACCTTGGCTTGCAGCTCGGCCAGCGTGGACTCGACGAAGGAGGCCATGGTCCAGCCCGGGGTCAGGCCGGCCACCTTGAACAGGAAGTTGGCCAGTATCAGCCGGCCGTCGTCGGTGTGGGCCACCTCGGGGTGGAACTGGACGGCGTACAGCTTGCGCGCCGGGTCGCCCATGGCGGCCACGGCCAGGCTCTCGGTCCGGCCGAGGATCTCGAAGCCGGGAGGCGGCGCGCCGACGTGGTCGCCGTGGGACATCCAGACCTGGTGGCGGAACTTGTCCGGCAGGTTCTCCCACAGCGGACACTGGCCGGCCAGCTCGAGTTCGGCCCGGCCGTACTCGCGGTCGGTGGAGGTGACCAGGTTGCCGCCCAGGTGGTGGGCCATGAGCTGCATGCCGTAGCAGATGCCGAGCACCGGCAGGCCCCAGCCGAAGATGGCCGGGTCGATGCCGGGCGCGTCCTTCTCGGTCACGCTGGCCGGGCCGCCGGAGAGGATGATGGCCCTGGGGTTCAGGGCTTTCAGTTCGGCGGTGGGAATGGTGCAGGGATGGATCTCGGAATAGACCCCGGCCTCGCGCACGCGCCGGGCGATGAGCTGGGTCACCTGCGAGCCGAAATCGAGAATGACGACGGTGTCGTGATGCAGCATGGTTCTCTCTTCTGGGGCCGCCACGCGGCCCCGGTCATGATCGCATCTAATGCTTCTAGCCCATGCCGGCAATGGCGGCAAGCCGGGCTGGGAAACGCCGCGCCGGCTAGTTGGCCTCCACGCGGTAGTTGGGGGACTCCTTGGTGATGATCACGTCGTGGACGTGGCTCTCGCGCAGGCCGGCCATGGAGATGCGGATGAACTTGGTCTTCTCCTTGATCTCCTTGATGCTGGCGCAGCCGGTGTAGCCCATGCCGGAGCGCAGGCCCCCGATGAGCTGGTAGATGCTCTCGGCCACGGCCCCCTTGAAAGGCACCCGGCCGACCACGCCCTCGGGCACGAGCTTGGAGGATTTCTCCTGGAAGTAGCGGTCCTTGGAGCCCTCCTTCATGGCGTCGATGGAGCCCATGCCGCGGTAGATCTTGTAGGTCCGGCCCTGGTAGAGCACGGTCTCGCCCGGGCTCTCCTCGGTGCCGGCAAAGAGCGAGCCGATCATGACCGAGTCGCCGCCGGCGGCCAGGGCCTTGACGACGTCGCCGGAGAACTTGATGCCGCCGTCGGCGATCAGGCAGCCGCCCATCTCGCGCACGGCCCGGGCGGCCTCGAGGATGGCCGTGATCTGGGGTACGCCGCAGCCGGCGACGATACGCGTGGTGCAGATGGAGCCGGGGCCGATGCCGATCTTGACCGCGTCGGCGCCGGCGCCGAGCAGGGCCTTGGCGCCCTCGTAGGTGCCGACGTTGCCGGCCACCAGCTGGCAGTTCGGGAAGTTGCCCTTGACCTGGCGGATGGCGGCGAGGATGTTCTTGGTGTGGCCGTGGGCCGAGTCGAGCACGAGCACGTCGGTGCCGCCGGCGATGAGCGCCGCGGAGCGGTCCTCGATGTCGCGGGAGACGCCGATGGCCCCGCCGACCCGCAGGCGCCCCTTGCCGTCCTTGCAGGAGTTCGGATACTTGCCCTTCTTCTCGATGTCCTTGATGGTGATGAGCCCCTTCAGCTTTTTCGGATAGGCCGCGTCCACCACGAGGAGCTTCTCGATGCGGCTCTCGTGGAGGTGCTTCTTGGCCTCCTCCAGGCTCGTGCCCTCGGCCACGGTGACCAAGTTCTCGGAGGTCATGACCTCGGAGACCCGGGTGTCCATGTCGGTCACGAAGCGCACGTCGCGGTTGGTCAGGATGCCGCAGAGATCGCCGTCTTTGACCACCGGCAGGCCGGAGATGCGGTACTCGGCCATGAGCTTCAAAGCCATGCCCACGGTGTAGTCGGGCTCGATGGTAACGGGATCGTGGATCATGCCGCTCTCGGACTTCTTGACCACGGCCAGCTCGCGGACCTGGTCCTCGATGGGCATGTTCTTGTGGATGATGCCGAGGCCTCCCTGGCGGGCCAGCGCGATGGCCATGGCGCTCTCGGTGACCGTGTCCATGGCCGCCGAGACCAGCGGGATGTTCAGCTTGATCTCCGGGGTGAGATAGGTGGAGACGTCCACCGAGTCGGGCAGCACCTCGGAGTAGCAGGGCTCCAGGAGCACGTCGTCGAAAGTCAATGCCTCGTAGCCGATCTTGCCGTCCATGTTGTCCTCCGGCGATTGGGGGTCGGCGCCGCCGTGCGCGTGGCCGTCGGGAATGCCGCCGGGACCCGTATGTTTGTATTGAGCAGTCGGCCCGGCCGGCCGCGGGCCGGCTTCGAGCCGACCGGACCTTGTTCTACATGCCGAGGTAGGCCTTTTTCACATCCTCGTCGGCCAGGAGGGTCGCGCTGGTATCGGCCTTGACCACCCGGCCGTTCTCCATGACGTAGCCGCGGTGGGCGACTTTCAGGGCCAGGTTGGCGTTCTGCTCGACCAGGAAGATGGTCGTGTTGCTTTTGGCGTTGATCTGCCGGATGATCTGGAAAATCTGCTGCACGATGAGGGGCGCGAGACCCAGGGAGGGCTCGTCCAGGAGAAGAAGCCGCGGCCTTGCCATGAGCGCCCTGGAGATGGCCAGCATCTGCTGCTCGCCGCCCGAGAGCGTGCCGCCCTGCTGCCTGCGCCGCTGGGCCAGGATGGGAAAGAGGGTGAAGATGTAGTCCAGGTCGGCCTTGATGCCGGACTTGTCCTTGCGCATGAAGGCGCCCATGTCCAGGTTCTCGAGGACCGTCAGATCCGGGAAGATGAGCCGGCCCTCGGGCACCTGGCAGATGCCCAGGCCCACGATGTTGTTCGGGGCCATGCGCTGGATGGGCCTGCCCTGGAAAAGGATCTCGCCGGAGCGCGGCGGCACCACCCCGCAGATGGACATGAGGGTCGTGGTCTTGCCGGCGCCGTTGGCCCCGATGAGGGTGATGATCTCGCCCTCGGCCACGGAGATGGAGACGTCGCGCAGGGCCTGGATCGGGCCGTAGTAGGTGTTGACGGCCCTGAGCTCAAGCATCGCTCTCCTCCCCGAGGTAGGCCTTGATGACTTGGGGATCGGCACTGACCTCGGCCGGGGTGCCCTCGGCGATCTTCTTGCCGTATTCGACCACGACCACCCGGTCGGAAACGCTCATGACCATCTTCATGTCGTGCTCGATGAGCAGGATGGAGAGCTCGAACTCCTTGCGCAGCCTGGTGACCAGCGCCTTCAGGTCCTGGGTCTCCTGGGGGTTCATGCCCGCGGCCGGCTCGTCCAGGAGCAGCAGGAAGGGGTCGGTGGCCAGGGCCCGGGCGATCTCCAGGCGGCGCTGGGCGCCGTAGGGCATGTTGCGGGCGACCTCGTTGGCCCACCTGCCCAGGCCGACCTTGACCAGCAGGCTGTAGGCGCGCTCGACGATGCCCTTCTCCTCCCGCCGGGTGACGGGGCCGCGGACGATGGCGCCGAGCAGGCCAGCCCTGGTCCGGCAGTGGCGGCCGATCATGACGTTCTCGAGCGCGGTCATGGAGGGGAACAGGCGGATGTTCTGGAAGGTGCGGGCCAGGCCGAGCCCGGTCACCTGGTTGGGTTTGCGGTGGCGGATATTGATCCGGTCCCTGCCCGGCGGCGAGACGAAGACCTCGCCTTCGGTCGGGGCGTAGATGCCGGTGATGCAGTTGAAGAAGGTCGTCTTGCCGGCGCCGTTGGGGCCGATCAGGGCCACGATCTCGCCTTCGCGCACCTCCATGTCGACGGAGTCCAGGGCGCGCAAGCCGCCGAAATCCATGGACACGCCGCTGACGGACAGGACGGCGCGCATCACTTGTCCTCCGTCTGGGGCGAGAGGTCCTTCACCGTATAGTGCTCGCGTTTGGCCCGCACCAGCCCCTCGGGGCGGAAGAGCATCATGAGCACCAGGGCCGCGCCGAAGATGAGCATGCGGTAGTCGGCCATGAAACGGAAATACTCCGGCATGAGCTGGAGGATGATGGCGGCGATGGCCACTCCGACGATGGAGCCCATGCCGCCGAGGACCACGATGGACAGGATCATGGCCGACTCGATGAAGGTGAAGCTGTCGGGGTTGATGAAGGCCTGCTTGGCGGCGAAGACCACGCCGAAGACGCCGGCGAAGCTCGCGCCCAGGGCAAAGGCCATGACCTTGACCCCGGTCTTGTCGATGCCCATGGCCTCGCAGGCGATCTCGTCCTCGCGCAGGGCGAGAAGCGCCCGGCCGACGCGCGAATCCTGGAAGCGCTTGGTGACGAAAATGACCACCGCGACCAGGGCCAGCGCGATGTAGTAGATGAAGATGGCCGAGTCCTGGACCCCGAACTCCCGGCCGAAAAGCGTCGGGCGGGCGATGTTGGCTATGCCGCTCGGGCCGAAGGAGAAGGAGTCCCAGTTCTGCAGCACCAGACGCACGATCTCGCCGAAGCCCAGGGTGACGATGGCCAGGTAGTCGCCGCGCAGGCGCAGCACCGGCAGGGCCAGGATGACCCCGAACAAGGCCGCGAACAGGCCGCCCAGGGGCAGGGCCAGCCAGAAGTCGAGGGCGTAGTGGTGGTTCAGCAGGGCGTAGGTGTAGGAGCCGACGGCGAAGAAGGCGGCGTAGCCGAGGTTCAGCAGGCCGGCCATGCCGACGACGATGTTCAGGCCCAGGCCCAGGCCGACATAGATGAGCGCCCGGGCGTAGATGTCCATCTCGTACATGGAGACGAAAAGGGGCAGGACCAGGGCCACCAGGACCAGGCCCAGGATGACCGGAAGCCGGAGCGGCCCCTGGCCGATCCGGGCCAGGAGCTTGTCGAACCAGGAGTCCTGGTCGGCCGCCTGGACGTCGCCGCCGCGGCGGGCCATGGCCCAACGCCAGGCCAGGAAGAGCAGCAGGCTGCCGATGGCCATCCAGAGCATGTTGCCCCAGCGCCAGGTGACGACCTTGTCCGTGGTGTTGACCCGCACCACGAGGAGCGGCGCGGTCAGGACGACCATCCACAGGCTGGCCAGCAGGCCGCGGGAGAGCTCACGCATGATCGTTTCCCTCCCCTAGACCTTTTTGATGGCCGGCCGGCCGAGCAGGCCCGAGGGCCGGAAGATGAGGATCAAAATGAGCAGGCAGAAGGCCACCGCGTCCTTGTAGTCGTTGGGGATGTCGATGTTCAGGCCGATGTCGGCGAAGAAGGCCGAGAGGATGATGGGCAGGTTCTCGGCCACGCCCAGGACCAGGCCGCCGAGCATGGCGCCGGGGATCGAGCCGATGCCGCCGAGCACGGCTGCGGTGAAGGCCTTGAGGCCGGCCAGGAAGCCGATGTAGAAATTGATCTGGCCCGAATGGGAGGCGATGAGCACGCCGCCGATGGCCGCCAGGGCGGAGCCGATCATGAACGTCAGGGAGATGACCTGGTTCACGTCTATGCCGAGCAGCATGGCCATCTTCTGGTTCTGGGCCGTGGCCCGCATGGCCTTGCCCAGGCGGGTCAGGCGGATGAACAGGGTCAGCCCGACCATGACCAGGCTGGAGACCACGAGGATGACCAGGTCGGAGGAGCCGAGCAGGTGCGAGATGGGCTCGAGAAATTTGAATTCCGGGATGAGCCGGGGGAAGGGCACGAAATCCGAGGTCTGGGCCAGGAGCACGTAGTTCTGGAGGAAAATGGACATGCCGATGGCGCTGATCAGCGGCGAGAGGCGCGAGGCCTTGCGCAGCGGCTTGTAGGCGACCTTCTCCATGGTCACGCCGTAGCCGGCGCAGAAGACCATGCCCGCCACCAGGGCGATGACCAGGATGCCCAGGGTGGGCAGGCCGCTGGCCCCGAGCAGGCCGGCCACGACCAGCCCGGTGAAGGCCCCGATCATGTATATCTCGCCGTGGGCGAAGTTGATCAGCTCGATGATGCCGTAGACCATGGTGTAGCCCAGGGCGATGAGCGAATAGATGGCCCCGCGGATCAGGCCGGCGATCAGCATTTCCAGGTAGAATTCCATAGCCCTCGTTCCGTCATCGAGCCCGACGTTTTCGCCACCCGAGGTCTCGAAGTGCCAGCCGCCTGCACGGCTGCGCTGTCATAGCAAGAGCGGCGCCGGGGGGGAAGCTCTTCGGCCCGGGTTGATACAAAAAACCCGCCGGGGCCACAAGGGCCCCGGCGGGGAGCTGACAGGCAGCCGTCAGGCTACTTGACCATGGTCCATTTGCCCTTCTGGACCTGGTAGATGGAGAAGCCGACGCCGATGGCGTCGCCCTTGTCGTCGAACTTGATCTTGCCGACCGAGGTCTCGACCAGGTTGTCCCGCAGGGCCTTGGTCACGGCCGCGTAGTCGGTGGAGCCGGCCTTGGCGATGGCGTTGGTGTAGGCCTGGGCCGCGGCGTAGGCCTGGCCGAAGAACATGCCGGGCTCGGAGCCGTAGGCTTTCTTGTGGGCCTCGACGGCCGCCTTGTAGATGGGATTGTTGGAGTAGTCCTCGGGGCCGGAGGCGTAGATGCCCTCGGCGTCGGCGCCGGCGATCTTGAGAATGTCCTCGCCGTTGACGCCGTCGTCGGAGATGAAGGGCAGCTTCATCTTGCGCTTGACCATGCCCATGACCAGCTTGGAGGCCTCGGGATGGTAGCCGCCGAAGATGATGCCGTCGGCGCCGACCTGCTTGACCTTGAGGAGAATGGTCTCATAGTCGGGCTCGCCGGGGGTGATGCCCTCGAACAGGACGACCTTGGCCTTGCCGGACTTCTCGATGGTGGCCTTGGCGAACTCGGCGTAGCCCTTGCCGTACTCGCCCTTGTCGTGGATGACGGCCAGCTTCTTGAGGCCCAGCTTGTCCATGGCGAACTCGGCGCTGACCTTGCCCTGGATGGCGTCGTAGCTGATGGTGCGGAAGAAGTTCGGGTAGTCGCCGCTCTGGGTCAGGGTCGTGGCCGTGGCCGAGGGCGACATGACCGGGATGTTGGCGCTCTTGTAGATCGGCAGGGCGGCCTTGGTCGCGCCGGAGCAGATGTGGCCGATGACCACCACGACATGATCGGAGATGAGCTTGTTGGCGGCGCTGGTGGCCTGGGCGGGGTTGCACTGATCGTCCTGGGCCACGATCTCGACCTTCTTGCCGAGGAGCCCGCCGGCGTCGTTGACGCTCTTGGCCACCAGCTCCGCGGCCTTGATGGTCGGCAGGCCATAGTTGGCCAGGTCGCCGGTGTGGGCGCCGGCCACGCCGATCTTGATGGTTTCCTGGGCAGAGGCCAGGCCGGCGGCGGCCAGGCAGATCACCACTGCCAGACACAGGGATTTCCAGAGAGCCTTGGACATGATCCGCGAACCTCCGAGGTTTAAGCCGGTTAGGAAAATTTCGCCATGTTCCGTAAATGGTTCCGTAAAAACACACGCGGTCCCGAGGCCGTCGTCGTCCACGAAGGGCCGGCGGCGGACCCGAGCCGCGCTCAAGACCGCGCAGGAAGTGATTTTTTTGCCATGAACCTCGAAGACCTGTCAAATACCAAATGACTCCGGATTGTCACAAAGCCGCCCGCGGCGCCTATTGCCCGGCGGGCGCAGCCGCGGCCGGAGTCTCGAGCTCCTTTTTTACCATCTCGGCCAGCCGGGCGTCGTCGGGCTTCAGGGCCAGGAGCCCCTCGAAGAGCTTTCGAGCCTCCTCGGGCCGGCCCAGGTAGTGCTTGTAGAGGATGCCCAGGTTGAAGCGGGCCATGACGTTGTCCGGGCTCGCCGCCAGGATCTTCTCATACACGGCCGCGGCCGCGGGATAGTCCTCCTGCTGGTAGGCGACCACTCCGGCCAGGGTCAGGCCCTGCTCGTTGTCCGGCTCCCGGGACAGGAGGTCGTCGAGAAAGACCTTGGCCTGGGCCCAGGCCTGCATCTGGGCAAAGGCCCGGGCGAGCTTCAGAAGCGTCTCGGGATCGCCGGGGTGGTCCTGCAGCGTCTTCATGAGCTCGCGCACGGCCGCCATGTCGCCCATGTCGCCCATGCCGGGCATGCCCCCCGCCCCGCCCTGCCCGGCCGCGGGCATGGCCTGGCCCGGCACGGTCAGGCCGGGGTTCTGCAGGCGGTAGACGACCGAGGAGACGAAGATCGCCAGCAGGCACAGGCCGATGCAGAAAAGGACGAGCTTGCCGCCCGGAGCGGCCGGGACGATCTCAGGCGCGTCTGTCATGGCCGAGCACTTCCAACTGGTCGAGGCGCCGGGCGAGCCTGCCCGCGCGGGCCGAGAGAAAGAGCATGTAGCCGCCGAGGCCGAGCCAGACGGCGACGTTGCCGATGATGAGCAGGGTTTGCGCAGTCACGGGATACACTCCTGTTAGCGGTCGAAAACCATGGCGGCCTCGATGCGGGCCGCGGCGGCGAGCTGGCGCGCCCGGAAGAGCACCAGCCAGAGCCAGAGAAGCCCGACGGCCCCGAGGCAGAAGAAGAGCGTGGTCAGCATCTCGGGCTCGAGCCCGCCGCCCTGGGAGGCGAGCACCGCCGGATGGATGGAGCGCCACATGCGGGCAGACAAGAAAACGAGCGGCACGTCGAGGAAGGCGACCACGCCGAGCACGGCCGCGGCCAGGCTCCTTCGCTCCGCGGGCAGGGCCGAGGCCCTAAGCGACAGATACGCGGCGTAGACGAACCACATGATGAGCGTGGTCGTGAGCCGGGGGTCCCAGGTCCACCAGACGTTCCAGCTGGCCCGGGCCCAGAGCGAGCCGGTGACGAGCGCCAGGCCCGAGAAGACGACGCCGATCTCGGCCGAGGCCCCGGCCAGAAGGTCCAACGCCGGCCGGCGGCGCCAGAGGTAGCCGGCGCTGGCCAGGAAGCAGACGAGGAAGCTCACCATGCTCCAGCCGGCGAGCGGCATGTGCACGTAGAAGATCTTCTGGATGAGGCCCAGGGTGGCCTCGACGGGCGCGTGGACCCAGATGAACCACTGGGCGGCGCACAGGGCCAGGGCAGCAAGGACGGCCAGGATCGACATCATGGGGCGTTCCTCATTCTCCGCCGTAGACGTGGGGGAACAGGATGAGCCCGGCGCCGGCGAACAGGGCGTCGAAGGCGCCGGCCAGGCCGAGCCAGGCGCCGACGTCCTCCGCCGGCCCGGGGGTCAGGACCGCGCTCATGGTGCGGATGCCGGCCAGGAGCACCGGGGCGAGCAGGGGAAAGAGGACCACGGACAGGAGCGACTCGCGGGCCGCCGCGCCCTGGGCCAAGGCGCCAAGGAGCGAGCCGAGCACGGCCAGGCCGAAATCCACGGCCAGGAGCGAAAGGGGTCCGAGGAGCCCGCCGCCCAGGTGGTCCTGGCCGAGGAAGACAACTGCCGCCGGGGCGAAGACGAGCTGGCAGACGAGCAGGCACAGCCCCCCGGCCGCGGCCTTGCCGAGCCAGACCGCCTGGGTGGCGATGGGCGCGAGAATGAGGCCCTGGCGCGCGCCGGCTTCTTCTTCCAGGGCGTAGAGGGCGTTGAAGATGAGCACCAAGGCGAAGGCCGAGGCCAGCCAGAAGATGGCCGCCGCGGCCTGGGGCTCGGGCCTGACCCCGGCCGGGGCGGACAGGCTGAAGAGAAAGACCAGCAGAAGCCCGAGGAGCAGGGCCTGGACCATGCCCTGGCCGCCGGCCAGGAGCAGGCGCAGGTCCTTGCCGGCGATGACGGCGGCGGCCCTCAGCATACCGCGCCCTCCGGGGTGTAGTCCCGGGCCGGGCCGACGTAGGCCGCGCGGCCGGCGTCGAGATGGAGCACATTGTCAGCCAGGGCCAGGTCGCGGTGCACGGCGTGGCTGACCCAGACCATGGCCGCGCCGCGCTTGCGGGCGCCGACCAGGGCCGCGACGAGCACGTCCGAGGAGCGGGCGTCCAGACCCGTGGCCGGCTCGTCGAGAAAGATGAGCCCGGGCTCGGGCAAAAAGACCCGGGCCAGGTTCAGGCGCTGGGCCATGCCCCGGGAGAAGGTTCCGGCCTCCTCCTCGGCCACGCGCGAAAGCCCCACGCGCTCGAGCGCCGCGAGCAGTTCCTTGCGCCCGGCCGGCAGTCCGTAGAGCCTGGCCCAGAAGGCCAGATTGGCCAGGGCGGTCAGGCGCGGGTAGATGAAGGTCTTGTGGCCGAGGTAACCCATGCGCTCGGGCGGCAGATGGCGGATTACCGTGCCCCGGTCGGGCTTGGAAAGACCGGACATGACCGAGAGCAGCGTCGACTTGCCCGCGCCGTTGGCCCCGACCAGGAGCCAGATCTCCCCCGGATACACGGCCAGGCTCAGGTCCTTGAAGACGAGCTTCGGGCCGTAGAGCTTGGCCACGCCCGAGAGCGAGAGCACCGGGCTAGGGCTGACCACGGTCCTTCTCCCGGCGGGAGCCGAAGACCAGGAAAACCGAGAGGCACATGAGCGTGCCGCCGATCCACAGCCAGTTGACCAGGGGATTCAAGCTGATCTTGAGGCTCGCCTCGCCGGCTTCATTTGCGCTCAGAAGCACGGCGTAGATCTCGGTGCCGAGCGAGGGCAGGACCGAGACCTCGGCGAAGGGCTGCTCGAAGTTGCGGTACAGCCGGCGCTCGGGGACGAGCTCGCCGACCGGGCGGCCGTCCCTGGTCACCGTCAGGTGGGCGGTGATGGAGGCCATGGCCGGAGTCTCGGCGTGGCTAAGCTCGGTGTAGGTGAAGGCGTAGCCGCCGAGGCTCACGGTCTCGCCCTTCCTGGCCACGATCTCGCGGCTGTCCTGGTAGGGGCCGGACACGGCCACGCCGAGGACGATCATGGCCAGCCCCAGGTGGATGCCGACGAAGCCCAGGCCCCGGCGGGTGCGCGCGGACTTGTCCGCGACGAGCGTGCCGGCCATGGAGATGGCCAGGCCCACGCCCGCGGCGGCGCCGACCAGGGCCAGCGGCGCGCGCACGCCGAGGCCGTAGAGCAATCCGGCCGCGGCCAGGGTGCCGCCGAAGACCGAGAAGGCATACGACCTGTGCCGCCAGTCGCCCTTCCAGCCGAGCCAGGGGCAGGCCACGGCGAGCAGCCCGATGAGGGCGAAAAGCGGCAGGCAGACCCGGTTGTAGAAGCCGGCGTCCAGGCCCACGGGGCTCTCGCTCCAGAGCTTGGAGATGATTGGCCACATGGTGCCGAGCAGGATAATCATGCCCAGGGCGAGTAGTAACCAGGTGGCCAGGAGCAGGAAGCCCGGCCGCGAGACCATGGCATCCATGGGCCGGGTCTCGGGCCGCGGTGCAACAGCCAGGACCAGGCCGGTCAGGCCCAGGCCGGCAAGGACCGAGATGAGCAGCGGCCCGCCCACGCCGCCGTCGCCGAAGGCATGGAGCGACTCGACCACGCCGCTGCGCACCAGGTAGGTGGCGAAGACGGCCAGGATGAGGGTCAGGCAGACGAGGAAGACGTTGGTCCCGGCCAGGCTACCCCGGCGGTCCTCGATGACCGCGGTGTGCAGGAAGGCCGTGGCCGAGAGCCAGGGGATGAGCGAGGCGTTCTCCACCGGGTCCCAGGCCCAATACCCGCCCCAGCCGAGCTCCATGTACGACCACCAGCCGCCGAGGATGATGCCGGCGGTGAGGAAGATCCAGGAAAAGAGCGCCCAGGTCCGGCCCACGGGCAGCCAGCGCCGGCCCTCGCCGGACAGGCGCGCGGCCAGCGCCAGGCAGGCCGGGACGGTGAAGCCGCCGTAGCCCAGGAACAGAAGCGGCGGATGAAAGATCATGCCCGGGTTCTGCAAGAGGGGGTTCAGACCCCGGCCGTCGGGCGGCGGCGGCACGATCTGGCGGAAGGGGTTGGACCAGGTGGTCAGCAGCAGCAGGAAAAGGGCCTGGACGAGCAGGAACAGGATCCAGAACCAGGCCCGGGTGTTCTCCGAAAACCCCCGGTAGCCGCGGGTCAACGGAAAGACCGCCGCGGCCAGGGCGACCATCCAGGCCCAGAACAGGAGCGAGCCGTCCTGGCCGGCCCAGAAGGCGGTCAGGCGGTAGAAGAGCGGCAGCAGGCGGTCGGTGTATTCCGACACGTAGAGGTTGGAGAAATCGAAACCGACCAGGGCGCCGAACAGGATGGAGCTGGCCAGACTGATCAGCAGCGCGGCCAGGAAATGGCCCTTCTCGACCAGGAGAAGCCAGCTGCGCGAGCCGGTCCAGACCTGGAGCCCGGCCATGGCGGCAGCGCAAAGGCTCACGAACAGAGCCCCGAGGAGCCCGAAATAAGCCACGGTATGCATGCGTTTCCCCGGAAGGCGAGATCGCCCGGACAGGCCCGGGCGTCAACGGATTTCCTTAGACTGCCTCGGCGAGAAAAACAAGAAAAGCCGGCGAAGCGGACGGCCGCTACCCCTTGACGGCCCGGGCGGCCTTCTCCTCGTCGCGCTGCTTCTGGTACTTCGACGGGCACTTGGTCATGAGGGTCGCGGCCTTGAAGACCTTGGCCGCCGGGTCGAGCCCGCCCTCGACGATGACCTCGACCCCGGGCTTGAAGGTGTCGGGCAGCGCGCCGCGATAGTCCACGCTCACGGTCACCGCCGGATTGTCCTTGTCGGCCAGGACGAAGGTCGCGCCCAGGCCGCCCGGAGCCGGCACCAGCCCTTCGGGCAGGACCGTGCCGAACATGCGCGCCTGGATCAGCTTGCCCGGCTCCATGGCCAGGGCCTCGGAGACGTTGACGAAGTAGACGCTGCCCGAGGACAGGCCGGAATAGAGGAGCCAGCCCAAACCCGCGGCAAAGAGGGCGAAGGCGACGACATAGATGGAGGTGTTCTTCTTGGCTGCCATAACCCTACCTTGTGGGTTCTCTTCGCCCGAAGTCAAGCCCGAGAGGCCTAGGACTTGCGGCCGACCAGGAGCCGGCGCTTCTGGCGGGCCAGCTCGCGCATGTCGACCACCTGGTCGGTCTCGTCCACGATCTCCTTGCCCAATATCTCCTCCAGCACGTCCTCCAGGGTGACCAGACCCGAGACCCCGCCGTACTCGTCCAGGACCACGCACAAATGCAGGCGCGACTCCAGGAACTTCACCAGCAGCCTGTCCAGGGTCATGGTCTCCATGACGAACTCGACCGGCTTCATGAGCTTGATCAGCGCCAGGTCGTCCAGATCGTTGACCAGGGCCTCCAGCACCTCGCGGCGGAAGACCAAGCCCACGATCTTCTCCCGGTCGTCATCCTCGTAGATCGGGATGCGGCTGTGCGGCCAGACCGCCTTCAGGGCCTTGGCCTCGGCCACGGTCATGGTCGCCGGCAGGCTGAAGACCACGGTGCGCGGGGTCATGATGTCCTGGACCAGCTTCTGGTCCAGGGACAGGATGTTCCTGATCGACAGCTCCTCGAAGGGCTTCAAGAGCCCGGCCTGGCGGGTCAGGCTGACCATGGCCCGGATGTCGTCCTCGGTGGCGCTCGGGCCGCGGGTCTTGGACTGCAGAAAACCCACGATGCGCGTCAGCAGCCAGATGACCGGCGCCAGCCCCACCACCAGCCAGAACAACGGCCGGGCCATGGCCACGGCCACCGGCCGGCTGTAGGCCACGCCGATGGTCTTGGGCACGATCTCGCCGAAGATGAGGATGATCATGGTGAAGGCCACGGCGAAAAGGCCCAGGCTCTCCGGCCCGAATACATCGGCCGCGGCCACGCCGGCCACCGTGGCGCCGACGGTGTTGGCGATGGTGTTCAGGGTCAGGATGGCGGAGATGGGCTTTTCGATATTCTGCCGCAGCTCGAACAGCAACAGGCCGACCTTGCGGCCTTCCCTGCGCAAGCCCTCGATGCGGCTCCAGGAGATGGAATAGAGCGCGGCCTCGGCCAGGGAGCAGAGAAACGAGCAGAGCGTGGCCAGGCCCACGGCAAGAAGGAGCGCGAACATCGGCGGGGTCGTCATGCCTCCAGCCCACCTGCTAGCAGAAGCCGCGGCTGCGGGCAAGCGCGCATGCCTTGACGCCGGACACAATCGCGTTCAAGTAGCCTCATGCTCTTCGACAAGCCCAAGCCCGACGGCCCGACCTTCGACGCCGTGGCCGTGCGCCTCTCGGCCCTCGGCGACGTGGTCCTGACCACCGGCGTCCTCGACTACTGGCTGCGCACCCGCAACATGCACTTCGCGGTCATCACCCGCGAGCGCTTCGCCCCGGTCTTCCTGCGCCACCCGGCCGTGCCCGCGGTCCTGGCCGTGAAGGACAACGAGGTCAGCCAGAACTGGTACAAGTCCGCCTCGGAGCTGGCCCGGGCCTTCGGCGGCCTGCCGCTCATCGACCTCCACGGCACCGGCCGCACCCTGCTGCTCGCCTCCATGTGGAAAGGCAAATACTCCCGCTACCCCAAATTCGGCTTCGCCCGCCGCCTCTACCGGGCCTTCAGGCTCGGCCGGGCCGAGGCCAGGCTGCTTGCGGCCAACGTCCCCCAGCGCTACGCACTGGCCCTCGAGGATACCCCGCCCCCGGCCTCGGCCCTGACCCCCAAGCTCTTCCTCGGCGACGAGGAGCGCGCGGAAGCCACCATCTTCCTCGCCTCCCTCGACCTGCCCCGGCCCTTTATCGCCCTGCACCCCTACGCCACCCACGAGAACAAGGCCTGGCCCGAGGAGCACTGGCTCGCCCTGGCCAGGCGCCTGACCGAGGCCGGCCTGCCCTACGTCGTCGTCGGCCGCTCCAAGACTCCCTTCCTCAAGCACCTGGCCCGGGACCGCGACCTGACCAACCAGACCTCGCTGCGCGCCACCATCGCGCTCCTCGACGCGGCCAGCGCCCTGGTCACCGGCGACTCCGGCCCCATGCACCTGGCCGGCGGCGTGAACACCCCCGTGGCCGCCCTCTTCGGCCCCACCACCCGGGCCTGGGGCTTCTACCCCGCCGGCCAGCGCGACATCATCCTCGAAGCCCCCCTGCCCTGCCGCCCCTGCTCGCTCCACGGCGGCAAACGCTGCACCCGCAACCGCGAATGCCTGGCCGCCATCGGGCCGGAAACGGTGTTCGAGGCCGTGATGCAGTTACTATCACCGGATTAGAGTCTACAACTTTGTATATGGGAGGGCACTTGTCATGGCGGGGAAAAACATCAAAAAGAATTTGCCATCAAGGGAGAAACGTCCAGCCTTAGCAGATGAAAAATTTGATATAAAAAGATTACAAACTGCATACATAACTGGTATCGATTTATCTTTAATAGATTCAGCGCTCGAAGAATTAATGCCCAGAATGACCAATGCATTTATATATCCGAAACCACAACCATTTGGCATCACAAAAACTTATAGCTTTGATTATGACTATGAATATTACCTAAAATGGGGATATGGTAGAAATGAAATTACCAAGGGCCTCATTTGGTTTGCATTTACATTTAGCGAACACAAAAATAACAAACCAAACATATCCATAATATTTTACAATCATGCCTGTGACATATCAATAAATTCAGAACTAATGACATCCCAAAGAGTTATTCTTAAGAAATGCCAAAACAATGCAAAAGAATTTGACACCCTCCTTCAAGATCATGGCGGGTTATATTTAAAAACATATTTCAAAATTGAACACCAACCACGATTTTATCATTGGATGTTGGATCAGTTTGAAAAGCCATCCACCTTTTCGAGCACTAGTATACTTGATTATTATAATGATGCACACTCGAAATATAATAACACTCGACAGCAATTGATTCAATTTATTAAAAAGAATAGCAATCTATCACAAAATCAATTTGCCCACATGATGGATAAGAACATTAACCTAAACCACGCCATAAGACTAGTTGATCCCATATTTGAAAGCGATTCTTTTTGGAGTTACGACTTTAAAAAACAGCTAGATGAAATCTATAATAAAGTTATCAAAATGAAAAAGCTGCTCTATTTCTTGCTTTCGTGAGGATCGCATCAGGAATGGTTTCCTCCCGCCACTCGAACTGAAAATCGAAGCCCCCGGTGTTCTTCGCACCGGGGGCTTCGATTTTCAGACTGCGGGGTCGAGGGGGGTCACCCCCCTCGTGGAGGTCCAGGGGGCGACGCCCCCTGGCCGCCGGAGGCCGCCGTCGCCGCCTGCCCTTCGCCCCACCAGCAGCGCACGTCGGGGTCCAGGCTGCGCAGGGCGTGGTCCACGGCCGGGGGGACGAGGCCGCAGAGGCTTTTGCCGGCGAGAAAAGCATCGCGCACGGCGGTGGCGCTGATATCCAGGCGAGGGATGGGCAGGAAGCGCAGGCTGTGGCCGTTTGCGAAGCGCCAGAGGTCCTCGGCGGTGCGTTCTGCCTCGGGCCAGAAGGCGGCGGCGAAGCGGGCGATGGTCGGCAGATCCACGTCTTCGCGGGCCACGGCCACGAGGTGGGCGTGGTCGGTCAGCTCGCGGGCGCGGTGCCAGGATCCGAGCTTGAGCACGTCCTCGGCGCCGAGGAGGAAGTGGAGATCGGCCTCGGGCAGAAGGCGGCGGTAGCGCATGAGGGTGTGCAGGGTGTAGGACGGGCCGGACATGGCCGCCTCGACCAGGCTGATCCGGGCCCAGGGCAGGTCGGCCACGGCCAGGCGCAGGAGGTGCCAGCGCACGGGCAGGGGCAGGAAGCCGCCGCAATCCTTCAGGGGGTGGCGGGCGGCGGGAACGAGGTCCAGGCGGTCGAAGCCGAGGCGTTCGCGGACTTCGACCGCCAGCCGGAGGTGGCCGTTGTGGACCGGATTGAAGCTGCCGCCGTAGAGCCCGAGGCGCATTTGGTGTCGCGTCCTTCAATAGACGGTGAGTGAAGACGCGACACCAGGGGCCGCCGAGAGGCGGCTCCGCTGCCGCAGGCGGCGTGAGCAAGCCGAAAACCACGTTTTTGGGCTTGCGGTCATCCTCGAAATGCTTCCTTTGAAATCTGTATGCATTTCGAGGACGTCACACTAGGAGCGGACTTGGCCGTCGCCGAAGGCTATGAGCTTGGTTCCGGTCAGCTCGCGCACGCCCATGGGGCCGTAGGCGTGGAGCTTGGAGGTGGAGATGCCGATCTCGGCGCCCAGGCCCAGCTCGCCGCCGTCGTTGAAGCGCGAGGAGGCGTTGATGAGCACGAGGGAGGCGTCCACCTCGCGCAGGAAGCGCATGGCCGCAGGGTGGTCGGTGGTGCAGATGAACTCGGTGTGGTTGGAGCCGTAGGCCGCGATGTGGGCCAGGGCCTCGTCGAGCGAGTCCACGGTCTTCACGGCCATGATCAGCTCGTGGAACTCGTGGCCCCAGTCCGAGTCCTTGGCCGGCACGGCCTTGGCGCCGAGGAGCGGCAGCGAGCGGGGGCAGGCGCGCAGCTCGACGCCCGCGCCGCCCAGGCGCTCGGCCACCCGGGGCAGGAAGTCGGAGGCGACCTTCTCATGGACCAGCAGGCATTCGGCGGCGTTGCACACGCCCGGGCGGTGGCACTTGGCGTTGAAGACGAGACTCAAAGCCTGGTCGAGGTCGGCCCACTGGTCCACGTAGGCGTGGCAGACGCCCTTGTAGTGCTTGAGCACGGGCATGGTGGCCTCGCTGACCACGGCCCGGATGAGTCCCTCGCCGCCGCGGGGGATGACCACGTCGATGTATTCGTCGAGTTTGAGGAGCGCGGAGACGGCGGCGCGGTCGGTGGTCGGCAGGACCTGGGCCGCGGCCGCGGGCAGTCCGGCCTCGGCCAGGGCTTTCTGCAGCACCGCGGCCAGGGCCTGGTTGGAGTGGAAGGCCTCGGAGCCGCCGCGCAGGATGACAGCGTTGCCGGCCTTGAGGCAGAGGATGCTCGCGTCGATGGTCACGTTGGGCCGGGACTCGTAGATCATGCACAACACGCCCAGCGGCACGCGCATGCGGCCCACGAGCAGCCCGTTGGGCCGCTTGGTCATGGACTCGATCTCGCCCACCGGGTCGGACTGGGCGGCGACCTCGTGGCAGGCCCGGATCATATCGGTCATGGCCTTGTCGGACAGGGTCAGGCGATCCAGGCGGGCGGCGTCCAGGCCGGCGGCGCGGGCCGCGGCCAGGTCTTTGTCGTTGGCGGCGCGGATGACCGGGGCCTCGGCCTGGAGCAGCCGGGCGACGTTCTCGATGACCCGGTTGCGGGTCAGCCCGTCGCTGGCGGCGAGCGTCCGGGCGGCGGTCTTGGCGGCCTTGGCCAGCGCGATCATCTGGGCGGTGATATCCATGCGTCTCCTCGATGCGTCCGGGGGTTGACTTTGGTGGCGAATACCGTAGCAGAAGCGCCGGCCGAAGGCAAAAGGCCCGGGAAGGGGCCGGGCGCGCTGAATGCGATACCAATTCTGTCAATTTTCAGCCGCAGTGCCTGCCCGCAGGCCGGTTCTCCAGCCCGGAGCGGTCACCTGACGGCCTGTATCAACAATCAGAGAACGATGAAATCAAGAGAGTTTTTCCGCCTGCGGAAAAAACCCCCGCAGCGGACAAAACCTTTTGACCTTTTTGTCATTAGTGCTTAGAAACGGACTTTCAATTTCGTCAAAGCGACTTGCGAACGGAGGCATCACACGTCCATGTCCACGCCCAAGACCAAGCCCAACGACAGCCTGCAGGCCAGCCTGGGAGCGCTCGTCCAGAACGCGCCCGACAAGCTCCACCCCGTGCTCGACTTCATCATCGGCCACTTGCGCCAGATCCTGGTCGGCGTCGGCGCCGTGGTCCTGGCCGTGGCCCTGGGCAGCGGCTGGCAGCTCTACACGCAGTGGCAGATACAAAAGGATGCCGCGGCGCTCGGCATCATCCTGAACGGCGCCGACGACGAGGCCAAGATCACGGCCTTGACCGGCTACGCCGCCGCCGCGCCCAAGGCCATGAAGACCCAGGCCTACCTGGCCCTGGCCGAGACCGCCATGCGCCAGGAGAAGTTCGACCTGGCCGAGAAGGCCTTCGCCGAGACCGCGGCCAATACCGACGATTCTTCGGCCCGCCTGGTGGCCAACCTGGGCCTGGCCGACGTCGCCCTGGCCATGAACAACCCGGCCAAGGGCAAGGACATCCTGTTCGGCCTGAAGACCACCGCGCCCGACACCTACAAGGGCTCCATCCTCTTCCAACTGGCCATGGCCGCCGAGGCCTCCGGCGACGACAAGACCGCCCTGACCACCTGGGAGGAGTTCGCCTTCCTCGCTCCGCAGGCCAGCGCCGGCTTCGTCACCGACCGCATCGCCATGCTCAAGACCAAGCTGGGCCTGCCCCTGACCCCGGCCCCGGCCGCAACTCCGGCCTCCTGAGGCCAGAAGGGACACGATCATGGCCCATCCGCTGCTTGCCCCCGCCGGCGAGACGCTCCTCCTGCTCGGCAACGAGGCCATTGTCCGCGGCGCCCTGGAAGCCGGCGTCGAGGTCGTGACCTGCTACCCCGGCACGCCCTCGAGCGAGGTCCCGGACACGTTTGCCCGCCTGGCCACTGATGCCGGCGTGCGCTTCGAGTACTCGGTCAACGAGAAGGTCGCCCTGGAAGTGGGCGGCGGCGCGAGCCTAGCCGGCGCCCTGACCCTGACCACCATGAAGCACGTCGGGGTCAACGTGGCCGCCGACCCGCTCATGACGTTGGCCTATATCGGCACGCCCGGGGGCCTGGTGCTGCTCTCGGCCGACGACCCCGGCTGCCATTCGAGCCAGAACGAGCAGGACAACCGGCTCTACGCCCGCCTGGCAGGGTGTCCGGTCTTCGAGCCGGCAAGCGCCCAGGAGGCCAAGGACATGGTCCGCGAGGCGCTTGCCCTCTCGCGCGCCTGGCAGCAGCCGGTCATGCTGCGCACCACCACGCGCCTGAACCACCTGCGCGGCCCCGTGACCCTGGGCGCGCTGCCCGGGCAGACCAAGGGCCCGGAGTTCGTGAAGAACCCGCGCCGCTTCGTGCCCATCCCGGCCGTGGCCCGGGTGCGCCACGGCGAGCTGCTGAAGAACCTGGCCGCGATCTCCGCGGAGATGGCCGCCACGCCCTGGAACCGGGTGACCGGCTCCGGCCCGGTGGGCCTCATCGTCTCGGGCATCAGCCGGGCCTACGTCTCCGACGTGGTCGAGGAGCTGAACCTCTCCGGCCGGCTCGCGATCCTGGAGCTCGGCTTCACCAACCCCCTGCCCGAGAAGGCCATCCTGGACTTCGTCGCCGGCCGCACGCAGCTCCTGGTCATCGAGGAGGGCGAGCCGGTCATCGAGAACGAGGTCCGCGCGCTCCTGCACAAAAACGGCCTCGACCTGCGCCTGGAGGGCAAGGGCCTGCCCGGGCTCTCGCGCCAGGGCGAGTTCTCCACCGTGACCGTGCGCCAGGCCCTGACCGCCGCCCTCGGCCTGCCCGCGGCCGCGGCCGCGCCCTGCCCGGCGCCCGAAGGCCTGCCCCTGCGGCCGCCGAACCTCTGCGCCGGCTGCCCGCACCGCGCCACCTATTTCACCGTGCGCGACATCTTCGGCGACACGGCCGTCTATTCCAGCGACATCGGCTGCTACACGCTCGGCATCCTGCCGCCGCTGGCCGCCGCCGACTTTCTCCTGTGCATGGGATCAAGCATCTCCGCCGGCTCGGGCTTCGCCGCGGCCTCGGGCAAACCCGTGGTGGCCTTCATCGGCGACTCGACCTTCTTCCACTCGGGCCTGACCGGCCTGGTCAACGCCGTGTTCAACGGCCACGACCTGATCGTGGTCATCATGGACAACGCGACCACGGCCATGACCGGCCACCAGCCGCACCCCGGGGTCACGATCAGCGCCATGGGCGAGAACCCCAACCGGGTGGACATCGAGGCCCTGGTCAAGGCCTGCGGCGTCTCGGCCGTGCGCACGGTCAACCCCCTGAACCGCAAGGCCACCCGCGCGGCGCTTCTCGAGCTGAAGGACGCGAGCGGCGTGCGCGTGCTCATCGCCCGCGAGCCCTGCCCGCTCCACGCCCGCCGCGTGCTCGGCGCGAAAAAAACCCAGGTGGCCTACGTCGCCGCCCAGAGCGAGGCCGTGAACGCCTGCGTCTCCAGCCTGGCCTGCCCGGCCTTCGAAGTCGTGGACGGAGCGGTCGCGGTGAGCGAATCCGCCTGCTCCGGCTGCATGTTCTGCCTTCAGATCGCAAGCGACATCAAGGCCGCCAAACGGGGGAGCAAGTGATGGCCACGACCAAGACCCGCGTCTTTCTTGCCGGCGTCGGCGGCCAGGGCACCCTGACCGCGACCACCGTCCTGGCCAAGGCCGCGCTCCTGGCCGGCCTTCCGGTCACCGCCGGCGAGATCCACGGCATGGCCCAGCGCGGCGGCGTGGTCGAGTCCACGGTGCTCATCGGCGGCTACGCCTCGCCGCGCATCGGCCCCGGCGAGGCCCACCTGCTGCTCGGCTTCGAGCCCCTGGAGACCCTGCGCGCCCTGCCCTGCCTCGCCCCGGGCGGAGCGATCCTGTCCGCCGCCGACCCCATGCCGCCCATCGGCGTGACGCTGGGCCGCGAGCGCTACCCCGAGCTTACGGCCATCAAGGCCGCGGCCGAGGCCTGCGCCGGAAAAGTCCGCTTCCTGGCCTGCGCGGACCTGGCCCGTCAGGCCGGCACGGCCCTGGCCGCCAATACAGTGCTCCTCGGCGCGGCCGTGGGCCTGGGCGTCCTGCCCTTCGACCTGGGTGCCCTGGCCGCCGGCCTGCGCGCCGTGCTGAACCCCAAGATCCTCGACGCCAACCTGAAGGCCGCCGAGCTCGGCGCCGCCGCCGTAGCGGCCTGAAGGCATCTGAAAAAATGGAAAACCTGCCTGCCAGTCTTCAGCTTTTCCTGCGCACCTTGAGCCAGGTCCTGGGCGAAATGGGCCCCAAAAGCCCGCTCTCGCCGAGCCTCAAGTCCCTCCTGCGCATCCTGGCCGAGAACTTCGGCTACAAGCGCGTCTTCCTGGCCATCTACGACTCCAACACCGGAACCCTCAAGATCGGCCTGACCCACAGCCAGCCCAAGGCCGCCGAGGTCACCTACCAGCCCGGCCAGGGCGTCACCGGCATGGTCTTCCAGACCGGCCGGGCCATCGTCGTGCCGCGCATGAAGGACCACCCCGAGTTCCTCAACCGGGCCTTCGGCCGCACCCAGGACGAGCTGGCGAGCCTGGCCTTCATCAGCGTGCCCGTGGTCACCCCCGGCCCCGGCGCCGAGTCCGAGGTCCTGGGCACCCTGTCCGTGGACCTGCCGACCCTGCCCCGCGACGTGCTCGAAAACCACCGCCAGTTCCTCGAGGTCGTGGCCCAGCTCATCGCCAACCAGGTAGCCCGCCTGCAGGAGGAGATGCTCCTCCAGAGACAGCTCATGGCCCAGGGCCTGGGCCTGATTGGCGACACCCCCGAGTCCGGCATGCCCCTGCCGAACATCGTCGCCTCCTCCAAACCCATGCGCCTGGTGCTGCAGCAGGTCGCCCAGGTGGCCGCCAGCCGGGCCACAGTGCTCCTGCGCGGCGAGTCGGGCACGGGCAAGGAGCTGCTCGCCGAGGCCATCCACGCGGCCAGCCCCCGGGCCGGCAAAGCCCTGGTCAAGCTGAACTGCGCCGCCCTGCCCTCGGAGCTCATCGAGTCCGAGCTCTTCGGCCACGAAAAAGGCGCCTTCACCGGCGCCATCGCGGCCAAGAAAGGCATGTTCGAGCAGGCCGCCAAGGGCACCCTCTTCCTCGACGAGATCGGCGAGCTGTCGCTGGAGGCCCAGGCCAAGGTCCTGCGCGCCATCCAGGAAAAGGAAATCCAGCGCCTGGGCTCGGAGCAGACCATCACCGTGGACGTGCGCCTCATCTGCGCCACCCACCGCCAGCTCGAAGACCTGCTCACCGAGGGCCTGTTCCGCGAAGACCTCTACTACCGCATCAACGTCTTCCCTATCTTCATCCCCCCCTTGCGCGAACGGCCCGAAGACATCCTGCCCATGGCCGAGCACTTCCTGCAGTACTTCGCCAAGGACTACGCCAAGCACATCAAGCGCATCTCCACCCCGGCCATAGACATGCTCATGTCCTACCACTGGCCCGGAAACGTCCGCGAGTTGCGCAACTGCATGGAGCGCGCCGTGCTCCTCTGCGACGAGGAGGTCATCCGCTCCTACCACCTGCCGCCGACCCTGCAGACCGCGGAAAGCTCGGCCACGGACACCAACCTGTCCTTCGGCGAGTCCGTGGGCAAGTTCGAGCAGGAGCTCCTGGTGGACGCGCTCAAGAAGGCCAAGGGCAACATGCTCCAGGCCGCCCGCGACCTGCGCGTCAGCTACCGCATCGTCAACTACAAGGTCAAAAAATACCGCATCGACCCCAAAAAGTTCACCATCATCGCCCGCCCCAAGCGCAAGCCGACCCCGGCCTGAGGCCGGGCGGAGCAGGCCTCCGGCGGGCAGGGGCTTAAGCCCCTGCACCCCCGCAAGGGGGATGATCCCCCTTGACCCCGCAGTTTGAAAATCGAAGCCGGCCGGTGCGAAGAACACCGGCCGGCTTCGATTTTCAGCTTGGTGGCGAAGGGAGAGCAGTGTCCCGCGCGGAAGCCGGGTGTCCGTAGCGACTGGAGAAAAACAAAAACTGGCCAATGAGGGAAAGACGGACGTCGAAAAAGCCCGGTCGAGAGCCGGTACGCTCTTTCACCTCGTGGCGGCTTTTCTCTCCTGTTTTTTCCGGACATCCCCTCAGGCAACGAGGATGGCCCCGCATGCCCGCCCTGCTGTGCCGCGGCCATGCGCTTTCTGACCATCGATGGCGGCTTTTTTTCCGATCGACTCCGGGACTGACTGGCGTCTGGGATATTTTCGTGTAACATGGCTCACCATTGCTCTGGAGCGGTCCGGGTCTTTCCCGGACCGCTCCGGAGCAATGGAACCGAGGGGGTCCAGGGGGAAAGCATTTCCCCCTGGCAGGGGGTGCAGGGGGACGGCGTCCCCCTGCCCGCCGGAGGCCAGGCAGCGCCCTACCATGGAGGCTCGCAACCATGACATCGAGTTGGCATGACAAGCTGGTGGCCGAGGTTCTTCAGGCCTTCGAAGTCGACCCCGGACAGGGGCTGACGGACGAGGCGGCGGCAGCCCAGCTGGCGGAACATGGACCGAACGTGCTCACCCGCGAGGAGTCGACCTCGGCTCTGGCCATTTTCGCCGGCCAGTTCAAGAACGTGCTCATTCTCATCCTCATTGCGGCCATCGTGCTCTCGGCCCTGGTCGGCGAGTTCGAGGATGCCGTGATCATCGGCATCATCGTGGTCTTCGCAGCGGTGCTCGGCTTTGTCCAGGAGTACCGGGCGGAGCGGGCCTTGGAGGCCTTGAGGGGCATGCTTGCGCCCATGGTCGCGGTGCTGCGCTCGGGCCGGGAGATGGAGGTGCCCTCGGCCGAGGTGGTGCCGGGCGACGTTTTGCTGCTGGCGGCCGGATCAAAGGTTCCGGCCGACGCGAGGGTCATCGAGGCCCATGCGCTGCGCGCCGACGAGGCCGCGCTGACCGGCGAGTCGCAGCCGGTGGGCAAGGACGAGGCGCCGCTGCCGGCCGGGACCCGGTCGTCGGACCGCGGCAACATGGTCTTCGCCGGCACGTCCATGACCTACGGCCGGGGCCGGGCGTTGGTCGTGGCCACGGGCATGGACACGGAGTTCGGCCGCATCGCCCGCGAGGTGGCGGTGACGGTCAAGGAGAAGACGCCGCTTGAGCGGCGCACGGACGAGATCGGCAAGTGGCTGGGCCTGGCGGCGCTCCTCATCTGCGCCCTGGTGGCCGGGATCAGCATTGCGCGCGAGGCCGCGGCCGGGCAACTGACCGCGCAGTTCGCGGTGACCGTGGTCATGTTCTCGGTGGCGCTGGCCGTGGCCGCGGTACCCGAGGCCCTGGCGGCCATCGTCACCGGCGCGCTGGCCATCGGCATGCGCCATATGGCCAGGAGCGGAGCGCTGGTGCGCCGGATGCCGGCGGTGGAGACGCTCGGCTGCACCACGGTCATCTGCACCGACAAGACCGGCACGTTGACCCGGGGCGAGATGACCGTGCGCCGGATGTTCGCCGCAGGCAGGACGGTCGAGGTCTCGGGCGCGGGCTATGCGCCCGAGGGGAAATTCACCGAAGCCGGGGGGGAGGCGGCGGAGGCGGACGGGGCGCTGGCCGCCCTGCTGACGGCCGGGGTGTTGTGCAATGACGCCGAATTGTTCGAGAAGGAAGGGCAGTGGCGCATCGGCGGCGATCCGACCGAGGCCGCCCTGGTGGTGGCCGGGGCCAAGGCCGGGCTGTGGAAGAAGGAGCTGATGGAGAAGAGTCCCCGGACCGAGGAGCTGCCCTTCAGCTCCGAGCGCAAGCGCATGACCACCATTCACGGCGTGGATGGGGGGCGCCTGGCCTACGTCAAGGGCGCGCCCGAGGTCGTTCTGTCCCGCTGCGACACGGTGCTGACCGAGGCAGGCGTGAAGCCGCTGGACGAGGGGCAGCGCCGGGAGATCGCCCGCCTGGCCGAGGCCATGGCCGGTGACGCACTGCGTGTGCTGGCCGCGGCCCGCCGGGAGCTGCCGGCAGGGCTCGACCCCGCCGACGAGGCCGCGGTCGAGGCCGGGCTGACCTTCCTCGGGCTGTGGGGCATGATGGACCCGCCGCGGCCCGAGGCCGTGGAGGCCATCCGCACCTGCCGCCGGGTGCACATCACCCCGGTGATGATCACCGGCGACCACAGGTTGACCGCCATGGCCATCGCCCGGGAGATGGGCATCTACCGCGAGGGCGACCGGGTCCTGACCGGGGAGGAGCTGGAGGCCATGGACGAGGCGGCGCTCGCCGAGGTGGTCCGCACGGTCAGCGTCTACGCCCGGGTTTCGCCCATCGACAAGCTGAAGATCGTGAAAGCCTGGAAAGCCCTGGGCGAGGTCGTGGCCATGACCGGCGACGGGGTCAACGACGCCCCGGCCCTGAAGCACGCGGACATCGGCGTGGCCATGGGCATCAGCGGCACCGAGGTGACCAAGGAGGCCGCGGACATGGTCCTGACCGACGACAACTTCGCGACCATCGTGGTGGCCATCGAGCGCGGCCGCTGGATCTACGACAACATCAAGAAATACCTGACGTATCTGTTGCGCTGCAACATCACCGAGGTGGTCGTCATCGGCGGCGTGGTCCTGGCCATGGGGCCGGACTACCTGCCGCTCCTGCCCGCGGCCATCCTCTACATCAACCTGGCCACCGACGGCCTGCCGGCGCTGGCCCTGGGGATATCCCCGCCCGACCCGGACATCATGCAGCGCCCGCCGCGCGACCCGCGCGAGCCGGTCTTCACCACCGACGTCCGGGCCTTCCTGCTCACCGGCCTGGTGATCGAGATACCCTTCTTCCTCTTCCTGTTCTTCCATGATCTGGCCGATATCATCGTGGCCCGGACCGAGATATTCTTCGCCTTCATCGTCGTCGAGATCGTCGTGGCCCTGAACTTCCGCAGCCTGCGCTACAGCGTCCTGGCTGCCCCGCCGCACCTCTGGCTGGTCCTGGCGATTGTCTGGGAGGTCGTGCTGCTGGTCGGGCTCATCCAGATTCCCGCCCTGCGCGAGGCCTTCGGCATAACCTGGCCGACCGCGCCCGGCCTGGCCATCATCCTCGGCTATTCCGCGCTCATCTTCCTGGCCATGGAGGGCCTGAAGGGCTTTCTCCGACGGCGCGATCGCGGCCGGATCAAGAGTATGAAGGCCTAGGCCTCCGGCCAGGCGACCACGCGGTTGCGGCCCTGGCTCTTGGCCTGGTAGAGCGCCCGGTCGGCGGCTTTCAGCCCGGCCTCGAGCTCCGGCACGCCCCTGGCGCCGGCCAGGTCCGGGCAGAGCGCCACGCCGATGCTGACGGTCATGGGCACGCACAGCTCCTTCAGGGTCAGCGGCTTCGCGGCCACGGCCTGGCGCATCCGCTCGGCCAGGCTCGCGGCATCTGCCAGGGTGGTGTTGGCCGCGATCACGGCGAACTCCTCCCCGCCGAAGCGGGCCAGGAGGTCGGAGCCGCGGATGGTCGCGAGCATGACCCTGACCACGTGCTTCAGGACCTCGTCGCCGACGCTATGCCCATGGGTATCGTTGACCGCCTTGAAATGATCGAGATCGACCATCAGGCAGGCGCAGTCCTGTTCGTTGCGGCGGGACAGCGCCAGGTAGCGCAAGCCCGCCTCCAGCAGATGGCGGCGGTTGGAGATGCCGGTCAGGAAGTCCTGGCGCGAACTCTCCTCCAGGACCTTGATGTCGTCGTGGATGCGCCGGGCCATGAAGCGGAAGGCCCGGTTCAGGTCGCGTATCTCCCGCGGGGCCTGGGTCAGCGATTCGGGCTCCACGGTTTCCGCGAAGCGCCCGGCGGAAATGGCCACGGCGCTCTTGTGCAGCCGCTCCAGAGGCTCTTCCAGCGAGCGCGCCAGCCTGAGGAAAAGGGGCGTGAGCACGGCCAGCGACAGGGCCAGCCCACCAAGCACGGCGAGCATGCCCTGGTTCAGAGGGGAGAAGACTTCCCGCAAGGGCAGCTCGCCGACCAGCAGCCAGGTGTCGCCCTTGGTCCACAGAAAATCGCCGATGACCCGGCGTCCCAGATGGTTGACGTACGGCGCGGTGCTGTGCTCCCCCTGCCGGGCGCGGGCGAGAAGAACTCCCGAGCCCGACGGCCCCGTAGCCTGCGCCGTGCTCTCCTCGTATCCGGTCAGCAGGCGGCCGTCGGCGTCCAACAGGAAAGTCTCGCCGGAGAAGCCGAGGCGCGTGCGGCTCATGAGCGCCTCGATGGCCGACAGCGGAACCGCGCCGAGGACCGCCCCGCCGAACGAGCCGTCGAGAAGTGCAACCGGTGCGGAAACGACGATCACCAGCCGGCCAGACTTGCGGCTGACCAGCACCCCGGTGACCGAGGACCGGCCCTGGCGAGCGGCGTCGAAATAGGCCCGGTCGCCCACGTAGAGGCCCGGGTTGCCGCTGGTATCCACCCGGGTGTGGCCATCGGGCTCGACGTAGATCAGGGCGTCGAAGGCGCTGGAACTCCGGCGGAAGCTGGCGAAGACCTCGGCCATGGCCGCATCGTCGAAGCTTCTCAGCTGGGGCAGGTCGGCCAGAAAGGTCACTTCCGCCAGCCGGTCCTCCATCCAGTTGTCCAGATAGAGGCGCTGCAGGCCCAGGGTGCGATCGATGGAGGCGAGTGTGCGGACCTCTATCTCGTCCTTCAGGATGACGTAGAAAAAGACGGCCACCAGGCAGAGCGGCAGCGCGGCCAGGGACAGGGCCAGCGCCCGCAGCCGGGAGCGGACGGTATCGAAGCTGATGAGACGGCTGATGAATGGAGGCAAGCCCCCTCGCCCTCCAGGATAAAAACCAGACCACGAGGATGGGGCTTCATGGCCCAATCCGTTCGACTTGGCAAGGGTTTTCTGAAAATCGTCGAGCCCACGGACCCGGCCGGCGCCGACCTCCCTGCGGTCTTTTGCAGGGAGGTCGGGCAGGGGCGGCTCCCCAGGCCCGGCCCGGTCAATGGAGGGGCTGTACGCGACCAGGACGGGCGGTGGCTGCGGCCGCAGAGGCGGACCGCACATCCACGTATCTTATGTACGACGCAGGAAGGGAAAAGGTCACCCGGCCGGAACAGGCGGGCAGTCCGGATCGGCGCAAGCCCCGGATTGCGGCCGCTCGGATTCCTGGCGCCGCTCGGGCCGGCAGAGGCCCCGGCGCAAGGCCCAGACGAGCTCGGTCCGGCTGCTCACCGGTGTAAGCAAGCGCGTGCCCACCCGGCCGAGCTCGGCCAGGCTGTGGGCATCGGAGCCGCCGCAGCCGACCAGGGGATAGGTCCGGGTCCAGGCGGCCAACCGGGCGTTCTCCTCGGGCGTGTTGCGGCCGTTCATCAGCTCCACCAGGCGGGTCAGGCCCGCGGCCACCAGCTCTTCGCGCCCCGGCCGGCTGGCCCGGCAGGGATGGGCCATGACCGCGGCGCCGCGGCGCGCCTCGACCAGGGCCAAGAGGTCCTCGGCGCACAGGCCGGGCGCGAGGTCCTCGAAGGCGCCGAACAGGAGGAAATCGCCGCCCCCGGTGGAGTACTCCATACCCACGATGACGCACAGACCGTCGGCCTGCAGCCCCTCGCGCACGACCTCGCGCACGGCCATGGTGTCGTGGTCGGTCAGGCAGACGCCGTCGAGCCCCCTGGCCCGGGCGTTACCCAGGATCTCGGCCACGGTCAGCCGGCTGCAGGTGGAGATGGCGGTATGGACGTGGAGATCGAAAAGCATGGCGCATTGTGCCATGGCCGGCCGACCATGGCAAATATGCCGCCTCGATCGCCACTCATGCAATGCATAGGAATATTCAATGGCGAACGCCCTTCCCCTCGCCCGCCAGGCAGGCTATCAGCCGGATAGGACGAAGGAAACACTCTGTAAACCTGGGGAAGCGCACGTGCCCTCGAAATGCCTGCTCATCGTCCTCGACGGCCTGGGAGATCGGTCCTATGCCCGCTTCGGCCACTTGACGCCCCTGGCCTCGGCCCGGACCCCGGCCCTGGACGCCCTGGCCGCGCGCGGAGCCAGCGGCCTCTACCATGCCGGCAGCCTCGGCCAGGCCCTGCCGAGCGAGAACGCCCATTTCGCCATGTTCGGCTACGAGCTCTGCGATTTTCCGGGCCGCGGCGCACTCGAAGCCCTGGGCAGCGGGGTCGAGCTGGCCCCGGGCGAGGTGGCCGTGCTGGCCCACTTCGTCAGCCTGGAAAACGTGGACGGCCGGGCGCGTCTGGTCCAGGACCTGCCCCGGGCCGACGCGGCCGAGGCCAAGGCCTGCATCGCCGCGGCCGGGACCTTCGCCCACGATGGCGTGCAGGTGCGCTTCCACCAGACCAAGGGGCTCTTCGGCGTGCTCGTGCTCTCGGGCGGAGCGCTCGACCCGCGCGTCACCGACTCGAACCCCATGCGCGACGGGCGCTTCCTCTCCGCCGTCGTGCCCCGTGCCGAGGCAGCCGCCGATCCGGCCACCCGGCGCACGGCCGCGGCCCTGACCGCCTACCTGCGCTTCGCCCACCAGGCCCTCTCCTGCCTGCCCGAAAACGCCGCCCGGACCGCGCGCGGCCTTGCGCCGCTGAACGGTCTGGTCAGCCAGCGGGCGGGCCGTCTCAAGCCGGTCACGCCCTTTGCCCGGCGCTTCGGCCTGAAAGGGGCGAGCCTGGCCTCTGGCGCGGTCTTCAAGGGGCTGGCCGCCTACCTGGGCCTTGACTTCGTCAGGGCCCGCGAAACGGGCGACGCCGAGGCCGACATGTTCGAGCGGCTACACCTCGCCCGCGAGCTCCTGTCCGGCGATGTCGGCTTCCTGCACCTGCACACCAAGGCTCCGGACGAGGCCGCCCACACCAAGGACCCAGTGGCCAAGCTCGCGGTCATCGAGGCCCTGGACCGGGCGCTTGCCCGGGGTTTGGCGCCCTTCCTGGACGATCCCGAGGTTCTGACCGTGGTCACAGCCGACCACTCCACGCCCTCCTGCGGCCAGTTGGTGCACTCGGGCGAGCCCGTGCCGCTGACCTTCTGCGGACCCGGCGTGCGCCGCGACGGGCTGAGCCGTTTCGACGAGGTGACGGCCGCGGCCGGGGCGCTCGGGCCGGTGCGCGGCACCGAGCTCATGGCCCTCATCCTGAACGCGCTCGACCGCTGCCGGCTGGCCGGCATCCACGACACACCGGAGTCCCTGGACTACTGGCCCGGCGACTTCGACCCCTTCCGCCTCTAGCCGCAGGACCCGCCATGCACCCGCCCTACCCGCTCGGCGTCATCCACGGCCGCTTCCAGGTCCTGCACCACGACCACCTGCGCTACCTGCTGGCCGGCCAGCGCCTCTGCGAGCACCTGGTGGTCGGCGTGACCAACCCCGACCCGGTGCTGACCCGCCAGGTGGCCGCCGACCCGAGGCGCGGCACGGCCCTGGCCAACCCGCTGACCTACTTCGAGCGCCAGGTCATGGTCGGCGCGGCGCTCACCGCCGCAGGCGTGCCCGCCGGCAGCTTCAGCGTCGTCCCCCTGCCCATCACCAACCCGGAGCTCTACCGCTACTACGTGCCGCTGGAGGCCGTCTTCTTCCTGACCATCTGCGACGACTGGGGCCGGCAGAAAAAGGCCTGGTTCGAGGAGCTGGGACTTGCCGTCCACGTACTCTGGGACGTGCCGCCCGAGCATAAGGGCCAGCAGGCCTCGGACATCCGGGAGCGCATGGCCCGTAATGAGCCCTGGCAAAACCTGGTGCCGCCGGCCGTGGCCGCGCTCCTCGCCGCCTGGGGCATCCCCTCGCGCCTGGCCCGCCTGGCCGCGGAGGCCGAGCCTGCGTAACACGTCCACTAGCCGGCGCAGTACACTGTTGGGGCTTGTCAGGAGGTGTAAAGTTGTTACATTCCGCGCACGAGGCGACGGCGACCTGGATACCTCGATCGCCGCTGTTTCGTGGCGCCGGGAACCACATCCTCACTGCTGGTTCTGTTCGACGTCGTTTCTTCTCCTCGGGGGCCTCGCCGTGCGGGGCCCCCAAAAATCACCAATGCTCTTGCTGCCTGTTTGACGAGGCGCGTGTTTCGGCGCAATCATGCCTGGCCGCAACCGTGAATCGAGGCCGAACGTCTGTTTGCATCCGACAGCCGGAGAAGGGACATGACCTACCAGCCCGCCGATCGTGCCATGTTCCAGCCTGTCGCCCTCGGGCAGCTGACCATCGACAACCGTTTCGTCCGCTCCGCCACCTGGGAGGGCATGGCCGCCGAGGACGGCTCGGTCACGGAGAAGCTGACCCGGACCCTGGTCCGCCTGGCAAAGGGCGGGGTGGGGCTCGTCATCACCGGACACGCATACGTTCTGAAGCAAGGGCAGGCCGGGCCGTGGAAGTTGGGCGTCCACCATCCTTCCATGAAGCCGGGGCTGACCGGCTTGACCGCGGCCGTGCACGAGGCCGGAGGAAAGATCGTCGCCCAATTGGCCCATGCCGGAAAGCTGGCGAACGTCGAACTGTCCGGAGCGGAGGCGCTGGGGCCTTCGGACGGCGAAGGCTTTCGGGCCATGACCGAGGCCGAGATCGATTCGACCGTGGAGGCCTTTGCCAGGGCCGCTCACCTCTGCCGCGAATCCGGCTTCGACGCGGTCCAGATTCACGCCGCCCACGGCTATCTCTTGAGCCAGTTCCTCTCGCCCTATTACAACAAGCGTTCCGATGCCCATGGCGGCAGCCTGGAGAACCGGGCGCGTTTCCTGCTCGCGGTGGTCCGGCGGGTGCGCCTGGCCGTGGGGCCCGAGTATCCGGTGCTGTGCAAGATGAACTCCGATGACTTTCTGCCCGGCGGGTTCACGGTGGATGAGGCCGTCACCGTGGCGGGCATGCTCAAGGACGTCGGTTTGGACTGCCTGGAGATTTCGGGCGGCACCGGCGACTCCGGCAGGCTCATGCCCGTGCGGCCCGGCAGGATCAAGTCCCCCAGGGCCGAAGGCTATTTCAAGGAGGCGGCCGGGCGGATCAAGGCGGCCGTGGACCTGCCCCTGATCCTGGTGGGCGGCATCCGGTCCTTCGAGGTCGCGCGAAAGCTCGTGGCGGATGGCGTGTGCGACGCCGTTTCGCTGTCCCGGCCGCTCATCCGCGAGCCTGAGCTCGTCAACCGCTGGAAATCCGGGGACCTGCGGCCGTCGGCCTGCGTCTCGGACAATCTCTGCTTCCGCCCGGCCATGAGCGGCGAGGGGATCTCCTGCCTGAGCGAAAAGCTCCTGAAGGAGAAAGCCGCCAGGAGATGAAGGCGGCCGGAAGCTCCGCAAGCCGCTCCCGACCGATCCCCGGCGCACCATCCCAGCCTCCGCAACGTGGAACTCCGGGCGCATGACATAGTCACGCGACCAGCTGAGTCTGCTTCTTGGGGTTACCTGCCCACGAGCGGTCGCGTCGGCCTGACGCCGGCCCCGGCCAGCGCCCGGTCGCGCCCTTCACGGCCTTCTTGATCTTGCTTCCCGATCTTGGCTCCCGGCCCTACGGCCTGGAGGAGAACCAGCTCACGGCGTCGGCCAGGGCCTCGACGGCCGGCCGCGGGGCATAGCCGAGCTCGCGCTGGGCCTTGTCGCTGGTAAAGAACATCTGCTTGGTGGACATGCGCAGGGCGTCGCGGCAGACCATGGGCTCGGTGCCGGTCAGGTGCGACCAGGCCTCGCAGGCCACGGCCAGCGGATAGAGCAGGCGGTGGGGCAGGCGCACGGCCGGAGCCCGGCCGTTGGTGATGGCCGCCAGGTGGCCGAGGAGCTCTTTCAGGCTCATGTTCTCGCCGCCCAGGATGTAGCGTTCGCCGACCGTCCCTTTGGTCAGGGCCAGGAGATGGCCCGCGGCCACGTCGTCCACGTGGACCACGTTCAGGCCGGTGTCGACGTAGGCCGGCATGCGGCCGCGAAGAAAGTCGCGGACGATGCGGCCGGTGGGCGTGGGTTTCACGTCCCCCGGTCCCATGGGCGTGGAGGGGTTGACCACCACGGCCGGCAGCCCCTCCTCGCGCACCAGGTCGAGCACGGTCTTCTCGGCCAGGTATTTGGAGTGCTTGTAGGGGCCGACCAGATCCTTCTCCCGCAGGGCCGCGGTCTCGTCGGAGGCCCCGCCAGGGCCGGGCAGGCCGACGCAGGCCACGCTGCTGGTGTAGACCACCCGGCGCACCCCGGACTTCAGGGCCGCGCGCATGAGCGCGGCGGTGCCGGCCACGTTGGTCCGGTACATGTCGTCGGGATCGGGTGCCCAGAGGCGGTAGTCCGCGGCCACGTGGAAGACGTACTCGCAGCCGTCCACGGCCCGTTCGAGGCTCGCCGCGTCGCGCAGGTCGCCGGTGGCGATCTCGGCCTTGAGCCCGGCGAGGTTGGCGCCGTTGGCCTTGGCCCGGACCAGGAGGCGCAGGGAGAATCCGGCCGCGGCCAGGCGCCGGGCCACGGCCGCGCCGACAAAACCTGTGGCGCCGGTGACGAGGGTTTTCATGAGGTTCGGTATGCTCCTGGAAAATGACCGGCGGATGTCAACGGCGCGAACGTAGCGCAGACCGCGCCCGGTAACAAGCGCCGCCTGCTGCTGCCGGAGCCGGAGTCAGGCCGCCGGCTCCTGGCGGCTCAGGCAGTGGACGGTGCCCCGGCCGAGCACCAGGTCCGAGGCGTGGATGCCGACGACCGGCCGGTCGCAAAGCTCGGAGAGGATGCCCAGGGCTTTCACGTCGCTCGGGTCGTTGAAGGTCGGCACGAGCACGCAGGCGTTGGCCAGGTAGAAGTTGGCGTAGCTCGCCGGCAGGCGCAGGCCTTTGTAGACCTGGGGACCGGGCATGGGCAGGTGGACGATCTCGGGCTTCGCTCCGCCGGCCAGGCGCAGGTCCTGAAGGCGCTCGCGGTTCTCGGCCAGGGCGCGGTAGTTCGCGTCGGCCGGGTTTCCCTCTTGCGCCAGGACGACGGTTCCCGGGTTGACGAAGCGGCAGAGGTCGTCCACATGGCCGTGGGTGTCGTCCCCGGCGATTCCGTCGCCGAGCCAGAAGACCCGGGTCGCGCCGAACAGGCGTTTGAAAAGCGCCTCGTAGTCGGCCCTGGTGAAGCCGGGGTTGCGGACCTGGACCTTGGGGTGCAGCAGGCACTCCTCGGTGGTCAGGAGCGTGCCCTGGCCGTCGACCTCGATGGCTCCGCCCTCCAGCACCACGCGCGCGCCGCCCGCGGCCGTGGGCAGCAGGGGCAGAGCCAGGTGGTCCGCGGCCTGGCGGGGCACCCGGTCGTCCAGCAGGTGGTTTTTGTACTTGGCCCAGCCGGTGAAGACGAAGTCGGCCACGACCCGCGTTCCGTCCGGGGCGAGCAGCACACAGGGGCCGTTGTCGCGCATCCAGCTGCGGTCGGTGGGCAGGGACAAAAACTCGACCCGCGAGGTGTCTGCGCCCACGGCCGCCAGGTGCCGCCGGGCAGAGGCCTCCAGGCGCGCGCTGCCCACGGCCAGGCGCACGGTCTCGCCGGCCGAGAGATGCCGGACCATGTCGGCAAAGGCCCAGAGCACGCCCTGGTGGCGGCCCGGCCAGTCGAGCGGGCCGGGCCAGGCGAGCCAGGTGGCCTCGTGCCGGGCCCATTCCGGGGGCAGATAGTGGTAGCCGGCCAGGCGCTCTTCGCTCATGACCCGAACCTCGCCAGCAGCCCGCCGTAGGCCTCCACCCGCCGGTCGCGCAGGAAGGGCCAGGTGCGGCGCACGGACTCGATCCGGGCGCGGTCGACCGTGGCCAGGAGCACGGTCTCGTCGTCCGCCGTGGCCTCGGCGATGAGTACGCCCATGGGATCGGCCACGAACGAGCCGCCCCAGAAATCCACGCCCTCGCCGCCCCCGGAGCTCGGCTCGAAGCCGGTGCGGTTGACCGCGGCCACGTAGAGCCCGTTGGCCACGGCGTGGCCGCGCTGGACGACCTGCCAGGCGGCGCGCATCTCGGCCGCCTGCTGCGGACTCTCGCTCTCCAGCCGGCCGATGGCCGTGGGGTAGAAGATGACCTCGGCCCCGGCCAGGGCCGTCAGGCGCGCGGCCTCGGGAAACCACTGATCCCAGCAGATGAGCACGCCGATGCGGCCCGCGGGCGTATCCACGGCCAGCACGCCGAGATCGCCGGGGGTGAAGTAATACTTTTCGTGGAAGCCGGGGTCTTCGGGGATGTGCAGCTTGCGGTAGTGGCCGAGGAGTCCGCCGTCAGGCGAGAGGACCACGGCGGAATTGTGGTAGAGGCCCGGCGCCCGGCGCTCGAAGAAGGGCACGACCAGCGTGACCCCGGCCTCGCGGGCCGCCTTGGCCATGCGGCCGAGGCCCGGGCCGTCGAGGCCCTCGGCCAGGGCGAACGAGCTCTCGTCGTGGGTCTTGCAGAAGTAGGGCGTGGCGCAGAGCTCGGGCAGGCAGACGACCGAGGCGCCGGCCTCGGACGCCCGGCGCACGAGGCGCGCCGCGGTCTCGAGATTGGCGTTCGCGTCCTCGGCCATGGCGTACTGCACGAGCCCGATGGTGAAGCTGTCTTTGGTCATGCTCCGGTCCTGAACTCTACCGACTTGGTCTGGTCAAAGCCATTTTTCGGATCGGAGTCAAGGATTTTTCCTCTCGGCCGGGAGAAAATCGTAAAACGACTATCGCCTGACGCTAGCAGGCGCCGACGACGCAGTCCCGGCCCCGGGCCTTGGCCGCGTAGAGACGCTGGTCGACCAGGGCCATGAGCCCTGCGGCCGTCAATGGGACGACCTCGCCGCTTCCGGCCACGCCGGCGCTGAAGGTCACTCCAAGACGGATGTCCTCGCCGAAGCTCCGGGCCGCGCACAGACCGCGCAGGCGCTCGGCGGTGGCCAGCCCCTCGGCCGCGGTGGCCCCAGGCATGAGGATGGTGAACTCCTCGCCGCCGTAGCGGCTGACCACGTCCACGCCCTGGCGGACGTTGCCGCGCAGGATCGCGGTGAGCTCCTGGAGCACGTGGTCGCCCACGGCATGGCCGAAGCGGTCGTTGACCTGCTTGAAGTCGTCGAGATCGAGCATGATCACCGCCAGCGATCCGGGCTGGCGCGTGAGCCTGGCCAGCTCCTCGTCCAGGCGGATCTCGAAGTAGCGGCGCACGTAGGCCCTGGTCAGGCCGTCGATCACGGCCAGCTCGAACAGGCGGGCATTGGCCAGGCTGATGGCCAGGGTGGTGACCAGGACCCGCAGGTACTGGCGGGTGGCCAGATCGGGCTCGGCGCAAGCCTCCAGGACCAGGTAGCCGAAGAACTCCCCGGACAGCGCGAGAACCGGCATGACCAGGACCTGGACCGAGGCCGGCTCGCCGGGTGCGGCCGGCAGCAGGGCCGGCCCCAGGAGCCGTCCCGGCATGATGGCGTCGCACCTGGGACCTTGCAGGGAGGCGAAACCGGAAGCGGCCAGCGGCAGGGTCAGCGCCTCGCGGCCGGTTCCGTCGCCGGCCCGCAGGCCGGCCAGGTGCAGGCTCTGGCCGTCGTCGGCCATCATCCACAAGGCCAGGCGCCTGGACCCGCTGAAGTCGGCCAGGCAGTCCAGGGCGACGTCCACCGTGCGCTCCCTGTCGGTCAGGGCGGACACGAGCAGGTTGGCGTAATTGAGGACGAGGAGGTTGGTTTCGAGCTCGTTCAGCTGGTAGTTGTTCGTGGGCATGGCGTGATCCTTGGCTTCTCCGCGCCGCTCCCGGCCTACGGGAATATCGGGCTGAAATCAATGCCCGATCCCGGCGCACCCGGCCAGATTTTCCTCCCACTCCCTTGCAACGCCCGCCGAAAAGGTTATGATCCCGGCAGGCTTTTCTACCCTTGCAACCTCGAGGTGCACCATGATCACCTCCCTTGCCCCCGGGGACGAACGACGTCGCTCCCCGCGACTGAGGCCATGCATCGCCTCGGTCTTCGTGCACGGGCAATGGCGGGAGTATCCGCTGAAAGACGTAAGCGGCCACGGCTTGGCTCTGGTCACCTGCCCCGAGCGCTTCAGCCGCGAGGAGCAGCTCCGCCTGGACCTGCTGCAGAACCGTTGGCCCGTGGCCGAGGGCCTGCACGCCCGCGTGGTCCGCCTGGACGCGGACACCGCGGGCTTGAGCTTCGAGGAGTTGAGCAGCGAGCAGTCCGCCGCCCTCTCGCGCCTGGGCCAGGCCACGACCCTGGCCAGCGAGGAGAACCGACGCCACGGGTTGCCCGACTTCTCGACCCTGGTGCTGCGCTACAAGGACCGCCCCCAGGAGCTCGGCGAGCTGGTGGCCGAATGGCAGAAGAAGGCCCCCGAGCTGCTGGCAAGCGTCCTGGAGGCCCTGGCCGCGGGCCAGGCGACCCTTGCCACCGACGATCTCGACCGGCTGGCGACCATGGCCGGCTGCATCCGGGCCACGGCGCTCGTGGCCATCCTGCGCGAGATCGGCCAGCGCCTGTCCAGCCCCGGCGCGGAGGTGAAGCCCACCCACCTGCGCTTACTCTCGCGCGAACTCGAGCTGGTCAGCGCGGGACTCTCGCGCCTGTGCCAGGCGCAACGGGCCTGAAGCCCCTGCCCTTCCCGCGAACAAAGCGCGGGCCCGGCCGGGATCGCTCCCGGGGGCCCGCGCGTCGTTTCAGTCGAGGCGCTGCCGGGCGGCCGGCGCTAATCCTCCCAGTGGATGCACTGGACCGGACAGGTGTCGATGGCCTCCTGAATCTTGTCCTCAGGGGCGCCGTCGGGGTTGTAGACCTGGGCCTTGCCCGAGCCCTGGTCGAACTGGAAGACCTCCGGAGCGATCTCGCAGCAGGATTCGCAGCCGATGCACTCGTCCGTGTCGATGTAGACGACCTTGCCCATGATCGAACCTCCTCAAAGGATTTAGGGGCGAGCGCCGACGGTCATGGCCGCGAGCGGCTCGCTTGCCACCATATCACCTTGGCGGGTGATGACAACCTCTTTGAGCGGGAAACCGGCCTGCGCCCGGCGCATGGCCTCGGCGACCACGGCCGAGAGCCCCCGGCAGCAGGGCACCTCCATGCGGGCCACAGTCAGGCCCGCGAGGCCGGCCTGGCGGAAAACCTCGGCCAGGCGAGTAACCGCGGCCTCGTTGTCGTCGAACTTGGGGCAGCCGATCATGACCGCGCGGCCGGCCAGCAGCTGCCGGTGGAAGCCGGCGAAAGCCACCGGCACGCAGTCCGCGGCCACCAGCAGCTCGGCCCCTTTCAGGAAAGGGGCGTTCGGCGGCACGAGCCGGGTCTGCACCGGCCAGTGGCCCAGGGCCGAGGGCGTCTCTCCATCGGCCTTTGCCGCTACCTGGCGCGGGGCGAAGGTGGCCAGGCCGGACCCCGGACAGCCGCAGCCGGCGGCGTCCCGGCCCACGGCCGCCAGCGTGTCGCGCCGGCGCACGTGCTCCAGGGCCGCGTGCTCGTCGAACTCCTCGGCCTCGCGCTCGACGATGGCCAGCGCGCCCTGCGGGCAGGCGCCGAGGCAGGCGCCCAGGCCGTCGCAGAAGCTGTCCTTCACCACAACGGCCTTGCCGCTCCTGATTTCGATGGCGCCCTCGGCGCAAGAGGTGACGCACTGCCCGCAGCCGTCGCAGCGCTCGCGGTCTATCTCGATGATCTTTCTGATCTGATGCATAGTATCCTCCGGGATTGAAGCTCTCGGTTCCAACTCTCGGCTTCCTTCTAGCCATCGCCGGCGAAAAAGCATTTGACCTGGATCAAGAATGGCGATTTTTTCTCCCGAGCGTCGTTTTTTTGCCAACCCAAGGACCGGTCATGATCGAACCCGCCCGCGTCGCCGCCATCGGCCTCTTCTCCGGCCTGACGGAAGGCCAACTCGCCGAGCTGGCCGGCATCGCCGGCACGCGCCGCCTGGCCAAGGGGGCGACGGCCTTCGACGAGGGCGACCCGGCCGAGGGCTTCTACGCCGTGGACGCGGGCCTGGTCCGGATATTCAAGACCAATCCCGCGGGCAAGGAGCAGATCCTGCACGTCTTCGGCCCCGGCGAGGTCCTGGGCGAGGCCGCGGTCTTCTCCGGACGGCGTTTTCCGGCCTCGGCCCAGGCCCTGGAGGACACGGTCCTCGTCTTCTTCCCCCGGGAGCGCTTCCGCGCGCTCCTGAAGGACGACCCTGACCTGGGCTTAAACATGCTCGGGCTGCTTTCGGCCCGCCTGCGCCAATTCGCGGCCAAGATCGAGGCCTTAAGCTTGAAGGAGGTCCCGGCCCGGCTGGCGGCGCATCTCCTGGTGCTGCAAGCCGCCGCCGGAAGGGCGACCTTCAGCCTGGACCTGCCCAAGGGCATGCTGGCAAGCCTCATCGGCACCATCCCCGAGACCTTGTCCCGGGTCATGCGCAAGTTGACGGACCAGGAGATCATCCGCCTGGAGGGCGCCTCGGTCACCGTGCTCGACGAGGCGGCCCTGACCGCCCTGGCCGAGGGCACCGAGCGCCTGTAGCCGAGGGCCGGTTGCCAGCCGCCGTCCGGGGGTGTAGGGTCCCGCCCGCCATGGAGAATCTCACGTGAAAGCCCACCTGTTCATCCCCTGCCTGGTCGAGCATCTGGCCCCGGAGATCGGCGAGGCCACGCTCACGGTCCTGAAAAGGGCCGGGGTCACGCCCGTCTACCTGCCCGGACAGACCTGCTGCGGCCAGCCACTGTACAAGACCGGCCACCACAGGCAGGCGGCCGACCTCGCCCGGCACTTCATCGCCCTGTTCGAGGAGGCCGAGTGCGTGGTCGCGCCCTCGGGCTCCTGCGTGGCCATGGTCCGCACGGCCTACCCCCAGCTCCTGGCCGGCGACCCGCAGTGGCGGTCGCGGGCCGAGCGCCTGGCCGGGCGGACCTTCGAGCTGACCGAGTTCCTGGTCAAGAAGCTCGGGCGGCTCGATCTCGGCGCGAGCTTCCCGGCCAAGGTCGCCTACCACGACTCCTGCCAGGTCGGCCGGGCGCTGGGCAACCACGACTCCGGCCCGGCGCTGCTCTCCAGGGTCAAGGGCGTGAGCCTCGTACCCCTGACCCGGCCCGACGCCTGCTGCGGCTTCGGCGGGGTCTTCTCGGTCACCCATCCGGACATCTCCGAGGCCCTGGTCGAGGAGAAGATTTCGGACGCGCTCCTGGCCGGAGCCGAGGTCATCGTCAGCGCCGAGGTCAGCTGCTTTTTGAACCTGGACGGCTATCTGAAGAAGCTCGGCACCACGGCCAAGGCCCTGCACATCGCCCAGGTGCTGGCCGCCGGGGAGGACGCATGAGCCGGGACACCACCTTTGCCGCGCGCAGCCGCGAGGCTCTGGCCGACGTCGCCCTGCGCCGCACCTTGTCCAGGGTCACCGGCCACTTCACCGCCACCCGCGAGCGCACCCTGGCCGCCTGGGAGCACGGCGCGACCAAGCTGGCCAACGGCGCCGCGGCCCGCCTGCGGGCCGTGGAGAACCTGGCCACGCTCCTGCCCGAGCTGGAGGAGAAGGTCACGGCGCTCGGCGGCACGGTCCACTGGGCCGAGGACGCCGCCGCGGCCAGGACGATCATCCTCGGCCTGGCCCAGGAGCGGGGCGTGACCTCGGTGGTCAAGGGCAAGTCCATGGTCAGCGAGGAGATCGGCCTGAACGCCGCCCTGGCCGCGAGCGGCATCACCGCCTTCGAGACCGACCTCGGCGAGTACATCGTGCAGCTGGCCCACGAGCCGCCCTCGCACATCATCGCCCCGGCCATCCACAAGTCCCGCGAGGACGTGGCCGCGCTGTTCGAAAAGGAACTCGGCGAGACGTCCGACGGCACGCCCGAGATGCTGACCGCCATCGCCCGCCGCCGCCTGCGCGAGGCCTTCCTGAATGCCGGCATGGGCATCACCGGGGTCAACTTCGCCGTGGCCGAGACCGGCGCCGTCTGCCTCTTGGAGAACGAGGGCAACATCCGGGCCTCGACCACCTGCCCGCCGGTGCACGTGGCCTTGATGGGCCTGGAGAAGGTCGTGGCCACCACCGTCGAGGCCGCGGACGTGCTCCAGGTGTTGCCGAAAAGCGCCACCGGCCAGTCCATGCCGGCCTACTTCTCGGTCTTCTCCGGCGCCCGCCGGCCGGGCGAGACCGACGGCGCCCGGGAGTTCCACCTGGTCATCCTGGACAACGGCCGCAGCCGCATCCAGGCCGACCCGCTGTTCCGCCAGCTGCTGGCCTGCGTGCGCTGCGGCGCCTGCCTCAACTACTGCCCGGTCTACCGGGTCATCGGCGGGCACGCCTACGGCGCGACCTACTCCGGCCCCATCGGGCTTCTCCTCTCCACGCTCCTGTCCGGCGGCGAGGCCCACCGCGGGCTGCCCGCGGCCTGCACCGGCTGCGGCGCCTGCGTCAAGGCCTGCCCGGTGGGCGTGAACCACGGCCGGTTGATCATGGAAATAAAACGGCGCATGGTCGAGGAGGATTTCCTCGGCGGCGGCGACGGCTTCCTGGCAAGCCTCCTGGCCAAGGGCTACGCCTTTGCCGCCAAGCGCCCCCAGCTCTTCGCCCTGGCCGCCGGCTCCGTGCGCCGCCTGGACCCGGAACTCGCCCGCCTGTCTCGACTGGCCCCGCTGGCCCGCTACGCCGCCGGCCGGGAGCTGCCCAGGCCCAAGGAGCCCTTCTCCGAGCGCTGGCTGCAGATGGATACGGAGGAAGAGGCATGAGCGCCGCCCGCGAGGCCATCCTGTCGCGCCTGTCGCGCGAGCCCGGCGCGCCCCTCCCCCAGCGCAGCCCGCTGCCCGCGCCCGAAGCGAAAACCCCGTCCGAGCATCTCTCCCGCCTGGGCACGGAGCTTGCGAAGCTCTCGGCCCGCTTCGTGCGCGCGGGGAGCCCGGACGAGGCGCAAGCGGCCGTGGCCGCGGTGCTGGAGGAGTTCGGGGTGAAGACCGCGGCCCTCTGGGACAACCCGCTGCTCGCCGCCCTCGGCCTGCCGGAGCTCATGTCCGCACGCGGCGTCGAACTCCTGCGCCCCGGCGGCGAGGCCTGCGGGCCCGCGGCCCGGGCCGACCTCGGATTGACAGCGGCGGACGGCGCCGTGGCCGAGTCGGGCACGATCATCGTGCGCGCCGCCCCCAGCCAGCCCCGCGCCTTCTCGCTCCTGCCGCCGGTGCACCTGGCCCTGGTCCGGGCCGATCAGGTCTCGCCGCGGCTTGCCGACGTGCCGGACATCCTCGCCCGCCTGGCGCGGGAGGCCGGCGGCCCGCCCTCGGCCGTGCATTTCATCAGCGGCCCGAGCTGCACCGCGGACATCGAGCTGGTCAAGGTCCTGGGCGTGCACGGCCCGACCACGCTCATCGTCCTGGGCCTGGATTTTACGCCATGAGCCGGGAGGCCAAGCCGAAACCGCCCCGGGTCCCGGCCGAACGGCTGGAGACCGACCGTAGGGCCATCCACGACGCGCTGCTGACCCTCGGCCCGCTGACGGTCAAGGAGCTGCCGGCCGAGGTCCGGCTGTCGGAAAAGGCGGTCATTGAGCATCTGGAGCACCTGAAGCGCTCGTCACGGACCGGCGGCTTCCGGCTCGAGGTCACGCCGGCCGAGTGCCTGGCCTGCGGCTTCTCCTTCGCCAAGCGCGAGCGCCTCTCCACCCCGGGCCGCTGCCCGGTCTGCCAGTCCGAGCGCATCACTCCCCCGGCCTTCTCGGCCCAGGACACCTAGACAACGATATCGATGCTCAAGCGCACGTCAGCGTCACTGCCGGATGTCGCGGTTGTAGCGCCGGCGCTTTGCGGTGCAGTATCGGCTACCGGGACGGCAGCGTCGATCATGTCCTGAGCATTGTCCACGGCTCCGGCCGGTGTCGATGCATCCTGCACAGCTGCTGTTTCGCCGCCCTGCTGCCCGGATGAACTCCCGGAAGCAGCGGCATCTTCGTTGTTGCCCGCAGCCTGCGCCCCGAGCTTCTTCTCGAATTCTTCCTCGGACTCCTCGCGCTCTTTTTCCAACCGTTTCGCTTCCGTCTCGGTCACTTCCCCATCGAGAACCGTTTCGGCCGCTCTGGCGGCTTTTTTCCCGATCAAGGATCGCGCGGCATAGTTGCCTTCGTCTTCAGACCCTATCTGCAGATTGTAACTCTCTACGAGCCCTTGCATTCTAGCCCCGAACTCGCTTCGTACCTGAAAACCGGCCAGCACGCCCTGAATGTATCTGGAAGGCTCGGAATCGCTCTGGACGAAGTTGTTTGCCAACAGATTCGAGGTCCTCGCGGTTCCAGCGCTTTCTGCGGTTTTCTCCGTTCCCGCAGAGGACAGCGTGGAGTTTTCCGCGACAATCTGCTCTTCCAGGCTGTTTTTCCCGAGCGTCGTACGCAACTGGAATCCCATGTCGGTCCCGATTTTCATAGCCACCCCACGAGCTGAGCCCTTTCAATATACCACCATGAATATCTTCATCGGCTATATGGCTGACAATCTTTACCATTCCACGCGGCCACGCCGTCTTTTTCCCCCGCCGTCTGGCCACGGCGCCCCGACTCTGCTATGGTCCGCCCCAAACCGGTCTTGCCCGGCATTCCTCTGACCCAAGGAGCGGATCATGCACGCCTGCACCATCCTGGTCGCGGTCCTGTCCCTGTCCCTTCTCTGCGGCGCGGCCCAGGCCAAGCTCGTCGAAGGAGACGTGACCTACGCCGACGGGGGGACGGCCCTGCGCGGCTTCCTGGTCATGGACACGGCCGCGAGCGGCAAGCGGCCGGCGGTGATCGTCTTCTCCGACTGGAAGGGCCTGGGCGAGCAGGCCAAGGACACCGCCCGCCGGCTGGCCGCGCTGGGCCTGGTCGCCTTTGCCGCGGACATGTACGGCGCCGGCGTGCTGGCCGCGGACGGCAAGGAAGCAGCAGCCTTGGCCAAGCCATTCCGCGACGACCGCGCCCTCATGCGCCGCCGGGCGGCCGCGGCGCTCACCGTGCTCGCGGCCCGGCCCGAGGTGGACCCCGCGCGCATCGTGGCCATGGGCTACTGCTTCGGCGGGACCTGCGCCCTGGAGCTGGCCCGCAGCGGTGCCGCTCTCGCCGGCACGGCCAGCTTCCACGGCGGCCTGGGCACCCCGAACCCGGCCGACGCCAAAAACGTCAAGGGCGCAGTGGTCGCCTACCACGGCGCGAGCGACCCGAACGTGCCGCCGCCCGAGGTCGCGGCCTTCGAGGAGGAGATGACCAAGGCCGGAGTGGACTGGCAGCTCGTGGCCTTCGGCCACGCGGTGCACAGCTTCACCAACAGGAGCGCAGGCAGCGACCCGGGCAAGGGCTCGGCCTACAACGAGAAGGCCGACAAGAGGTCGTGGGAGTATTTCAAGGTCTTCCTGGCCGAGACCGCGGGGCTCACGGCTCCCTGACCGCCCAGGCCAGGAATTCGGGCTTGGGCTTGTGGCCAACGCCCACCGCGCCCTTGTGCAGGTAGAGGCAGTAGGCCCAGTCCGGGGCGTAGCCGCTCGAGGTCGAGGACCAGTAGGCCTCGCCGGGGGAGGCGAAGGGATGGCCTTCGGGCAGGGCCGGGGAATGGCGCGAGGCGTCGACCAGGGACTCGAGCTCGTTCACCGTCGGCAGCCGCCAGGCCTGCCCGGTCTCGCGGGCGAGCCCGGCCGCTGCCTCGAGCGCCTCGGTCCAGGTGACGGCGCCGTCGGCCAGGTCGGCTCGCGGCGCCCAGACCAGCCCGGTCAGCCGGTCGTGCACGCCGTCCGAAAGGCGCTCGAAGCGCGGCTCGGGCCAGGGCAGCCCGGTCTGCAGCTCGCCGTCCTGGCCGCTGCCGGCACAGGCGATGATCTGCCCGCCGGCAGCGAAGCAGTCTCGCTGGCCGGTCCGCGGCAACACCGCGCTCGCCCCGCGCACCGGCCAGAGCAGGCCTTCGTCGCTTTTTGCCCCGTAGAACATCCGCCCGCCCTCGAAATGGACCCGCCAGGTATAGGCCGGGGCCAGGGCCGAGGTCGTGCTCGTCCAGTACCAGCCGAGGAAGACCTCGGAGAAAGGATGGGCTTCGGGCAGGGCCGGCCGGCTCGTGCCGTGGTCGACCAGGCTTCGGAGCTCGCGGCGGTTGGGCAGGCGCCAGTCGGCGAAACCGGCGAAACGCTCCCGGTTCAGCCGGGCCACGTCGGCGAGCGCCTCGGGCCAGGTCAGGGAGAAGCCTGGCAGATTGGCCGAGCGCGACCAGTGAAGCCCGGTCAGGGCGTCGCGCACGGTTTCCCCTTCGAGGGCGAAACGCGGTGCTGGCCAGGCGAGGCCGGGCGCGGTCTCGGCGTCCTGGCCCGAGCCGGCGCAGGGCACGGCCGCGCCGCCGGCGTCGAAGCAGGCTGCCAGGCCGGTGGCGAGATATGCGCGACAGGAGCGGGCGGGCACGGCCGGCCTAGGCCTCGATGAACACGGACAGAATCTCGGCCATGCGCGTCTCGGCCCGGTCGAGGAGCCCCGGCACGGCCTCGGCGCTGATCTCCAGGCTCTCCCAGGCCGGCTGGGACAGGTCGGGCACGACCACCCGGCGGCCCCTGGACACGGCCAGGGTCGAGGCCAGGCAGACGGCCAGGTGCAGGCAGGCGGCCTCGCGCGGCGCGCTGGCCGTCATCGGCTCGTACTGGTGGACGACCATGTCGGACAAAGCCTCGGGGAAGCGCCAGCGGGCGAACAGCTCGCCGGCGACCGCGGCCTGGTCGAAGCCCAGGGTCTCGCGCTCGGCGAGATAGAGCGGCACGCTGTTGGCCAGGGAATAGATCAGGGCCTGGGCCGCGGCAAAGGGCAGCTCGACCAGGATGACCAGCCGGCCGATGGAGGACAGGAGTCCCGCGACGAAGAAGCGCTCCGAGGCCGCGGCCCGGCTCTCGGAGGCGATCAGGCGGCAGAGCACGCCGGCGCTGACCGCCTCGGTCCAGAAGGTCTTCATGTCCATGAGCTCGGGCGGGACGTCCTTGAAGACCTGGATGGCGGCCACGCCCGCGGCCAGGGTGGCCAGCTCGCGGGTGCCGACCAGGGTCACCGCCCGGGTCACGGAGTCGATCTTGCGGGCGAACCCGTAGTAGGGGCTGTTGACCAGCTTCAGGAGCCGCGCGGCCAGGCTCTGGTCCTTGCCGACCACTTCGGCCACCTGCGAGGCCGAACTGGCAGGCGAATCGATGACCTCCAGGATGCGGAAGTAGATGTCGGGAAACGAGGCCAGGTGGACGGTGTCCTGCACCAGGTCGGCCGGCCCGCCCTCGTCGCGCAGGAAAAGGTCGGGATACGCGGGATTCTCCGCGGCCGCGCCGAGCCCGTCGCTCGGCGCGCCCAGGGTCAGCCCCTCGGCCAGGCGCCGGGCCAGCCGGTCCTGGCACCACAGGCGCAGGCGGGCGGCCACCGGGTGGTGGCTGCTGGTGAACTGGAAGAAGTGGTCGACGAAGGCCGCGGCCTGCAGGGTGAAGCTCGCGCCTTGCGGCGGCTCGCTGCTCGGGGCGCTCTTGGGGGCGGCCACGGCCAACCGGTCGATGCCCCATTCGGCGAGCCTGGCCAAGTGGCCCGCGGTCAGCACCGTGCCCTTGGCCAGCAGAATGCGTCCTCCCGGACCGGTCAGATCCTCGACCAGGAGCATCCCGGGGGCGATGTCGGAAAGGCTCAAACGCTCCACGTCCTCTCCCCCGCCTCGGCCCAGCCCCCCATGCTCCTTGGGCCGCGGCGCGTTGCCGTTATCGATATCAGGAAACCGGGCGCAAGGGAACCACCGATGCGTCCTGTGCGCCGTTCCCGGCCGGGCCGAACGGCAGGACCACGCGGAAGGTGCTGCCCTCGCCCACCCGGCTGACCACCGCGACGCTGCCGCCCAGCAGGTCGCACAGATGCCTGACGATGGCCAGGCCCAGACCCATGCCGCCGAAGCGCTTGGCGTAGCTTGCGTCGGCCTGGTAGAAGGCCTCGAAGAGATGGGCCAGGTCCTCGGGCGCGATGCCCACGCCGCTGTCGGTCACGCTGAAGACCAGGCGCGGCCCGTCCTGGCCGGCCCCGTCGGGCCGCACCTCGAGGCCGATGCGGCCGCGCGCGGTGAACTTGACCGCGTTGGCCAGCAGGTTGTTCAGAATCTGGGCCAGGCGTTCCGGGTCGCCATGCACGCAAGCGGGCACCTCGGGCGCCACGGACAGCTCCAGATCAAGGCCCTTGGCCTGCGCCTGGGGCGCGAAGGCGGCGGTGACGGCGCGCAGCCGGGCGGGCAGATCGAAGTCGCGGGGCGTGATCTGCAGCTTGCCGGCCTCGATGCGCGTGACGTCGAGGATGTCGTCGACGATGGCCAGCAGGCTCCGGCCGCTTTCGCGGATGAGCTCCAGATAGCCCCGCTCGCGCGCCCCCACCCCGTCTCCCAGCAGCAGCAGCTCCGAAAGGCCCATGATGCCCGAGAGCGGCGTGCGCAGCTCATGGCTCATGTTGGCCAGAAACATGCTCTTGGCCCGGCTGGCCTCCTCGGCGCTCAGGCGGGCCTGGATGAGGTCTTCGCGCAGCCGCCGCTCGTCGGTCACGTCCCGGTTGCTGCCCCGCCGCCCGCGGTAGGCGCCGGCGGCGTCGAAGACCGGCTGGCAGACGTGGCTCACGGCCAGCTCCCGGCCGTCCCTGGTGACGATGCCGAATTCGAGCTGGACGCGCTCCTCACGGCGCTCTTCGCCGAAGAGGTGCGCCCGGATCCGTTCGCGGTCCTCGTCCCGGACGATGTCCAGGATGAGCCCCGGCGAGACCATGAACATTTCCGCGCCGTAGCCGGTCATCCGCTCGCAGGAGGGCGAGACATAGAGGAAGGTGCCGTCCGGGCCGAGCCAGTACTCCCAGTCGTGGGTGAAGTCGGCCACGGTCCGGAAGCGTTCCTCGTTTTCGCGCAGGCGCGCCTCGGCGGTCCTGCGCTCGGTGACGTCGGCGGCAAAGGCCGCGATCTTCTCCACCTTGCCCTCGTCCCCGCTCACCGGCGTCAGCAACACGTCGAGAATCCGCCCGTCCAGCGTGATTTCATAGCGCTGCCTGCGCCCCGCCAGGACGCCTTCCAGACGCCTGCCGAGCCGGGCCTCATAGGCATCGGGCCCCATGACCTCGCGCAGGTTCCGGCCCACCAGCCCGACCCTCTCTTGCCCGAAATATGCCGCGGCCTCCTCGTTCAGGTCCAGGATGGTCAGGTCCCTGGCCAGGAGCAGGGCCGTGTCGCGGTTGGCGTTGATCAGCGAGCGGGCAGTGGCCTCGCTGACCGAAAGCTCCGCGGCCAGGCGCCGGGCCTCCTCCATCCGCCCGGTCAGGCTCTTCATACCCGCCTCCAGCCGCGCGGCCATGTCGTTGAAGGTCGTGGCCAGGAGGCGCAGCTCCTTGTCGCCGGCAACGTCCGCGCGCACGGACAGATCTCCGCCCGCGGCCTGCCTGGCCGCGTAGGCCAGCCCCATGACCGGCGCGACGATGCCCGCGCCGGTGGCATTGGCCAGCCAGGCGGCCACGGCCAGAGCCAGCAGCACGACCAGGGCCACGACCGTGACCATGCCCCAGGCCGAGGCCAGGGCCTCGGACAGGCTGATCTCGGTCACGGCGGTGAAGCTCTGGCCGGCAAAGGAAAAGGGGACCATGGCCACCAGCGCCTCCTGGCCGTGCCGGCCCCGGGCCGGCCCGTCGGCCGCCGGCAAGGACATGCGCAGCCCGGCCTGGCTCTCATCCATGTCGGGCGCGGCCATCAACCGCCCGTCGGCCGAAACGACGTAGACCTGTTCCCCGGGCGCAAGGCGCAGGGTGTCGAGGATCCGGCTCATGCGCGCAAGGCTGGCCTCGGCCACAAGCACCGCGGCCAGTTGCCCGTTCGGACGATAGACCGGCCGGGCCACGAGCAGCCAGAACGCGCTCCCGCTGCCGGGAAACAGGACCTCGACGGACAGGTCGCCGGAATCGATGCAGGCGCCGTGAGCCTTCAGATAGGCGGCGGCATGGCCGGGGGCGAGCGGCTGGCGGGCATTTTGGCCGAAGTGCGCGAGCATGGCCCCGGCCGGATCGAACAGGGTCAGCTCATCGAAGACCCCGGCGCCGAAGAGCGGCTCGAGGGAGGCCCGGGCCAGGCCATCGCCGTTCGCATCCCGGGACAGCAGGCGGCCGGCCAGATCCAGCTCGTGGTCCAGGTCGCCCAGGTACTCCTCGGCCATGGCCGCCACGCCGCGGGCCAACTGGCGGCGGGCGGCGAGGGCCTCCTCGGTCATGGAGGTGAAGCCCCGCCAGGCGATAAAGGCGCCCACGGCCAGGAGCGGCAGGACCGCCAGGCAGACGAAGATGATGATGAGCCGCTGTCTTATGCTTGCTTGCACGGGGCATCCACCATTTCAGCCGCTGGAAAAAAATTTCAGCTATAAAAATGTATACGGACTTTCGACTCGTAACGCAAATGGTTTTAGGCCTGACCGACGGGGAGAAAATTACCACTTGCCACCTGGCCCGCAGATGGGATAAGAACGGCGGTTCGTCAAAAACGCACATCCCGGCAGCTGGGTGCCCGAACGGATCGGGCCGGGCCGGGATGGAGGAACAACCCAGGAGGTCACATGTCCTACGTCACCATGAAGCAGATGCTGGAGACCGGCGTCCACTTCGGCCACCAGACCCGCCGCTGGAACCCGAAGATGCGCCCCTTCATCTTCGGTGCCCGCAACGGCATCCACATCATCGACCTGCAGCAGACGGTCAAGCTCTTCCAGAAGGCCCACGACTTCGTGGCCGACACCGTGGCCTCCGGCGGCACGGTCATCTTCGTCGGCACCAAGCGCCAGGCCCAGGAAGCGATCCGCAACGAAGCCGGCAACTGCCAGATGCCCTACATCACCCACCGCTGGCTGGGCGGCACGATGACCAACTTCCAGACCATCCGCAAATCCATCGAGCGGCTGAAGAAACTCGAAGCCATGTTCGAGGACGGCACCATCAACCGCTACGGCAAGAAAGAAGTGTCCATGTACACGCGCGAGCTGGAAAAGCTCGAGCAGAACCTGGGCGGCATCAAGCACATCAACGAGCTGCCGCAGGCGGCCTTCATCATCGATCCCAAACGCGAGGAGATCGCGGTCAAGGAATGCCGCCGCCTGGGCATCCCCATTGCCGCGGTGGTCGACACCAACTGCGATCCCGACGTCATCGACTACGTCATCCCCGGCAACGACGATGCCATCCGGGCCATCAAGCTCTTCGTCGCGCACATGGCCGAGGCCGTGCAGGAAGGCCTGGCCCGCCGCGTGGACACCGGGGAGCCCGAGGCCAAGGGCAAACCCAAGGCCGAGATCAAGGCCGAACCCGCCGCCTCCGAGAAGGCGGACGAGCCCGCCGTCTCGGATGACTTAAGCGAGGAGGTAAAGTAGATGTCGATCACCGCCACCATGGTCAAGGACCTGCGCGACAAGACCGGCGCGGGCATGATGGATTGCAAGAAAGCCCTGCAGGAAGCCTGCGGTGACTATGAGAAGGCCGTGGTCTGGCTGCGCGAGAAGGGCCTGGCCCAGGCCAAGAAGCGCGCCGGCCGCATCGCCTCCGAAGGCCTCATCGGCTCCTACATCCACGCCAACGGCAAGATCGCCGTGCTGGTGGAAGTCAAATGCGAGACCGACTTCGTGGCCCGCAGCGACCGCTTCAAGGAGTTCGCCAAGAACCTGGCCATGCAGATCGCCGCGGCCAACCCGCTCTACTTGAGCCCCGAGGACGTCCCGCCCGAGGTGCTCGAGAAGGAGAAGGAGATCTACAAGCACCAGGCCATGGAAGAAGGCAAGCCCGAGGCCGTGGCCGAGAAGATCGTCGTCGGCCGCATCAACAAGTACTACAAGGAAGCCTGTCTGCTCAACCAGCCCTTCATCAAGGACGACAAGCTGAGCATCCAGGATCTCCTGAACGAGCTCGTCGCCGTCCTGGGCGAGAACATCCAGGTCGGCCGCTTCGTCCGCATGACCCTGGGCGAAGGCGGCGAGTAGCCGGCCGGAACCCGGCGGGCCGCGCGGCCCGCTTCCCTTTTTGCCGCAAATGCGTATGCTCTGGCCCCTGCCCGGTCGGCCCCACGGCCCCGGGCAGGGATCAGCCCCTCGACACTCCTGACCTGCCGGACGGAAACAACGATCATGGAGCAATTGCGCTGGAAACGGGTCCTCATCAAGCTCTCCGGCGAGGCCTTGGCCGGCGGCAGGGGCTACGGCATCTTCCCCGAAGCCATCCAGACCTTCTGCCGTGAGATCGTCGATGTCGCCCGGCTGGGCGTAGAGATCGTCCTGGTCATCGGCGGCGGCAACATCTTCCGCGGCATGTCCGAGTCGGCCCGCGGCATGGACCGGGCCTCGGCCGACTACATGGGCATGATGGCCACGGTCATGAACGCCGTGGCCGTCCAGGATGCCCTGGAGAAGCTCGGGCTCGAGACCCGGGTCCTCTCGGCCATCTCCATGCGCGAGGTCTGCGAGCCCTACATCCGGCGCCGCGGCATCCGCCACCTGGAGAAGGGCCGGGCGGTCATCTGCGCCGCCGGCACCGGCAACCCCTACTTCACCACCGACACCGCCGCCGCGCTCAGATGCATGGAGCTGCGCTGCGAGGCCATCCTCAAGGCCACCAAGGTCGACGGCATCTACGACAAGGACCCCATGCTCCACGCCGACGCGGTGATGTACAAGACGCTGACCTACCGCGTGGCCCTCGAGCAACGCCTCAAGGTCATGGATTCCACCGCCTTTTCCCTGGCCATGGACAACAACGTGCCAATCGCCGTGTTCAACCTGTTCACGTCCGGCAACATCCGCAAGGTCGTTGTGGGGGAAGACATCGGCACCATCGTCCAAGGAGGTTGAGCCATGAAGGACATCATCACGGCCTGTCAGGACAAGATGCACAAGGCCATCGACAACCTGTCCCGCGAGTTCTCCCGACTGCGCACCGGCCGGGCTTCCACTGCACTGGTCGAGAACATCAAGGCCGACTACTACGGCACCCCGACTCCGCTCAATCAGATATCCTCGATCACCGTGCCCGACGCCCGGACCATCACCATCCAGCCCTGGGACAAGGGCGCCTTCGGCCTGATCGACAAGGCCATCCAGAAGTCCGACCTGGGCCTCAATCCGGTCAACGACGGCAAGATCATCCGCATCTCCATCCCGCCGCTGACCGAGGAACGCCGCAAGGATCTGGCCAAGGTGGCCAAGAAGTTCGCCGAAGAGGCCAAGGTCGCCGTGCGCAACATCCGCCGGGACGCCAACGAGCAGCTGAAGAAGAAGCTGAAAGACAAGGACATCACCGAGGACGACGAGCACAAGGGCGTGGCCGAGATCCAGAAGCTGACCGACAAGTATGTGGCCGAGGCCGACAGCGTGCTGGCCAAGAAAGAAAAAGAGATCATGGAGATCTAAGCTGGCCGCCTCAACCTTACCCCGGCACCTGGCCGTCATCATGGACGGCAACGGACGCTGGGCCAGCCGGCGCGGTTTGGCGCGCAGCGAGGGACACAGGGCGGGCGTCGAGTCGGCACGGGCCATCGTCGTCCGCTGCCGCGAGATCGGCCTGCCCTGCCTGACCCTCTACACCTTCTCCAAGGAGAACTGGAACCGCCCGGCCGAGGAGGTCGGCTTCCTCTTCGACCTCCTGGCCAGCTTCCTGGGCAAGGAGCTGCCGACGCTCATGGAGCAGGACATCCGCCTGACCGTGCTCGGCGAGCTCTCCGCCGTGCCGTTCGCCGCCCGCCAGGCCCTGAAGCTGGCCCTGAAGAAAACCGCCCGGAACACATCCATGCTCCTCAACCTGGCCATAAACTACTCCGGACGGGAAGAGATCCTGCGCGCCTGCCGCCGGCTCCTGGCCGAAGGCCTGCCGCCCGAGGAGCTGACCGAGGAGCGCTTCCGCCGCCACCTCTACACCGGCGAACAGCCCGACCCCGACCTCATCATCCGCACCTCGGGCGAGCTGCGGCTCTCCAACTACCTGCTCTTCCAGGCCGCCTACGCCGAGTTCTACTTCACCGAGACCCTCTGGCCCGACTTCACTCCGGCCGAGCTCGACCGCGCCCTGGTCGACTTCGCCGGCCGCCAGCGCCGCTTCGGCCAGACCGAGGAACAGCTCGGAGACTGACCCTCCCGGCGCTCCGCGCGGTTTCGAAAAGCCGAAGACGTGGGGGCGGGACCCCCCTTTTTCGGCAAAAAGGGGGGTCCCGCCCCCACACCCCCACCCTCCCCCAAAAACCATTGGCTCGCTTCGCGGGGTACGCGCTGGTCGGATCAGGAGACTGAACGACTGGGCGGGCTCAGAGCGAGCGTCGAAAGACTCCCTGACCCGCCGCGCGGCAGGGATGTCCTCGTGCGCCTGCTCGTCTTTCGGCCCGGAGTCTGGCGGGGTCTTCTCCCGCCAGGCTCAGGACCGAAAGCCGGGGAGGTCCAGGAGGGAAGCATTCCCTCCTGGCAGGGGTGCAGGGGACAGCGTCCCCTGCCCGCCGGAGGCCGACCGCTCGCCGCGGCGCGCTATTTGGCCGGGTAGATTTTTTCGAGCTTGGCGCCCTTGAAGGAGATGTCGGCCATGAGGCCTTTGACGTCGAGGACGAAGCCGATGATCGGGTTCTTCATGGTCTGGGTGTCGAGGCTTTTGCCCGCGCCGATGTCGGCCATGGCCACGTTGCCGTCCACGCCGATCTCGAAGCCGTTGCTGTGCTGGAACTTGTAGAGGGCTTCCTCGGTCATGAACAGGATGATCACGTCCTTTGATTGGCCGCCGATCTGCAGGCCGAAGGAGGCGGACTTGAGGGCATAGTAGTCGACGGTCTTGCCGGCGATGCGCAGGACGCCTTCGCCGTATTCGCCGCCCAGGATGAGCGCGCCCTTGACCACGTTCGGGATGATCAACACGCCTTTGGCCGAGGCCAGCAGCTCGTCGGCGCCCGTGACCTGCTGCTTGAAGCGCGTCAGCGTCCAGTCGGACTTGGTGTCGAGCTCGCTGGCCGTGGCCGCGGCCAGGGCCGTGCCGGCGGCAAGGGTGGTGCCAAGGGCCAGGACGAACGCCAGAATCGTTGTCCGGCGGGCGAAGCGAAAAATGCGCATGCTCATTGGAATCTCTCCTGATTCGTGCGGTTATGGGCCGGACGGGCAGCCTGCGGGTCCGGCCGAGTCCGAGAGGGATATACTTTGCACGATTTCTGCGTCCGGGACAAGAGTCTCGTCCGGAGAACGCCCTGCCTGAGGCGTTCGCCGCCGGCCGGGAACCTGGGGCCGCGACCTGCGGAAACCATATGTAATACATGACCGTCCTGCATTTCCGCGGCAGGATGGGCGGCAAGCGATTCTTGCATTGCGTTACGCGTCCATGATATTGAACGCCAGTTTTGAATTTCCACCGTTCCAAGGGGGTTTTCCGTGAAGAATGTTCGTATGGCGGTCAAGCTCATCGGCTCTTTCATCATTGTTTCCTGTGTGACCATGCTTGTCGGCGCCAGCGGTTACTACGGCCTTACGAAGGTCTCGGGCAGCCTGACCGAGATCGAGGATGTGCGGCTGCCGTCCATCCAGCACCTGCTGACCGTTTCCGGGCAGTTCGAGGGCCTGCGCGTGAGCATGCGCACCCTGCTCCTGCCAGGACTGCCCAAAGCCGACCGCCAACGCCAGTACGACGACGTGGCCCAGACCCGCGAGACGTATACCGCGGCCTGGAAAGCCTACGAGGCGCTGCCGCGCACGCCCGAAGAAGACAAACTCCTGCAGGAACTCACAGCTGCGGTGGCCTCCTGGAAGAAGTCCAACGACAATTTCATGTCCCTGGCCAAGCAGTGGGACGCCTCGGGCATACCCGAGCCCAACAAGCTGCTGCTCAGGCTCGAGACCTTCCGCACCGAGATGCTGACGGCCAGCGGCAATCTCGAGGACGTCGTCTACCGCGGCACCTGGTACAACGGTCCGAAGAAGACGGGCCAGACCCAACTCGGTGCCTTCATCGCCGGCGAGGCCAAGGACATCGAGAACCAGGAGCTGAAAAGCGCCTTGGACAACCTGTCCGCACTCTACTCCACCTTCTTCGAGAGCCTGTCCGCGGTGCTGAAAGCGGTGGACGAGGGAGACATGGAGCAGACCAGCGCCCTCTTCCGCTCGACCGCCGAACCGCAGGGCGAAGCCTGCGTGGCCGCCCTGAAGCCCATCGCGGAGATGGCCGCGCGGGTCCAGGCCATCCATGACGAGCTCCTGCGCATGGCCTTCAGCGAGCAGCGCGAACGCCAGTCGGCCTGCATGGACCTGCTGGGCAAGCTCGTCGCGCTGAACATCCAGTACGCCAAGGACACCCGCGACCAGGCCACCACCGTCACCGCCACGGCCAACCTGACCTCCATGGCCGGCACCGTGGCCGGCATGATCCTCGCCCTGGTCATCGGCATCGTCATGACCCTGGCCATCACCCGGCCCCTGGGCAAGAGCCTGGCCTTCGCCCGGGCCGTGGCCGCCGGCCGGCTCGACGAGGACCTCGACATCCGTCAGCGGGACGAGATCGGCCAGCTGGCCGAAGCCCTGCGGACCATGGTCGGCGCCCTGCAGAAGAACATCCGCGAAGCCGGCGAAAAGGCCGAGCTGGCCCAGAAGATGACGGGCGAGGCCAAGACCGCCCTGGCCGAGGCCGAGGCCGCCAAGGAAAAGGCCCTGGCCGCCCGGCGCGAAGGTCTGCTCGAAGCCGCGACCCAGCTCGAGGACGTGGTCAACGCCCTGTCCTCGGCCTCCGAACAGCTCTCGGCCCAGGTCACCCAGGTCAGCCGCGGCGCCGATGTCCAGCGCGAACGCAGCGGCGAGACCGCCGCGGCCATGGAGGAGATGAACGCAACCGTCCTCGAGGTCGCCAAGAACGCCGCCGACGCTGCCACCCAGGCTGAATCCGCGCGCAAGGAGGCCGAAGGCGGCAACACCGTGGTCGGCGCGGTCGTCACGGCCATCGAGGACGTCCGACGGCGCACCGAGACCATGAAGGAAAGCCTCGACGCGCTGGGCCACCAGGCCCAGGCCATCGGCCAGATCATGACCGTGATCACCGACATCGCCGACCAGACCAACCTGCTGGCCCTGAACGCCGCCATCGAGGCCGCCCGCGCCGGCGACGCCGGCCGAGGCTTCGCCGTGGTCGCCGACGAGGTCCGCAAGCTGGCCGAAAAAACCATGACCGCAACCAAGGAGGTCGGCACGGCCATCGGCTCCATCCAGGCCTCCACCAGGTCCAACATCGCCGAGATGGACGCCGCGGCCCAGGCCGTGGGCGCCTGCACCGGCCAGGCCGGCGAGGCCGGCGCGGCCTTGCAGCGCATCGTGGACATCGTCGAGCGCACCACCGACCAGGTCCGCTCCATCGCCACCGCATCGGAACAGCAGTCCTCGGCCAGCGAAGAAATCAACCGCGCCGTGGAGGACGTGAACCGCATCTCCTCCGAAACCGCCGAAGGCATGACCCAAGCCGAGGCCGCCATCCGCGAGCTGGCCGCCCTGACCGGCCGCCTCAAGGAGCTCATGGACTCCCTGCGCCGCCAATAGGCGCGGGGGGGTAGACGAGGCCTCCGGCGGGCAGGGGGCGTTGCCCCCTGCACCCCCACAAGGGGGATGATCCCCCTTGACCCCGCAATCTTGAAATCGAAGTCCTTTGGCGCATTGAGCGCCAAAGGACTTCGATTTCAAGAAGAACAGGTGGCAGGGCATCCTGACCGCCCGACGGGGTCCAGAATGCCCCGGAATGCCGACGGACGGTGATTGGCCTCTGGTCGGCGGCGATCGAAAAAGTCGCCATTACGGTAGAGATAGTGCCGTCCGCGGCCGGATGCCCGGTCCTTCGACCAACCGTCCGCGCCGGTCCGGGCCGTCTTCACCCTCACCGGCTGCCGTTGATCTTCCTTGCCTTGGTCGACGACCCCGGCGGGGGGCATGGCCCGCCTTGGCCACCAAGCTGAAAATCGAAGCCGCCCGGTGTTCTTCGCACCGGGCGGCTTCGATTTTCAGACTGCGGGGTCGAGGGGGATCATCCCCCTCGTGGGGTGCAGGGGCAACGCCCCTGCTGGGGTCCAGGGGCGAAGCCCCTGGCCGCCGGAGGCCCGCCCGGCTACAGGTTCATATGGTTGATGGTGTGGGTGATCTGGCGGCCGAGGGGGGTTTGCTGGGCGATTTCGCGTTCGAGCTTGGTGATGCCCTTGATCACGGTGGAGTGGCGGCGGTTGAATTCCTGGCCGATGTCTTCGAGGGACAGGCCGGTATGCTTGCGGGCCAGGTAGAAGGCGGTGTTGCGGGCGATGACGATGTTCTGTCTGCGGCTTTTGGAGCTCAGCTCGTCCTGGCTCAGGCGGAAGTTCTGGCAGACGGCGCGGATGATGGCGGCGAGGTCGGGGCCGGCTTCCTTGGCTTCGTAGTTGCGCAGGGTCTCCAGGGCCAGCTCGGTGGTGATCTGGCGGTTTAAGAGTTTGGCCTTGAGGACGAGCGACTGCAGGCAGCTCTCGAGGGTCCGGATATCGGCCTGGATGCGCTGGGCGAGGAGTGCGGAGACGTCTTCGGGGACATCGACCTGATAGCGGGTGCGGGCCTTGTGGCTGACGATGCGCATGCGGGTGTCGAGGTCGGGGTGCTCGATGACGGCGAGCAGGCCGGCGCAGAAACGGGAGGCCAGCTGGCGGTCGACGCCGGAGAGTTCGCGGGGGAGAAACGAGCTGGTCAGGACGATCTTGCTGCCGTGCTCGCGCAGGGCTTTCAAGGTGGCCAGGAGCTCGTCCTGGATCTTCTCCTTGCCCTGGAGGAAGTGGATGTCCTCGAGGAGGAGGATGTCGACGTGGTCGCGGAACTCGGCCTTGAAGCGGTCCATCTCGCGCATCTTGAGAGCCAGGACCATGCGCGTGGCGAACTCCTCGGCGGTCAGGTAGCGCACGCGCACGGCGCGGGTGTTGGCGATGGCGGTCAGGGAGCGGCCGATGGCCTGGAGGAGGTGGGTCTTGCCCAGGCCCGGGGAGGAGCAGAGGATGAGCTGATCGGAGAGCAGGGTCTTGCGGCACAGGCCCTGGGAGGCGGCGAAGGCCAGCTCGTTGCAGGGTCCGACCACGAAATCGTCGAAGGAGAAGCGCCAGGCCGGGGCGGTGCGGGGCGCCGGGGCAGGAGCCAGGACCGCCGGGGGCGTGGCGGCGGGCGCGGGCAGGGCCATGGGGCGCTGCACGGCCGGGTCGGCGGGCGGCGGGGTCGGATGTAAAGCAGTGGAGCGCGGACGCGTGCTCACGGTGACCCTGGCCGGCCGGCCGAGGACGTCGCTTGCGGCCTGGGTCACGGTGGTCAGCAGGCGGTCGCGGACGCCGCTGGCGACGAACTCGTTGGGTGCGACAAGTTCACAGTGATCGTCCCTGATGACCGCCGAGAGGGGGCTGATCCAGATTTTAAAAAGGCCAGGATTCAGGTTTTTTTGGAGGATATGGAGGATGCGGTCCCAGCTTGTCTTCATGACGGGAAGGTTTAGCCCCGAGAGCGGTCAAAGGGCAAGGCGCGAATACGGCCTCCCGGCCGGGCCGGGGCTGGCAGGTTATCTACAAACCAACACGTTGTTTTCATTAATTTTATTTGATTTGCTTGCGACTAAAGGACATTCGCATGTCCCCGGATAGCGACCAGCTGGCCGGGGTTTCCGCTGGTCATGTCATTTTTTATCAACAACACTTGATATCTTTTTCCACAGGTTAATTTCATGTTTTCATCTGATTTCAAAGCCTAGGATCATTTTTTTGCTTTGCACCTTGCCATAACATTGACATTTTTGGCTGCTACGCCTGTAACCCCGATGTAACACATCGGCCCGGGGCGGCGATTTGCCTGCCTCCTCCGGACCCGACCCGGTTCCGCCGCACTGTTATCGCTGCGCACAAAATGTATTACTACATCCCGGAAAGCAGCCAACCCGGCCGATTCCCGGACTTCGTTTTCAACAAGCGGAAAATGGCCGAACGACGGGGGCCGCCACGTGCAAGCCCGGCTAGCCCGCGGCCCGCGCGGCGAAGATGCGGATGTCCTCGGCGAAGCGCGCCGAGAGGTCGTTGAAAAGAACCGGGATGCGGGCGGCGAAGGCCGCGAGCAGCGGCAGCATGACCTCGCGCATCTGGGGGTGGGAGGCCGGGTCGCAGCGCAGGGAGAAGACATGGCGCCACTCGCGCAGGTTGGCGGTCATGACGATCTCGGTCTTGAGCGAGTTGGGCAGGACGCTGCGCGCCTCCTGGGCCTTGGCCCCGGCGTCCATGAGCGCGAGATAGGCCGCCTCGCAGGCCACCATGGCCTTCTCCCAGATGGCGTACTTGGCCGGGTCGTCCTGCCAGAAGAAGGGCCGGATGACGGTGATCTCGCGGCCGAAGCGGTCACGGGCGTAGTTGGCGTAGCGCGTGGACTCCTGGGAGAAGGAGGCCAGGCGGTGGCGCACCAGCTCGTGGGTCACGCCGCGGTCGCAAATGATGCGCACGGTGGCCGAGGAGTGCTCGATGACCGACTCGTGGCCCGAGGCCAGGATGCGGCCGACGAAGGTCTCGGCCGTGCCCGAGGCGATCTTGTCCTCGGACTTGTAGCAGGTCCGGCCGGCACGCTCGATGAGGGCCAGCACCTCCTCGCCCGAGGGCAGGCGCTCCGGGTGAAAGCTCGGGGGGATAACGCGCACGGGTTCACTCCATGGTTTCAATGAGCTTCAGGTGCTGGTAGGCCTTGGCCGTGGCCACCCGGCCGCGGGAGGTGCGTTTCATGAAGCCGCACTGGATGAGGTAGGGCTCGTAGATGTCCTCCACCGTGCGCACCTCCTCGCAGCAGGCCACGGCCAGGGTCTTCACCCCCACCGGCCCGCCCGAGAACTGGCGGATGAGCACCGAGAGGATGGTCCGGTCCATCTGGTCCAGGCCCGAGGCGTCCACGTCCATGCGCGCAAGCGCGGCCACGGCCAGGTCGGCGTCCACGGCCTCGGCCCCGGCCACCTGGGCGAAGTCAATGACCCGCCTGAGCAGCCGCCCGGCTATGCGCGGCGTACCCCGGGCGCGCTCGCCTATGGCTCTGGCCCCTTCCGGGGTGACCTTGGCCCCCAGGATTCCGGCTGCGCGGGTGACGATGCGCGCAAGATCGGCCGGGGTGTAGAACTCGAGCCGGGCGATGACCCCGAAGCGGTCGCGCAAAGGCGAGGTGAGCAGCCCGATGCGCGTGGTCGCTCCGACCAGGGTGAAGGGCTCCAGGCTGATCTTCACCGAGCGCGCGCCCGGCCCCTGGCCGATGATCACGTCGAGCTTGTAGTCCTCCATGCCCGGGTAGAGGATCTCCTCCACGCTCGCCGGCATGCGGTGGATCTCGTCGATGAACAGGATGTCGTTCTTGCCCAGGTTGGTCAGGATCGCGGCCAGGTCGCCGGCCCGCTCCAGCACCGGCCCCGAGGTCGAGATCATGTTCACCCCGAGCTCCGAGGCCATGATCTGGGCCAGCGTGGTCTTGCCCAGGCCCGGGCTGCCGTAGAAGAGCGTGTGGTCCAGGGCCTTGCCCCGTTCCCTGGCCGCCTGCAGGAAGACCGCGAGGTTCGCGCGCAGGTCGTCCTGGCCGATGAAATCGGCCAGGCGATGGGGCCGTAGCGTGTCGTCGGGCTTCTTGCCGGGGGTGGGTGCTGGCATGGTCATCCTGACGTCATCCGGCCTTGGCGGCGGCCATGGCCTTGAGGCAGGCCCTGAGCGCCCCGGCGGCGTCGAGGTCGGGCTCGGCCTCGAGCACCCGGCGGGCCACGGCCGCGCCCTCCTGGTCGTCGTAGCCGAGGTTGCGCAGGCCCACCAGGACGTCGTCGAAGACCCCGCCCACGGCCTTGGCCTTGGACCGGGGCACGCTCGGCCGGCCGTCGTCGAGCTTGAACTTCAGCTCGACCATGATCTGCTGCCCGCTCTTCTTGCCGATGCCCGAGACCGAGGTCAGGGCCGTAAGGTCGCCGGAGGCCACCACCTCGCGCAGCTCCTCGGGGGAGAAGCGCGAGAGGATGGCCAGGGCCTTTCGCGGGCCTAAGTTCGAGACCGAGGTCAGGATGCGGAAAAGCCCGCGCTCCTCCAGGGTCTCGAAGCCGAAGAGCTCGTTTGCGTCCTCGCGGATGACCTGGACGGTGAAGAACCGGGCCTCGCTGCCGGGCTCGGGCAGGTGGGCCAGGGCCGGAGTGGGCAGGAAGACCTCGTAGCCCACGCCGCCGGGCGTGGCCAGCAGGCAGGAGCGCTCGGTCGCGGCCAGGACCGTGCCTTTGACATGGCAGATCATGCGATCCCCGCCAGGCGCTTGAAGCGCCGCTCGTTCAGGTGGCAGATGGCCACGGCCAGGGCGTCGGAGGCGTCCACGGCCAGGGGTTTGGCCTCGCCCAGGAGCCGGCCGACCATGAAGGCCACCTGGCTCTTCTCCGCCCGGCCCACGCCGACGATGCTCTTCTTGACGTAGGTCGGCTCGTAGGCCTCGACCGGCACGCCGCCCGCGGCGCAGGCCGTGAGCGCCGCGCCCCTGGCCTGGCCGAGGATGAGGGCGCTGCGCGCGTTGGCCGAGACGAAGACGTCCTCCACGGCCGCGACCTCGGGCCGGTGCGCAGCGATGAGCTCGCTGAGTCGGCTGAAGATGCGGTAGAGGCGCTCGGCCATGGGCTCGGCCGAGGTGCCGCGGATGACCCCGGCGGCGACCAGGCTGAGCGAACCCGAAGTCTCGGCCACCAGGCCGTAGCCCGTGGCCCGCGAGCCCGGGTCGAGCCCCAGGACCACGACGGCGCCCTCTGCGCGCGGCATCTAGGCGCCCATCTCCTCGAGCAGGCTCTCCGGCAGCTCGAAGTTGCCGTAGACGTTCTGCACGTCGTCGTTGTCCTCCAGCAGATCGACCATCTTCACGATCTTGCGCCCGGCCTCGTCGTCCAGGGGCACGGTGGTCTTGGCGATCATGTCGATCTTGGCGCTCTCGAAGCTGAGCCCAGAGGCCTCGAAGGCGGCCTGCGCGGCCTCGAAATCGGCCGGCGCGGTGCGCACCTCCCAGTAGTCGTCGTCATCGACCACGTCCTCGACTCCGGCCTCGAGACCTACCTCCATCAGCCTGTCCTCGGTGACGGCGCTCTTGGGGAAGGAGAAGATGCCCTTCTTGTCGAAGATCCAGCCCACCGACCCGGTCTCGCCGAGCTGGCCGCCGTGCTTGGCCAGAATGTGCCGGACCTCGGCCACGGTGCGGTTCTTGTTGTCGGTAACGGCCTCGATGACCAGGGCCACGCCGCCCGGGCCGTAGCCCTCGTAGGTGATCTCGTCCAGGACCTCGGCCGTCAGCTCGCCGGTGCCCTTCTTGATCGCGGTCTCGATCTTGTCCTTGGGCAGGTTGACCGCCTTGGCCGCGGTGATGGCCGTGCGCAGGCGGGCGTTGGAGGCCGGGTCGCCGCCGCCGCTCTTGGCCGCGAGCATGACCTCCTTGGCCGCCTTGGTGAACAGCTTGCCGCGCTTGGCGTCCTGCGCGCCCTTGCGCAAGCGGATATTGGCCCATTTGCTATGACCGGACATAATCCTTACTCCTTGTGCTCGTTTTCCTTATAACCAAGCCCTATGACGAACATCTCCTTGGATTCCTCCCGGGAGCTCTTGGGCTTGAAGGTCTTGACCGAGGCGAACGCCTTGCGCAACCCGTCCAGGTAGGCCTTGACGTCCGGCCCCTCGAAGAACTTGACCACCAGCGACCCGCCCGGAGCCAGCACCTTGCGGGCGATTGTAAAGGCCTCTACGCAAAGTTCCAGCGAATAGGCCTGGTCCCGGAACTTGATGCCCGTGGTCTTGGGCGCCATGTCCGAGAGGACTACGTCGAAGGGCGTGAGCCCGTCCATGGCCGCGGCCATCTCCGCCGAGGGGGCGAAGGCGTCGGCCACCAGGAAGGTGACGTTCTCCGGAAATTCGGTCTCGGTGGCCGAGAGGTCGACCCCCAGCACCCGGCCCTTGCCGCCCACCACCTTGGCGGCAAACAGCGTCCACGAGCCGGGCGCCGCGCCGAGGTCCAGGATTTTGGCCCCGGGTTTCAGCACCTTGAAGCGCTTGTTGATTTCCTGGAGTTTATATACAGAACGGGCGGGATAGTTCTCCCGCTTGGCCTTGTTGAAGTAATGATCCCGGTAGGTTTTCATGGGCGGCGTCGTCCGGCCGGGACTATAGCCAAAAGGCGGATGGGCGCCAATACCTTATGCCATGTCCCGACGCCCTGAAAGACTGCAGATCGTAAACGAGCTCGGCAAGCCCCAGAGCCTGGCCGCGGGCGAGGAGCAGTTCGCCCGCCTGGGCCACGGCCAGGAGACCCTCGTCCTCGGCCTCGGCCCGGACCCGGCCATCCTCGCCTCGCTCCTGCCCGGCGAGGGCGTGGCCTACGTGGAGTGCCCGCAGTTCGCGGAGCAGATGCCCGAGCGCTGGGCAGCAAGCATCCCCCCGGGCTGGGCGCGCCTGGCCCCCGAGGACCTCACTCCGGGGCTGCTGGCCGGCTGCCAGGTGCTCGTCTACACCCCGAACGCAAAGCTCTTCCCCTCGTTCTGGGGGCCGATCCGCGCCGCCTGCCAGCTGGCCCAGGCCCCGGGCGGGGCGCCGCCGGCCGCATCGGGCGAGGTCTGGCTGCCCGGCGACGAGGACGACCTGCTCGTCTCCGAGATCGCCCAGACGCTCATGGATCTCGGCCTGTCCGTGCGCCGCCTGGCCACCGAGGGCCTGGCCGCCGAGCTGCCGCGCCTCCTCAAGCACGGCCGGCCGGAGCTGTTCATCAGCGTCAACTTCAAGGGCCTGGACCCGCTGGGCGAGAGCTTCTGGCTCATGCGCAAGGCCGGGACCCGGGTGGCCGTATGGTGCGTGGACAACCCCTTCAACCTCGTCTCGGGGCTGAAATCCGGCTTCTGGCGCAGCGTCCACCTGGCCGTGACCGACGCCTGGTTCGTGGAGCCTTTGCGCGCCCACGGCGCCGAGAACGTCCTGCACCTGCCGCTGGCCGCCTGGCCGAGCCTGTTCGCCAGCCCCCGGGTGGTGCCGAAGTACGACCTGTCCGGCCGGGTGGTCTTCGTCGGCCGCTCGGAGTTCCCGGAGAAGCAGCGCTTCTTCGCCGGGGTAGCCCTCCCCGAGGCCACGCTCGACGCCGCCATGAAGCGCCTGGACCAAGGCCTGCGGCCGGATTTCGCCTGGTGGCGCACGGCGCTCGAGATCGAGCGGCTGTGGCCCGGGGCCGAGGTGCGCAGCGTGGGCCTGGGCGCCGAGCAGTGCAGCCGCGCGGCCCGGGTGCTCACCCTGCAGTCCGCGGCCGACAACCTGCCCCTGACCATCTTCGGCGACCCGGGCTGGGCCGGCCTGGTCCCGGCCTGCAAGGACCTGCGCGGGCCGGTGGACTACTACGGGCCGCTCCCCTCCATCTACGCCACGGCCGAGGCCTGCCTGAACGTGACCTCGCTGCTGCTGCCCTTCGGCCTGACCCAGCGCCACTTCGACGTCTGGGCTGCGGGCGGCTTCCTGCTGACCGACGCGACGCCGGGCTTGCGCCTCTTCCCCGAGGAGCTCACCCGCGAGGTGTCCTTCGAGCACCCGGGCCGCATCGAGGGCATGGTCCAGCGCTTCGCGGCCAACCCGGGGCTACGGGCCGACCTGGCCCGGTCCTGGCGGAGCCTGATCCTGGCCGAGCACACCTACCGCCAGCGCCTGGAAAAGCTCCTGGGCTGGCTCGCGCTGTGAGCCTTTCCCTTGACCGCCACCCAAAACGGGGTTAGGTAACCCTTCTTTCGTGGGGATGTAGCTCAGTTGGGAGAGCGCTGCGTTCGCAACGCAGAAGTCGTGGGTTCAAGTCCCATCATCTCCACCAGGAATTTCAAGGGCTTACGGCCGGAAGGCGGTAGGCCCTTTTCGTTTTTTGGCGGGCGTCATCTCTTGAGAAAACCGGCAAACGCCGCAACGAGAATGGATGTCAGGACCCAGCCGGCGAGGATGTGGACCATGAGATACCAGCGGAGGTGCCAACCTAATCGGGTGTTGGCATTTGGCATCCAGTAGCTTTGCTGGTTGAAATCGACAAGAGGCAGAAAAGTGTCCATGGAATACAAAATAGCATTGAAAGGGGGATAGTCGTCGGCCATTATGTGACGCAGGCTGCTGTCAGCCTGATGCTCATTCCGGAATGATTCCGTTCCTGGTGTTGGCTTTATCTTCGCATATACATCGGCTGCATAAATATAATACGCGACCGAATTTGTCATGGCTCCATCTTGATCCCCCCAGGCAAAGAATAATGCACCAAGTGAAACTGCGGCAATCATGTACCAAATGACACGCCATGGTTTATATCCGTAGCCAGTCACCCATTTTATGAGCCACAGCCAAAAACGACTTACCCAATGAAGCTGGGGTAGCTTCCCTTCGTACTTTAATCCTTGATTTAATGCTTCAAAATACGCAAACGTCTCCACTTCTGGTGCAGATATGAATTTCCTCATGAACCGCCATCGCTTTGACTCTAGATTTGATTTACCATCTAGATAATAACGGAGCTTGTCGTTCTTTGCGATGAGCACTTCTTTAGCGGCCTGTTCATGGCCGGATTGTGATAGTACCTTTGCAAGTTGCTCATATGGTTGAGGATGGAATTGATCGTCAGGTTGGCGGTCAAGCCATTTGAGACGTTCATTGATAACCAGCGACGATTCATCGGATATGGCTTCATAAGTAAAGCCATCGAGTAGAAGTTTTCCTTTTCTAGGCCAATCTGTGTCGTCGTATAGTGTTCGGATTGTCGCATGCCTAAGGTCAAGGCTCGCAAGTTCGTTCCATGTAACACCATTCATCGCTATACCACCACCAATCTCAGCTAACTGAAATGTTGCCACACCTTGTAGACTGAAACCGCGCAGAAATACACTGCCGTTTACTTTAATTCTTTCAGCGCCTAATGCATGCCAATTATTATTGCGATATATGCCGTTTGAGCAATCAAAAGCGCCACCAATAACTGCACCGAGGAAGCAAACTTCGCCATTTGAAGTGAATCCATTATTTAAAAAAACTCCACCGCCAACTTTTATTCCGTCTGCATTAAGAGTATATTTTTTACTTTTACGAAATATACCATTTGAACAGTCGAGAGTGTTCCGAATGTCAGCTCCCAATAAACGCACATCACCTTTTGCACTACATCCATTTCTTAGGAAAACATTCCTTTTTACCTTCACTCCGTCTGCGTTCAAGGCATATCCTTTTTTATTACGAAACGTACCCTGCGAACAATCGAAATTTCCACCGATACTCGCACCAACAAATCGAGTTTCGCCCTTTGCTTTGAAGCCGCCACTTAACATCACGCATCCTCTGACATTGATGCCATCACAACTCAGTGCATAACCTTTGTCTTTGTTGTCAAATTTTCCTTTTATACAATCGAAATCTGCGCCGACCTCAGCGCCATGAAAATGCACGTTGCCTTTTGCGCTGAAATTATTCCTCAAAAACACACTCTTTTTAACACATACACGATCAGCTATCACAGAGCCAGTATGAGCACCTGTAAAGTTGATCATCCCAAACGATGCATCCTGGAGACTAATGCCATCTGGCACATAGCAAAGCAACAATCCAAAACGCCACGGCCAATCCACGGTTGAAAGATCGAGAATGCCATTTATCCTCGCCCCAAGAATGTTCAAACCCTGCTGCAGTGAGCGACGCCTGGCGCGTTTATCTGTCATTAGCCATACGAGGCGGTCGGCTTTGATAACCGGAAGGTCGGCCTTCGAGAGATCGGTGCCTTCGCCTGGCACCGAAACCACGGCAAGCTCCCCCTCCTCCGTGGCCTCAAATAGCTTTACCTCCGCTTCACTCAGCTCCCCGAACTTCTCCCTCGCCAGTTCCAGCAGGCTTTTCGGCGGCATGGGGTCCTCCCGGATCGTATCCGGAGGACCTTATGCGCTGCGAAACGGGATTACAAGGCGGGCGCAAGGGCATAGGCGGAGGGTTATGGCGACGGGGCGGAGCGGTCGGTTCGCGGCGCTGGGGCAACCGGGTTCTGGAAATCCCGGCGGCACCTCCCCGGTCCCCATCCGGTTGTCTTCGGCCCGGTTATTCCCTAGACTGACCCCGCGAGTTCGGAATTTCACATTCGCGCTGCGAGGTTGCCATGGAGCATTCCGGGGCGAGCGACCCCTTCTCGGACATCGAAGCCAAGATCCTGGACAACATTCCCATCGGCATCATCTGCTGCGATACGGACTGCGTGGTCCGCTACCTGAACGCCACCTACGCCGGCTACCTGGGCATGGAGAAGAGGGAGGCCGTCGGCCGGAAGATCACCGAGCTCATCCCCCACTCCCGCGCGGACCTGGTGCTGAAGACCGAAGTGGCCGAGTACGGCGAGAAGTGCACCATCCGGCGCGGCGGCGAGGAGTACACGCTGATCGTCAACCGCATCCCCCTGCCCGGCGACGACGGCCGGCTGATCGGCTTTCTGTCCCAGACCCTGTTCGGCGCGCCCGAGGAGCTGCAACGGCTCTCGGACAAGATCGTGCAGCTGGACCGCAAGGTCGGCTTCTACCGCCGGCGCTATCACAGCGCCTTGTCGGCCATCCACTCCGCGGACAACATCCTGGGCCAGAGCACGGCCATCCGCCGGGTCAAGGAGCATCTCCTGCGCTACGCGGCCACGGACTCCCCGGTCCTGCTCCTGGGCGCCACGGGCACGGGCAAGGAGCTTTTCGCCAGCGCCGTGCACAAGGCCAGCAACCGTGCCGGCGGCCCGTTCGTGAGCATCAACTGCGGGGCCATCCCGCAGGAGCTGTTCGAGTCCGAATTCTTCGGCTACCTGTCGGGAGCCTTCACCGGGGCGAGCAAGGAGGGCCGGGTCGGGCACATCGAGCTGGCCGACCAGGGCACGCTCTTTCTGGACGAGATCGGGGACATGCCCATGCAGGCCCAGGTGAAGCTTTTGCGGGTCATCGAGGACAAGACCGTGTTCCGCATCGGCTCCACCCGGCCGAACAAGGTCGATTTCCGCATCGTGGCCGCCACCAACCTGGACCCCCAGACCCTCATCCGCGCCGGCAAGTTCCGCGAGGACCTCTACTACCGCATCAGCACCATGGTCCTGTCCATCCCGCCGCTGGCCGAGCGCAAGGAGGACATCCCGCTGCTCATCGGGCACATCCTGGAGCAGATCGACCGCAAGCAGGTGCGCTTCTCGGACGGGTGCATGGACGTGCTCATGCGCTACTCCTGGCCCGGCAACATCCGCGAGCTGCGCAACATGGTCACCCGGCTGGCCAGCCTGTGCCACGACGACATGGTGGACGTGGGCGACCTGTCCCCGGACATCATCACCGGCATCGACGGCTGCCGGCGGACAAGCGACCGCTCGGCCCTGAGCAACATCCTGGAGGGCAGCGAGCAGAGCCTCATCCTGAACGCCCTGCGCGACAACGACTGGAACATGGTGCGCACGGCCAAGGCCCTGGGCATCGCCCGGGCCACCCTGTACGAGAAGCTCAAGAAATACCGCATCAGCCGCAACTGAGCCGGCGCGCCCCCCCGGCGCGCCGACGTCTCGTCCGCCCGGACTGCCGCGCAGGAGTCCGGGCGGTCGTTTTTCCTCGGCTTCGCCCCCGCCCGGGGGCGGACAATCTCGTGCGGAAAATCCCAAGAAAAGTGTCCGGACCTCCGGACATGTCCGGACGCGCCTGCTGTCCGGCTGAACACCACCCCGGACGACACGGCCCGCAACGGCCCCGGGCCGGGGACCGGCTCCGGAAAATAAGCTCAATTATTTCATAGTATTGAATTGTATTTTCGGATGAATGCTGCGCTTTCGCTCCAGGCTCGGCCGTCTTGGCACGTACCTTGCGAAAAAAGGCACAATTGTGGCCCAGGCCGCACAACCAAACCGGAGCGCTTGCCATGAAACAGAAGATGACCCCCAGCGAAGCACTGGTCGAAACCCTGGTGGCGGAAGGCGTGCAGAACGTTTTCGGCATCGTCGGCTCGGCCTTCATGGACTTCCTCGATCTCTTCCCCGCGGCGGGCATCCGCTTCATTCCCGTGGCCCACGAGCAGGCCGCGGCCCACGCCGCCGACGGCCTGGCCCGGGTGACCGGCAAGCCCCAGTGCTGCATCGCCCAGAACGGCCCCGGCGCGGCCAACTTCATCTCGGCCGTGACCGCCGCCTACTGGGCGCATTCGCCGGTGGTCGCCCTGACCCCGGAGACCGGAAGCAAGGGCATCGGCACCGGCGGCTTCCAGGAGATCGACCAGATGCCCTTCTTCCAGGCGAGCACCCGGTTCCAGGTGCGCGTGAACCGCCCGGACCGCATGGCCGAGCTGGCCCGGCGCTGCTTCTCCATCGCCAAGGCCGAGAACGGCCCCACCCAGCTGAACATCCCCCGCGACTTCTTCTACGGCGTGTGCGAGGACGAGATCTACACCACGCCCGAGGTGCAGCGCGGCCCCGGCCCCCGTGCCCAGGTCGCCCGGGCCGCCGAGATGCTGGCCAAAGCCGCCTACCCGGTCATCCTGGCCGGCGGCGGCGTGTCCCAGGCCCTGGCCCACGCAGAGGCCAAGGCCCTGGCCGAATACCTGAGCGCACCGGTGGCCAGCAGCTACCTGCACAACGACTCCTTCCCCGCGGACCACCCCCTGGCCGTGGGCCCCATCGGCTACTGCGGCTCCAAGGCGGCCATGCGCACCCTGGCCAAGGCCGACCTGATCCTGGCCCTGGGCTGCCGCCTGGGACCTTTCGGCACCCTGCCGCAGTACGACATGGACTACTTCCCCAAGGATGCGGCCATCATCCAGGTGGACGTGGACCATCGCGTGCTGGGCCTCAGCCGCCGCGTGGACCTAGCCGTGTGCGGCGACTGCAGGGAGTTCGCCGCCGAGCTGCTGCAGGCCCTGAAAGCCAAGAACGGCGCGCGCGAGCCGGACGCCGCCCGCCTGGCCGAGGTGAAAATGGAGAAGGCCGCCTGGGACGAGGAGCTCGCCAAGTGGTCCTCGTCCGCGGCCAAGCTCATGCATCCGCGCCGCTTCCTGAAGGAGCTGTCCGCGGCCATCCCCAAAGGCTCGATCGTCTGCACCGACATCGGCAACAACTGCTCCATGGCCAACAGCTACCTGCGCTTCGACGGGCCGCGCCAGCACGTCTCGGCCCTGTCCTGGGGCAACTGCGGCTTCGCCTACGGCGCGGCCCTGGGCTGCAAGGTCGGCCGCCCGGACAAGCCGGTCTTCGCCCTCCAGGGCGACGGCGCCTACGGCATCAGCGGCCTGTCCGAGGTCATGACCGCGGTGCGCGAGAACCTGCCGGTCATCGCCGTGGTCTTCCAGAACTACGAATGGGGCGCGGAGAAGAAGAACCAGATCGACTACTACGACAACCGCTTCATCGGCGCCAACCTGCGCGAGAACCCGAGCTACGCCCAGCTGGCCAAGGACATGGGCGCCGAGGGCTACCGGGTGGAGGACTGGCGGACCGTGCGCGACGTGGTCCGCGCGGCCGTGGCCTCGGGCCGGCCCGCGGTCATCGAGGCGGTCATCGAGGGCGGCAGGAACGTGCTGGCCGAGCCCTTCCGCCGCGACGCCCTGCAGATGCCGGTGCGCTACCTGGAGAAGTACGCGCATCTCAACGCCAAAGCCTGATGCCCGAGCCGCTCCGGCCTTCCACCCCGAGCGCCGCATCGGAATCGATACCCCAAGGAGCATGCACATCATGAACAGAGTGGACGAACTGCTCGCCAAGGCGAAAGAGGCCCAGGCCAAGGTGGCCGACTACACCCAGGAACGGATCAACGAGGTCTGCGTGGCCGTGGGCTGGCAGCTCTACAAGGACGACAACATCGAGAAGCTCGCCCGGCTGGCCGTGGACGAGACCGGCTACGGCAACTACGAGAGCAAGATCGTGAAGCACAAGCGTAAGGTCAGCGGCCCGCTCCAGGACATCCTGGACCCCGCGGCGGTCTCCGTGGGCCTGATCGAGCGCGACGAGGCCAAGGGCATCAGCAAGTACGCCAAGCCCGTGGGCATCGTCTGCGCCATCCTGCCGGCCACCAACCCCACGGCCACGGCCGGGACCAACGGCATCTCCATCCTCAAGGGCCGCAACGCGGTCATCTTCCGGCCCAGCTCGCGCGCCCGCAAGGCCAGCTCCCTGGCCATCGAGTACATGCGCCAGGGCCTTGCGGCGGTTGGTGCGCCGGTCGATCTGGTGCAGTGCTTCGACGACGCGGACATCCCCGCGACCAACGAGCTCATGGCCAAGTGCGACCTGGTGGTGGCCACGGGCGGCGGCCCCATGGTCCGCGCGGCCTACTCCTCGGGCACGCCCTCCTACGGCGTGGGCACTGGCAACGCGACCTGCATCATCGCCGAGGACGCCGACGTGCCCGACGCCGTGGCCAAGATCACGGCCTCCAACACCTTCGACAACGCCACCTCCTGCTCCTCGGAGAACTCGGTCATCGTCCACGAGAGCCTCTTTGCGCAGGTGGTGGAGGAGTTCCGGAAGAACAACGGCTACATCGTGGACGGCGAGGAGCGCACGAAGCTCGGCAACTGGCTGTGGACCGCCAACAAGAAGGGCAAGCTGGCCCTGAACCCCGACATCATCGCCCAGTCCGCGCGCAAGATCGCCGCCGATGCCGGGCTCAGCGTGCCCGAGGCGACCACGCAGCTGGTGGTCATCGGCGTGGAGCCGGCGCCCCTGGACAAGTTCTCGGAAGAGAAAATCAGCCCGGTCATCACCCTCTACAGGTACGCGACCTTCGACGAGGCCCTGGAGAAGATCGTCGGTATAACAAACAATTGCGGCCGGGGCCATTCCATGGGTATCCATACCTTCAAGCGCGAGTACATCGAGCGCATGGGGCGCGAGATGCTCACCAGCCGCATCACCGTGCGCGCGCCCATGGCCGCGGCCAACGGCGGCCACGCCACCAACGGCATGCCCTCCACCGCGACGCTCGGATGCGGCACCTGGGGCGGGAACTCGACCACCGAGAACATCCACTGGCGCCACTTCATCAACGTCACCTGGGTCAACGAGCCCATCCCGGCCAAGGTCTTCGACGAAAAGCAGATCTTCGGCGGCCTGTGGGCCAAATGCGGCAAGTAGCGCCAAAAGGAGTCACGAGATGAAGCTCTTCGAATACCAGGCCAAGGAAGCCTTTGCCGCGGCCGGCATACCCGTGCCCGCAAGCCGGCTGGTGACCGACCCGGCCCAGGCCCGGGCCGCCGCCGCCGAGATCGGCCTGCCCTGCGTGATAAAGGCCCAGGTCCTGACCGGCGGGCGCGGCAAGGCCGGGCTCATCAAGCTGGCCAAGAGCCCGGACGAGGTGACGGACATCGCCGCCCGGCTGCTCGGCGACAAAAGCCGGGTCATCACCCGTCTGCTGGTCGAGCAGGCCGTGGACTTCGTGCGCGAGGTCTACCTGTCCATCACCGTGGACCCGCCCTCGGGCAAGGTGGTGATCATGGCCTGCGCCGAGGGCGGCGTGGACATCGAGCAGCTGGCCGCCACCGCGCCGGAGAAGATCAGCCGGACCCTGGTGGACATCGACCAGGGCCTGCAGGCCTTCCAGATCAAGAACGTGGTCTTCGCCCTGGGCCTGGCCGGCGGCGAGACCGGCAAGCAGGCCGCGGCAGTGGTCAGGAACCTCTACGGCGTGTTCCGCAAGCTCGATGCGGAGCTCACCGAGATCAACCCGCTCTTCGTCACCACGGACGGACAGGTCGTGGCCGGCGACGGCAAGCTGAGCATCGACGACAACTCGCTCTCCCGCCAGCCGGGCTATGAGCTGAGCCGCGAGTACTTCGACTCCGACACCGAGTTCGAGGCCGCCAAGGACGGCATCCCCTACCTGCAGTTCGACGGCGACATCTCGCTCATGTGCGCCGGCGCCGGGCTGACCACCACGGTCTTCGACCTCATCAACTACGAGGGCGGCAGCGTGGCCAACTACCTGGAATTCGGCGGCCCCAACTACCGCCGGGCCAAGGAGGCCATGGAGCTGTGCCTGAAAAACGACTGCAAGGTGCTGCTCATCGTCACCTTCGGCACCATCGCCCGGGCCGACGTCATGGCCGAGGGCGTGGTTGCGGCCATGCAGGCGCTCAAACCCCGGGTGCCCATCGTGACCTGCATCCGCGGCACCAACGAGGAGGAGGCCACGGCCACGCTGCGGGCGGCCGGGCTCACACCGTTGTTCGACACCGAAGAGGCTGTGCGCAAGGCCGTGGCCCTGGCCGCCGGAGGAAAATCATGAGCGTCTACATCACGAGAGAGAACAAGGTCCTGGTCCAGGGCATGACCGGCCAGGAGGGCAGCTACTGGACCAAGCACATGCGCGAACTGGGCACCGACGTGGTCTTCGGCGTCACCCCGGGCAAGGAAGGCCAGGCCGTGGACGGCGTGCCCGTGTACCACAGCATAGAGAACGGCCTGAAGGAGCACCCGGCCGACACGGCCATGCTCTTCGTGCCGCCGAAATTCACCAAGGACGCCGTGTTCGAGGCTCTGGACGCCGGCATCCTGAAGGTCGTCACCGTGGCCGAGGGCATCCCCCTGCACGAAATGCTGCAGATACGAAAAGCCGCGCTCGCCTGCGGGGCCATGGTCGTGGGCGGCAACACCTCCGGGGTCATCTCCGCCGGCGAGGCCATGCTCGGCATGTTCCCCTACTGGATCAGCCGCGTCTACACCCCGGGCAAGATCGGGGTCATGACCCGCAGCGGCTCGCTGACCAACGAGGTCACGGCCGAGGTGGTCAAGGCCGGGTTCGGCCTGTCCACCCTGGTCGGCGTGGGCGGCGACCAGGTGCCCTTCACCCGTTTCGCCGAGGTTCTGGCCCTGTTCGAGGCCGACCCGGCCACCGAGGCCGTGGTCATGGTCGGCGAGCTGGGCGGGACCATGGAGGAGGAGGTGGCCGAGGCCATCGAGGCGGGTGAGTTCACCAAGCCGCTGGTCGCCTTCATCGGCGGCCGGACCGCGCCGGAGGGCAAGCGCATGGGCCATGCCGGGGCCATCGCCGCCGGCGGCCGGGGCACGGCCAAGGGCAAGGCGGAGGCCCTCGTGCGGGCCGGCGCCGGCGTGGCCGCGAGGCCCCGCGAGGTCGGTCCGCTGCTCAGGCAGGCCCTCGGCGTCTGAGCCGCAACGGACGCAAAGCCTCCACAAAGAGGAGAACGACATGAACGACCTGTTCCAATACCTGCCGGAGATATTCACCGGCTCCAGGGTCCTCGTGCTCCTGCTGGGCACCGTCGGCGGGCTCATCCTCGGCGCCACCCCGGGGCTGTCGCCGACCATGGCGGTGGCCCTGCTGGTGCCCTTCACCTTCCACATGGACCCGGCCACGGGCCTCGTGCTGCTCGGCTCGGTCTTCACCTCCACCGTGGCCGGCGGCTCGCTCGCGGCCATCCTGATCAACATCCCGGGCGCACCGGCGAACATCGCCACGACCTTCGACGGCTATCCCATGGCCAAGAAGGGCCGCGCCCAGGAGGCCCTGTACATCTCCTACTTGAGCTCCCTGGTGGGCGGCGTGTTCGGCATCATCATCCTGATGTTCTTCACCCCGCCCCTGGCCAAGCTGGCCATGGAGTTCGGCCCCTCGGAGATGTTCTGGTGCGCCATGTTCGGCGTGTCGGTCATGGCCGGCCTGGCCTCGGGCTCCATGTTCAAGGGCTTGTTCATGGGCGGCGTGGGCCTGCTCATCAGCTGCATCGGCGACGACCCGGTGTACGGCGTGACCCGCTTCGTGTTCAACGACTCCCTGGCCGGCGGCATCACCGAGATACCGGCCCTCATCGGCATCTTCGCCATCCCCCAGATCCTGGGCATGGTCGAGTCCCTGGACGTGGTCCTCACCAAGACCCACTTCCGTCCGGAAAAGGGCATCCTGCGCAAGGTGCTGGGCATGCTGCCGGGGCTCTCGCCGCAAATGGGCCTGGGCTCGTTCATCGGCGCCCTGGTGGGCATCGTCCCGGGCGCCGGCGGCCAGATCGCGGGCATCATCGCCTACGACCAGAACAAGAAGTTCTGCAAGCATCCCGAAACCCTGGGCACCGGCGACCCCCGCGGCGTGGCCGCGGTGGAGTCCGCCAACAACGCCATGGTCGGCCCCTCGCTCATCCCCATGCTGATCATGGGCATTCCCGGCTGCCCGACCGCGGCCGTGCTCATGGGGGGGCTCCTCATCCACGGCATGTTCCCGGGGCCGGACCTCTTCCTCAAGCACGCCGACGTGACCTACACCTTCTTCTGGGCCATGCTGTTTGCCCAGATCACCATGGGCGTCTTCGGCCTCGTCATGTCCCGCTACTCCTACCTGGTCACCAACATCTCGAACCTGATGATGATCGGCGCGGTCATGGTCCTGGCCGTGTTCGGCACCTACACCGTCTCCAACAACTTCGACGACGTGGTCCTGATGTTCACTCTGGGCTTTGCCACCTATATCGCCCGCAAGTACGGCTTCTCCGCGGCCCCCCTGGTGCTCGGCATCATCCTCGGGCCGATCGTGGAGAACAACTTCTCCAAGGGCAGGATGATCGCCGAAAGCGACCTGGGCATGTTCAGCTACTTCTTCACCGGCACGACCAACCTGATCATCATCGGCCTGTGCCTTTTGTCCCTGGGCTGGAGCCTCTATTCCGAGGTCAAGTTCGCCCGGTCGCAGAAGAAGAACAACGTCGCCGCCGCGCCCGCGGGCTGTGCGGGCTGACGAAGAGAGGGAGCAAGCATCATGCGCAAGGAAATCCTCGTCACCGTGGCCATGGTGGCCTTCGTCGGCTGGTTCTGGTGGATGGCCAGGTCCGTGGAGATCTCCGACTCCACCATCTTCCCCCGCGCGGTCATGGGCGCCATGCTGGTCATGTGCGGCCTGCAGCTCATCCAGGCCATCCTCATGGGCCGCCTGGGCATGAAGCACCTGAAGTCCGTGGCCGAGCGCCCGGCCTACAGGAAGGTCGCCATCATCCTGGCCTGCATGGTCGTCTATCTGGCCGTCATGGAATACATCGGATTCTACACCTCGGCGTTCCTCTTCTACATCCTGACGGTCCTCATCCTGCAGAAGAGGGCCATCACGCCCAAGGTCCTGCTGGTGCGCGGCGGCATGGCCGCCGGATTCACGGCCTCGCTCTACCTGCTGTTCAACGTCATCCTGTCCAGCCAGGTCCCGTCCGGGATCCTGTTCTAGGCGGGCGCGAGAAGCTTGAAAAACGGCCGCGGGTCGTTTCGGACGCAATACAACCTGAAAGGAGAATTTCATGCGCAAGGCAGCACTGAACGCAGTCATCACCGTATTGGCGACAATGATGCTCCTGGGAGCCGCCGCCGTCGGCTCCGCCGGCAACTATCCGGACAAGCCCATCAGCATCGTCGTGACCTACTCGCCCGGCGGCGCCACGGACTACCAGGCCCGCGTGGCCACCATGGAGGCCTCTGACGAGAAGTACTTCGGCCAGCCCTGCGTGATCATCAACAAGCCCGGGGCGGGCGGCAAGGTCGGCTGGAACTGGTTCGTGGACAGCGCGCCCAAGGACGGCTACACCATGGTCACCTACAACATCCCCCACTTCATCGCCCAGTCCCTGGTCTTCGAGACCCACTACGGCTACGACGCCTTCGAGCCCCTGGCCAACTGGGGCGCCGACCCGGCCGTGCTCATCGTGCCCCAGGACAGCCCCTTCAACAGCATCAAGGACCTGGTGGACTACGCCAAGCAGAACCCCGGCAAGGTCACCGTCAGCGGCGCCGGCCTCTACGTCGGCCACCACATCGCGCTCCTGCAGTTCATGAAGGCCGCCGGCATCCAGATGACCTACATCCCGGAGCAGGGCGGCACCGACGCCATCACCTCGGTCATCTCCGGCAAGATCCAGGCCGGCTTCAACAACCTCTCCGACGCCTACCGCAACAAGCAGCGCATCAAGATCCTGGGCATCTGCGACGTGCAGCGCGACAAGGACTTCCTGCCCGAGGTCCCGACCTTCAAGGAGGCGGGCTACCCCGAGGTGGACGACACCAGCGTCAACCTGCGCGGACTGGCCTTCCCCAAGGGCGTGGACCCGGCGCTCATCGACAAGGTCGCCGCGACCCTGGCCAAGATGTTCGAGTCCAAGATCATAAAGGACGCCATGTTCATGGGCGGCTGCCCGCTGAAGATCATGACCCGCGAGCAGGTCATCCAGATGTTCAACGAGCGCCAGAAGACCTTGAGCGTGCTCTTCCCCAAGAAGGTGCAGTAGGTTCCCTCCACACACACCATGCAGCCCCTGTCCGGGCCGATCCCTCGGGGGTCGGCCCGGATGGGCTGCAAGGGGCCGACCAGGAGTCATCCATCATGCCCGTTCGCATTCTCAAGAAGAAGGAGCTCATCCCGGGCCAGACCGTGCTCCTGGTCCTCGACGCGCCGCAGATCGCCAGGAAATCCCGGCCGGGCAACTTCGTCATCCTGCGCGTGGACGAGACCGGCGAGCGCGTGCCCCTGACCATCGCCGACCGCGACGCCGAGGCCGGGACCATCACCCTGGTCTTCCTGGTGGTCGGCAAGACCACGGCCCACCTGGCCACGCTGGGCGAAGGCCAGGACATCCTGGACGTCTGCGGGCCGCTGGGCAAGCCCACGCACATCGAGCCCTGCAGCTCGGTGATCTGCGTGGGCGGCGGCACGGGCATCGCGGCCATGCACCACATCGCCAAGGGGCACGTCGCGGCCGGCAACAAGGTGGCGGTCATCATCGGCGCCCGCAACAGGGAGCTGCTGCTCTTCCGCGAGGAGCTCGCCGCCTTCTGCCACGAGGTGCTCGTGGCCACCGACGACGGCAGCCTGGGGCACAAGGGCTTGGTCACCGAAGTCCTGAAAGCCCGGCTGGAGGCCGACAAATGCGTCTCCGAGGTGGTGGCCGTGGGGCCGGTGCCCATGATGGAGGCCGTGGCCAAGGTCACCCGGCCCTTCGGGGTCAAGACCACGGTCAGCCTGAACGCCATCATGGTCGACGGCATCGGCATGTGCGGCGCCTGCCGCTGCACCGTGGAGGGCAAGACCCGCTTCGCCTGCGTCGAAGGCCCGGAGTTCGACGGCCACCAGGTGGATTTCCAGGAGCTCAAGATGCGCCTCGGCCAGTTCCGGCCCGAGGAGAAGGACTGCTTCGACAAATTCAGGTGCCGGTCATGAGCACGCAAATGATTTCCGCCAGGCGGCAAAGGACCCCGCGCACGCCCATGCCCGAGCAGCCCGCGCGCGAGCGGGCCGGGAACTTCCGCGAGGTGACCCTGGGCTACACCGCCGAGGACGCGGCCCGCGAGGCCGCGCGCTGCCTGCAGTGCAAGAACCCGCCCTGCCGCAAGGGCTGCCCGGTGGAGATCGACATCAAGGGCTTCATCGGCCGCCTGCGAGAGGGCGACCGCGACGGCGCGTACCGCGTCCTGCGCGAGACGAACTCGCTGCCCGCGGTCTGCGGCCGGGTCTGCCCCCAGGAGGTCCAGTGCGAGGGAGCCTGCGTCCTGGGCAAAAAGGGCGAGCCCGTGGCCATCGGCCGCCTGGAGCGCTACGTGGCCGACTCGTTCGCCGCCGGGAACGGCTGCCGGCAATCGACCGGCGAGCGGGCCTGCGCCGCCCCCCGCGAGGTCCGCGTGGCCTGCATCGGCTCCGGCCCGGCCAGCCTGACCGCGGCCGGCTATCTCGCCTCCCTGGGCGTCGCGGTCACGGTCTTCGAGGCCCTGCACGAGCCGGGCGGGGTGCTGGTCTACGGCATCCCGGAGTTCCGGCTGCCGAAAAGCGTGGTGCGCCGCGAGCTTGCGGCCATGGGCGAGATGGGCGTCAGCTTCCGCACCAACTGGGTGGGCGGCAAGACCATCACCGTCCGCGACCTCCTGGACGAGGGCTACGCGGCCGTGTTCATCGGCGTGGGCGCCGGCCTGCCCCGGTTCATGGACATTCCCGGCGAGAACCTCATCGGCGTCTATTCGGCCAACGAATACCTGACGCGGGTGAACCTGGGCCGGGCGGCCTTCCCTGGCTACGACACCCCGGTCTGCCGCGGCGCCCGGGTGGCCGTGCTGGGCGGCGGCAACGTGGCCATGGACGCGGCCCGCACCGCGCTGCGCCTGGGCGCGAAAGCGGTCACCGTTGTCTACCGCCGGACCAAGGGCGAGATGCCCGCCCGGCGCGAGGAGCTCAACCACGCCCTGGAGGAGGGCGTGCGCCTGGAGCTCCTGGCCAACCCCCTGCGCTACAACGGCGACGAAAGCCGGCGCCTGACGGGCATGACCCTGGAGCGCCAGCGCCTGGGCGCGCCCGACGCATCCGGCCGGCGCAGCCCCGAGCCCACGGGCGAGACCTTCGAGCTGCCCGTGGACACGGCCATCATCGCCATCGGCACCCGGCCCAACCCCATCCTGCTGGAGTCCACGCCGGAGCTGCGGCTGGGCAAGCGCGGCTACATCGAGGTCGATCCCGCGAGCGGGGAGACCGCCCTGCCCCGGGTCTACGCCGGCGGCGACATCGTCACCGGCGCGGCCACGGTCATCTCGGCCATGGGCGCCGGCCGCCGCGCCGCGCGGGCCATAGCCAGGAAGTTTTTGGGAGAGGATGCGGTCACTGCTTGATGAGGCCGGTGAAGGAGGCCGCCCAGGAACGTATCGGCATTCGGCATCCAGTAGCTCTGCCGGTTCCTACGAAAGACAGGAGTTCACCTCCAATCCCAGCCCCCTTGATAGCCACGCCCCTGTGCCTCATCCTTCGTCTGGCGCGTTGATCTGTCATGAGCCATACAAGGCAGTCGGCCTGATGGCCGCAAGCGTGGCCTTTGAGAGGTCGCCCCCTGCATCAGGCTCCGATATTTTGCCATCTTCCCCCTTCTCCGTCGCCTCGGGATAGGCGGGCGCGGGCCGATCCGGGTTTCAGGCCTCCGGTGCCCGGCTTCCCTCCCTCTCGGCCCGGGCATGCCTTCTCAGGCGCGGCAGGCTCGCGGCCATGGTCAGGCCGGCGGCCAGGCAGAGCAGGCCGCCGCCGGCCACGGTCCAGGGCGCGCCGATGCGGTCGGTCAGGCCGCCGGCGAGCATGGCCCCGAACGGCGCGGTGCCCATGAAGGTCATGGAGAACAGGGCCATGATCCGGCCGCGCATGTGGTCCGGCGAGAAGGTCTGCAGGAGCGTGTTGCAGGCGGCCATCATCAGCACCATGCAGAAGCCCGTGGCGGTGAGCGCGACCAGGGACAGAAGGAGGTTCCGGGACAGGGAAAAGCCGATGAGCGTCAGGCCGAAGCCGCAGGCCGCCGCGGCCACCCAGGCGCCGAGCCCCCGGGGGCTCCGGCGCGCGGCCAGGGTCAGGGCCGCGCACAGGGCGCCCAGGCCCGCCGCGGCCGAGAGCAGGCCCAGGCCGAGCGGCCCGGCGTTCAGGATGGAGCCGGCGAAGATCGGCAGGAGCACGGTATAGGGCATGCCGGTCAGGCTGCCCACGGCGATCATGATCAATATGGCGCGGATGTGCGGCCGGCTCCAGACATAGACCGCGCCCTCGACCATGGACCGGGCGATGTTCCGGTCGCGCTCCGGGCGCTGCCGGGGCTCCATGCGCATGGCCCGCAGGCTGGCGATGACGAACAGGAAGCTGAGCGCGTTCAACAGAAAGCAGACGCCCTCCCCCACCGCAGCCACGACGATGCCGGCCAGCGACGGTCCGAGCACGCGGGCGGCGTTGAAGATGGAGGAATTGAGCGCGATGGCGTTGGACAGGTCCTCCTTGCCCACCAGATCGACGACAAAGGACTGGCGCGTGGGCATGTCCACGCCGTTGACCAATCCCAGGGACAGCGCCAGGAAGTAGACGTGCCAGATGCGCACCTCGCCGCTCAGGGTCAGGGCGGCCATGACCGCGGCGATGAGCATGGCCAGGACCTGGGTGACCAGGAGCACCCGCCGGCGGTCGAAACGGTCGGCCACCACCCCGCCCCACGGCCCCATGAGCGCCACCGGGAACTGGCCCATGAAGCCGACCAGCCCGAGGTCCGTGCCCGTGCCCGCCAGGCGGTAGACGAGCCAGAGCTGGGCCACGGTCTGCATCCAGGTGCCGATGAGCGAGGCCAACTGGCCGAAGAAGAACAGGCGGTAGTTGCGGTGGTGCAGCGAGCGGAAGGTCGCGCTAAGCACCCCGCGCCGGGCATCCTCGGCCACAGGCTAGGCTTCCAGGCCGGTGGGCGGGGCCATGAACTCCGCGCCCACGGTTTCCGGCACCTCCTCGGCCAGGATTCCGTCCACCGCGGACAGCGTGGCCAGATCCATGGACCAGCCGAAGACCTCGGCGAGCGGCGCCATCTGCTCCGGCGTTCGGCCGCCCCAGATGGTGATGGGCACACCGCGCTCCAGCACCCAGCGCACGCTGAAGGCCGCCAGGCTTTTACCGTAGCGCGTGCGGGCCAGCTCGGAGAGGCGCGCGGCCGCCGCCAGGTAGCGCGCGCGGCGCGGAGCCTGGAACTTGGGGTCGGCCTGGCGCAGGTCGTCGCCGGAGAAGGTTCTCTCCATGGTCATCCTGCCCGAGAGCAGCCCCCGGCAGAGCGCGCCGTAGGTCATGAGGGTCATGCCGCTGCGCTCGCACCAGCCCTGCACGCCGTTCTCGATGCCGCGCTCGAAGAGGTTGTAGGGCGGCTGGCAGAGGTGCAGCGGGGACTCCTCGGCAAAGACGCGCATCTGGTCCGGGGTGAAGTTGCTGACTCCGATGGCCCGGATGGTCCCGGCCTCGTAGAGCCCGCGCAGGGTTTTCGCGGCCTCGGCCACGCCCCGGCGGCAGTCGGGCCAGTGGATGAAATAGATGTCGATCCAGTCGGTCTTCAGGCGCCTGAGCGAGTCCTCGACCTCGCGCAGGATGCGCTCGCGCGAGCCGTTGCGGAAAACCCGGCCGTCCTTCCAGTCCAGCGTGCACTTGGTGGACAGAAGGAGCTTCTCGCGCCCGCCGATGGCGGCCACGGCCCGGCCCACGATCTCCTCCGAGGCGCCGAAGCCGTAGACCGGGGCGGTGTCGATCAGGTTCACGCCCTGCGCGACGGCCGCCCGGATGGTGGCGATGGAGCGCTCCTCGTCGGTCCCGCCCCACATCCAGCCGCCGATGGCCCAGGTGCCGAGCGCGATGCGCGAGGCCCGGAGTCCCGTGCCGGCGATGCGTACATAGTCCATATGCAACCTCCTGCTGTTGATGGCGACAGAACGACCATTGCATATAGCCCGGCTTGGCGCAGTTTTTCAAGCCACCAGTGAGTTACCGGAAAAAATCGCCCGGATGGCCGGGCTCCGGCCGGGGACGGGAAATGCGGATGGACCGGACGTCGGGCTAGGGCCTGTCGACATTTAGGCCA
>DIXN01000007.1 GCA_002428705.1 Desulfovibrio sp. UBA6079
AATCTGCGGATTGTGCAGCGGTCTCTACTTGGCATGGTGATTGCTCACGATTTCACATGATGGCTGAACCTCTTCAACCTGGAGCTCGGCATATGCACATCATCTCATGTCGTTCGGCACTGCGCTCCTGCGCGGCCGCGCTTGTCCTCCTGGCCTGTCTCGCCGGCCCGGCCCTGGCCTACGAGGCCCTGACCGGCCCCACGGGTGTGTTGAAATACGTCAAGGGCAAGGCCTTCGAGGGGTACACACTGTTCGCACCCAGCAACTCGAAAACCACCTATCTCATCAACAACGAAGGGGATGTCGTCCACACCTGGGTATCGGAGTACAATCCCGGCTTGCACGCCGTGCTGCTCGAGAACGGCCATCTCCTGAGAGCCGGCCGCGTTCCCAAGCCGCCGGTGACCATCGGCGGGGTGGGCGGAATCATCCAGGAGTTCGATTGGGACGGCAAGCTTGTCTGGGAATACAAGCTCTTCTCGCCGACCGAGGTGCAGCATCACACCTTCTACCGCATGCCCAATGGCAACACGCTCATCGAGGCCTGGGAGCGCAAGACTCCGGAGGAGGCCATTGCCAAGGGTCGAGATCCCAAGACCGCCCCGAAGGAGGTCGACGACCACGGCAACAAGGCCGACGCCTTCTGGATCGACTTTACCCGCGAGGTGGACAAGGGCGGCCATACGGTCTGGGAATGGCACGTCTGGGATCATCTCGGCACCGGCCCCAACCAGCTGGACTTCAACCGCATCCTGCCGATCAAGGTCGGCGAGATGTATCATTATTACGACTACAGCCACATCAACACCGTCCAGTACCTGCCGAAGACCGATCAGGTCCTGCTCAACTCGCGCAACCTCTCCGAGTTCTACCTCATCAACCACAAGACCGGGGCCATCGAGTACCGCTGGGGCAACACCAGCGTGAACGGGGGCGGACAGGCTCCCTCCTGGTACGACGACGGCGACGAGATCCTGTTCGGCCCCCACTGTTCGACCATGCTCGACAACGGTCACGTGCTGATCTTCGACAACGGCGCGGAACGCCCTGAAACTCCCAGGTCCCGGGCCGTCGAGATGGACCCCGCGACGGGCAAGATCGTCTGGGAATACAGCGCCAAGAACCCCCAGAACTTCCTGTCTCTGCGCCAGGGCGCCGTGCAGCGCCTGCCCAACGGCAACACGCTCATCACTTCCAGCAACCACGGCCATGTCTTCGAGGTCACCCCCGACCAGAGCGTTGTCTGGGAGTTCGTCAACCCGGTCTACAAGGAGGGGCTCAAGTGCGTGACCTCCGACGAGGTGGACGACACCTCGGCCGGAAGCAAGGGGGGCTCGAGCAACGGCATCCACCGCGCCTACCGCTACGGTCCAGACTACCCGGGCCTGAAGGGCAGGGAGTTAAGCGCCAAGGGCCCGCTCAATCCGGGCTGTCCGGCCTTCTACAAGGCCTATGTCCAGGGCGCGACCATGACTGCACCGGCCGCTCCGACCGCTCCGGCCCCAGCCAAGGCCGTGCCGGAGGAAGAAGGCCCGGCCATGAAGGCGTACTAAGAGGGACAACCCGCAGGTGAAGGAGACCGGCCGCAAGGCCGGCCTCTTTTCATTTCAGCAAAGAAAGCAATCGGCGCAGTGTGCGGTTAATCGCACGCCAAAACAAGGCCATGACACGGGGCGTCACGTCCGAGGCCGGTAATACGGCTTGGCATGCTGCTTGCTCTTCATTTCACATGGTGACTGACGTTCTTCAACCTGGAGTCTGGCATATGCACATCACCTCATGTCGCCCGGCACTGCGCTCCTGCGCGGCCGCGCTTCTCCTCCTCTGCTGCCTCGCCGGCCAGGCCTGGGCCAACGAGGCCCTGACCAGCCCCACCGGGGTGCTCAAATACGACCCGGCCAAGGCTTACGACGGCTACACGCTTATTTCGCCCATGGTCAACTGCAAGACCACCTACCTCCTCGACATGGCGGGCAACATCGTCCACAAATGGGAGACCCAGTACCGGCCCGGGCTCTATGCCGAGCTCCTGCCCAACGGCAACCTGCTGCGCGGCGGGCGGCCCGACAACCCGCCGGTGAAGATGGGCGGCGAGTCCGGCATCGTCCAGGAGATCGACTGGGACGGACACGTTGTCTGGGAATACAAGATGTTCTCGCCGACCGAGGTCCAGCACCATACCTTCTGCCGCATGCCGAACGGCAACACGCTCATCCTCGGCTGGGAGAAGAAGACCAAGGAGGAGGCCCTGGCCAAGGGGCGCGACCCGAAGACCATCCCGGCCGAAGTCATGGAGCAGGGCCTGAAGCATGACGCCTTCTGGCCGGATTTCGTGCGCGAGGTGAACAGGGACGGCCATACGGTCTGGGAATGGCACGCCTGGGACCACCTCGGCACCGGCCCCGACCAACTGGACTTGAACTACACCCTGCCCGTGGCCGTGGGCGAGATCTACGCCAGCTACGACTGGACGCACTTCAACACCCTCGGCTACATCCCGGAAACAGATCAGATCGTCCTCAATTCGCGCAACCTGGCCGAGTTCTACCTCATCAACCACAAGACCGGGGCCATCGAATACCGCTGGGGCAACCCGACGGCCTACGGCAAGGGGGAAAAGCCCGCCTACTACGACGACGGCGACCAGGTGCTGTCCGGCCCGCATTGCGCCGTCCACCTGGACAACGGCCATTTCCTGATCTTCGACAACGGTTCCGAGCGCCCGGAGCAGAACCGCTCCCGCGCGCTGGAGATGGACCCCAAGACCGGCAAGATTGTCTGGGAATACGCCTCCAACGTCTCCACCGGCTTCTACGCCGCGCGCCAGGGCGCCGTGCAGCGCCTGCCCAACGGCAACACGCTGATCACCTCCAGCGCCAACGGCCACGTCTTCGAGGTCACGCCGGACAAGAAGGTGGTCTGGGAGTTCGTGAACCCCATCGTCAAGGGCACGCCCAAGTGCGTGATCACCGACGAGGACGACGGCGGCACCGGCGACCACGGCATCATGTACAACACGCTCCACCGGGCCTACCGCTACGCCAAGGACCATCCCGGGCTGAAGGGCAGGGACTTGAGCGTGAAGGGGCCGCTGGCTCCCGGCTGCCCGGCCTTCTTCAAGGACTACAAGGCGGGCGCAACGCTGGGTGCCGCCGCCCCGGCGGCCGCCCCGGCTGCGGCCCCGGCCGCCCCGGCAGCTCCGGCCGCCCCTTCCGAGGACGGTCCGACCATGAAGTCGTACTGAGCCGAAAGCATCCGCGCATGAGACAGGAGGCCGGCCGCAAGGTCGGCCTCCTTTTTGCTTGAAAAAAGAGCGAAGAGCCTTGAAGGAGGAATACATGGGTTGTCGCTTCGTGACCTTGCTGGCCACGCTGGCCATGATCATCGGCCTTGCCGCCGGAGCCCGGGCCGGCGAGACGGGCAACGGACCGCTGGGCTTGCCGCCCTACGTGGGCCTGCCCACGGCGGACTCGGCGGTGGTCAACCTGGTGGCCGGCGAGGGCGGACATCTCTGGCAGGTGCGCTGCCGGCCGGAAGGCGCGGCACAGGGACCCGAGGCCCGCTCGGCCGAGGTGCGCCTCGAGGCCGCGGGGAGCGCCGACCTGCAGCTGTCCGGGCTCCAGCCCGGCCGGCGCTACGTCTACGAGGTCCTTACGCGCACGGCGCCGGAGCGGCCGCAGGCCGTGGCGGCCACGGGCGTCTTCAGCACCCGGCGGACCCGGCCCGAGCCCTTCGCCTTCGCCGTGTTCAGCGACGCGCACATCACGCCCGCGGCGCCGGAGCGCAGACCCGTGCTGGCCGCCGTGGCCGAGACCATCGCCGCCCGCAAGCCCGAGTTCGTCCTGGCTCTCGGCGACAACATCCAGGCCCTGACCCAGAGCCACGGCGGCCCGTTCGCCAAGGCCGAGTACGCTTTTCTCGACTACACCTTCTACCGTCAGGCCCTGGGCCGGCTGCCGGCGACGACCGCGGTCTTCACGGTCATCGGCAACTGGGAGGGCGAGAACGGCTGGCATCCCGAGGAGGCCAGAGGCTGGGCCAGGCAGGCGCGCCAGGAGCTCATCCCCAATCCCGGCGCCACGACCTACCCGGAAGGCGGCGGCCCGGCCGAAGACTACTACGCCTTCACCTGGGGCGAGGTGCTCGTGGTGGTCCTCAACGTGACCGGCTACACGCCGAACGACCACGCCCTGGGCAGCGCCATCGGGAGAGCAGACGACTGGACACTGGGGGCGCAGCAGTGCGCCTGGCTCGAGTCCTGCCTGAAGGGCTCTACCGCGCCCTACAAGCTCCTCTTCATCCACCACACCGTGGGCGGCCGGGCCGGCGACGAGCTGAACTCCCGCTACGGCCGCGGCGGCGGGCGGGCGGCGCATGTCGGGGAACAGCAAAAGATTCACGAGCTGATGCGCGCGACCGGGGTCCAGGCCCTGTTCTACGGCCACGACCACGTCTTCACCGTGCAGGAGACGGACGGGATAGCCTACGTCTGCGCCGGCTCGGCCGGAGCGCCCTGGAAGTTCGGCCAGGCCGAGACCGGCTACGCCTGGAGCATCCCGGACTCGGGCTTCGTCTGGGTCAGGGCCGAAAAGGAGCGGCTCATGGTCAGCTATGTCCGCCCCGACGGCGCGGCGCCCGAGGGCAGGGAGCTGCACGCCTTCGAGATCGCCAGGACGCCGAAGAAATAAGCCGGCAGCGCCGCTGCTAGGCGCCGACCGCCACAGCCTCCTCCTCCTCAGGAAGGTAGGCGGGGAACTCCATGACGAAGCGGGCGCCCTTGCCCTCCTCGGATTCGGCATAGATGATGCCGCCGTGCTTCTCGACGATGCGCCGGGCGATGAACAGGCCCAGGCCGAAGCCCTTGGAGCTCTTGGTCGAGAAGAAGATCTCGAAGATGCGCTCCAGGTTCTCCTTGGGGATGCCCGGGCCGAAGTCCTGTACGATGAAGCGCACGAAGGGGTAGTCCGGGTCGCGCTGCAGGTTGCCGGCGATGGTCAGCCGGCCCTGGCCCTTCATGCTGTCCGCGGCGTTCAGGATGAGGTTGACCAGGACCTGCTCCAGGCTGCTCTTGTCGCCGATGATCTGCAGGCCGGGCGCAGGCAGATGCAGCTCCAGGCGGATGCCTTTGAGCCGGGGGCGCAGGAAGGCGATGCTCTCCTCGACCGCGTCGAGCAGGTTCAGGGGCTGCATGCGCAGCTCCTTGGGCACGGCCAGGTTCAAGAGGCCGTTGGTGATGTCCGCGGCCCGCTCGACGTTGCGCCGGATGGCCTGCAGGTGGCGGGGCAGAGCCTCCTCGTCGCCGGGGATGATGGCCTCGGCGTTGGCCATGATGATCCCCAAGGGGTTGTTGATCTCGTGGGCCACGCCGGCGGCGAGCTTGCCGATGACCGCCAGGCGCTCGACCTGGATGAGTTCGTTCTCCATGCGGTTGCGCTCGCTCATGTCGCGGGCGATGCAGCAGATAAGCTTGCCGCCCAGGCAGCAGTCGGTGGCCATGAAGGCGATGAACTCGAGGTCAAGGGTCTGCTTCTTGTCCTTCACCAGGCTGAAGTCGCGCTTGGCGTAGCCGGTATCGACGGACTGCTGCAGAAGTTCCCGCAGCCCGTCGTGATCCTCGGGGCGCAGGATGTCGAAGAGCGAGCCGGGATGCCCGTGGGCGTCGATCTTGAAGGTCACCTGGGCGATGTTGTTGGCCAGGCAGAGGTTGCCGTCGGGATCGAGGAGCATGATGAGGTCGGGCGAGGCCTCGACCAGCTTACGGTACTTCTCCTCGGAGCGCTGGAGCACCTGCTGGATCCGGGATATCTGCCGCTTGAGCAGGAAGTTCCAGATCAGGATGACCAGCATGGTCAAGATGATCCCGCCGGCCACGTAGACGGTGATCCGGCCGTAGTGCTGCCAGACGGATTCGGTGGTCAGGTATTTCCCCAGCCACTTGTCCTTGAGCTCGGCATGCACGCCGTTGTCGATGAGGTAGGCGAAGGCCTCGCGCAGCTTGTTGGCCAGCGCGACGTTGCCCTTGTTGATCAAGATGACCAGGGGAATCTTCTCCAGGACCGTGCCGACCTGGCGCACGCCCGGGATCTCGTTCCGGCTGACCAGGAAGGTGACCGTCTCCGAGGACAGGGCGGCAAAGATGTCGACCTCGCCGCTTTGCAGCAGTTTGAGGCCTTCGGCGTGGGTCGGCACGACGATCGGCATGCAATCCTGGCAGCTCTGGATCGTTTCGATATAGTCGTCGCCCTCGATGACCGCGATGCTGTGTCCCGGGAAATCCTGCTCGCAGGTGACGGTCAGGGCGTCATTGGTGACATAGAGATGGCGATGCAGGGAGATGAAGGTATCGACGAAAAAATAGGCGTCCGTGTCGTACTTCTTGCGCGGCAGGCCGCAGATGAAATCGAGCTTGCCGGCGTCGAGCAATGACAACAGCTCGTCCGGGCTGCCGGGCTGGAAGGCCACGTCGGCCTTGAGCACCTTGCCGAGCATGACCGCCATGTCCACCGCCAGGCCGCGCACCGACTGACTGGTGCGGCCGGCGAAGGAGACGGGCGGCAGGTCGTTCATCACGCCGATGCGCAGGGTGGTTTCCTCCTCTTCGGCCCGGACCTGAAGGCCGAGGCCGAGCATCAGCAGAAATGCGGCCGCGACGAGGAGCAGGCGGGCGCCGCCCCGGAGCGGCCGAGCAGGCCCGGCGTCCGGGCGACGCGCCGTCTGAACGAATTTCATGCGCATGCGTTGACTCCGTTTGGTCATAAGGCCGGGCAAAGGTGGGTTGATGCCTGCCCCCCGCCGGCAATCATCATATGCGTTCTTCATGCCAGCGTCAGCACTGCGGGCGCTGCGTGTCCGCGCCGGCGATCCGCGGCCCCGACATGTGCGGGAATCGGCACAACAGTGCATGGCCGTTCCCGCACTCCGCTCTGCCGGCAGGGGGCAAAAACCCGGAAACAGAGCCGCGGCGGGCTTGGCATGGTCTTTGATAATCCGCGGGAAACGAGGTGCGAGCTGTCTATGAAACCGATGTCTGAAACCATGTCCCGCGTCTATGTGCTCCTTTTCTGTCTCGCACTATGCGCTCTGGTGCATGTGCCGGCCTGGGCGGAAAGTCCGCATGGTCTCGAACCTGCCGACGACATGCCCTACATCCCCGACCTCGGCGGGCTCAGAAGCCAGTCGTTCAAGAACCACTACGGTCAATCACGGCAGTTGTCGGAGGCAGTGGTGCTGCGCCAGAGCACGATAGAAACCGGCACGGCGACCATTCCAGCAGGCGGCTTGTACTACATTTCCGAGGTCATGGACGAGGTCCGCCCGCTCATGCGCGATCCGTTCTTCATCCTCGGCGAGCAGGCCTACCTGCTCAAGCTGCATGCGGCCAAGCGCACGGTTTCGGACCTGTCCCTCAAGAAGGGGCAGAAGGTGCTCATCGACGAGGCCGGCTACCGCGTCTGGTTCGATTACGTCACCGACCACTACCAGAAGCCCTACGCCCAACTGACGCTCATCTCCCCGGCCGGGCACTGGCCGCTCGAGTTCCCCCTGGCCACGGTCTTCAAGGACATGCACGAAGTGAAGGACCTCACCATGGCCGCGGGCGAGAACGGCCAGCTGCGCGATTTCTACCTGGACAAGACCTACCACTACGGCGCGAGCGAGTTCACGGCCAAGGAGGTGACCTTCGACACGGTCAGCTTCGAGCGCATCGAGTATCCGGTCATCGACGAGGCCACGTTCTCCTTCAGCCGGCCCTGGACCCTGGACCTGCGCCAGGAGGACTACCGCTGGTACTTCGACAAGCGCATCTACGCCTTCCGCCGGCCCTCGGGCTTCCTGGTGCGCGTCACCGACTGGAGCGGCAGCACGGTCCTGGGCGAGAAGCTCGTGCGGCCCTCCACGCCCCAGGGCTACAAGGACCGGGAGGACGAGCAGGACGAATACTCCCTGACCATCCCCGCCGAGGACATGCACGTCGAGATCATGATCAACCCCGAGTACCTCAAGAACTCGGACTTCGCACCGACCGGGAGCGACGTGCCCTACGGCTGGCAGGACGGCACCTTGAGCCTCGTCGTTTACAGCGACCTCATCACGCTCAAAAACGGCCGGCCCTGGCCCCTGGACAACCGCTACAAGGTGGGTCTGGAGGCCAACCTGATGACCGGCAAGCTGCAGCGCCTGGTGCTGGAGAACGCCGCGCCCTTCACCTTGAGCAACGACCACCCCACCTGCCTCGGTCCGACCAAGTTCTCCCATGTCTGGAACCGGCCGGCCTTCCGGGTGGTGGCCGGCGGCTTCAGCGACAAGACCGTGCACGATCTCTACCTGCGCGACGCCTTCTATCAGCGCACGGACAACATGGTCTTCAACACGGCCAAGGGGCGCAAGGACGTCGATTTCTTCGTCGGCCGCGCCCCGACCCTCATGCCCATCCTCGAGGACACCTTCCTGACCCGCCTGGCCGACTCGACCTACAGCACCGTGGTCGAGGGCTCGCACTTCAGCTCCTATCCGCGGGTCCTGTCCGACGCGGCCTTCAACGCGCCCGACCGCAGCGCGCCCTTCGAGGCCAGGCTCAAGGGCTTCGAGCGCGAGGTGATCAAGAACCGCAAGGGCGACAAGCTGACCGCGGCCGAGGGCCTGGTCATCCGCAACAGCTACGTGGACTACCGCAACAACCGGATCGTCATCCCGCCCTCGGGCCTCTACTACACCTCGCGCAACTCGCGCAACGTGCGCGCCCTGTCCGGCGAGTCCTTCTACTTCCTGGGCAAGAAGGCCTACCTGGCCACGTTCGCCTCGACCACCGTGGTCGGCAAGAACCTGGACCTCGACTTCTGGAAGAACCAGCCCTCCGGGGACGAGAACCCGATCTTCTGGCAGGACCTGCCCCTTGGCGTCCACAACAAGGTCATCCGCTACACCGGCCACACCTACCTGGACGACCGGTCCATGGCCATGGTCAACATCGTCAAGTACTCGGGCAACAACTTCGGCGCGCCCTTCCTCATGGCCCAGGGCTTCGACGCCAAGGACAAGGACCGGCGCTACATGCTGCCCGGGCTCTTCGCCGAGGGCTCGACCTGGATCCTCCCCGAGTTCATCGGCCAGAACTACGTACGCATCGAGGAGGTCGGCACGCCGCTCATGAAGGAGTTCTCCTTCACCTACGACGAGCCCGCCCCGGCCACGCTGGCCGCCGGCGAGAGCGCACGGCTCGGCGGCTTCACCCTGGAGGTCGGCGCCGTCGATGCGCAGGCCGGCACCGTGGCCGTGTCCTTGAAGGACCCGGCCGGCAAGGAGGTCGCGGCCAAGGTGCTCGGGCCCTTGAACGCCGAGACGAGCGCCGTGCTGCCCCAGTTCCAGGATACGGTCCATTCCCTGCAGCTGCTGCACGACACGGTCATGGTCGAGATGGACCTCGGCCAGCCCTTCGCCGAGGGCAAGGCCAAGCTCTGGCTCTACACCGGGGTCACGACCTACACCACGGACACGCCCCTGCCGAGCGACCCGCGCTTCGTGATCCGGCCCGACGTCTGCGGCCACTGCTACCAGCTGAACGAGCTCCTTCTGGACAACCCCGAGCCGATCGTCCTGGACATGGAGCACCCGACCTATGAAGGCCCCAAGGACGGCGACGGCCGGCCCATGTTCACCATCGTCCTCGACGACTTCGACGGCGAGATGATCCTCGGCTGGCACATCGAGACCACGGTCAAGGGCCGGACCTTCAAGACCAAGAACCTGGCCTTCAACCCGAGGAGCAACATCGACGCGCTCATCGGCGTGAACGGCAGCATCGAGGGCTTCCTGCGCGGCTCCATGCTCGAGCGCATGGCCTACAACGAATACTGGCGCCTGGCCCAGCATCCGCCGGTGCACCGCGGATTGGCCGCGCGCCACTCCTTGCGGCTGCAATAAGGAACACGACCATGGAACAGCTCATCACCACGGACCATGCCGGCTCGGCCGCAGCCGGCACGCAGAAGGACACGCCCATGAGCAACATGCCGGCCGCCGTGCCGTACGAGATGCGCCGCAAATCGATCTGGAGCTGCCTCTACAGCCTGCAGGAGGTGCTCCCCGGGCTGCTGGCCATGTTCTTCATCGCCATCTTCAGCAACAACCTGGCCGGGGTGCCCAACCCCTTCACCCTGGAGAACCTGTTCGCCTACCTGGACAACGTCATCGGCCCGGTGAACGGCCAAGGCTTCTTCCAGATCATGAACGCGAACTTCGTCTGGAACGCGCTGCTCGCCGGGCTCATCATCGGCAACGTCTTCGGCGTGCCCGAGAGCTGGAAGCGCGGGCTCAGCTACATCCACAAGCTCATGCCGCTGGGCATCATCATGCTCGGGCCCCACTTCGTCCTGAGCCACGGGTTGAAGGCCGGCTTCGGGCCGATGCTCATCGCCGTGGTCATGCTCCTGGTCACCGCCGGGCTGGCCCTCAAGGGCGCCAAGCTCTTCAAGGTCGACGACCGCCAGGCCTCCATCGTGGCCGGCGGCCTGGCCACGGGCGACCCCCACGTCTGCGCCATCCTCATGCCCATGATCAAGGCCAAGGGCGGCCAGGTGGTCAACGCCACGGCCTGCGTCATCCTCTTCGGGCTCCTCGCCTCCTTCCTGCTGCCCCTCCTGGGCAAGCTCACGGGCTTAAGCGATCAGGCCTTCGGCCTGGCCTCGGCCTTAAGCATCGGCAACGGCGCCCAGGCCGCCAGCTCCGGCTTCGCCTACGGCTACGAGGCCGGGCGCTACGCCCGCTACTACGATGCGGTGCGCCACGCCATCATGCCCGCCGGCTTCCTCTACGTCTTCCTGGTCATGTTCTGGCGCAAGCTCAAATACAAGAACGATCCCACGGTCATGGCCACGCGCGGCGTGGACACGATCCCGCCCTACGTCATCGTCTTCGTCCTCGGCTGGGGGCTGGCCTGCCTGCATCTGTTCAAGGAGCCCGCCCACCACGCCATCTTCGACATGGTCAAGTGGGACTTCTCCCTGGCCGCGGCGGCCCTCGGGCTGTCCCTGCCACTGAAAGAGATCCTGTCCTGGGGCTGGCGCGGCTTTGCCCTGACCTCGGCCGTGGGCCTGGTGCGCATCGCCCTGGTGCTCGGCACCCTGTTTGCTTGCGTCAAATTCGGCTGGCTCGGCCTGTAAGGAGATTCACATGAACCGCCATCCCCACACCACCGACCCCACCGGCTTCGACTTCATGGCCAACCGCGGCCGCGAGGAGCAGGACCGCGACACGGTCGGCATCATCCTGGCCGTCGGCGTCATGGCCTTCCTCACCCTCTGCCAATACTGCGGCCTGTACTAGGAGCCCGCCATGCACGGAATCTTCCTCTATCTCGAGCCGGCCTTCCTGGCCTTCCTCATGCTGGCCACGGCCGCGGCCCTCTACCTCGGGCTCTTCAAGGCCGGCCGGCCGGGGGCCTCCCTGCCGCGCAAGCTGCTCTCGGGCGTCGTCTCCGGGACCGTGGCCTGCACCGCCTGGAGCCTCATGGCCTCCTGGTACTTCCTCAGCTGGTAGCGGCCATGAAGAAGCTCGACCGGCGCAATTTCCTGAAGCTCGGCGCCTCGCTCGTTGGGGCCGGCGCCCTGGGCGTGCCGGGCGCGGCCTCGGCCATGGGCCGGGGGCCGGAGCGCCCCCCCCTGGCCATCGACCGCGTGGTGAACGGCAACTGCCAGTTCTGCCAGGTCCGCTGCCGGCTGAAGCTGAGCCTGTCCGGGGGGCGCATCGTCCTGGCCGAGGGCGATCCCGAGGACGTCTGGACCGCGGGCGCCATGTGCCCCAAGGGCAAGTCCCAGCTGGAGCTGGTTGAGAGCCCGCACCGCCTGCTGTATCCCATGGTCCGCGACGGTTCTTCTTGGAAGCGCATCACCTACGCCCAGGCCCTGGACCTGGTCGTCAGCCGCATCGAGGAGTGCAAGGCCAAGCACCAAAAGGACTACAGCGGCCGGGTCGTGCTCTTCTCGCCGCTCTGGGACTGCCGGGAGGGCGAGATCGCGGCCGACATGGCTTTGAGCGCCGCCGGCTTCTCCAACATCCTGACCCCGGGCGAGACCTGCATCAGCAGCGCCTCCAACATCCTAAGCACCTTCCTCGGCACGCCGAACTCGACGACCACCGTGAACGAGCTCGAGAACACCGGGCTCGTGCTCCTGTGGGGCGCGAACATCGCCGAGACCCTGCCGCCCTATGCGCGCTGGATCGAGGCCGCCCGGGCCAAGGGGGCGAAGGTCCTCTACCTGGACTGCCGGACGACCCACACCAGCGCCCTGTGCGACCGCCAGATCATGCTCCGGCCGGGCACGGACGGCGTGCTGGCCATGGGCGTCCTCAACCTGCTCATCCAAACCGGGGCGTACGACGCGGACTACGTGGCGGCCCACGTGCGCGGCTTCGACAACCTGGCCAAGGCCGTTACGCCCTACACCCCGGAGGAGGTGGCGCGCATCACCCGCCTTCCGGCCGAAACCGTGACCGAGCTGGCGAGCGCCATCGGCGCGAGCAAGCGGACCATCCTCTGGCTCGGCGGCAGCCTCTCGCGCTACTCCAACGGCATGCAGACCATCCGGGCGCTGGTGGCCATGCAGGGCATCACCAACCGCATGTTCGGGCCAGGGAGCGGCATCATCACCATGGAGGGCGGCAAGCCCGGGGACGACGAGGTCTTCCTCGAGCACTACCGCGCCGAGGGCCTGCCCGAGGGCCAGAACATGCGCCGGGTGACGCGCAGCATGGCCAAGGGCGAAGTCGACGTCCTCTTCCTCAACTCGAGCTACCGGCGCTACCCGGACTGCAACGCGGTCAAGGCGGCCATCGAGAAGGTCGGCTTCGTCGTCTTCCGCGGCCATTTCATGAACGAGGAGGCGGCACTCGCCCAGCTCATTATCCCCACGCCCTTCGGCCTGGAGAGCGACGGCTCCATGTTCGGCGCTGAGCGCCAAGTCTTCTGGCGCGAGGCCACCTTGGCGCCGGCCGGCGAGGTCGTGGCCGACTGGAAGTTCTACCGCGACCTGGGGCAGCGCCTGGCCCCGCAGGTCTATCCGAAGTTCGAGTCGGCCGGGGAGCTCTACGAAATGTTCCGCAAGGCCGTGCCCTCCTGGCGGGGCTTAAGCCTCGCCCGGCTGCAAAAGGCGCCGAGCGGCGTCGTCTGGCCCTCGTTCGCCGAGGACGAGCCCGAGCGCATCGGCAACTATTTCGCCGCGGGCAAGCTCATGACCGCCGACGGCGACCTGGAGCTCGATTCGAGCGTGCTCGGCCCGCTCACCTGGCAGGAGCCCAAGGGCAGCCCCCTGGCCGACAAGGCCGCCAAGGACTTCCCGCTCATCTTCACCCAGGGCAAGGTGGCCTGGCACTGGCAGCAGTCCCTGACCAACTACTCGCAGTTGATCGCCCAGTTCTGCAGCGGCCGGCAGGTTTTCGTGCATCCGTCCACGGCCGGCGGCTACGGCATCGAGAGCGGCGACGCGGTCAAGATCAGGACCGAGCTGGGCGAGCTGTCGGCCACGGCCGTGGTCACCGAGGGCATCCTGCCCGGCGTCGTCTTCACCGCCTCCCATTTCAGCCCCTCGGCGCCCTTCGAAGGCAACCGCGGGCAGTCCATCAACACCGTGGTCCCGAACAACTGGGACCGCGTCTCGGCCCAGTTCAACGGCTTCGGCTGCCAGCTGGTCAAGGCCTAGAAACCGCCGGACACCTGCCGGCACAAACGATTACGACCATGAGGTGATCAGATGAAAAGGCTTGCTTCCCTCCTGTCCCGGGCAACGCTCTGCCTCCTGCTCTGCCTGGCCCTCGGCGCGGCCACTGCCGTGGCCGCCGACCAGGAGAAGCTGAACATCAATACCGCCACCGTCGAGCAGTTGGCCAAGGTGCCCGGGCTGAACGAGACCCTGGCCCAGGAGATCGTCAAGTACCGCGAGGAGATGGGCGACATCAAGGCCATGGACGAGCTGCTCGAGATCAAGGGCATGGACAAGGCGCTTCTGGAGAAGCTGCAGGAGTCCATCATGATCGAAGGCGTCTCGGGCTCGGACTGCACCTGCTGACATCCGTTGAGCGCGGACCGGGGCGGGACTCCCGCCCCCGGTCCGCGCGAGGGAAGACCACATGCCCAGGTACGTCATGGTCATCGACTCCTCGCGGTGCATCAATTGCAAGACCTGCGTGGCGGCCTGCCAGCAGGAGAACCGCGTGCCCTACGGCTACGCCCGGAACTGGATCAAGGTCGGCGCCGGGGCCACGTCCCCGGGTCTGCACTTCCAGCCCGGCAACTGCATGCACTGCGACGAGCCCATCTGCGTGAGCGCCTGCCCCACGGGCGCCACCTTCAAGGACCCGGCCGACGGCGTGGTCAAGGTCAACACCGCGCTGTGCATCGGCTGCGGCAGTTGCATCGCCACCTGCCCCTACGGCGCCAGGTTCCGCAATCCCGAGCTGGGCGTGGCCGACAAGTGCGACTACTGCCCGCGGCTTCGCGCCCTCGGCCGGGAGCCGGCCTGCGTGGCCGTCTGCCCGACCCGGGCCCGGCGCTTCGGCGATCTCGACGACCCGGCCAGCGGACTTAGGGCGCTCATCGACAAAGGCCCCGTGGTGCGCCTGACCGCGCCGGCCACGGACACCAAACCGGCCATCTTCTACCTGGGGCGGACCTCGCCCACGGACTGGCCGAAAGACGTGACGCCGCCCTTGCCCATCGGCCTGTGGGGTGCGATCATGGCCCCGCTGACCAGGGTCGTGGGCGGGGCGGTGCTGCTCGGCGTGGCCGGCGTGGCCTTGCGCCAGCTCGTGGCCGGGCGTGGGGAAGGCCAAAGGGAAGGGCATGGAAAAGCGTCCTGACATGATCCGCCGGCATTCCGCCGGCGCCATCTTCATGCACTGGTTCAACGCCGGCTGCTGGATTGCGCTCCTGGCCACGGGCCTGGGGCTCATCGACAACCCGGAGCTGCAGCCGCTCGGCATGTGGTGGGTGCGCACGTTGCACGCGCTCGGCCTGGACGGCGTGCTGCTCCTTCAGGTCCACGCCACCCTGGGCCTGGTCTGGGCCTCGGTCTATGCCGTCTTCAGCCTGGTCCGCCTGAAGAGCGAAACCTGGCCCTTCCTGCGCGAAGTGGGCACCTTCTCGCCGCAGAGCGACCTGACCTGGGTCCTGCGCAAGACCCTGACCCTGACCGTGGGCGAGGAGCGCCTGCGCGCCAAGGGACTGGCCACCGAGCTGCCGGCCCAGGGCTTCTACAACGCGGGCCAGAAGCTGTTTGCCGTGCCCGCGGTCCTGGGCAGCGCCGGGCTGGTGGCCACCGGGCTGATCGCGCTCTTCTCCCGGGCCTGGCCGGGCGGCGCGGACGTGGTCCAGTGGGCTCTGGCCATCCATTTCCTGTGCGCCGCGCTGGTCGCCGTGGGCCTGGTGGTCCACGTCTACATGGCGACCATCGCCCCGGGCGAGGGCCCGGCCTTCCGCTCCATGTTCACCGGCTTCGTGCCCGAGGACTTCGCCCGCCACCACAACCCGCTCTGGCACGAGCGGGTCGCTGCCGGGCGCGACGAAACGCTTGCTAAACGCGACAAGAGGTCTATCTGATGTCCACGGATGGGGGCGGCGTCGCCTCCCATTCCAGGGGAAACCGCATGGCGAGCAAGCTGTTGATCATCGACGACGAGCAGGAATGGCTCGACATCCTGAGCCTCCTGTTCACCCGCAAGGGCTATGAGGTGCAGACCGCCGAGGGCGGCGTCGAGGGCCTGAAGGCCATCGGCGAGACCATGTTCGACCTGGTCATCTGCGACCTGGCCATGCCCGACCTGAGCGGCATCGATCTCTTGAAGCAGGTCCGCAGCTGCGACAAGACCCTGCCCTTCATCATCATGACCGGCGTGGGCTCCATCGAAACCGCGGTGGAGGCCGTGCAGTTCGGCGCCTTCCACTACATCACCAAGCCTTTCAAGAGCCAGGACCTGGAAATCCTGGCCCAGCGGGCCATCGAGCACCGCCAGCTCCACCGCCAGCTCGAGTCGGTTGCACTCCATGCCGAGCCCACGGACATCTCGACCATGGTCCTGGGCAGCCACCGCGGCATCCAGGACATCCTGGCCAAGATCGAGAAGATCTCCGACTCCTCGGTGCCTGTGCTCATCCAAGGCGAAACCGGCACCGGCAAAAGCCTGCTCGCCCGCCTCATCCACGAGATGAGCGGCCGCAAGGGCAAGCCGTTCATGACCATCGACTGCGGCGCGCTGCCCGAGAACCTGCTCGAGAGCGAGCTCTTCGGCCACGTGAAGGGCGCCTTCACCGGCGCCCTGTTCGCCCGGCGGGGTCTCATGGAGGAGGGCCAGGAAGGCACGGTCTTTCTCGACGAGATCGGCGAGCTGACGCCCTGCATGCAGGTCAAGCTGCTGCGCTCCATCCAGGAGCGGGAGATCAAGCCCGTGGGCAGCAACAAGAACATCGCCATCGACGTGCGCTTCATCACCGCCACCAACCGGGATCTGGCCCGCGAGGTGGAACAGGGCACCTTCCGGGAGGACCTCTTCTACCGCCTGGCGGTCATTCCTCTCCACCTGCCGCCGCTACGCGAGCGGGCCGACGATATCATCCTCTTCGTCGGGCATTTCGTGCAGAAGTTCAACCAGCGCTACAACAAGAAGATCACCGAGGTCAGCCCGGCGGCCATGCAGCTACTCATGAGCCAGCCCTGGAAAGGCAATATCCGGGAGCTCGAGAACGTCATCGAGCGCGCGGTCCTCCTGGCCGACGAGGACGTCATCTCTCCCGATCTGCTGGGCTTCAGCCTGAACGCCCAGCCGCGCCGCGCGGACGCCTCGGACATGGGCACCGGGACCATCTCCCTGCAGCAGGCCGTGTCCGAGGCCGAAAAGCGGGCCATCCAGCGCGCCCTGGCCATCACCCAGGGCAACCGGACCAAGGCCGCCACCCTGCTCGGCATCGGCCGGCGCACCCTCTACGACAAGCTCGAAGAATACAAGATTTAGCAGCCCGCCCCAAAAGCGCCGTCTGCAACGTTGTTTCCAAAAGTCCAGGCTCTCGCGTAGACGGCTACGCGTCGAGCCTGGACTTTTCTTGCGCCTCGCAGCTGACGATTTCTGAACGGCCTCCCGAGGGCGAGATCGCAGGTCGGAAAGCCCCTTGTCCGTCGGTTCCCCCGGCCTTTATCGCCGGTGATCCCGTACGGGCAGGGGCGCATCGCCGTTGTCCTCGGCTTGCCCGCGCCGCGTGCGGCTTTAGCCCTTCTTGAGCGAGTCGATGAGCTCGCGCAGGGCCTGGCCCTGGTCGGCGAGCCGGGCGACGTCGCGGGCCGAGTCGCGGGTGGCCTGGGCGCTCCTGGTGACGATGGCGTTGATGGCCTCGACCGCGACGTTGATCTGCTCGCTGGCCGCGGACTGCTCTTCCGAGGCCGTGGCGATGGAGCGCACCTGGTCCGCGGTTTGCGTGGCCGAGACCACGATCTCTTCGAGGGCGCGGCCCGAGGTCTCGGCCAGCCTGGTAGCCTCGGCCACGGCCCCGACCGCGGCCTGCATGTCGGCCACCGAGGCCTTCGTGCCGTCCTGGATGCCGGTGATGACCCGGCCGACGTCCTTGGTCGCGCTCATGGACTTCTCGGCCAGCTTTCTCACCTCGTCGGCGACCACGGCGAAGCCGCGGCCCACGTCCCCGGCCCGGGCGGCCTCGATGGCCGCGTTCAGGGCCAGCAGGTTGGTCTGGTCGGCGATGTCGGTGATCACGGTCATGATCTGGCCGATGTCCTCGGCGCGGTGCGTCAGCTCGCCCATGCGCTCCATGAGCCTGCCGGCCTGAGCCTCCACCGAGCGGATGGCGGCCACCGACTGCCTGACCACGTCCGCGCCGTAGAGCGCGCGCTGGCGAACCCGGTCCGACTCGTCGGCCGCGCTCACGGCGTTGCGCGCCACCTCCAGGACCGTTGCGCTCATCTGCTCCATGGCCGTGGCCGTCTCGACCACGCGGCCCTTCTGCTCCTCGGCCCCGCCGGCCAGCTCGTCCATGCGTGCGGTCAGCGTGTCCGCGGCGCCGGCCAGTTCGGCGACCACGCCGCCGAGCCTCCCGGCCGCGGCCAGGCGGCCCTCGGCCGTGGCCCGCTGGGCGCCCTGGCGGGCCGCCTCGGCCTCGATGACCGCGGCCTTGGCCCGCTCGGTCTCGGCCGCCGCGGCCTGCTCGTTTCGTTGCGCGGAGGCGATGAGCTCCTTCAGCCGCGCGACCATGGTCCGCAGGGCCTCGGCCAGGTCGCCGATCTCGTCGCCGCTGCGGTAGCCGAAGGCGCTGTCCAGGTCGCCGGAGGCGATCCTGCCGGCATATCCCACGCAGCGGCGGATGGGCCGGACGATCATCCTGGTCACGATCAGGCCGAGAACGATGGCCATGACCAGGCCGATGCCCATGCCGGCCAGCATCGTCAGGTGGGACCGCCGGGCCTTGTCTGTGGCTCCAGCCACGTCCGCCTTGGCCAGCTCCTGCTGCGCGGCGAGCATCTTGTCCAGGACCTTGAAGGAGAGGTATTGGGCGTTGCGGCCCTTGACCAGGACGATGTCGGAGATGTCCGCAAACAGCGCACCGGCCGCGGCCGCCTTGGCCCGCGCGGCGGTGAGGTGCCGGGCGAAGCGGTCGGAGGCCTCGGCCTGGGCGCCGGCGTCGTTGCCGGCGGCGAGCAGATCGGCGTAGCCTGCCTTCAGCTCCTGCACCTGGTCCGCCAAGCCCTTGCTGCGCTCGGTGAGGGCCGCGGCCCAGGCCTCGATGTCCAGCTCTTCGCTCCCGCCGCCTTGAGCGCCGTGGACGCCCGCGAAATCCGGCGAAACGCGGGCCGCGAGGCCGGCGGCCGCAGCCGCCAGCCGGTCGAGCGCGGCCACGGCCACGTCGGGGTTGCCGATGTCCGCGGCCTCGAGCTGCCGGGACAGCTCCAGGGCCCGGGCGTTGACCTCGAACCAGGCCTGGGCGTTCTTGTTGAACTCGGCGATGTCGGCGACCTCGTCCTGGGCGTGCGCCAGGCCGGCATAGGCCGAAAATATCCGCGTGGCCGCCTCCTGGCTCTCGCTGACCCGTTCGCGCTGGCCGGCGCGGATGGTCGTGCTGATGTTCGGGGAGAGCATGGTGCGCAGGCCGATGATGGCGCTGTTCAGCTGGCTTTTCACCTGGAGCAGGTCGGCGACCGCGGGCAGGCGCTCCTCGCCGAGATGCCTGATCTCTCCGGACAGGGACGAGGCCACGTACAGGCCGACGCCGCCGATCAGCATGGCGATGCCCGCTATCCACAGGAAGCCGCCAAGAATCTTGATGCCGAGACGTACGCGCATGATGTTCCCCCGATAACCGTCCGCGATGGGCTTTGGACCCACCGCTGCAATATGCGTCACACACCGTGCCGCCTGGCGCGCCCGTTTCCGGGAAGAGGCGCGAGGCGTGCTTGTGAATGTTATGCCAAGGCCATGCCAGGAATACGGCCGGAAATCCCCGGCAAGACGGGATCTCCCGCGCACAGGCGATTCCGGACACGGGACGCCGCCGGTCCGCGCGCCATGCGGCGGCGATGGCGGTCGGCCTTGCGCCGCTCCATACACGTGCGTGCGATATGCCGCACACGAAGCCGGCGGATGGCGCGGGGCAGCGCACCGCGCCTGGCGGCCGAAGGCGCGGACCGAGCCGATGGTGCCGGAGGGAGACGAAGTTTCCGGCGAACCTGCTTGGGTTCGTCGCAAAAAGGTGCTACATTGTCGGCCGAGTCTCCCGAAGGAGGCTCCATGTTACGGCAGGCAATCCGCATCGCGATCATAAAACGACAAGGAGAACGCAATGTCCGACAGACAGGTCCGCAAGGAAAAGGTCATCGAGGTGCTGAACAAGGCCCGGTCCATGGAACTCTTCGCCATCAGCCAGTACATGAACCAGCACTACAACCTGGACAACATGGATTACGGCGAGCTGGCCAAGAACATCAAGCTCATCGCCATCGACGAGATGCGCCACGCCGAGCAGTTCGCCGAGCGCATCAAGGAGCTGGGCGGCGAGCCCACCTCCTCCCTGGCGGACGAGGTGAAGAAGGGCCAGGACGTGCGCGGCATGTTCCCCTTCGACGGCAAGCTCGAGGACGACACCATCGACGCCTACAACCAGTTCCAGAACACCTGCCGCGAGATGGGCGACAGCATCAGCGCCAAGCTCTTCGAGACCGTCACCGCGGAGGAGCAGACCCACTTCAACTACTTCGACAACGTGGACGAGCACATCAAGACCCTGGGCGACACCTACCTCTCCAAGATCGCCGGCACGCCCTCGTCCACCGGCGGCTTCTCCAAGGGCTTCGTGCTGGGCCAGGGCGGCCAGGCAGGAAATCCTGCGGCGGGCTGACGCAGATCGAAGGGCCGGGGCTGCCCCCGGCCCTTTGCGGAAAGTGGAGACAGGCCTATGTTCGCGCGGCGTCCGGCCCGGCCGGAAGTCCACGCGCCGGAAAAGCACAACGAAGGAGAAAGCCGACATGGCGACAGCGACAGGAATCCAGCTGGCCCAAGGCATCCGGCAGAAGCTCGAGGAACTGAAAAAAGCCTGCGCCGGGCTCGACGAGGCCACGGCTTCGCGCGCGCCCGCGGGGCGCTGGTCGCCCAGGCAGATTCTGTCCCATCTGTGCGGCCCCGAGGGCGAGGGCCTCATGCCGCTCTTTCAGGCCATCCTCGACCAGGACGCGCCGACCATCGACATCGATCCCGAGAATCCGTTCTTCTCCGAGACGCGCGCGAAGATGAGCGTCCCCGACCTGCTGGCCGAGATCGGCGAGAGAAACGCCGGCCTCGCGGCCTTCGCGGAAAAGCTGACCCCAGCGCAGCTCGCGCGCACGGCGCACGTCCCGCTGATGGCCGGTTCGCCGTGGACCGACCACCCCACGCTCGGGGACATGATCGACCTCCTGGGCGTGGGGCACGTGCAGTTCCATGCCGACCACATGCGCGAGGTCCGCAAGGAGTTGGCGACGCAGTAGGCCGCGCCGGCCTTTCAGGACTCGCCCGGCGGGCGGAGTGAGCGCCGGGCGAGAAGCGGCCCGAGAAGGAGCGTCAGGGGCACGAGCGGCCAGAGCCGGCCGGCGAGGATATCGTAGTCGGCGAGCATCTCGGCCCAGGGGATGCCCTGCGCCCGGCCCAAGCCGAACTCGAAGGCCAGGGTGAGCACCGTCCAGAAGAGCCCGAGGGCGAGGAGCCGCCCGGCGCCGTGAAGATTGGAGCGGGCGACGTAGATACGGATGAGGACGAACATGACGGCGCAGAGGGCGAGCGTACCCAGCGCCCGGGCGAGGGTGTCGCCGAGGAGCGGGGAGAAGAGGAAGTCACGCGCTGCGCCGAAGAGGACCGCGAGGAGGAGAAGGAGAAGCCAGAAGAGGAGTGGGCGGAGGAGGGGCATAAATCGTTTGTGTTTGAATTATGTGATAATTATGCATTTATCCGGACGCATAAAAATAATTAAGATATCTACTCAAAAAACTCAACAAGATGGAATGGTTTTAGCATGCAAAGAGTGATTTCAACTTAAACTTGTTGACGATGACGTTCTTTCTAGTCTAACTCAAAATGAGCGAGGTGGGACCATGCTGCAAACTAGCCGCGAACCGAAGGTCGATAGGTCACGGATTTGCGAGATCGAAGCAGGGTTTAGGCTTCTCCTGCTCGACCCAGGACAACGTCCGTGTTCTACCCCTATTAGCGCCGTAATTGTGCCCTCGTATGAGCCATGTACGCTCTTGAAGCCCGCGCCAAGGATTACCCGCTCGGATTCGATACCGAACGAGGTGCTCGATGCCAAGTTGGAACACGGTTCTTAACGAAATCGCCACCACGCGCCAAGAAGGGCAGAAGGCACTAGACACCATACGACGAAAATATCTTCTTGAGCTATTTAACCACACTGGAAGAAACATAATCGCCTACTATTCCGGGTGGCTTGAGCGTCGTGTCGATGGAATAGATATTAATGATCAGGATATGAACGGCTTCATGAACGCCGTTCATGGGCTTGATAGGTCAAAGGGGCTTGACCTTATTCTGCATACTCCTGGCGGCCAAGTTGCCGCTGCGGAGTCGATCGTTAGCTATCTCCGTCAGATGTTTGGCTCTGATATTCGCGCCGTAGTTCCTCAGCTTGCGATGTCAGCGGGGACAATGATCGCCTGCTCATGCAGGGCTATCCTTATGGGAAAACAATCAAGTCTCGGGCCGATTGACCCGCAGTTTGGATTGATTTCCGCAAAAGGAGTAAAGGAGGAGTTCGAGCGTGCCATGAGAGACGTTAGAACTAACCCTTCTAGCGTCCCGATATGGCAGGTAATCATTGGAAAATATCATCCCACCTTTATTGCACAATGCGAAAATTCATGCACATGGTCCGAATCTCTTGTTTGTGAATGGCTGAAAACAAATATGTTTAAAGATCATTCAAATCCTGAGGAAGAAGCGCAAAAAACAACTGGTAAGCTTGCTGAATTGGGTTTGAAAAGTAGCCACGCAAAGCACTTGTCGCTAGCAGAGGCCAGAGAATTTGGGCTTGTTATTGAGGGCATTGAGGACGATCAAACCCTTCAGGATTTAGTCCTTACAGTGCATCATGCCTATATGCACACCATATCAAACGCTCCGGTGTTTAAGATTATTGAAAATCACACTGGTGCCGCAGTTGTCCAGATGACCAACATTCCCCAACAGAGATAATAGACAAACCCTCAGCATTCCAAAACTGACATATATCTACTTCCTCCACTCCTCCACCTCCCTCCAGAACTCCGGGCAGGGGGCGACCGTGTGCGCCGGGCCGAGGGCCAGGCGGCAGAAGGCGCCGGACAGGACCAGGTCCAGGTAGACCGGCGCCGAGCCCGGATAGCGGGCCATGAGCGCGGCCAGGCGGTTCAACCCCTCGGGACAACAGGCCTTCTCCCGCGCGGTGATGGCCACCGGCTCGGACACGGCCAGGGCCGCGGCCGCGCTCATCAGCGCCACGCGGTCCACCAGCAGCTTGGCCTTCTTCGGCACCTGCGAGTCGTCCTCACTGCGCTCCCCTCCCCTCTCCCCGCCCCGATCGCCCGAATCCCGGTCGTCGGCCTCGGCCGTGCGGCCGGTGACCAGCAGCGGCTCCTCCGAGGTGAGCAGATCCTTGAACTCGGTCCAGACGTCGGAGAAGATGATGGTCTCGCCCGCGGCGGTCAGGTCCTCCACCTGGCAGAAGGCCATCTTGCCCTTTTTCGACAGGTGCTCCTTCACTCCGGTCACCAGCACGGCCACCCGCACCTCGATGCCCGGCCCCCACTCGGCCGCCTCGGCCAGGGTCTGGAGTTTGAGGCGTCGCATCTCCTGGCGCCAGGCCATGAGCGGGTGGCTCGAGAGGTAGAAGCCCAGCGACTCCTTCTCGAAGGCCAGCTTTTCGTTGTCCGGCCACTCGGGCAGGGTCTGCTCCTCGCAGTTGACCCCGAGGCCCGGCAGGCAGACCGGCTTCTCGGGCACCAGCGAGAGCAGCGACACCTGGCCGGAGCAGGCATCGGCCCGGCGCTTCTGGGCCTGGGCCGCGACCCGCTCCAGCCCGGCAAAAAGCCCGGCGCGGGTGATGCCGAAGACGCCCATGGCCCCGCTCTTTATCAGGTGCTCCAAGACCCTTTTCGTGACCTTGCGCATGTTCACCCGGCAGCAGAGGTCCAGGAGCGAAGTGAACGGACCATTTTCCTTTCGCGCCTCCACGATCTCGCGGATGGCCTCGCCGCCCACGTTCTTGACCGCGCCCAGGCCGTAGCGGACGGCCTCGCCCTCCACGGTGAACTGCCATTCGCTGCGGTTCACGTCGGGCATGGCCACGGACAGCCCCATGTCGCGGCAGGTGGTGACGTATTTCAGGATCTTGTCCTGGTTCTCTATTTCCGAGGTCATGAGCGCGGCCATGAACTCGCGCGGATAATGGGCCTTGAGATACGCCGTGTGGTAGGAGATGAGCGCGTAGGCCGCGGAGTGGGACTTGTTGAAGCCGTAGGCCGCGAACTTCTCCATGAGGTCAAAGACCTCGTTGGCCTTGGCCTCGGCGATGTCGTTCTCGCGGCAGCCGGCCACGAAGCGCGCCCGCTGTGCGGCCATCTCGGACTCGTTCTTCTTGCCCATGGCCCGGCGCAGGAGGTCGCCCTCGCCGAGGGAATAGTTGGCCATGACCTGGGCGATGTTCATGACCTGCTCCTGGTAGACGATGACCCCGTAGGTCGGGGCCAGCACGTCGGCCAGGCTCGGATGCGGGTAATCCACGGCCTTCACGCCGTGCTTGCGGTCGATGAACTCGTCCACCATGCCCGAGCCCAGCGGCCCCGGCCGGTAGAGGGCGAGCATGGCGATCAGGTCCTCGAAGGTGGTGGGTTTCAACTTGGTGAGGTAGCGGCGCATGCCGGACGATTCCACCTGGAAGATGCCGTCGGTGTCGCCGCGCGAGTAGACCTCGTAGGTCTTGGGGTCGTCCAGGGGCAGCGCGTCCAGGTCCGGCGGGGTCCGGCCCTGGCGGGCGATGTTGTCCAGCGCGTCGGCGATGACGGTCATGGTCCGCAGGCCCAGGAAGTCGAACTTGACCAGGCCGACCTTCTCCACCCGCTTCATGTCGAACTGGGTGACGATCTCGTTCTTCTTGCCCCGGTAGAGCGGCAGGTACTCGACCATGGGCTTGTCGGAGATGACCACGCCCGCGGCGTGGGTGGAGGCGTGGCGCGAGAGTCCCTCCAGGCGCTTCGACACGTCCAGGAGCTTTCGCACCTTGGGGTCGGCGGCGGCCATCATGGCCAGGGCCGGCTCCTGGTCGATGGCCTTGGCGATGGTCATCTTCAGGTCCTCGGGCACGAGCTTGGCTATGCGGTCGGTCTCGGCGAAAGTGAGCCCTAGCGCCCGGCCCACGTCGCGGATGGCGGCCTTGGCCTTCATGGTCCCGAAGGTGGTGATCTGGGCCACGGAGTCCGCGCCGTACTTCTCGGTCACGTACTCGATGACCCGGGTCCGGCCGCGCTCGCAGAAATCCACGTCGATATCAGGCATGCTGATGCGCTCGACGTTCAAAAAGCGCTCGAAGAGCAGATTGTAGGGGATGGGGTCCAGGTTGGTGATCTTCAGCGCGTAGGCCACCAGCGACCCGGCGGCCGAGCCGCGGCCCGGACCCACGGGCACGCCGTGGTCCTTGGCCCAGTTGATGAAGTCCTGGACGATGAGGAAATAGCCGGCAAAGCCCATGCGGCAGACGACGTCCAGCTCGTACTCCAGGCGCGCGCGGTAAGCCGCCTCGTCCACGGCGTAGGGCATGCGGGCCAGGCGCTCGGCCAGCCCCTCCCGGGCCATGGCGCTGACCTCCTCCTCCAGGCTCACCCCCCGGGTGCAGGCATAGGTCGGGAAATGCAGGGACTTGAGGTCCAGATGCAGGTCGCAGGACTCGGCGATGGCCGCGGTGTTGGCCAGGGCCTCGGGGTGGGCGGCGAACTCGCGCTCCATCTCCTCGGGCGGCCGGAAGTAGAGGTCGCTGGTGCCGAAGCGCATGCGCTTGGCGTCGTCCACGCAGGCCGCGGTCTGGATGCACAGGAGCACGTCGTGGGCCTCGACGTCGTCGGCGTTCAGGTAGTGGCAGTCGTTGGTGGCCACCAGCGGCAGTTTCAATTCCTCGGAGGCGGCCACGAGCAGCTCGTTGGCCCGGAACTGCTCGGCCAGGCCGTTGGCCTGGAGCTCGAGGTAGAAGCGGCCGGGGAACATCCTGGCATACTCCTGGGCCACCTTCAGCCCGGCGTCGTAGCCGCGCCGCAGAAGGGCGTGGGGCACCTCGCCGGAGAGGCAGGCCGACAGGGCCACCAGCCCCTCGGAGTGCGCGGCGAGGAGCGCCTTGTCCACCCGGGGCTTGTAGTGGAAGCCGGTCAGGTAGCCTTCGCTCACCAGCCGGATCAGGTTGTGGTAGCCGGTCAGGTTCTGGGCCAGGAGCACCAGGTGGTAGCCGGCCTCGCCCGCGGACTTGGCGGTCTTTTCGCCGCGCGCGCCCGGGGCCACGTAGACCTCGCAGCCGATGATGGGTTTGAGGCCGTAGTCCTTGCAGGCCTGGTAGAAGGACAGGGCGCCGTAGAGGTTGCCGTGGTCGGTGATGGCCGCGGCGGACATGCCGTAGTCCTTGGCCTTGGCGCAGAGGTCCTTCAGGCGGATGGCCCCGTCCAGCAGGCTGTACTCGGTATGGCAATGCAGGTGCACGAAATCGGACATGAGGGTACTCGAAGGGCTTCAAATTGTTGACAAAACTGATCTCTTCAAGCCGATTGCGAACCTAGCACGAATCGCCCCGGAAGTGGAGGGCAAATGGCGGCGTGCGGCCGGGAGGGTTCGCGCCGGGCGCGAAGCCCCGGAAGTTTCGGGCACATGACGCCATATAGCCGGACGGACAGCGCCGGTTCGGGGTATGAACTGCCGAGGGCGGCGCCTTGCCATGCGCGGGGAACCCCGCCCTGAAGGAGAGTGCGGAGAAGGAAGTGATGGACGCGGACCACCGTCAGGATCCGAGGGGTCGCCGGCAGGCCCCGCAGTCGGATCGTGGCGGTCCATCGTTCGGCCCGGAGGCGCACGTCCTGGACGCAGCCGCTGATCCCGCGATGCCGAATGCCCGGCCAGCAGTGCGTACGTCGAGACCGGTTGGGAACAGAGTGGTTCTCCCTCCGGCAGCGGTCAAGTGGGCCCACACGACCGCAAAACCGCGCGCACACTGCCCGGCCTTCCCGCCCGCCCTCTCCGGTTCTTTGAAATCCAGCCATGCGCGCCGGTTTTGAAGCCCCTCGGAAGCCCCTCGGAAGCCCCTTCGAAGCCAGGAGACTGGAACAGGAACAGGAAGGGGGTGGGGGTGGCGCGCGCGTGCCCCCTCGCCTACGGCCGCGAAGAGAGCAGCCGGAAAGCCGCCCCTGCCGGCGCCGTCCGCCCTGCCCGCTCCGGCCTCGCCGGCTGCCGTCGCCGGTGCCGGCACAAGCTCTGCGCCTCTGGCACGCCTTCGAGGCCCTTCACGGCGCCTGTCGGGCGAGGAAGAGGCCGCGAGGGGGGAACGGCCGGGAAGGCAGCGGCCGAGGGAGTCCCGTTCGCTCTCGCCGCGATCCGGCGGCCATGGCGAGGCCGAGTCGTCAGCCGGTCACGCGCCGGAACTCCGCCCTGCCCTTCGCAGGCAGTTCGAAGCCGGGATCAGGGGGGGAATCGGGAGGGCTTGGGGTTGGCCGAACGGAAGAGGCCGCGAGGGGGAAAGGCCGGGCTGAAAGCGGGCCGGGGGTGTCCCCTCCGCTCCCGCAGCGATCCGGCGGCCATGGCATTGCCGAGCCGTCAGCCGGTCACGCGCCGGAGCCCCGCCCTGCCCCTTCACCGGCTCTTCGCAAGCGTCTTCAAAGGCCCTTCGGAGCCCCTTGAGGCCGGGATCAAGCGGCAGGCCCGGGAGAGTGGACGAGGCGCGCAGGCCGGCGCTCCCGGCTGCGGCGAACGGCAGCCGGAGAAACGCGCAATTGATGCGGCCGCCTTCTTCCTTCGCGGCTCTTCAGGCTTTTCTGGTCCTTTCGCGGCGGCTTTCGCAAGCCCTTCGAAGGTCCTTCGAAGCCGGGAGACGGATGGGGAACAGGATTTTGGTGGGTGTTTACGCGCGCGGGCGCCCGCCCGGGAGGCCCTGGCCGCCGGGAGAGGCGGCGGGAAAAAGCGTGGGGCCCGGCGGGCGGTTATTTGGGCCGGAAGGTGATGCGGCCGCGCGTTAAGTCGTAGGGCGAGAGCTCGACGGTGACCGAGTCGCCGGGCAGGACGCGGATGCGGAACTTGCGCATCTTGCCCGAGACGTGGGCCAGGACTTCATGGCCGCTTTCCAGGCGAACCCGGAACATGACGTTGGGCAGGGCCTCTTCCACGGTGCCGGTGACGACGATGCCTTCTTCCTTGGCCATGAAACCTCCGATGCAACGAGATAGGCCCGCCCCCACGAGGTGGAGCGGGCCTGTCGCGGACGTGTGTCGAAAAAGCGGGAAAAAACTACCAGCGGGGCTGGCGCTCTTCGCGCGGATTGGCCTCGTTGACCTTCAGCGTGCGGCCGCCGAAGTCGGTGCCATTCAGGGCCGAGCAGGCCTGGTCGGCAGCCTGGGCCTCCATCTCGACGAAACCGAAGCCGCGCGGGCGCTGGGTTTCGCGATCCTGGATGAGTTTGACGGAAATGACCTCGCCGAAACGGGCGAAAGTCTCGCGAACAGTGTCCTCAGTGGCGGACCAGGGCAGATTGCCGACGTACAGATTCTTCTTCAAAGCCATTCTCGCAGGTAGGAAGTTTATGGAAAAAAAAAGGGCGGCTTAAAGCGCTGCAATGATCGCTTTCATCAGCCGCGTGGACCATATAAGCCCGTGTAGACTTGTGTCAAGTAGAAAACAGGTTTGCGCAAGCCCGCCCGGAAAATAAACGCCCCGGATGTGCGGCTGTCCGGACGAGGCCGCGGAGTTCCGGCTAGAACCCGGGCGTGCGGCAGGCCTCGGCCTGCTCCGGCTCGTCGGGCATGATGACCAGCTGCAGGTCCGGCCGCGCGGCCAGCCGGGCGAGGTCGAGCGATCCGGCCGAGTGGGCCGGCACGAGCACCGCCCCGCTGAAGTCCTCGCCGACTTCCGCCGCCGGCTCGGGCAGCCCTCCGGCCTCGGGGAAGAGGAAGAACCGGGCGGCTCCGGCCCGCTCGCTGCGCTCCGGCGCAAGGAGATCGTGTTGCGGCAGATCCGCGAACCCCTCGAGCAGGCGGCGCACGGTGCCGAGCAGCAGGTTCTCGTCCACCGGCTTGGTCAGGGCGGCGTCGGCTCCGGCGGTCTCGGACAGGACCGAGACGACGATCACCGGCACCCGCGCCAGCTCCGGCCCGGCGCGCAAGCGGGCGATGGCCGTGCGGCCGTCCATGCCCGGCATCATCAGATCCATGGTCACCAGGTCCGGCCGGCAGGCCCGGGCCACGGCCAGGGCCTCCTCGCCGTCGCCGGCCTCGGCCGTGGCGTAGCCCGCGTCCGTGAGCAGCCGGACGAGGTAGCGGCGCACGGCCGGATCGTCGTCGACCACCAGGACCAGCGGCCGCCGCGGTCCGTCCGCCGGCGGCGCGCAACGCTCCGCGGCTGGGCCGCGGGCCGGCCGGGTGGCCTCGGCCGGCAGCTCGATCACGAACTCGCAGCCCCGGCCCGACTCGGACTCGACCCAGATCCGCCCCGCGTAGTGCTCGATGATCTGGCGGCAGATGGCCAGCCCCAGGCCCGTGCCCTCGGGCTTGTTCAGCAGCGTGTCGCCGCGCACGACCTGGTAGAACTCGTCGAAGACGCGCTCCCTGGCCTCGGCCGGAATGCCCGGGCCGGTGTCCTTGACCGAGAGGCGCACGCCGCCGCCGTCGGCCGGCCCGGTCCGGACCCGGATTTCCCCGGCGGCTGTGAACTTCACAGCGTTGTTCAGGATGTTCAGGAGCACCTGGAGCAGGCGGTCGCGGTCGGCCAGGACCTCGGGCAGCCCCGGGGCCAGCTCCATGCACAGCCTGAGATGAGGCTTGCCGGACAGCAGCCCGGCCGTGGCGGCCACGGCCTCGTTGACCAGCGCGCCCAGGGACAGCGCGGAGTCGCGCCAGACGAGACGGCCCTCCTCGATGCGCGAGAGGTCCAAGACGTCGTTGATCAGCCGGGTCAGGCGCTCGCCCTCCTGGCTGATGATGCGCAGGTTCTCAGCCATGCGCCCGGCCCGGGCCGAAAGCCCCTGCTCGCCCGCGGCCAGCGGGGCGAAGTGGCGGGCAAAATCCCGGGAGAGGAGCTTCGAGAAGCCGAGGATGGAGGTCAGCGGCGTGCGCAACTCGTGGGAGACCGAGGACAGGAAGGCCGATTTCAGCCGGTCGAGCTCGCGCAGCCGGGCGTTGGCCCGGGTCAGCTCCGCGGCCTTGGCCTTCAGATCCGAGGTGCGCTCGGCGACGCAGGCCTCGAGCTCCTGGGACTGGCGGCGCATGAAGGCCTCGCGCTCGCGGTGGTAGTCGATCTTGGCGATGAGCTCGGCCGGGGGGAGCTTCAACTCGGCCATCAGCCGGCCGTAGATCTCGGACAGGCTGGCCGACTCGTCGAAGCTGACCACCGTGCCGCGGTTCATGGCCCGGTGGGCCGCGGCCGCACCGAGCGAGCCGGAGAGGACCGTTTCCACGGCCTTGTGCAGAGCGGCCAGCTCGAGCACGGTGATGCGCTCCCGGCCGGCGAGCCCGGCGGTGGCGATGCAGCGGTCGACCAGGGTGGCCGCGGCCAGGGGCGAAAAGTAGTCGGCGATGAGCGAAAGGATGATCGCGCGCTTGCCGGACAGCTCGATGTCCGCCGGGGTCTCGGGCCAGCAGGCCGGCCGGACCGGCCGCACGGCGTGGCCCCGGACGAATTCCTCGGACAGCCGGCGCTCGGCCTCGCTCTGCTCGAAGAGGAGCGAGCCGAAAGTGAGCAGCCCGATGTTGGCCAGAAGCGACCAGAAGACGCCGTGGCTCAAGGGGTCGAGGCCGGTGAGGCCGAGCAGGTGTTCGGGCGCGAGGAAGGACAGGCCGAAGGGACCGCGCGCGGGCAAGTCCGGGGGCAGCCAGCCGGCGCGGGCCATGGTCGGCACGACCAGGGTCCAGAACCAGACCGAAAAGCCCCCGCCGAGCCCGAGTGCGGCCCCGCGGGTCGAGGCGCCGCGGCCGAAGACCCCGGCCAGGACCGGCGGGACGAACTGCAGGGCGGCGGCGAAGGAGATCATGCCCAGGCCGGCGAGCATGGCCGTGTGCCCGAAATGGCGCTCGAAGGCGAAAGCCAGGCCGATGATGCCGGCGATGACCGCCCAGCGGCACATGAGCAGCCGGCGCCGGAGGAAGGCCAGGGCCGGCGGGCGGTTGATGAGCGGCAGGAGCAGGTGGTTGGTGGCCATGGTGGCCAGCGCCGTGGTCGAGACCATGACCATGGTGGCCGCGGCCGAGAAGCCGCCGAGGAAGACGAAGAGCGCGAGCATCGGCCGGCCGGCGCCCAGCGGCAGGTCCAGGACCAGGGTGTCGGCACTGCCCGCGGGCAGGGCAAGGCTGCGGCCGTAGAGCGCGATGGGCAGGACGAAGAGGTTGATGGCCAGGAGATAGAGGGGGAAGAGCCACTGGGCCGTGCGCACGTGGCCCTCGTCGGCGTTCTCGACAACGGCCAGGTGGAATTGCCGGGGGAGCATGAAGCTCGCGGCCATGGCCAGGACGAGGTAGGTGGTCCAGAGCAGGTAGTTGCCCTGCTCCCGGCCCAGGGCCGGCAGCTCGCCGCCGGCCGAGGCCCGGTTGAGGATATCGAGGGGGCCGTCGCCCAGGACGAAGACCACGAACAGGCCGACCGCGGTCAGTGCGGCCAGCTTGACCAGGGCGTCGGCCGCGGCCACGGCGACCAGGCCCGGATGGCGCTCGTACGGGTCGAGGCGGCGGGCGCCGCAGGCGATGGTCAGGATGGTCATGGCCAGGCAGACGCCCAGGGCCAGCGCGTCGCCGCCCGAGACTCCGGTCAGGATAGCGAAGGTCCCGATCACGGATTTGAGCTGCAGGGCGATGTAGGGCGTAAGGCCGACAAGCGCCCCGCCGGCGGCCAGGGCGGCCACGCCCGGGGACTTGCCGAAGCGCGCGGCCAGGAGGTCGGCGATGCTCGTCAGGTGGAAGGCGTTCTTCAGTCGGATGCAGCGCGACAGCACCGTCCACCACAAGAGCGCGCCCAGGCTCGGGCCGAGGAACAGGGCGGTGAACAGGAGCCCCGAGGTGGTGGCCATGCCCACCGAGCCGTAGTAGGTCCAGGCGGTGCAGTAAACGGAGAGCGACAGGGCGTAGGTCGCGGGGTGGGCCACCAGCCGCCGGGCCGCCGGCCCGCGGCGCTCGACCCACTGGGCCAGGGCGAAGAGCCCGGTGGCATAGGCCGCCAGGGCCACGACGGCCAGCAGCGGAAGAAGATCGCTCGCGCCCCGGCCGGCGTCCATCAGCCGCCCTCCTGCGGCCCGCGGCCGGCGCCGTCCGGACGGCAGCTGGCGCGGGAGACGAGGTAGGCCGCGACGATCATCGCCAGCCAGACGGCCAGGACGTAGGCCGCCCCCGCCCCGAGCCCGGCTTCGAAGGCCAGGCTGAGCAGCGGCCAGGCCAGGAGCAGGCCGAAGGCGCCGAACAGGGCGGCCAGCAGGGTCGTGCGCCGGATCGATCTGGGCATCGGCCGTCTCACAATACGCGGCAGCAGGCTGCAGGTTATACCGCAAAATAGGTCAACAACAGCTATCCCTTTGCGCCCGGTTTGGCAATGCCGCCGCCCGGGGGGCGGATTTTCGGCGCGCGGGCGGCGGTGGGCGCCCGGGCTGGTGCGCTTTTTGCTTTTTCGCCACCGGCGGCAAAAACCGCCGAGTCGTCCGTCAACCCTCTGTCGCCCTGGACAACCGGATGAACATCGTTTCCGCCTACGAAGCCTTCGCCGCCGCCCGCCCGCCCGGGGCGGCCGGAGGGACAGCATGAACCACGAGTATTTCAGCATCCTGGAGAAGGGCCTGCGCGGCGAGCTCGAGTTCCTGCCCCTGCCCGAGGTCGTCAGCCATTTCCGCAACTACCAAACCAACTACCTCCTCGACCGCACCGTGGCCACCTGCTACCTGGCCCGCTTCGGCCTGGACTTCGGTCCGGCCATGCCGGCCGAGGCCCGCGAGGAGCTCTTCGCCCTGGCCGGCCTGTACGCCCAGCTCAAGCCCTTCGCCCTGCCCGAGATCAAGAACCTGCCGCTGGTGCGCGCCGATCCCGCCGCCCGGCTCAAGGTCGAAATCCTGGAGAAGCTGAACTTCGACCCGCAGACCCTGACGCTGATCGGCGACCTCGATCCGAGCCGCGACGGCGAGGAGGCCCGCGGCTACTACCTGCAGCTCCTGAAGGGCTACCCGAACTACGCGCTGGCCGCCCAGGAGCTTCTTGCCCTCGACCATCACCTGGCCCGCGACCCGGCCGACTGGCTGCCGGTCTTCCGCTGCCCCGGCCGCCTGGCCGACGACTGGCGGGCCCTCGTCTTTGGCCACTACGCCGGTCTGGGCCTGGCCGGGAAGGCCCTGGCCCTGTGGCCGGCCCTGGCCCCTGGGGCGGTGCGCGAGGCGACCCTGAACGCCGCGGCCGAGGTCTTCCGCGCCGCCGGCGACACGGCCCAGGCCCAGGCCCTCTACCGCCGCTCGCTGGCCCTGGACCCGCGGCAGGTCCCGGTCCGGCTGAGGCTGGCCGAGCTCGCCTCGCCGAGCGCGGCCCGGCCGGAGCTCCTCGGCCAGCGGCGCGTCACCATCTGCCTCTATTCCTTCAACAAGGCCGCCATGCTCGGCCGCACGCTCGAGGGCCTGGCCGCGAGCGCCATCGGGCCGGCCCGGATCAAGGTCCTGCTGAACGGCTGCACGGACGACAGCCGGGCCGTGGCCGAGGCCGCGCGGATGATGTTCCCGGACAACGCCTTCGAGATCATCGAGCTGCCGGTCAACGTCGGCGCGCCGGCGGCCCGCAACTGGCTCATCGCCCAGCCCGAGACCCGGGCCGGGGACTACGCGGCCTTCCTCGACGACGACGTGGACCTCTCGCCGGACTGGCTGACCTGGCTTTTGACCGTGGCCGAGCGCGACCCGAAAATCGGCGTGGTCGGCTGCAAGGTGGTCTTCCCCGGCACTCCGGCCCAGCTCCAGTACCTCTACCGCTACGTCAGCGTGGCCCGCGACGACCTCTTGAAGATGAGTCTCGACGTCCCGGTCCGCCAGTACGACACCGGGCTCTACGAGGTCGTGCGCGAGACGCGCAACGTCATGGGCTGCGCCCACCTGCTCAAGGTCGCGGCCCTGAACGACGCGCCCTCTTTCGATTTGCGCTTCTCGCCCTCGCAGGTGGACGACATCGACCACGACCTGCAGCTGGCCCTGAAGGGCTGGCGGATCATGTACTGCGGGCTGACCACCTGCGTGCACCACCAGAATTCGGGCGTCTCGGAGCGCACCGCGACGGACATCGCCCGGGTGGGCAACTGCGTGGGCAACGACCTGAAGCTCTTCTGCAAGCACGCGCCGCACATGGCCGAGCTGAAAAAGCTCGACAACCTGAGCCTGGCCGACTCCGCCCCGGCCTTCACCCCGGACTAGAACAGCCAGAGGTGGTCCAGCTCCTCGCCGCTGCGGCCCCCGGTCCGGCGCTCGCGGATGACCTTGGCCGGGGTGCCGGCCACGACCATGTTCGGCGGCACGTCGCGGTTGACCAGCGAGCCGGCGGCCACGATGGCCTGGGCGCCGATGGTCACGCCGGGCAGGATGGTCGCCCCGGAATAGACCTTCACGTAGTCGCCGATGGTCACCGGGGCGTACGAGCGCTCCATGTGGCTGGACTCGGAGTGGCCGTGGCTGAAGACGCGCACGTCCTCGGCCAGGGCCGCGGCGCAGCCGATGGAAAGGCCGCCCTTGGTGTCGAGGAAGATGCCGCGGTTGAAGAAGACGTGGTCGCCGAGCGAGAGGTAGCGGCCGAAATTGAAGCGCACGTTCTCCTCGCAGATGAGGCCCTGCCCGCAGGACTTGAACAGCCGGGCGGCCAGCAGCCGGCGGTAGGGGAAGGCGAAGTTGACCATGAGCTTTTGCGGCAGCGTCTCGAGCGCGTCCCAGAGGAAGTGCAGGCAGCGCTCGGCGGCCGTGAACGGCGGCTCGCGGCCCTTGGGCAGGGTCTCGGCGTAGAGGGTCATGTGCGCGAGCTGGGCCTCGGGCACGCCTGCGCCGAGCATGGCCATGATCCGGGCCGCGTGGGCCGGCTCGGGCCCCGAGTCGAGCAGGCCCTCGATGTCCGCGAGCAGGGGAGCGAAGACCTGGTCCATTTTTCGCCTCCGACAGGGTGTTCGGGTCAGAACAGGGGCAGAAGGCAGGGCGCCAGGACGGCCGGCGGCCGGCCGGCGATGGCCAGCGGGGCGCGGACCGTGCGCCAGGCACCGTTCGTGTCGCAGATCCAGTCCGAGATCCAGGATTCGCAATTGTTCGGCGGGTCCTCGGTCCAGGGCGCGGTCACGTCCCGCCAGAAGTCGCAGCCGAGCTGCAGGGCGCAGGCGCCCTCGACCTTGACCCGCACCTCCAGGAAGTAGGCCTGCTGCTCGGGCCGGGGCAGGCCGCTTACGTCCGCGCGCTCGGTCCAGAAATGGATGATGTTGTCCGGGGTCTGGGCCGCGTCGATGGCCAGAACGCCGCCCGCGACCTCGGAGTTCCAGACGGGCGAGTGCTCGTCGGTCAGGAACCAGCTCGGCGAGCGGACGTAGAGCCCGCCCGAGCCTTCGGGCAGGGCTCCGCCCTCCTGGCCGGCGTAGTCCTCGCGCACGAGCAGGCGCTCCTCACCGGTCAGGCCGTCCTTGGCCTTGAAGGCGATCCAGTCGATGGACACCCGGGCGAGCCGGTCCGCCGGCTGGTCCTTCTCCAGGGTGCAGGCCTGGAGCCAGCCCAGGGCGGCGCAGAAGCCGTCCGGCGCGTGGGGCACGCGGACGGTCTCCGCCAGCCAGATGGCGCCGCCCGGCGCCGAGGCCCCGGCCGCCGCGCCGGCCAGAACCGGGCCGGCCAGAGACAGGGCCAGGGCGAGCGCAAGCAGCGGGCGCGTAGGCGTGCTTCCGGCCGGGGCTACTGGATGCCGACCTCGCGGGCCACGTCCAGGACCTTCTTGCCGCTCTTTTTCGAGCACCGGTCGACCAGGCGGTCCGCGAACTCGTCGAAGCCCTCGGGATAGAAGGTGGTGTCGCCGCTCACGCCGCTCAAGTAGCCGTCGAGCCAGATGAGCATGGCCGCGATGTCGTCCTCGTCGCTGTCGTTCACCACCTGCATGAACTCGCCGCAGCTCAAGGCGCCGAAATTGATGTTGTCGCTGCTCTTGCCGGCAAAGGCCGGTAGGGACAGGGTCAGGCACAGGACAAGGGCGGCGAGGGTCACGAATGTCATGCGCATGGGGTCTCCGGTCGGGTTGCGGGTTTTTTCGGGGCAGCTCCGCAATAGGTTGAAAAAGTCCGCGCCGCAAGGCGTGGCGGGTGTCCGGCAGGCTCCCGCCGGAGCGGCCTTGCCTGCCTTGCGCGGCGTATCGCGTCTGTAATGCAATGATATTCCTGCCCTATGTGCCCCCTTGTATGCGCTTCGGAATGCCATAAAAATCTTTTCGGCTTGCAATCGGCCCGAAAATGTTCCTTGCTGACTGCGACGGATCGCCACCGGACAGCGGGCCGGGGCGAAAGAGGAGGCACGGACATGAACGATGACCTGAAAAACCTGGGACAACGCCTGGCCGGGCGCATCGAGCGGCTCCTGGAGACACCGCTCGGCGAGGCGGAGCGGCGCGCGGCCGTGGCCGAGTTCGCCGCCGCGGCCCGCCTGGAACCCGCGGACGCCGAGCGCCTGGCCGAGCGTCTGCCCCCGGTGCCCAAGCCGTTCGTGGACAAATGGGCCGCGGCCTTCGGTGCCGAGGCCGCCCGGAGCATGGCCGGGGAGCGGCTCGCGCTCATGCTCCAGGGCAGCGAGCGCGCCGACCTCCTGCTGCTGGTCGAGTTCTTCGCCTTTCTCGAGGAGCGCGAGGCCCACGTTCAGGCCGAACTTCACGACCTGGCCCGGGCCGCCGGGGAGCGGCCCGAGGACCTGGTCCTGGGCCTGGAGGCCCTGGCCACCTACACCGAGAAGCGGCTCCACGCCCACTTCCGGCGCCCGGGCCTGTGACGCCCCCCGTGGTTGACAAGTCGGGCCTGCCTGCCGCACTCTCAGGATGGGCACGGCCACATTGCCACGGGGACACGGGAGCCGCATCGGCTTGAGGGGAGCAGTGGGCCGTCCTCGCGAGGGGCATGCTGCGAACATTGGCACTGCTGGCCGTGGCCAGCCTCCTCCCCGGCATCGCCGGAGCCCAGATGGTGCGGGTCCTGTACATGGAACGCCCGCCCTACTACGAGACCCGGGACGGACGGCCGGCCGGATTCCTGAACGACCTGGCCGCCGAGGCCTTCCGCCGGGCCGGATTCACTGTGGTTTTCGAGTCCGTGCCCTCCAAGCGCATCCTGCGCCTGATCGAGGAGGACCGGGGACTGGTCTGCTCCGTGGGCTGGTTCAAGAACCCGGAGCGCGAGGCCTTCGCCCGCTTCAGCCGGGCCATCTCCCGCGACCAGCCGCTCGTCGCCCTGACCAGGGCCGCCTCCCGGCCGCAGTTCGCCGGCCGCGCCCGCCTGGCCGAGCTCTTCGCCGACAAGAGCCTGCGCCTCGGGGTCATCGCCGGCTTCTCCTACGGCGCCGCCGTGGACAGCCTGATGGCCGCGGCCCGGCCCAACCGGGTCGAGGTCACCGGCAACCAGAGCCAGCTGGTGCGCATGCTCGCAAGCGGCCGGCTGGACTACCTGCTCATCGCCCCGGTCGAGGTCGAGGGCGCGCTGCACGCCGCGGGACTCGCCCCCGCGGAGCTGGCCGAGATCGCGCTCGGCGACTCGCCCCCCGGCAACGCCCGCCACCTCATGTGCAACAAAAGCTTCGATCCGGGGCTCATGGACCGGCTCGACGCGGCCATCGCCGCCCTGGCCGGGGAGCGGTAAACCATGGCCGGCCCAGGGACAAAAGCCGCCTCCGGACGGCGCTCCATCTCCCGGCGGCTGACGGTCAGCCTGGCTGCGGCCGTGCTCCTGTCGACCCTCTGCGCCCTGGTCTTCTTCTCCCTCAGCTACCGCGAGCACGAGGCCGAGCACCTGCAGGCCATGGCCGACGACTATGCCGGCTACCTGGCCCAGAGCCTGGCCGTGCCGGTCTGGGAATTGTCCGAGCCGACCATCACCGCCATCGGCCAGGCCTTTGCCCACAACGAGCTGGTCACCCGGCTGGTGATCGTCGACGAGCGCGCCCAGGTCCTCTTCCGCTGGGACCGGGACCAGGCCGGGCCGGCGGTCGAGCAGATCACGCCGATCATGCGCCAGGGACGGGTCATCGGCACGGTTGAGCTCGCCCTCGGCACCGAATGGGTTACCCGGGAGGAGCGGCGCATCCTGTCCGCGGCCGGGCTGACCGTGCTCCTGGCCGTGGCCGTGGTCACGGTGCTGACCGGGATGCTCCTGCGAATCAACCTGAAAAAGCCCCTGGAGCTCCTCGGGCAGGTTCTCGGCCGCTACACCCGCGGCGATTACGAGACGACCCGAACCGACATGCCCTATGTCGAGTTCGCGCCGGCGGTCGACCTGCTCTCCGAAATGGGCGCGACCATCCGCGACCAGCTCACCCGGCTGTCCGAGGCCGAGGCGAAATACCGCCAGATATTCGAGAACGCCCAGGAGGGCATCTTCCGCTGCGACCAGGCCGGCAACCTGCTCGACGCCAACCCGGCGCTCACCCGGCTGCTGAACGGCCGGCCCGGCGACCTCGCGCTGACCCTCGGCCGGGATTTCCTCGGTCGGGTCTTCGCCGAAGCCGACGAGGCCGAGGCCTTCGGCCGCGCCCTCTCCGGGCAACGGGCGGTCTCGGGCTTCGAGGCCCGCTGGCGCCGCCTGGACGGCACGGTCATCCGGGTCGCGGTCAGCGCCCGGATCGAAGACCGAAACGCCGGCCAGTGGATCGTCGAAGGCCTGGTCCAGGACGTGAGCGCCCGCAAACGCGCCGAGGAGGCCCTGGAACGCCTGGCCCGGCGGCTGGAGGAGCTGGTCGCCGTGCGCACCCGGGAGCTCTCCGAGCGCACCCGGGAGCTGACCTCGGCCAACCACCGCCTCCTGGCCGTGGACGCCCAGAAAAGCGCCTTCATGACCACCGTCTCCCACGACATCCGCACGCCCATGACCTCGCTCATCGGCTTCGCCCGGCTCGTCTCCCGCGACTTCACCCGCCATTTCATGCCCCTGGCCGGAGACGGCAAGCTCGCCGAACGGGCCAGGACCATCCGCCAGAACCTGGCCATCATCGAGCAGGAAGGCCAGAGGCTCATGCGCCTGACCAACGACTTCCTCGACCTCTCGCGCATCGAGTCCGGCCGCGTGGACTGGCAGGACGCCCCGGTGGACGTCTCCATCCTGGCCCGGGACGCCCTGCGCTCCATCGCCGGCGCCCTGGCCGAAAAACCCGAGATCGAGACCGGCATCGAGATCGAGCCCGGCCTGCCGCCCCTGATCGCCGACCCCGACCGCCTGCACCAAGTCCTGGTCAACCTGCTGCACAACGCAGTCAAGTTCACCGCGGCCGGACGGGTCCGCCTCACCGTGCGCCGCGGGGACGGCACCGTCCGCTTCGAGGTGGCCGACACCGGCCGGGGCATACCGGCCGCCCAGCTGCCGCTCATCTTCGAGAAGTTCCACCAGGTCTTCCGCGAACAGACCGGCGACGACAAGCCCCAGGGCAGCGGGCTCGGCCTGTCCATCTGCAAAGGCATCGTCGAGCACTACGGCGGGCGCATCTGGGCCGAGTCGCGCAACGGCGGCGGCAGCCTGTTCGTGGTCGAGCTGCCGGTCTCGCACCCGGCCGGGCAGGACGAGGGGGAGTCCCACCCGGACCTGGTCTAGGCGGGAGGAGACGGGGAGAGGAAGGGGAAAAGGCAAGCCTCCGGCGGCCAAGGGGCCGTGGGCCCCTTGGAACCCCGAGTTCGGCCGGGACTTTCGAGCCGGCGGCCAAGTCCCCGCCGTCCCGAAATTCCCGGCCGGCTGGCCCGTTTGAAGAAGGTCGGGGCCGAGATCGGGCCGGGGGGAAGAACAACACGAAAGAAGCCATGAGGAGGGGGGCGGGGTCTTTTGGCTGTGCGCGATCCTCTGCCCCGCACCCTTGCGGCGATCTCTGCCGCCGTGAAATCAGGCGCCCGCGGGATGACGCCCCGGGCCGGGTGGGGACAAGCCGCGCGGCACGCGACTCCGGGCTCTTCTTTACCCTCACCGGCTGCCTTTCTTTCTTCCTGCCCTGGTCCACGGCCCCAGCGAGGGACATGCTCCATCCTTCGTCACCAAGCTGAAAATCGAGGCCGGCCGGTGCGAAGAGCACCGGCCGGCCTCGATTTTCAGACTGCGGGGTCGAGGGGGATCATCCCCCTCGTGGGGTCCAGGGGCAAAGCCCCTGGCCGCCGGAGGCCGCACCTGCCGGGGTCTGGGGCAGCGCCCCAGCCTAGCGGAGGTCGTCCTCGGTGAGGAGCGTCAGGCCCATGGCGGCCAGGAGCTCGGCGAGCACGCCGTTGCCGGGGACGAGGCGGCGGGAGAAGCTGCCGTCGTAGACGAGGCCCACGCCGCAGGAGGGCGAGCGGGCCTTGAGGATGGCCCTGCGACAGCCGGCCAGCCCGGCCAGGCGGGCGGCCTCGGCCGCGCCGCGCCGGTAGTGTTCGGTGAAGTCCCGGCCGTCGGCGGAGAGGATGCGCTCGCCGTGGCGTTCGCAGGGCGGGCGGGGGGTGGGCAGGCCGCCGAGCTGCTCGGGGCAGACCGGCAGGGCCAGGCCCTGGCGCAGGAGGTCGAGGACCGGCTCGAAGGGCGCGGCCGAGGCGTCGTAGCGCGTGGCCAGGCCGGCCAGGCAGGCGCTGACCAGGACCGGGGGCATCAATCGGCCTTGGGGGTCGGGGGTGTCTCGGAAACGGTCAGGGTCACCGGCAGGCGGCCGGTGGGGTTCAGGCGGCCGGCCAGGGCTTCGGCCAGGGCGGTGAGGCTGGCCGGGACGCTGCCGTAGGTCAGGTAGGTGCGTCCGGCCGGGGGCAGAAGGCGCAGGTCGTAGGGGCTTTCGAGGAGAGCCTGGGTCGGGCCGAACTGGGCCAGGGCCGCGGCCAGCGCCAGCTGGCCCGGATGGCGGGCGGCGTCCGACAGGGCCAGGACGAGGCCCTCGGCCTGCCCGGCCGCGGCCACAGCCCGGGCGATGTCCGCGGGCGAGGGGTCCAGCGGCAGGGCAAGGCTGACGAGGCCGGGCACAAGGCTTGAGAGGGCCTGGGCCAGGGGCGCAGCGGTTTCGGGCAGGACCAGGAGCGTGCCGGGGCCGGCCGCGGGGTTGCGGGACCCGCCGGGGCCGAGGGCGGTCAGGGAGGCCCGGGCCATGGCCAGGGCGTCGGCGGTATGGGCCGGCGAGGCGCAGATTTTTTCGGCCGCGGCAGGGTCCAGGGCTTTGGCCTCGAGGATGCCGGCCTCGATCTTGGCTCGCAGGATGCGCCGCAGCGATTCGTTCAGGCGCTCCAGCGGCAGCGTGCCCTCCCTGGCCCGGTAGAGGAAGTAGTCGATGGCCGTGCGCTGCATGGCCAGGCCCTGCTCGGGATGGCCGCCGGCGGTCAGGTCGGCGCCGAAGAGCAGGATGTCGGCTCCGGCCAGGAAGGCGTTCACGGCGGCCTGGCCCGGGTCCATGCGCTCGCGGATGGCGCCCATGAGCAGCGAATCGGTGACGATGATGCCCTCGTAGCCCCAGAGGGCGCGGACCATGCCGATCAGCAGCCGGTCGGACATGGTCGCGGGCCGGCCTTTGTCGATGGCCGGGACCTCGATGTGCGCGGTCATGAGCATGGGCACGCCGGCCTTCATCGCTGCCTGGAACGGCGGCCAGGCGGTGGCCGCGATATCCTCCGCCGAGGAGGTGACCACCGGCAGGTCGTGGTGGGAGTCCACGGAGGTGTCGCCGTGGCCGGGGAAGTGCTTGGCGCAGGAGAAGACGCCGCCCTCGCGGTAGCCGGCGACCTGGGCGGTGACGAAGCGGGACACGGCCGCGGGGTCCGAGCCGAAGGAGCGGGTGCCGATGACCGGGTTGGCGGGGTTCACGTTGACGTCGGCCACCGGCGCGAAGTCGAGGTGCACGCCAACGGCGGCCAGCTCCTCGGCCGTGTCCCGGGCGGCGCGCCCGGCCAGGGCCGGGTCGTTGGTGGCAGCCAGGGCCATGGCCCCGGGGAAGCGGGTGAAGCCCTCGGTCAGCCGGGCCACGCGGCCGCCTTCCTGGTCCACGGCGATGAGCGGCGGGATGCGTTTCGCGGCCAGGGCGCCGGCCTTGACGGCGTTGGTCAGCTCGACCACCTGGCGGGGCGTGCCGGTGTTGCCGCAGATGGAATAGAGGATGAGCCCGCCGACGCGGTAGTCTTCGACGAGCGCCTTCAGCTCCCCGGCGTAAGTCCGGCCGGGGAAGAAGGTCATGAAGATCTGACCGACCTTGTCCTCGATGGGCATGGAGAAGATCATCTTCTCCACCTCGAAGGCCTGTTCCTTGGTCAGGCCGAGGCAGATCGCCGGCAGGCAGAGCAGGCAAAGCAGGAAAAAAAGGACCGGGCAGGCGGCCCTGCGGCGGGGAAAGGGCATGGTACTTCTCCTTGGGGCGCCGAGACTAGCGTTCATGCCGGGCTTTGCCAAGTCCGGCATGGGGGTGACCGCAATTTTCACATTGCACCCGTCACCTGTTTGCTGCATGAATAGGTACGAGCCCGTGCGTTCGACCGGGCTTGCCTTCGGATACGCCATGAACAGTACGACCACTCCTCCGGCCGGCGTCGATCCGGGCGTGCTCGACCTGACCAAGGCCCTGGCGCGCCTTGACGGCGACCTCGACTTCCTGAAGGAGCTCTTCAAGCTCTTCCTGGAGGACGGGCCGGCCCGCGGCCAGTCCCTGGCCCGGGCCCTCGAGACCGGCGACCTGACCGCCGCGACCAAGGCCGCCCATTCGCTCAAAGGCATGTCCGGGACCATTTCCGCGCCAAAGCTCATGGATCTGGCCTACGCCATGGAGCGCGCGGCCAAGGAGTCCGACACCGCCGCGCTGGCCGCCCTCCACCCCAGGCTGGCCGCCATGCTCGAGCAGGTGCTCACGGCCATCCGCACGGTCATCGCAGCCGGCTAGTTTTCTTCTTTCCGCACCACCAGCTCCGCCGGCAGGGAGAAGGAGAAGCGGCTGCCCCGCCCGGGCTCCGATTCGACCCAGAGGCGGCCGCCGTAATGGGCCACGATCTGGCTGCAGATGGCCAGGCCGAGGCCCGAGCCTTTGGGCCGGCCGTCGAGGGTGTCGCCGGCGAGCTGGTGGAAGGACTCGAAGATGCTGGCCTGCTCCGCGGCGGGGATGCCCGGGCCGGTGTCGCTGACGCAGAGCACGGCCTCGCCGGCCTGGTTCAGGCCGGCGCCCATGGTCACCACGCCCCGCTCGGTGAATTTGAGGGCATTGTCCAGCAGGTTGATGAGCACCTGCAGGATGCGGTCGGGGTCCACGATCAGCTCGGCCAGGCCGGGGTCCAGCTCGACGCGCAGGGCCAGGCCGCGCTTCTGGGCGAAGCGGCCGCGGATGGCGCGCACGGCCTGGCGGGCCAGCTCCCGGGGGGCGACCCGGGCCTCGCGCCAGGGCATGCGGCCGGACTCGATGCGCGAGAGGTCGAGGACGTCGTTGATCAGCCGGGTCAGCCGCTCGCCCTCGGCCTGGATCACGGCCAGGTTCTCGCGGATGCGCCGGGCCCGGCGCGAAAGCGCCGGATCGTCCCGGCCCAGGGGCTCGAAGGCGCGGCCGAACTCGCGGTCCACGAGCTTGGCGAAGCCGAGAATGGAGGTCAGCGGCGTGCGCAGGTCGTGGGACACGGCCGAGAGGAAGCCCGACTTCAGGCTGTCGAGCTCCTGAAGGCGCCGGTTGGCCTCCTCCAGTTCCCGGGTGCGCAGGGCCACCTGCAGCTCCAGGCGCTCGTTCATGAGCGCCCGGGCCGAGGCGATGGCCCGCTGCTCGGTCACATCCCGGGCCAGGATGACGGCGTAGGGCACCCCGCCGAAGATTTCCACCGAGACCTGGACCTCGACCGGCGTGACCGGCCCGCCCGGCACGGCCAGGAGGCCCTCCAAGACGCCCGACGGCGGGCCGCCCTCGGCCAGGCGGTCGGCCACGGCCGCGCCCAGCGACCCACCCAGCACCCGGGCCACGGACCGGCCGATGAGCCCGGCCCGGCTTACGCCCAGGAAGTCGCAGGCAGCCTGGTTCGCGTCCACGATGCGCTCTTGTCCGGCCTCGGCCAGGATGATGGCCTCGGCCACCCGGTCGAGGAGCGTGCGGAAGCGCTCGAGCTCGGTCAGCCGCTCCTGGAGCTCCGGGTAGTAGCTCTTGCGCATGGAGCGCTCGCCCAGGCCGATGAGCCGGTCGCGGAGCGAAGCGGGGTCGGCCCCCCCCTCCCCTGGCCGCGGCAGGGTCTCAGAGCGCCTGGGCATAGATGGCCTCGAGCTCGGACGGGCCGGCCGGCCTGGGGTTGGTGGCCAGGCAGGGATCGGCCAGGGCGAAGCCGGCCAGCCGGGGCAGGTCCGCGGCGCTGACGCCGAGGTCGCGCAGGCGCAGGTCGATGCCCAGGCGCTCTTTCAGCCGGCGCACTGCGGCCAGGACCAGGGCCTTGCGCTCCCCGGCCGGGGCCGTCCCGGGCAGGTCCGCGCCGAGCGCCCGGCCCACGTCGTCGAAGCGCTCGGGGGCCGCGGCGTAGTTGAAGTCCATGACGTGGTCGAGGAGAATGGCGTTGCATTGGCCGTGGGGCAGGTCCTTCAAGCCCCCGAGGCTGTGGGCCATGGCGTGGACCGCGCCGAGGATGGCGTTGGAGAAGGCCAGCCCGGCGAGCAGCGAGCCGAGCATCATGCCGCCGCGGGCCTCCAGGTCGCCCGGGTTGTCGAAGGCCCGGGGCAGGTTCCGGCCGATCTGCCGCACGGCCTCAAGGGCGTGCAGGTCGGAGATGGGCGAGCTGGCGTTGGAGACGTAGGCCTCGATGGCATGGGTCAGGGCGTCCAGGCCGGTGCAGGCGGTCAGCTCCGGGCTCATGCTCGCGGTCAGCGCCGGGTCGACCAGGGAGGCGTCGGGGACCATGGTCTTGGAGACGATGGCGATCTTCACCTTGCGGGCCGTGTCGGTGATGATGGCGAACTGGGAGACGTCGGCCGAGGAACCGGCGGTGGTCGGGATGCAGATGAGCGGCGGCCCGGGCTTGTCCACCTTGTCCACGCCCTCGAAATCGAGCACGTGGCGCCGGTTGGTGCAGACGATGCCGACGGCCTTGGCGCAGTCCATGGGGCTGCCGCCGCCCACGGCGACGATGGCCTCGCAGCCCTCCTGGCGGTAGATCTCGGCCCCGGCCATGACCTCCGTGTCGCGCGGATTGGTGCTGACCGCATGGAAGTCGATGCTGCTCAGGCCCTGTGCGGCGAGGTCCCGGCGCACGCGCTGCGGATAGCCGTGGGCCTCCAGGCCCGGGTCGGTGACCAGGAGCACGCGGTGAGCCCCGAGGTTGTGGGCGTAGCGTCCGGCGAGATCGGCGGCCCCGAGCCCGAAGACGAACTCGGGCGCGACGAACTTGCGCAGCTGAAGGAGATTCCCCCCTGCCATGGCCTGCACCTCCCCGCTTTGACCGCCCCCGTCGCGGGCAAGCGACAAAAACCGTTCTTTCCCCTGTCCGAGACATACGCGCAACAGGGGGCAAAGTGAAGCCGGGGGCGGTGATATGCAGGGTTCTATGGGCCGCCGCTGACCGTGGCAGGAAGACGGCTACTCGCCGAGGTAGGCCTTGCGGATGTCGGGGTTCTCGAGCAGGGCGCGGGCGTCGTCCTCCAGGACCACCGAGCCGGTCTCGAGCACGTAGCCGCGGCTGGCCAGGTTGAGGGCCAGGTTGGCGTTCTGCTCCACGAGCACGATGGTCGTCTTGTTCTCCTCGCTGATGCTTTTGACGATGCGGAAGATCTGCTGCACGATGAGCGGGGCGAGCCCCAGGGAGGGCTCGTCCAGGAGCAGGACCGTGGGCCGGCCCATGATCGCCCGGCCGATGGCCAGCATCTGCTGCTCGCCGCCGGACAGCGTGCCGCCGGGCTGGCGGCGGCGCTCCTTCAGCACCGGGAAGAGCTCGAAGACCAGGTCGCGGTCGCGGCGGATGCCGTCCTCGTCCTTGCGGAAGAAGGCGCCCATGTCCAGGTTCTCGGACACGGTCAGCCGGGGGAAGATGCGCCGGCCCTCGGGCACCTGGATGAGGCCCCGGGCGGGCAGAACGTCCGGGCTCTGGCTGCTGATGACCTCGCCCCGGTAGCGCACCTCGCCGGCCGTGGCCCGGACGATGCCGCAGATGGTCATGAGCGTCGTCGACTTGCCCGCGCCGTTGGCGCCGATGATGGTCACGATCTCGCCGGGGAAGACCTTGAGCGAGATGCCCTTCAGGGCCTGGATGCGGCCGTAGTGGGCGGTGACGCCCTGCATTTCGAGGATCGGCTCGGCCATGCCCTAGTCCCTCTCCTCGGAGCGCTGGCCCATGCGCTTGGCCGGGATGAGCCCGGCCGGCCGGACCAGCATCATGACCGTCATGGCTCCGCCGAAGGCCAGCATGCGGTAGAGCTCGAAGCCGCGGAAGACCTCGGGCAGGGCGATGAGCGCCAGCGCGCCCAGGATGATGCCGGGGATGGAGCCCAGGCCGCCGAGCACGACCATGGCCAGCACCATGGCCGACTCGATGAAGGTGAACGGGTCGGGGTTCACGAAGCGGTAGCGGGCGGCGTAGAAGGCCCCGGCCAGGCCGCCGAAGACCGCGCCCATGGCGTAGGCCAGGAGCTTCAAAAGGAAGGTGTTTACGCCCATGAGCTCGGCCGCGGTCTCGTCCTCGCGGATGGCCTCCCAGGCCCGGCCGATGCGCGAGAAGTTGAGCCTGTGCACGGCGACCACGGTGAACACGGCCAGCCCCAGGATGACGTAGTAGGCGTAGGTGATCTTGCGCAGCTCGAAGGGCACGAAATGCAGCGTCGGCTCGAGCTCAGGCACGTAGATCGACGGCGGCGGGATGCTGATGATGCCCTTGGGGCCGTTGGTCAGCTCCATCCAGTTGTTCAGGATGATGCGCACGATCTCGCCGAAGCCCAGGGTAACGATGGCCAGGTAGTCGCCGCGCATGCGCAAGGTGGGGTAGCCGATGATGCAGCCGGCGATCGCGGCCAGGGCCGCGGCCAGGGGCAGGCAGAGCCAGAAGGACAGGCCGTAGTTCACCGAAAGAAGAGCGTAGGTGTAGGCCCCGACGCCGTAGAAGGCGATGTAGCCGAGGTCGAGAAGCCCGGCGAGCCCGACGACCACATTCAGGCCCAGGCCCAGGCAGATGTAGACGAGCACGGTCACGGCCACGTCCTGACCGTAGCGGTTGGTCAGCAGGGGATAGCTCAGGGCCCCGGCCGCAAGGAGAATCCACCAGATCCAGGCGGGCACCACGGAGATGCCCCTGGCCAGCGCCGCGCGCGCCGTAGCGAGGCCCCGGCCGGCGCCGTCGAAAGAGCCCTTTCGCTTCAGGCGCCAGAAAACGACCAGGACCGCGGCGGCCGCGGCCACGCGCCAGAAGATGGCCAAGGTCTGGTCGAAGGTCAGGCTGCCGTCGGCCTTGATGCCGGTGAGCGGCCACAGGAGCAGGAAGAACCAGCCCAGGGCGACGGCGAAGGTCAGCCAGGCGCGCCTAGACTCGCGTGTCATCGACATTCTCCCCCATGATGCCGGTGGGCATGAAATAGAGCACGGCGATGAGGATGATGAAGGCGAACACGTCCTTGTACTCGCCGCCGTGGGGCACGTAGGCCGCGGCCATGATCTCGACCATGCCGATGATGAAGCCGCCGAGCATGGCCCCGGTGATGTTGCCGATGCCGCCGAGCACCGCGGCGGCAAAGGCCTTGACCCCGGGCACGAAGCCCATGTCGTAACGCACCGCGCCGTAGTAGAGGCCGACCATGATGCCCGCGGCCGCGGCCAGGCCGGCGCCGATGGCAAAGGTCAGACTGATGATGCGGTTGGAGTTGATGCCGACCAGGGCGCTCATGACCTTGTCCTGGGCTGTTGCCCGCATGGCCTTGCCGATGCGGGTGCGGAAGACCAGGGCGTTCAAGATGAACAGGAGGACCGCGGTCAGGCCGAGGATGAGCAGCTGCATGATGGAGATGCGCACGCCGCCGATGTCCAGGCCGCCCTGGACAAAGGCCGTGGGATAGGCCTTGTCGTAGACGCCCTGGGTGAGCATGAGGCCGTTCTGCAGAAAGATGGACATGCCCAGCGCCGAGAGCAGGACCGAGAGCCGGGTCGAGCGGCGCAACGGCTTGTAGGCGATCTTCTCCACGGCCATGGCCAGCATGGCGCAGTAGCCCATGGTCAGAACCAGGGAGAAGGCCAGGCAGAGCCAGGGATGGGTGCCCATGTAGCCGTGGGCGCCGAGGAAGGAGAGCACGATCACGCCCACGTAGCCGCCGGCGGCGAAGAACTCGCCGTGGGCGAAGTTGATGAGCTGGATGATGCCGTAGACCATGGTGTAGCCCAAGGCGAACAGGGCGTAGACCCCGCCCAGGGTGATGCCGTTGATGAACTGCTGGAAAAAGTATTCCATCCGCCCGCCTTGTGCGTCGTGCCGGCGGCGGCCCGGAGCGGGCCGCCGCCGGAGGGTCGGGAAGGCCTGACTAGAAGGTCTTGCCCGTTTCGGGATCCCAGAAGTTGACGAACTTGCCGCCCTTGATGACCAGGACGATGTAGTTCGAGCCGGAGTCGCCGTTCTCCTTGAACTTGATGCGCTTGGCCGCGCCGGGCATGTCCATCTTCAGGAGCTCGGCCCGGATCTTCTCGGCGTCGGTGGAGCCGGAGTTCTTGATGGCCGTGAGCAGCGCCGTGGCGGCGTCGTAGGCATAGGAGGAGTAGGCGCCGATCTTGCCGTACTTGGCGCTGTAGATCTTGGCGAACGACTGGTAGGCCGGGGAGTTCTCGTCGATGAAGCCGAAGGTCAGGTACATGCCCTCGGCGGCTTCCTTGGCGTTGTCGATGAGCTGCGGGTGGAAGACGGCGTCCTGGGCGACGAGCTTGGAGGTGATGCCCACGCGCTTGGCCTGGGAGACCATGAGGCCGCCGGAGGAGGAGTTCTGGAGGCTGATGTAGAAGACGTCGGGGTTGGCGCTCTTGACCTTGGTCAGGACCGCGGAGAAGTCCCGGTCGCCGGCGTTGACGTGGTCGTGCTCGATCACGGTCAGGCCCAGGGCCTTGCATTCCTTCTCCACGTTGTCGGCCAGGCCCTGGGAATAGGTCGTCTTGTCGTCGACGATGAACACGGTCTTGGCCTTGAGGTAGTCCTTCATGAACTTGCCCACGGCCTTGGACTGGTCGTCGTCGCGGCCGCAGGTGCGGAACATGTACTTGAGCCCGCGCTCGGTGACCTTCTCGGCGGTGGAGCCGGGGGAGATCATGACGATGCCGGCCTCGTCGAGTATCTCGGAGGCGGGGATGGTGGCGCCGGAGCAGTAGGCCCCGACCACACCGGCGATCTTGTTGTCGCCGCTCTGGCTGGCCAGCTTGTTGGCCGCGGCCACGGTCTGCTTGCCGTCGCAGGAGGCGTCGTCCTGGGCGTCGAGCTCGATCTTGTCGTAACCCGGGACGCCGCCGGCGGCGGTGAAGGCGTCGATGGCCGCGAGCACCCCGTTCTTGATGTCCGTGCCGTCGGCGGCGTAGGGACCGGTCAGGGGGCTGATGGAGCCGATCTTCAGGGTCTTCGCCCAGGCGCCGCCCGCCACGAGGCAAAGCGCCAGGGCCAGGAACAGGATGCGAGCCAGACTCTTTTTCATAACCGTCCTCCGCTTAAGGTTAATGCCCGAGATAGGCTTCGATGACGCGCTTGTTCTTCTTGACCTCGTCGGGACGGCCCTGGCAGATGAGCTCGCCGTGGTCGAGCACGACCAGCCGGTCGCTGACGCCCATGACCACCTTCATGTCGTGCTCCACCAGGAGCACGTTCAGGCCGCGGTCGCGGATACGCCGGATGAGGTCCATGAGATCGCGGGATTCGGAGGGGTTCAGGCCCGCGGCGGGCTCGTCCAGGAGGATGGTATTGGGCTCGGAGCCCAGCGCCCTGGCGATCTCCAGGCGGCGCTGCAGGCCGTAGGGCAGGTTGCGGGCGACCTGGTCGGCGACATTGGCCAGGCCCACGAAGTCCAGCGCGGCCCGGGCCTGCTCGCGGATGCGGGCCTCCTCGCGGCGCTGGGCGGGACTGCGCAGCACGGCCCCGAGGACACCCGCGCGGGTGCGGCAGTGCTGGGCGACCATGACGTTCTCGAGCGCGGTCATGGCCGTGAACAGGCGGATGTTCTGGAAGGTCCGGGCGATGCCCGCGGCCAGGATCTGGTGGGGCTTCAGGCCCGCCAGCTTGCGGCCGGCATAGGCCACCTCCCCGCCGGAGACGCGGTAGACGCCGGTGATGACGTTGAAAATGGTCGTCTTGCCCGCGCCGTTGGGGCCGATGAGCCCCAGGACCTCGCCGGGCCTAAGCTCGAAGGACACCTCGGAGAGGGCCTGCAGTCCACCGAAATGGACAGAGACGTCGTTTAAGAGAAGATGGGCCATAGCGCTCACCGGGTGTAGCCGAAAGGAGCCAAAAAATCCAGCCTTTTGCGCTGCCGCCGCGGACCACTACGCGCGGGCCGGAACCGCTGGATCGACGCCGGAAGCGCGTTTCCGGCGACGGTAATTTTTTCTTTTTCCGGAAATCGAAACATCATTCCGCCATAATCAGGAGCTTATATTGACGTTTCCGGCATGACGCCCGCGCCCCAGGCCAAAAACCTTTTGACAGCCCCCGGCCGCAGTGACATCCTCCCGCCCCTGCCAACCCGCCACCTCCCGGAACCAGCATGCGCCTCAAACTCCCCTCCGACTTCCCCGTACACCTGAAGCACGGCATCAAGATGGGCCTGGCCGTGGTCCTGGCCAACTTCGTCGCCCTGGCCTGCGGCCTGACCATGCCCTACCTCGCGGTCATCACCGCGGTCATCGTCAGCCACCTCTACCTGGCCGACTCGCTGCGCATGTCCATCCACCGGGTCATCGGCACGCTCATCGGCGCAGGGCTGGGCATCCTCGTGGTCCTCTTGAACCAAGGTAGCGACCTCTACACCTACATCGGGCTCTTCCTGGCCGTCTGCCTGTGCGGCGTCCTGGTCACCAGCAAACCCCAGTTCCGCATGGCCGCGGTCACCGTGGGCACCGTGGCCGTGGTCGGCGGCGCAGCCACCAACCAGCTGCACTACGCCTTCGAGCGCGTCGGCGAAATCTTCATCGGCGTCCTCGCCGCCCTGCTCGTCTCGCTCCTGGTCTGGCCGCTGAAAGCCGGGGAGAAGCTCGCCGCCCTGGCCGCCGACTTTCGGGCCGAGGCGGCCGAGAGGCTCGTCGAGATCAGCGACCATTTCACCGGAGGCCCGCGGCCCTTCGACCCCGCCCGCCTGGCCCGCCTCGACACCCTCTACCGTCAGACCCGCGACTTCCTGGGCAAGGCCCTCAGCCAGGAGGCCTGGGTCGCCCCGGCCCGGACCGAACGCCGGCTGGATGACCTGGGCGTCATGGAGCGCATCGCCGACGCCGTCCACGCCCTGGCCCGGACCCTGACCGAGGAACGCGGCGAACAGGTGGACTGGATCATCACCCCGGAGCTGAACGCCCTGGTCGCAGCCGCGGCCGCGGCCCTCACCGACGCCGGCGGCGCCAGGTCCGCCGGGCTCCGCACAGACCTCGCCCGGACGCTCGCGGCCTTCGAGGAGCGCCTGACAGAGCTGCGCCTGTGCGGCATCACCCGCCGCCTGTCGCTCGGCCGCCTGCAGCAGTTCTTCGCCTTCGCCGAGGCCCTGCGCGGCCTGGCCCGCTCCCTCGCCGCCCAGCTCGAAACCGCCCGCCCCGATGGCGACAGCCCGCAGTCGGCCTGAGGCGGCGGCAGTGGAGACGGTGGAGGAGGAGGAGCGCCTCCGGCGGGTGGGGAGGGAAGGAAGATGCCTCCGGCGGCCGGGGGCCGTGGGCCCCCGGACCCCCGATTTCGGCCGGGAGTTTTCGGGCGGCGGCCAAGGCCCCGCCGCCCGAAAACTCCCGGCCGGACTGGCCTGTTTGGGGAGGGTCTGGGTGTCGGGATGAGGGCGGGGGAAAAGGTGGTACTTTCTGCCACCGGCCGGTGGTTTCACCCGCCGCCGGGCAGCTCGAAGACCGGGAAAATGCTCTCCTGGGCCGAGAATCAGCTCCCGGGTGGGAAACCTTGAAAAAGGTAGAAATACGGTCAGGAAGTGGGAACGGGGCAGGCGCCGTGCGCAGTCCTCAACCACCACCGCCGCGCGGCCCGTGAGACCTCTTCACCTCACCGGCTTCTTCTCTTCATCGCGCCTGATCCTCCGAGCCCACCCGCCACGCCGGCCCTTCGATCCTTCTTGGAGTCCCCCGCGAAGCGAGCCAAAGGTTTTAGGAAGGGTGGATGGGGGTCCGGGGGAAGGCGGGAAACCCTTTTGGCAAAAGGGTTTCCCGCCTTCCCCCGGTCTTCGTCCACAAGACGAAAAAGCGCCCCGCCCGGTTCTCCGGGCGGGGCGCGAATCGTCTATCGTCGGGATGCTTGGACCCTGTCTACCACTTCTCGTCGGCGAACGGGTCGCTGCCGAAGCCGAAGTCGGCCGTGGGCTCGCCGCCGGCCGCGGGGCCCTCGGCCGAGGGGGCGCCGCCGGCCGCGGGGGCGCCGGCCGCCACGGTGACCACGCCGTGCTTCTTCACGTCCTCGATCATCTTGAGCAGGTCGGCGACCTTGCCGATGTACTCCTCGACCTTGGCCTGGGAGGTGACGATGACCTTGTCGCCCTCGTCCTTGCCCGAGGCCTTCAGCTTGGACAGCTCGCCGTTGGCCGCGGCCAGCTGCTTCTCGGTCTCCTTAAGCTTGGCCGAGGTCTCGGCCAGGGCCACCTCGGATTTTTGCAGCTTGGCCGAGAGCTCGCCGATGGATTTGCGGTATTCGGCCAGCTTGGCGAAGATGCCGTCGACCTCGCCCAGGGTCTCGCCGGGCAGCTCGACCACGGAGACGTTGTCGCCCAGGCCGGCGATGTCGCCCTTCTTCATCTTGGCCAGCTCGGGATGCTGCTCGTAGATCCAGGCCTTGGCCAGGGCGGCGGCGAAGGGCTCGAACTCGGCGTCGATTTCCTTCTTGGTCATGAAGGAGAGGAGCTCGACGATGGTCTGCTTCTGGGCGGCCTTGTCACCTTTCAGGTAGGCGGCGAAGGTGCTCATGGGAAAGGTTTTGCGTGCTTCAGCCATGGGTGGTTCCTCCCTTTTGGTTACAGCTTGAATATTTTGATTTCTTTGGGTTCCACAGCGACGCGGCCGAGGCGCCGGGCATAGACCAGCGCCGCGGTGCGGTAGACTAGGTGCCCGAGCTTGGACCAGGGCAGGTAGGCAAAGAGCATGAAGACGCAGATGAGGTGGAAGTAGTAGATCGGGTAGGCGAGCACCGGCACGTTGGCCAGGCGCAGGAGTTCGGCGAAGATGCCGGTGAGCGCGATGAACCAGATGACTCCGAGCAGGTACCAGTCGTAGAAGCTCGAGCCCTGCTTGGTCGGGTCCTGGTTCAGGCGGCGTTTGGTCAGCTGGGTCAGGCCGTAGAGCAGCATGAGCGCGCCCACGTTGGCCAGGACCTTGACCGGGTTCCAGAGCTCCATGGGCGTGTGCCCGAGGGGCGCGATGAAGCTGACGACCTTGCCGCCCCAGTGGCTCACGGCCACGATGCTGGTGACGATGGCCAGGGCGATGAAGCCGTAGAACAGGATGAAGTGGCCCTTGAACTTCTGCTCGTCGGCCGCGGTCGAGTAGCCGCACTTCTTCCATTTCACGTGGGTGGCGACCTCGTCCAGGATGACGCCCTTGACCGCCTCGATCCAGGTGGGTTTGGGCGCGCCGGCCACGACGAAGGTCTTGGGCAGGGTCTCGAAGGACTTGAACAGCTTGACCACGCCCCTGAAGAAGACGAAGGCCACGAGCAGGGCCACCAGGCCGAAGATCGGGTCGATGGTGAAGTCGCCGGGGAAGAGCCCGCCATAGACCACCACACCGTTCGGGTCGGTGACGAAGGCGTGGGCGTGCTCGTCCCAGGTGAAGAGCGGGAAGAAGGAGCCGAGCTGGCTTGCGCGAATGATCCAGATGAACAGGTACAAGAGCGCCGGGATGCCGGCCAGGATCGGCAGGTAGGAGGAGGAGCTCATCCATTTGCCGATGGCCACGGGCTCGACCAGGTTGCGGTAGGCCATGTTGCGCAGAGCCGACAGCAGGTCGCCCGGCTTGGCGCCGCGCGGGCACATGTCGGAGCAGGTGCCGCAGTTGTGGCAGAGCCAGATGTCGATGTCGTTGACCAGACGGTCTTTCAGGCCCCACTGGGCCCAGACCATTTCCTTGCGCGGGTAGGGGTTCTCCGCGGGCGAGATGGGGCAGACCACGCTGCAGGTGGCGCACTGGTAGCAGCGTTTGAGGGCCTCGCCGCCCACCTCCTGCAGGTCTTTCACGAACTGCAGGTCCGGTTGGATGCGAACAGCTTTTTCCATGGCGGTCAACCTCCTAATAACCCTTGAAGGGGTTGGGCCCGATCTTGATGATGGCATCCATGAACCGGTCGATGATCGCTGGGACCTGATCGTATTCGTCGATGGCCACCTGCTCCTGAAGCACGCGCTCGGGCTCCACGCCCAGGCGGTTCAGGCTCTCGGCCACGTTGGCCATGCGCCGGTTGCAGAGCTCGGAGCCCTTGACGAAGTGGCACTGGTAGTCGTCGCCGTAGCGGCAGCCGAGCAGCAGAACGCCGTCCATGCCCCGGGACATGGCGTCCGCGATCCAGATGGTGTTGACCGAGCCCAGGCAGCGCACCGGGATGAAGCGGACGTACGGGCTCCAGGTATGGCCGCGCATGGCCGCCATGTCCAGGGCCGGATAGGCGTCGTTCTCGCAGACCAGGACCAGGGCCCGCGGGCCGTCGGCCTTCATGTCCGGCGGCACCTCGATCTGTTTGATCATGGTGCCGATCTGGTCGATGTTGTAGTTGTCGAAGCTGATGACGCGCTCCGGGCAGGCGCCCATGCAGGTGCCGCAGCGCCGGCAGCGGGTCGGGTTGGGCATGGGCGTACCCTTCGGGTCGTCGTCCAGGGCGCCGAAGGGACACTCCTCGGTGCAGCGCTTGCACTGGGTGCAGCGCACGAAGTTGAACACCGGGAAGCTCATGTCGCCCGAGCGCGGGTGCACGGCCATGCCGCGGTTGAGCGAGGCCAGGCACTGGATGGCCTTGAGCGTGGCGCCGGCGGCATCGGTCTCGGCCGTGCCCATGGTCATGGGCTGGCGGACGCAGCCCGCGGCGTAGATGCCGGTGCGCCGGGTCTCGTAGGGGAAGCAGATGTAGTTGGAATCGACGAAGCCGTCGAACAGCGGCAGGTCCGGGAAGGCCGGGCCCTGGCGGTAGTTCAGGTTGATGGTCGGCTCGTGCGCGGTCACCGGGACCATGGCCGTGGGCACCACCACCAGGTCGGCCTTGATCTCGATCAGCTCGCCGAGCAGCGTGTCCTTGGCGCTGATGATCAGGCCCTTGTCCGCGTCCTCGCGGATGTCGGTGATCAGGCCCTTGGTCAGCATGACCCCGGGCTTGTCCTGGGCCGCCTTGTAGTAGCGCTCGTTGATGCCCGGGACCATCATGTGGTCGTAGAAGATGTAGGCCACGGCGCTGGCGTCCTTCTCAACCACGTAGCCGGCCTGCTTCAGGGCCACCAGGCTGGAGAGCTCCGAGGAATAGGACATGTGCTTGCAGGACTCCATGTCCGGGTAGACGAAGGTCGTCTCCGCGGCCTCGCCCTCCTTCTTCTCCTCGGGCTTCTTGGCCTCGGGCGCGGGGGCTGCGGGGGCCGCAGGGGTCTCGGCCGGAGCGGCCGCAGCCGCGGTGCAGAGGTTCACGTCGACCAGGAAGGCCACGGACTTGGCCGTGCCTCCTCCCGGGCGGCTAAGCCCGCCCTTGGCCACCATGGTCTCGAACTCCATGGAGGTGACCACGTTCTTGAATTTTCCGTAGCCGAGCGGCTCCAGGTACTTCTTGTCCTGCTCCACCCAGCCGGTGGCCAGGACCACGGCCCCGACCTTGGTGGTCTCCTCGCCCTTGGGGCCGGCAAGCTTGGCCTCGTAGTTGCCCGGGGCGCCGGTCAGCTGCACAAGCGCGGTGGAGGTGGCCACGCTGATCCTGGGATTGGCCGTGACGGCCTTGATCTTCTGCTGGATGCCGGTGTCCTCGGCCGTGGTGTAGGGGTAGGACTTGGGGATGGACTTGTACATCTTGGCCGCCCAGCCGCCGAGCGCCTCGGCCTGCTCGACGAGGAGCACATCGTAGCCCGCGGCCGCGGCGTTCAGGGCCGAGGTCAGGCCGGTCCAGCCGCCGCCCAGCACCAGGATGCGCTTGGTCGTCTCGGGGATGTCGGGCGTGGGCGCCTTCATCTTCTGCAGCTTGACCACGCCCATCCTCAGGTAGTCCTCGGCCATGACCTTCAGGTCCTTGGGCAACGGGCCGCCGGCGGCGGGCAGGGAGCCGTCGGGGTTCTGGTAGCACATGGCGCACTGCTCGCGTAAGTTCACGCGCTCGACCAGCACGCCGGGGAAATCGAAGATGTCCCAGTCCACGCGAGGCGACGAGCCGCAGACCAGGACTCCGTCCAGGCCGCCGGCGTCGACGTCGGCCTTGATGAGCGCCCGGCCGTCCTCGCTGGCCAACCTCGGGTGCGTCTTGACCACCGGGGTCGCGCCGCCGAACTTGTTCTTGACGAATTCGGCCAGCTCTTCGGCGTTCAGGAGTGGGCCGACGCCAGACTGGTCGATGTAGACACCGATTTTTTCGGCCATTTCCGATTACCTCCCTATCACCGTTTGAATCGCTTTGAGCGCGGCCCCGGTAGCCGACTGGGCCGACTTCATGACGTCGAGGGGAATCTTGGCGCAGCCCGCGGCATGGATGCCCTTCTCGTCGCCGCCGATGACAAAGCCCATCTCGTCCACGGCCACGTCGAAGGGCAGCTTCTCGCCGGCCAGGCTCGGCTGCATGCCCGTGGCCAGCACGGCCAGCTCGAAAGTCTCGTCGGATTTGAGCCCGCTGACCGCGTTCTCCACGGTCAGCACCACGTTGCCCGTGCCCGGGTCCTCGACGGCCGCGGCGACCTTGCCCTTGACGATCTTGATCTTGGGGTCGGACAATATCTTCTTGGCGAAATTGTCGTAGCGGCCCGGGGTGCGCAGGTCGATATAGAAGATGGTTATGCGCGCCTCGGGGTGGCGCTCGCGCACGTAGGCCGCCTGCTTCAGGGAGGCCATGCAGCAGATGTAGGAGCAGTAGTTCAGGTGGTTCTCGTCGCGCGAGCCGGCGCACTGGACAAAGGCCACGCTTTTCGGCGCGGCGCCGTCGGACGGGCGGACGATGGCCCCCTTGGTCGGACCGAAGGCCGCGGCCAGGCGCTCCATCTGCATGTTGGTGATGCAGTTGGGGATGTTGCCGGCGCCGAGGTTGGTCAACTTGGTCACGTCGTAGGGCTTCCAGCCCGTGGCCAGGACGACCGCGCCGACGTCGAGGGTGATCTCCTTGTCCGCGTCATCCAGGTTGACCACCTCGCAGGCGCCGAGCTTCTTCAAGTCCTCGGGGCTGCAGGCGTCCTTGTCCAGGACGTAGCGGTTGGGGAAGGCGAACGGCATGTCCATGTGCAGGGCCTTGCGCGAGCCGAGTCCGAAATCGAAGTCGTTTGGCAGATCCTTGGACAGGGAGGCGGCCAGGCCGGAGAGGTCGGCGCTGCCGGGGTTCACGTGCCGGGGCTTTATGCGGATCTTGACCTGGTAGTTGCCGGCCGAGCCGCTGATCCCGACGACTTCGGCCAATGTGAAGACCTTGACCAGCTTGTTGTTGCGGATCCGCTGGAACTGGATCTCCAGGCCGCAGGACGGAGGGCAGAGCTTGGGAAAGTATTTGTTCAGCTGGGCCACGCGCCCGCCCAGGAATGCGGTCTTCTCGACGATGAAGACCTCGTGGCCGACCTCTGCGGCCTCCAGGGCGGCGGAGATGCCGGAAAATCCGCCTCCGACAACAAGGATGCTTTGACTCGACATAGGTGTCCTCCTCGTCAGACTTCGGACATGCTCAGTGGACATGCTATCGGACGTGCTCAAATGGCCTAAACCCGAACCGGAACGCCGGTCCCGGTTCGGGCTTAGACCATCTGCGGCGTAAAAAAAAGGCGGCTGCGGGCCTTGCCGGCCCGCAGCCGCCACTCACACTACGGGTGCATCGGATCCGGAATGATCTGGTAGTACGGCCGCTTGAAGATGTTGGTCTCCTTCTTGATCGGGTCGTACTTGGAGTTCACAAAGCACTTCCACTTGCTGTCGTCCAGGCCCAGGAAGTCGCCGCGGTAGTAGAAGCCGGGGTAGCGGGACTCTTCGCGGAAGTGGATGTGCTGCATGTGCAGGCGCACGGTCCACAGGCGATGGTACTGCTCCCAGCAGCGCAGCAGCTCGTGCAGGTCGCGGGCGGCCAGCTTCTTGGAATCCTCTTCGAGCATGTCGAGCAGCTTGAAGCCGGTCTCGAGCAGGGTCTTGGAGGTCGTGTAGTAGGTGCCGACACCACCGCCGTACTCATCGGTGGCCTTGACCAGGCGCATCATGAAGTTCTTCGGGGTGATGTAGTTCGGGTTCACGACCGGGTCGGTGGACACGGACTTGCCGGCGACGTAGTTGTAGTAAGGAGCGTAGATCTCCTTCTTCAGCTCGTCGGCGCTCTGCTTCAGGGCGGGCTTGAAGTCCTTGTGGTTCACGCACCAGCGGACCATCTGCTTGCCGACCATGCGACCCTCGGCATGGGAGCCCGAGGAGAACTTGTGGCCGGAGGCGCCCACGCCGTCGGCGCAGGTGAACAGGCCGTTGACCGTGGTCATGCGGTTGTAGACCTTGCCGTCGTCGGCCTTGATCTTGTACTCCTCGGGGACCCAGGACTCGTTCGGGCCGGAGACCCAGATGCCGCAGCAGCCGGAGTGCGAACCGAGCAGGTAGGGCTCGGTGGGCATGATCTCGGAGCCGCTCTTCTCGGGCTCGATGTTCTGGCAGGCCCAGAGGTTGGCCTGGCCGACGCACATGTCGAGGAAGTCTTCCCAGGCCTCGGCCTCGAGGTGCTTCTGCTGCTCGGCGTTCAGGGTCTTGAAGGTGGCCTGCAGGGCGCCGGCGGTGTCCATGTAGATGGGACCGCGGCCCTCGCGCATCTCGCGCAGCATCATGTGGTTACGCAGGCAGGTCGGGATGATGTGACCCTTGGCGTAGCCACGATCCTCGTAGGGCTTCAGCATGGCGCGGTTGGTCGTGCAGTAGTCCTCGCCCTTGGCGTTGGTCGCCTTGGCCTTGAACAGCAGGAACCAGGCGCCGACCGGACCGTAACCGTCCTTGAAGCGGGCGGGCACGAAGCGGTTTTCCATCATGGTCATCTCGGCGCCGACCTGGGCACACATGGTGTAGGTCGAGCCGGCGTTCCAGACCGGGTACCAGGCGCGGCCCATGCCCTCACCGGTGGAGCGGGGGCGGTAGACGTTGACCGCGCCGCCGCAGGCCACGAGCATGGCGTTGCACTTGATGACGTAGACCTTGTTCTCGCGAACCGAGAAGCCGACGGCGCCGGCGATGCGATTCGGGGTGTTGGCGTCCAGGAGCAGCTTCACGATGAAGATGCGCTCCTTGTAGCGCTCCTCGCCCAGGGCGTTCTTCGCGGCCTCGGCCACGATGCACTTGTAGGACTCGCCGTTGATCATGATCTGCCAGCGGCCGGAACGGACCGGGGCGCCGCCGGCGCGCAGGGACACGCCCTTGGCCTTGGCCTGGGCGCCGTCGAGGTTGTGGTCGCCTTCCTTGATCCAGCAGGGCAGGCCCCATTCCTCGAAGAGGTGGACGGAATCGTCGACGTGGCGGCCGAGGTCGAAGATCAGGTCTTCGCGCACCAGGCCCATGAGGTCGGTGCGGACCATGCGCACGTAGTCGTCCGCGTCGTTCTGGCCGAGGTAGGTGTTGATGGCCGAGAGGCCCTGGGCCACGGCGCCGGAGCGCTCGAGGGCGGCCTTGTCCACCAGCAGCACTTTCACGCCGTGCTTGTCGCCCCAGCGCACGGCCTCGAAGGCCGCACCGCAGCAGCCCATGCCGCCGCCGACCATGAGGGCATCGGTCTCGATCTCGACGATCTCGGGCTCGGCAATGGCCACGCCCTGGGAGGGAATTTTAACCGGAATAGTGGGCATCTCTGTCCTCCTATGGGTTCACTTGGGAGTAATTTCCACTGGCCACGCAGACCCGACTAGCGGTTGCCGCCCTCGCAGGGCAGGTCGAACCAGCACTGCGACTTGTCGGTGTCGGTGATCTCGTACTTCTTGCCGAGCACGGCCTTGGGGGGCTTCAGCGCGGTTGTCTCGGTGAAGAGCAGCTCGTCCTCGAGGTTGCCCGGCTCGGGCTTGCCTTCGAAGGGCTTGATGGAACCCTCGGGGGTGGTCCGGATCGGGAACTTGAAGCGCTTGACGTTGCCGTTGCGGAACTTGACGGTCCACATGATGGAATCGGCCGAGCGCATGGGAATGGAGGTGCCGCCCATGGGCGCGAAGTCGCCGTAGGGACGGGCGCTGATGGCGCCCTGGGGGCAGATCTTGACGCAGGAATAGCACTCCCAGCAAGCCTCGGGCTCCTGGTTGAAGGCCCGCATCTCCTCGGGGTCCAGGATCATGAGGTCATTGGGGCAGATGTACATGCAAGCGGTCTTTTCACCACCCTTGCAGCCATCGCACTTGCTCGGATCGACGAAGGTAGGCATGTTTGAACCTCCCAAACACAGTGGATTGAAGTTGTTTCCTGCAAACCTCAACTCTATGGGAAAAAAAGCAGGGAGGTCGGACCAGTCAGGTCAGCCTCCCCAGCTTCTTTGCGCTAATCGTCGCGGTAACGAGCCAGACAATCGAGCCGAGCGGAATGGCCGCACCGACGGCAGCCGACTATCGTCATCAAAAAAATGCCCCGGATATTCCGCATCAACTCGCTCACTGGTGGAGTGGGGAGGAAGTAGCAGCCAGGACGGGCGGTGTCAAGGTGAAAGTGAAATTTGTTACAAGCTCGAAAAACCGTGGAATGGCGAAGTATTTACCAGGACCCCGGTTGCCGCCAGACCCCGTTTCCTGGCGCATCCGCTTCCCCTTGGGGCGGCCCCCGTCCGGCCGCCCGCCGCGGCCGGGCTTCTTGAGAGTGAATCGTGAACAGCTATACCCGGCCGGGGGAAAAAAGCAAGCCAAACCCTTGAAGCCGCTCTGCAGCGCCCGGATCGGCCGCGGCGCCGCTCTTCCGCGCCAGGACCGGCCGGGCTTGGCGCGCCTTGCTGCTTGTGCCTTTGCGCGCGAATGCGGCAGGACAAAAAAAGGGGAGGCCTGAGCCTCCCCCCGTTCACTCTCGAGCTGAGCTCGGGACTACTTCATGGCGGTGCCGGCGGCGGCACCCTGCATCTTGATCTCGACCTTCTCGGTCAGACCCGAGTAGTACTCGCGCAGGATGTCCAGGACCTCGTTGCGGCCGAAGTGATCCGGGATCTCGCCGCCCTCGGAGAGCATCTTGCGCAGCTTGGTGCCGGACAGGACCACGCGGTCGTCCTTGCCGTGCGGGCAGGTGCGCAGGGAGGCCATGCCGTCGCACTTGAAGCAGTAGAAGGTCCAGTCGATCTTCATCGGCTGGCAGAGGAGCGCCTTGCCGGGCTCGACGCCGCACTTGGCCTCCTCGGTGGCGTAGGGAATCTTGTCGAAGATGGTCTGGGCCTCGAACAGGCCGTAGAAGTCGCCCACGCCGGCATGGTCGCGGCCGATGAGCATGTTGTTGACGCCGTAGTTCTGGCGGAAGGTGGCGTGCAGGAGCGCCTCGCGCGGACCGGCGTAGCGCATGTCGAGCGGGTAGCCGGCCTGGATGACGTGATCCTTCACGAAGTACTTCTCGACCAGGGTGTCGATGCACTTCACGCGCACCTCGGCCGGGATGTCGCCGGGCTTCAGGTTGCCGATGAGGGAGTGGATGACCACGCCGTCACAGACTTCCACCGCGATCTTGGCCAGGAACTCGTGGGAGCGGTGCATCGGGTTGCGCAGCTGCAGGGCGGCGACCTTGCTCCAGCCCTTCTTCTCCATCATGGCGCGCAGCTCGGCCGGGCGGATGTAGATGCCCTTGTACTTCTCGGGGTACTCGCCCTCGGACAGAACCTTGACCGGGCCGGCCAGGCAGAATTCCTTGCGGGCCATGACCATCTGCACGCCGGGGTGGTCCTTCAGCGCCACGGCCATGAAGTCGCCCTGGGAGTCGGCGCCCTCGCCCTTGTAGACCTTCTCGCACTCCCACTTCTTCTCGGCCTCGGTCAGCGGGAACTTCTCGGTGACCTGCATGGTGGCGTAGATCTCGCCCTTGCGCTCCAGGGCGATCTCGTCGCCGTACTTGATCTTGTGGGCGTCGTCGGCGGAGCAGGACAGCATGACGGGCACGGGCCAGAAGGTGCCATCGGCCAGGGTGAGCTTCTCGCAGACGCTCTTCCAGTCGTCCTTGGTCATGAAGCCGGTCAGGGGCGAGAAGCCGCCGATGCCCATCATGATCAGGTCGCCCTTCGCCTGGGCGCTGATCTCGATCTTCACCAGCTTCGCGGCCTTCTTCAGCTCGGCCTCGCGATCCTTGCCCTCGAGCAGACAGATGGTCAGGCCTTTACCGCCATGGGGGGGGACAAGCTTCGACATTGCTATCCGTCTCCTTTCCATTGAGTATTTCGCGGGCCGAAGACCCGCAAGGTTATCCTCACACACACCCGGACCCGGGGCGCTCCCGGCCGCATGAGCTTACCGAAGAAAGTGTTCCGTGATGGCCCCAGGATACGAGGCCCTTCTTTGTGAAAAAATCTACAAAATGTCAACCCCGCCGAGAAAATTCGCCCTGGCCTAGCTATCACGATACCCCGGGGGGGCGCAAGCCCGGACCGATCATGCGGGCCTTGTCGCCATCCGGCGCCCGGGGAGCGTCCGGATGGGCACTTGCCCAAAGCCCGGTTTCAAGATACAAGACCAGTCCTTTACATCCCCAGCCACCGATCCCGAGATGACAGAAGAATCAAAGAATATCCCGTCTCCCGCCGCGCCCGCCACCACCGGCAACGAGATCCTCGATCTCGACGGCCGCCTGACCGAGCTCCTGGTCGAACGCGCCCAGTTCCTGGCCAGGATCGGCGCCCGGCGCCGCGGCAAGCACCAACCCCTGGCCGACCCCGCCCTCGAAAGAACCCTCTGGACCGCCTGGGAGAAGCATCTCACGGCCGGCAAGCTCTCGCCGAAGCTCTGGAAGCAGCTCTTCGTCCTGGCCAACGCCATCGCCTACGACCTCTCCGAGACCGGCACCGAGCCCAGCCGCGAGACCTTTGTCCTTGCGCCCGGGAGCGACCCGGCCGACGTCGACCTGCCCGGTCCGGTGTCCCAGGTCCACGTCCGGCTCCTGGCCGCCCTGGCCGCGGCCTCGGGCCAGGCCGTGACCGCCCGGCCGGTGATCCTTTCCGACCCGCTGGTGGAGCTGGCCAAGGCCTTGAACCAGGTCGGCGGCAGCCTGTCCTGGGAGGAGTCGGGCCTGGTCGCGGCCGAGTCCGGCGGCCTGGCCTTCGAGGGCCACACGGTCTTCGCCGGGCATGACCCGTTCAATTTCTGCCTGCTGCTCGCCCTGGGCCTGACCCATCCCGGCCGCAGCCGATTTTCCGGCGGGCCGGAGCTGAAGATGCTCGACCTCTCGGCCTTCAACCGCGTGCTGCCCGCGCTCGGCGCGCGCCTGGCGCCCATCGACATGAAGTCGCCGGGCCTGCCCGCGCGCCTGGAGGCCGGCGGCCCCATGGCCCCGGAGGTCAAGCTCGAGGCCGGCGCCCCCGAGGGCCTGGCCGCGGCCCTGGCCACGGCCGGCTGGACCTATCCCGAGGGGCTCTCCGTCCTCTATCCCGAGGGCGCGGCCTGCGGCCGCCACACCTCGGCCGCGGCCCAGGTGCTCAGAGCCTGCGGGATCGTGGTCGAGCACACCCCGGGCCGCATCCGGGTGCGCCGGGGCGAGGTCAAGCTGCCCGAGGCGCCGCTTCTTCCCCTGGACGGGCTGCTCTGCGCCTATCTTCTGGCCCTGCCGGCCTTCCGCGGCGGCCGGGTCCGGATGTGGGGCGCCTGGCCGGCCGAGGACCAGGCCTGCGCCGCGGCCGGAGCGCTGCTCGCCGCCGCCGGCCTGAACCTCAACGCCGGCGAGACCTCGACCGTGAGCGAACCCGGAACGCGGCCCGACAGCCCCCGGCTCGAGCCCGTCCTGCCCGAGCTCGTGCCCCTGGCCGTGGCCCTGGTCGCCCGGCTGCAAAAGGGCGGCACGGTGCTCCTGCCCGCGGGCTACCCCTCGGCGGGCGAGGCCATGGAGCTGGCCGCCCAGGCCGGCTGCCAGGCCAGCCGCGAGGACCAGGTCCTGACCGTCACGCCCGGCGGGACGCCGGCGGAAAAGCCCGCGCCGTTTGCCGCCCCGGACCCGACCTTTGCCATGGCTCTCGGGCTCGTCGCCCACCTGAGTCCCGGGCTGACCCTGGCCAACCCCGGCATCATGGCCTCCCTCTGGCCGGGATTCTTCAGCCTCTACAACCGGCTGCCGCACATCCGCGGCAGCTTCCTGCGCCCGACAAAGGACGAACCGCCCCATGCCGAGGCCAAGAAACGGCGCCGCGTCCGGGTCTGAGGACGCCGGCGCGCGCATTGCGGAGCTTGCCGCCGAGCTCGAAGAGCTGACGGCGCGCAAGCTCGCGGTGGAAGCCGAGGTCAAGCGCCTGCGCGCCGCCGAGGACCCTGCCGGGGGAATTTTCCACCATCGGGAAATCTTCGCCAAGAGCCAGGAAAAACTGGTCCTCGAGGTCGAGATGGATCTTCGCCGCAAGCGAATCCGGCGCCTCGAGCTCGGCTACGCCGAGGACGCCGCGCCGGGGCCGGGCCCAGGGCTCGGCTTCTAGGCCGAGGCGGCCGCTGCCACCACCAGACGCACACGGAGAGAAAGCCCCATGCCCCTGAACCTGACCCAGAAGATCCTCGCCGCGCATCTCATCCGCGGCGAGCTCGTGCCCGGTGGCGAGATCGCCGTGCGCATCGACCAGACCCTGACCCAGGACGCCACCGGCACCATGGCCTACCTGCAGTTCGAGGCCATGGGCGTGCCCCGGGTCAAGACCGACCTGTCCGTGTCCTACGTGGACCACAACACGCTCCAGATGGGTTTTCGCAACCCCGACGACCATCGCTACCTGCGCACCGTGGCCGCCAAATACGGCCTGGTCTTCTCCCCGCCCGGCACCGGCATCTGCCACCAGTTGCACCTGGAGAATTTCGCCAAGCCCGGAGCCACGCTGGTCGGCTCCGACTCGCACACCCCGACCGCCGGCGGCGTGGGCTGCCTGGCCATCGGCGCCGGCGGCCTGTCCGTGGCCCTGGCCATGGCCGGCGAGCCCTACATCCTGACCTGCCCCAAGGTGGTGAGGGTGACCCTGACCGGCGCCCTTACCGGCTGGGCCGCGGCCAAGGACATCATCCTGCACCTGCTCGGCGAGCTCACGGTCAAGGGCGGGGTCGGCCGGGTCTTCGAGTACGCCGGCCCGGGCGTGGCCACTTTGTCCGTACCCGAGCGCGCGACCATCACCAACATGGGCGCCGAGCTCGGAGCCACGACCTCGATCTTTCCCTCCGACGCCGAGACCGAGCGTTTCCTCGCCGCCATGGGTCGGTCCGAAGACTTCACGCCGCTCGCCGCCGACGAGGGCGCGGCCTACGACGAGGAGATCGTCATCGACCTTTCGGCCCTCGAGCCGCTGGTGGCCGCCCCGCACATGCCCGACAGGCGCGCGCGCGTGGCCGACCTGGCCGGGCTCAAGGTCGATCAGGTGGCCATCGGCTCCTGCACCAACTCCTCCTACGCCGACCTCAAATCCGTGGCCTTGCTCCTGGCCGGCAAGCGCGTCCGGCCCGAGACCGACACCTTCATCTCCCCGGGCTCCAAGCAGGTGCTGAAGATGCTGGCTGCCGAGAATCTCATCGAGCCCCTGCTCGACTCCGGCGCGCGCCTCTTGGAGGCGGCCTGCGGCCCGTGCATCGGCATGGGCGGCTCGCCGGTCTCGGCCGGGGTCTCGGTGCGCACCTACAACCGCAACTTCGAGGGCCGCAGCGCCACCAAGGACGCGAAAGTCTACCTGGCGAGCCCGCTGACCGCGGCCCAGATCGCGCTCAAGGGCGAGTTCACCGACCCGGCCGGCTGGGGTGAGCCCCCGGCCAGGCCGGAGCTGCCGGCCAAGGCCCCGGACATCCGCCAGCTGTTCGTCTTCCCCCCGGCCGACGGCGCCGCGGTCGAGGTCCTGCGCGGGCCGAACATCGTACCCCTGCCGGCCTTCAGCCCCCTGTCCGGAAAGATCGAGGCCAAAATCATGCTCAAGGTCGGCGACAACATCACCACCGACCACATCATGCCCGCCGGCGCCGAGATCACCGCCCTGCGCTCGAACATCCCGGCCATCAGCCGGCACGTCTTCGAGCGCGTGGACGCGACCTTCGTTTCGCGCATCACGGCCGAGGGCGGCGGCATCATCCTCGGCGGCGAGAACTACGGCCAGGGATCGAGCCGCGAGCACGCGGCGCTCGCCCCCCGGCACCTGGGCGTGGTCGCGGTGCTGGTCAAGTCGCTCGCGCGCATCCACCGCGCCAACCTGGTCAACTTCGGCATCCTGCCGCTCATCCTGGTGAACAAGGACGACTACGAGGCCCTGGCCGAGGGCGCGGCGCTCTCCCTGGACACCGGCCGGCTGACCCCGGGCGGCACGCTTGAGATCGGCGCCAATGGCGGACCAAGCATTGCGGTCAGGAATGATTTGACGGCAGGCGAACTGAGGATTATCAAAGCCGGCGGCCTCTTGAACGCCGTCAAGGCCGGATTCACGGCCTAAGGCCCAAGGGCCGGCACGGCCCAAAACGTCCACCCGGAGTCTTCATGCTCGACGCCATGCGCAAGAACGCCCAGAGCTGGATCATCAAGATCCTCTTCGGCATCATCATCATCGTCTTCATCTTCTACATGGGCACCAGCCGCCTGGGCAAAGAGGGCAGCGGCGTAGTGGCCTATGTCAACGAGGAGCCCATCACCCTCCAGGAATACAAGACGCGCTACGAGCAGTACGTCCAGATGCTGCGCAGCCAGTATCCGAACCTGGACGAGGCGGCGCTCAAAGCCATGGGCGTCCGCCACCAGGCCTTCGACCAGGCCGTGGACCGCCTGCTCCTGCTGCAGAAGGCCGCCGAGCTGAACATCGGCGCCTCCGAGGAGGAGATGCGCAAGACCATCGCGGAGATGCCCGTGTTCCACAACGCCCAGGGCGTCTTCGACTCGAACGTCTACAAGCAGATGCTCTCGGCCAACGCCATGACCGCCGGCCAGTTCGAGGGCGGCGTCAAGAACCAGATCATCTCCGAGAAGACGGTCAACTACCTGACCCTGCCGGCCAAGGCCTCGGAATACGAGGTCCGCCAGCTCTACGACTACTCCCAGGTCACGGCCACGGTCGACTACGTGAGCTTCCAGACCACGGCCTTCCTCGACAAGGCCGAGATCAGCGACGCCGACATCGAGGCCTATTACCAGGAACATCAGAATACCCTGTTCATCACGCCCAAGCTGATCGCCGTGGAGTACGCCCTGCTCACTCCCTCGGCCCTGGCCAAGCCGGACGAGGTGACCGCAGACGAGATCAAGGCCTACTACGAGGCCCGCAAGAGCGACTACTGGCACCCCGAGGAGGTCCACGCCCGGCACATCATCGTCATGGCCGACGAGAAGGCGACCGAGGAGCAGGTGGCCAAGGCCAAGGCCGAGATCGAGGGCATCGCGGCCAAGATCAAGGGCGGCATGGACTTCGTCGAGGCCGCCAACAAGTTCTCCCAGGGCTCGGCCGCCCAGAACGGCGGCGACCTCGGCTGGATCGGCCGCGGCCGAACGGTGAAAGAATTCGAGGACGTGGCCTTCGCCCTGGCGCCCGGCCAGGTGTCCGAGCCGGTGCGCACCGGTTTCGGCTGGCACCTGATCAAGGTCGATGAGCGCCGGCCAGAGGGCGAGACGCCGCTCGCCGACGTGGAGGCGACCATCCGCAACCTGGTCGCCGAGGAGAAGGCCGCAGCCCTGGTGGAGCGCCTGACCGACGAGGCCGACACCCGGCTGTCCGCCGGCGAGGACCTGGCCAAGGTCGCCGCGGACCTCGGCCTCACGCTGGCCAAGAGCCCGCTCTTCCCGCCGGTGGGCCTGCCGCCCGAGCTCGGCCTGACTCCGGACACCGCCGCCCCGCTCTTCCTGCTGAGCGCCGGCCAGACCCTGCCCACGCCCATCCGCCTGCCCGACGGCATCTTCCTGGGCCGGGTGGTGGAAACCAAGCCCGAGGGCGTGAAGCCCCTGGACGAGGCCAAGACCCAGATCGTCGACCAGCTGAAGGTCAGGAAAGCCGGCGAGCTGGCCAAGGCCAAGGCCCGCGAGACCCTGGACGAACTGCGCGACCCGGCGAAAAAGGACGCGGCCGAAAAGCGCCTGGCCAAGGACATCCTGCACTCCGAGCCCTTCACCCGCCAGGGCCAGGTCCCCGGCCTGGGCCAAGCCAAGGATCTGGCCGAGGCCGTGTTCCTCGACCCCAAGGGCGGCTGGCTCGATGCGGTCTACACCAGCCTCGACGGCGTCTACATCGCCCGGCCCACCGGCGTGACCCCGCCGAGCGAGGAGATGTGGGAGAAGGACAAGGCCGACTGGACCACGCGCGTGGAGACCCAGCGCAGCCAGGACCTCTACCAGTCCCTGATCAAGAGCCTGCGCAACGAGGCCAAGATCGAGATCCTCGCCCCCGAAGTCATCGAATAGCCCGCGCCATTCCTGAATGCCGACGGGGCCGGACAGCAGTGTCCGGCCCCATTTTTTTACAAAACAATACACCCTTATATTCTTACTTTGTCATAAAATTGCGATTGAGAGACTGGCACGTCCGCAACATGGGCATCTCGGCAGGCGTTGAGCGATCGCTTTGGCAATGAGCAGACACAACGTCGGGATCGAGTCCGGCACGTGGCGTTGAGTCCGCCCGGCCTCCCCGAGGTCTGTAACTTTCGGGTAAAGTAGACGGCGACAATCCACTGGTGTTTTTTTGAGAGCCGCCGCCCTTGAGGCGGGTGGTCATCAGGAACCCGTAGGCCGCGATGCACAGCGCGGCGTGGTGGTGAAAACCACGCCACCCTCGCCCCTCAAAATGGCCGAGGCCGAATTCCTGCTTCAGGTCCTGGTAGTCGCGTTCGATCCGCCAGCGCATTTTGGCGACCTTGACGAGCTCTTCGAGCGCAACGTCGTCCGGAAGCGTGCTCAGCCAGAATTTCGTCGGGGCAGCTTCGCCCTCGGGCCACTCCACCAGCAGCCATTCTTCCTGGCGGACCTCGGTGCGCCAGTAGTCGCGGTGGCTGGGGCGGATGCGCACGGAAGCGAAGCGGGACATGAGCAGCGTGTTGGTCCCTTCTCGCCACGTCACCACGCGTCAAGCCTCCGCGGGCAGCTCCTGGGCCAGCGCCTTGACGCTGGCGGGCTCGTGGCCAGGCCCCCGGCGCAGGAGCTTGGGCGGCCTGCCCGTCTGTTTCCGCGGTTTGGGCGGCAACGGCTTCACTCCGGGGCTCCAGACCCTGGCTTGAGACGTCACGCCTACCACGTACGGCATGTCCAAGCCGGTCAGGCCGTCACGGAAGGCGGTATCGCTGCCATATCCCGCATCTGCCAGGACAGTGCCGAGCGGCAAACCTTTCTCCTTGGCCCGGCGGACAAGGGACATCGCGATCTCCAGCTTGGTGGCGAAGGCCACGGTTTCTGGCACTCCCGCCTTGACGCGGCGATGGGCGTCCTCAGCCCACTCCTTGGACAGGTAGAGTCGGTATCCGACCGGCACGCTCCCCCGGTCCGAGGCCAACGACAGGCTGACCGCCACCTGACAGTTGTCCTGCTTGCCCAACTGGCCGCAGTACTGGCGGGAAACGCCCACCGAGCACTTCCCCTTCTTGGGAAATCCGGTGTCGTCGATGGTCCAGAAGGCGCCGTTTTCGATGCCAAGCTCAGGCATGACCCACTGCCTCACCCTGTCCAGCAAAGCTTCGTCCGACCAGTTAGACTTGGCCACAAAGTGATGCAAGGACTGGTGCTTGGCGCCTACGTGCATGGGGTCCGCATATGCCGCCAAGGGTTCAACGCTTTTCCGGGCTATGGGCAACATCAGGCCTCGGCAGTAGTCCATCAGGCTGCCATGTCGGTCCGCATGCCCAAGGCCTTCACAAAGAAACTCAAGGTAACTTGCGAGGTCACCGAGCGAGTCCATATGCCCTCCTTTGCAGGAGCCTGGCACAAAATGCAAACCATGGCTATTTTATGACACAGTAAGATTAGTGAGCATAACCGGACAACCTCCTGACCGTGGTCTGAGTTGAGCCTGTCTGATAAACATGCATTCAGCGCTTGAGGCGGAGCCGTCTTTCTGGTAATTTGTTCTTTGAAAACAGCGTGTTGAACGACGGGAGGGGGAG
>DIXN01000023.1 GCA_002428705.1 Desulfovibrio sp. UBA6079
CTGCCCCTGCACCCCGCAAGGGGGCTGCTCCCCCCTTGACCCCGCAGTCTGAAAATCGCAGCTCTCCGGCGCGAAGAACGCCGGAGAGCTGCGATTTTCAACTTGGTGACGAAGGGCCGATCATGTCCCTCTATGGGGCCGTGGACCCGGAGTCGTTGAATAAAATCAGAAAGCGCCGCCGATGAGGATAAAGAAAGTCCGGTCCGGCACTGGGCTTCGGATCGAAAAAACCGGGCAGCGGCCCGAGCCGGCCTATTTCTTCACCTTCATGGTCTTCGGTTTTCAAGGGGAGTCCCCTCTTTCCCCGGTCTTCATCTTCGTCTACGCAGAGCTTGAGAACGGCTTGGATTTCTGGCATCTGAGGCGTGACCGGCGGACCTCTGCCGGTTCCCGACATCGCCCAAGACAACGGTTTTTGGGGGAGTGGAGGGGGTGTGGGGGAGGCGAACCCCCTTTTTGCCGAAAAAGGGGGTTCGCCTCCCCCACTCTTCCGCCAGCCCCCCGCAAAGGAGCGAAACATGGCCTTTCACATCGTCGTCTGCGGAAGCATCGTGCCCGATCCGCTGCAGACCCTGGAGCCGGTCAAGGGGCCGGCCGGCTGGGGCCTGAAGAACGAGCTGATGCTGCCCGCGGTGCTCGACCCCTGGGCCGGGCACGCCCTGTTCGAGGCCGCCAACTTGGCCAAGAACCAGCCCGGCAGCAAGGTCTGGCTGGTGAGCCTGGGTCCCAAGGCCAAGCTGCAGCAGGTCATGATGACCGTGGCCCAGAAGGTGCCCTTCGAGCTGGTGGCCGTGGACGGCCCGGCCGGCGGCTTCACCGAGGCGGCCGAGGTGGCCGAGGCCCTGGCCGGAGCCATCGAGGCCATCCCGGGGCTGGACAAGGGGCAGTTGCTCCTGTTCGGCGGCTGGCAGTCGGCCTCGCGCGGCACGGGCGCGGTCATGCAGATGGTCGGCGAGCGACTGGGCATAGCCGAGCAGTTCCAGGGCGTGGACGAGCTGAAAGTCGAGGCCGGCGGGGCCTTCACGGTGAAAGAACGCATCGAGGGCGGGGCCTACCAGGTCTCGCGCTGCGCGGGCGCCCCGGCCGTGTGCGGCTGGGCCACGGGCAACCTGCCCGAGCCGCCGAACAACCCGCAGGTCGGCATGCAGAACATGCGGCTGATCATGCCCGCGCTGCAGAAGGCAAAGCCCGCGCAGCTCAAGGGCGAGGGAGTGGGTTTCGCGGCCGTGGAGCTGCCCAGGCAGACCCGCCAGACGAAGATCGTCAAGGACACGTCCGTCGAGGACATCGCCAAGGAGATCGTCTCCTGGCTCAAGGCATAACCCGTATTGAAAATCCTTATTGCAGGCCGCTCAAAAAACGTCAGCTGCGAGGCGCAAGAAAAGTTCAAACTCGCCGCGTAGTAGACCTACGCAAGAGTTTGAACTTTTCGCGGTAACGAAGCAGATGGCGATTTTTCAGCGGCCTGATAGGAGGCGGTCATGGACAAGATTCTGGTCATCGTGCACACCGAGGCCGACGGCGGGCTCGGCAAGGCGGCATTCGAGACCGTGGGCGCGGCCAAAAGCCTGGGCGCCGCCTTCGACCTCGGCATCATCGGCGCGGACGTGGCGGCTGCGACCAACCTCCTGGCCGGCTGCGGGGCCGCGAGCTTCTTCGGCGTCTCGGGCGCGGCCTTCGGCCAGTCCCGCTACGCCACCGACGCCGCGGCCATGGTCGCCCTGGTCAAGGCCGCGGGCGCCGGCATCATCATCGCCCCGGCCACCTCGCGCCTGGCCCGCGTGGCCGCCGGCGCGGCCCAGCGGCTGGGCGGCCGGGCCGACACCCAGGTCACGGCCCTGGAAGTGAAGGACGGGACGCCTCTGGCCACGCGCTGGTTCTACCGCCAGCGCATGACCGGCAGCCTGACGCGCACCGGCCAAAAGCCGTGGATCATCACCCTCGCTCCCGGCTCCTTCATCCCCTGGCAGGGCGCCCCGGGCGAGGCCACGGTCACGACCGTGCCCGTGGAAGCCGCGGCGCGCACCGAGGTCGTTGGCATCGAGGCGCCCAGCGCCGACCAGCAGACCATCCGGCCCGACGCCGAGGTGCTCTTCGTGGCCGGCGCCGGCTGGACCAAGAAGCAGGCCGACGGAGCAGTCAAGGCCCAGGACGCCTCAAGCCTCATCCTCGGCTTCCTGAACGCCTGCAAGGCCTCGCTCGGCAGCTCGAAATCGCTGGTGGACTTGAGCGGCGAGGGCCATTCTGTCCTGCCCTTCCTGACCCACCTGCACCAGGTCGGCCAGACCGGCGCCACCCCGCGCCATCCCAAGGGCCTGGCCACCTGCTGCCACGGCGAGGAGCCGCACGTGGTCGGCTGGCGCTTCATCACCGAGCGCCGGGCGGTGAACCTCGACCCCAACTGCGGCTGGGCCCGGGGCAAGGCCGACGTGCTCTACGTGGCCGACGCCTTCGCGGTCATGAAGCGGGTCAACGAACTCCTCACCGCCTAACGCAAAAACCGGCCCGGCGGCGGTGATAAGGCCGCCGCCGGGCATCCGAGCCATGAACATACCCTTCAATTCCCTGAAAGAGCAGGTCGCGGCCGAGCGCGCCGCCATCGAGGCCGCCGTCGAGCGCGTGCTGGACAGCGGCTGGTTCCTCATGGGGCCGGAGCTGACGGCCTTCGAGGCCGCATTCGCCGCCTTTGTCGGCGTCGCCCAGGCCGTGGCCGTGGCCAACGGCACCGAGGCCATCAGCTTGGCCCTGCGGGCGCTTTCGCTTGCGCCCGGGGACGAGGTCGTGGTCCCGGCCCTGACCGCCCCGCCCTGCTACCACGCCATCCTGGCCGCCGGCTGCGTGCCGGTCTTCGCCGAGATCGACCCGCGGACCTATACGCTTGACCCGGCGGCCGTGGACAAGGTCTGCGGCCCACGGACCCGGGCCGTGCTGGCCGTGCACCTCTACGGCCGCATGTGCGACCTGGACGGGCTTGCGCAGGTCTGCCGGGAGAAGAATCTCCTCCTGGTCGAGGACTGCGCCCAGGCCCACGGCGCGACGGACGCCCGCGGCCGTACGGCCGGCAGCGTGGGCGCGGCCGCGGCCTTCAGCTTCTATCCGACCAAGAACCTGGGCGCGCTCGGCGACGGCGGGGCCGTAGTCACGAACGACCCCGGGGTGGCCGCGCGCCTGCGGCGCCTGCGCCAGTACGGCGAGGGACCGCGCTACGTCTGCCGCGAGCCCGGCGCCAACAGCCGCATGGACGAGATCCAGGCCGCGGTGCTGGGCATGCGTCTGACCCGCCTGCCGGAGCTGAACGCCCGGCGCCGGCTGCTGGCCGCGCGCTACGCCGCGGGGCTCGCCGGCCTGCCGCTCGTCTTGCCGCCCGTCCCGGAGGAGGCCCCCGGCCACGTGCACCATCTGTTCGTGGTCCGCACGCCCCGGCGGGACGACCTGGCCGCGTTCCTGAAGGAGCGCGGCATCGGCAGCGCCGTGCACTACCCCGTGCCCGGGCACGCCCAACCCATGTTCACCGGGGGCCTGGCGCCGTACCGGGCGGGCGAGTTGACCGCGACGGAAGGAATCTGCGCCGAGCTGTTGTCCCTGCCGCTCTATCCGAGCCTGACCGAGGCCCAGGTGGACGAAGTGACCGCGGCGGTGCGGGCCTTCTTCGCGTCTTGACACTGCGCGGGAAAGCTTCTAATAGTTCGCCTCTTCACCTTGCTCTCCTCCCGTACGTGGAGGAGGGCCATAGACCATAAGGAGGCTTTACATGAGGCATTACGAGACTCTCGTGCTGTTCAGCCCGGAGCTCGCCCCGGAGAACCGCCAGACCATCCTGGCCACCTTCACCGGGGTCATCGAGCGCGAAAAGGGCGAAATCGTCAAGCTGGACGACTGGGGCATGCGCGACCTGGCCTATCCGGTCAAGAAGCAGATGCGCGGCTACTTCGTGCGCCTGGACTACAACGCGGTGAACACCACCGTGGCCGAGCTCGAGCGCAACATCCGCATCAGCGACGGCATCTTCAAGTTCTCGACCGTCAAGCTCGGCGATGAGCCCTTCGTCGCCGCAGCCGCCCCCCAGGAGGCCTAAGCCATGGCGTTCAAGAAGCGTTTCACTCCGAGGAAGAAGTTCTGCCGCTTCTGCGCGGACAAGAGCCTGCCGCTGGACTACAAGCGCCCCGACATCCTGCGCGACTTCATCACCGAGCGCGGCAAGATCATCGCCCGGCGCATCACCGGAACCTGCGCCAAGTGCCAGCGCCGCCTGACCCGCGAGATCAAGCGCGCCCGGCAGATGGCCCTTCTCTACTACACCACGACTCACGCCACCTACGTGAAGAAGCGCACCGTCTAGGGAGGATGCCATCATGCAGCACACGCACGTCATTCTCCGCTCCGACGTGGACAACCTGGGCCGCCTGGGTGACCATGTCCGGGTCAAGCCGGGCTACGCCCGCAACTACCTGATCCCCCAGGGCCTGGCCATGCCCCTGACCGAGGCCAACAAGAAGCAGTTCGCCCTCGAGCACAAGAAGCTCGGGGCCAAGATGGAAGCCATCCGCAGCGAGGCCCGCGGCCTGGCCGAGAAGATCGCCGCCGCCAGCCTGTCCATCGAGGTCCGCGTAGGCGAGGGTGACAAGCTCTACGGCTCGGTCACCGGCCTGATGATCGCCCAGGCCTTGAAGGACCAGCACGGCATCGAGATCGACCGCCGGCTGATCGTCCTCGATCAGCCCATCCGCTCGCTGGGCGAACATGCGGTGGTGGTCAAGCTCCACCCCGACGTGCACCCCGAGCTGAAGGTCCAGGTGGTCAAGCAGGGCGGCGGCGAGGAAGCCGCGGCCAAAGCCCCGGCCGAAGAGGCGGTGTCCGCTGAGCCCGCGCAAACAGAGGCCGAGTAGCCTCTCCCCGTCCGCTTCCGACTCCGGAGAGCTCAGCCAGGAAACCTTCCAGCGCGTTTCCGCGGACTTGGTCCGTCATGTCCCCCCCCAGAACCTTCAGGCCGAACAGGCCGTTCTGGGGGGGGTTTTCCTGAAGTCGAGCATCCTGAACAACCTGGTGGACATCGTCACCGAGGACGATTTCTACTCCCCGGCCCACCGCACCACCTTCCAGGCCTTCCAGGAACTCTCGCGCAAGAGCGCGCCCATCGACCTGTTGACCGTTTCCGAGGAGCTGGCCCGCATGGGCAAGCTCGACGAGGTCGGCGGCGCGGTCTACCTGGCCGAGATCGCCACTTCGGTGGTCAGTGCGGCCAACGCCCTGCACTATGCCCACATCGTCAAGGAGAAGTCGGTCCAACGCCAGCTGATCGGCGCCGCGGCCCAGATCATCTCCGACAGCTACGCCCCGGGCAAGGAGGTCGACGCCCTCGTCGACGAGGCCCAGCAGGCCATCTTCCACATCGCCGAAAGCCGGACCACGCGTACCTACAAGTCGAGCAAAGAGCTGGTGGACGCGGTCTTCAAGCAGCTCGAGGAGCGGGTGGCGCGCAAGGAGATGGTCACCGGCGTGCCCACGGACTACCAGAAGTTCGACGAGCTGACCGCGGGCCTGCAGCCCTCGGACCTCATCATCTGCGCCGGCCGGCCGGCCATGGGCAAGACGGCTTTCGCCCTGAACCTGGCCATGCGCGCCGCCGTGCGCCACGCCGTGCCCACGGTGGTCTTCTCGCTGGAAATGAGCATGGAGCAGCTCATGATGCGCATGCTCTGCATCCATGCCCGCACGGACCTGAAGAACCTGCGCCGGGGCTTCCTCGACGACTCCGACTGGGCCAAGCTCTACGACGCCGCCGACGTCCTGACCGCGGCCCCGCTGTACATCGACGACACCCCGGCCATCTCGGTCATGGAGCTGCGCGCGCGCTGCCGGCGCCTCAAGTACGAGAAGGGCCTGGGCCTCATCGTGGTCGACTACCTGCAGCTCATGCGCGCCAGCCGCAACATCGACTCGCGCGAGCAGGAAATATCGGACATCTCGCGCAACCTGAAAGCCCTGGCCAAGGAGCTGAACCTGCCGGTGCTCGCGCTCTCGCAGCTGAACCGCAAGGTCGAGGAACGCTCCAACCGCCGGCCCATGCTCTCCGACCTGCGCGAATCCGGGGCCATCGAACAGGACGCCGACATCATCATCTTCATCTACCGCGACGTGGTCTACAACAAGGACACGCCCAACCCCAACTCCGCCGAGGTCATCATCGGCAAGCAGCGAAACGGCCCAACCGGCGTGGTCGAGCTACGCTTCTTCGGTGAATCCACGGCCTTCGAGGACGTCTCGCACATGCCCGAGCCCTCGGAGTACGGCGTCCGCGGCATATAACCACAAGCCCACAGGGGAGGCAGGCGTGTATTTCGATCCTGTCGAGACGGTGTCCCGCGAGGAGCTCGATGCTCTGCAACTCAAACGCCTGCGCGCCGTGGTCACCCGCGCCGCCCGCAGCCCCTTCTACCGCGAGAAGTTCAAGGCCGCGAAGGTCAACGCGAACACGCTGAAGACCCTGGACGACGTGCGCCGCCTGCCGCTCACGGTCAAGCAGGATCTGCGCGACACCTACCCCTACGGCCTGTGCGTCGAGCCCGTGGAGAAGCTGATCCGGGTGCACGCCTCCAGCGGCACCACCGGTTCGCCCACGGCCGTCCTGTACACCAGGAAGGACATCGAGACCTGGGCCGGGCTCATGGCCCGCTGCCTGTACATGGTCGGCGTGCGCCCCGGCGACATCCTGCAGAACATGAGCGGCTACGGCCTGTTCACCGGGGGCCTGGGCATCCACTACGGCTCGGAGCGCCTGGGCTGCCTGACCATCCCGGCCGGCGCCGGCAACTCCGCACGCCAGGTGAAGCTCATCCGGGACTTCGGCGTGACCGTGGTCCACATCATCCCCTCCTACGCCCTGCACTTCGCCGAGCACCTGAAGAAGGAAGGCATCGATCCGGCCAGCCTGCCCATCCGCATCGCACTCGTCGGCGCCGAGCCCCACACCGACGAGACCCGCCGGCGCATCGAGAACATTTTCGGGCTGAAGGCCTACAACTCCTACGGCCTGACCGAGATGAACGGACCCGGCGTGGCCTTCGAGTGCGTGGAGCAAAACGGCATGCACCTCTGGGAGGACGCCTATTTCCTCGAGGTGTTGAATCCCGAGACCCTGGAGCCGGCGAAACCCGGGGAGACCGGCGAGATCGTCATGACCACGCTCTCGCGCCAGGGCATGCCGCTCATCCGCTACCGCACCCGCGACCTCTCGCGCCTCGTTCCCGGTCCCTGCCCCTGCGGCCGGACGCATGCGCGCATCGACCGCATCGCCGGCCGCTCCGACGACATGCTGATCATCAAGGGCGTGAACATCTACCCGATGCAGATCGAGCAGGTGCTCATGAGCATGCCCGAGGTCGGCCGGAACTACCTGATCATCCTCGAGCGCGAGGGTCCCATGGACCAGCTCAAAGTCCAGGTGGAGATCGACGAGGCCCATTTCGTCGAGGACATGCGCGCGCTGACCGGCCTGCAGAAGCGCATCACCGCGAAGCTGCGCGACGAGCTCCTGGTCACGCCCCGGGTGGAGCTGGTGCAGAGCGGCACCCTGCCCAAGAGCGAGGGCAAGGCAAAGCGCGTGGTCGACAACCGGGGCAAGCCCTAGATGGACGTGGTCTGGGCCGGGCTGTTCGTGGCCCTCCTGGTCCTGGTCCTCGGCCTGCACGTCTTCGGCCTGCCGGCCAACTGGGTGCTCCTGGCCCTGGTCGCCCTCTGGCGCTGGCTGCACCCGCAGATGGACGCCGGCCTGTGGTTCTTCGTCCTCCTGGCCGTCCTGGCCGGCGCCGGGGAAATCATCGAGTTCGTCAGCCAATCCTTAAGCGTCAAACGCTTCGGCGGCAGCTCCCGGGCCAACTGGTGGTCCATCCTCGGAGCCATTGTCGGGGCCGTGGTCGGCGCGCCCTTCTTCTTCGGCCTGGGCGCCCTGCCCGGAGCCCTTGCCGGCGCCTGGCTCGCGGCCGTGGCCGCCGAGTTGTCCCTGGGCCGCTGCCGCGAGGAGGCCCTGCGTTCGGGGTGGGGCGCGCTCTTCGGCAAGGTCCTGGGCCTGAGCGTGAAGCTCGGACTGGGCGCGACCATGCTGGTCCTCTCCATCCAACGGCTCTGGCCGGCCTGAACCGGCTTTCCAACTTTGGCGAAAGTGCATATAACCGCGCCAGCACTTCGCCCAAGGAGATTTCACGCCCATGTCATCCGCTTCGCTTTTCCCGGCCCACCGCGGGCAGATGGAATACCGTTGCCTCGGCTGCGAGGCCCGTTACGGCATCGAGGAGCTTCTCTACACCTGCCCCGCCTGCGGCTCGGTACTGCTGCTGGCCGACAAGGCCTTCGACCAGCTGAAGAAGACCCCGGCCAAGGCCTGGCGCGAGCTGTTCGACGCCCGCGCCGCCACGCGCGTGACGGCCCTCAAGGGCATCTTCCGCTACTACGAGCTGACCGCGCCGGTGCTCGAGCCCGAGGACATCGTCTGGCTCGGCGAGGGGTTGACCCCGATCATCGAATCGAGCCCGGCGCTCGTGCGCGCGCTGGGCGGCCAGAAGACGGCCTTCAAAAACGACGGCCAGAACCCCAGCGCCTCGTTCAAGGACCGCGGCATGGCCTGCGCCTTCAGCTACTTGAAGGCCCTCATCCGCACCCAGGGCTTCACCGAGATCCTGGCCGTCTGCGCCTCCACCGGCGACACCTCGGCTGCGGCCGCGCTCTATGCGGCCTACGTCGGCGGCCCCATCCGCTCCGTGGTCATCCTGCCCAAGGGCAAGGTTACCCCGCAGCAGCTGGCCCAGCCGCTGGGCAGCGGCGCGGTGGTGCTGGAGGTGCCCGGGGTCTTCGACGACTGCATGAAGGTCGTGGAGTACCTGGCCGACAACTACCGCGTGGCGCTTTTGAACTCCAAGAACGCCTGGCGCATCCTGGGCCAGGAGTCCTATGCCTTCGAGGTCGCCCAGCACTACGCCTGGGATCTGGCCGGCAAGGCCGTGTTCGTGCCCATCGGCAACGCAGGCAACGTGACCGCGATCATGGGCGGCTTTTTGAAACTCCTGGAGCTGGGCATCATCACCGCCCTGCCGCGCATCTTCGGCGTGCAGTCCGCGCATGCCGACCCGGTCTACCGCTACTATGCCGCCGAGCCGGACAAGCGCAAATACGAGGCGGTGAAGGTGACCCCGAGCGTGGCCCAGGCGGCCATGATCGGCAACCCGGTCTCCTTCCCGCGAGTCAAGTACTTCGCGGAGCAGTACGCGCGCCTGGGCGGGGCCGGCTCCTTCCAGGTGGTCCAGGTCACGGAGCAGGCCATCATCGAGGGCATGCTGCTGGCCAACCGCCACGGCCACATCGCCTGCACCCAGGGCGGCGAATGCCTGGCGGGCCTCATGCGCGCCCGGGAGCTTTCCCTCATCGACACGAACGAGACGGCGGTGCTGGACGCCACGGCCCACATGCTCAAATTCATCGGCTTCCAGGACATGTACTTCTCCAACACCTTCCCGCCCGAATACGGCGTGACCCCGCGGCCGGAGCTGGCCAACAAGCCCGAGGCCGTCATCGGCGAGTCCGAGAAGGACACGTTATCGCCCGAGGACTTCACCCGCGCCGCGGGCGAGGCCATCGTCCGCCGCCTGGGCCTGGCCGCCCGGGGGTAGGCGCATTCCATGGCCAGGGGCAAGGTCCGGGCCGATCAGCTGGCCGTGGCTAGAGGCCTGGCCGAGAGCCGGGAGCGGGCCAAGCGGCTGATCATGGCCGGCGAGGTCTACGTTATGGGCAGCGGCGGCCGCGAGCGCGTGGCCAAGCCGGGCCAGGAATTGGCCGAGGACGCCGAGCTGTCTTTGGCCGCCGCCGAGCGCTTCGTCTCGCGCGGCGGCGAGAAGCTGGCCACGGCCCTGGAGACCTTCGCCCTCGACGTGACCGGCGCGACCGCCCTGGACGTCGGCGCCTCCACCGGCGGCTTCACCGACTGCCTGCTCCAGGCCGGCGCATGCAGGGTCTACGCCGCAGACGTGGGCTACGGCCAGCTCCACCAGAAGCTGCGTAGCGACCCTCGCGTCGTGATCCTGGAACGGGTGAACATGCGGCTTGCCCCCCCGGACCTCATTCCCGAGGCCGTGGACCTCATCGTGGCCGACGTCTCCTTCATCTCCCTGACCAAGGTCCTGCCGGCCTGCATGGCCTTCCTCAAGGACGCGGGCCAGCTTGTCGTGCTCGTCAAGCCCCAGTTCGAGCTTGGCCCCGACAAGGTCGGCAAGGGCGTGGTCCGCGACGAGGACCTGCGCCGGGAGGCCGTGGACTTGGTGGTGAATTTCTGCCGCGATACATTGCACCTCGTCCTCAAGGGCCTGGTGCCCTCGAAGATCCTCGGCCCCAAGGGCAACCAGGAATACCTGGCCTGGTTCAATCGGGCTGGAACCGAACCACGCTGTAAGGAGCGCACATGAGCCGCCTGCCTGCCGATCCCCGCGAATCCATGACCCCACCCGATGCCCGCCAACCCATGATCCACGGCAACATCCCGGCCTTTCTCGGGGCGCGCCCGGTGCGCGACCTGGCCGGCCTGACCGGGCTCGACGTGGTCATGGCCGGCCTGCCCTGGGAAGGTACCAACACCTGGGGCGGCTTCTCGGGCTGTGAACAGACGCCCAAGGCCTGCCGCCTGGCCTCCGTGCGCTACGGCTCGGGCTACCTGCCCGAATATGACGTCGAGGTCATGCGCGAGCTGGCCGTGGGCGACATGGGCGACCTGCCGGTCAGCCCGAGCAGCGCGTTAGCCACCTTCGCCGGCTTCGAGGCCTCGGCCGGGGCCATCTTCGACGCCGGGGTCATTCCCGTCTTTCTGGGCGGCGACCACGGCGTGACCTATCCGCTGATCAAGGCCCTTGCCGCCCGCCACCCGGGCCGGCTCGGCCTCATCCACTTCGACGCCCACCTGGACAACGCCCCGGCCTATGGCGAGGACACCCTCGCCCGCTGCTGCCCCCTGCGGCGCATCGCCGAAACTCCGGACTTCGACCCGCGCCGGATGGTCCACGTGGGCATCCGCGGCCCGCGCAACGCGCCGAGCCAGATGCGCTACGCCCGGCAGTCAGGCGCCACGGTCCTGACCATGGCCGACGTCCGGCGCCAGGGCCTGGCCGCGGCCATGGAGCAGGCCAAAAAAATCGCCTCCGAGGGCACCGACGGCTACTACGTCACGGTCTGCAGCGACATCCTGGACCACGCCAACAATCCCGGCGGCCCGCTGGATTTCGGCGGCCTGACCAGTAGCGAAATGCTCGGCGTGCTCCACGACCTGGCCAAGGGACCGCTGCTCGGCCTGGACCTGGTCGAGGTCTACCCGCAGTGCGACACCAGCGGCGCCTCCACCCACCTCGTGGTCTGGGAGGTCATCTACGCGCTCGCCGGCCTGGCCCTGGCGCGCAGGGGAAGTTAAAGCGGAAGATGAAGAATTCCATGAAGGGGTGAAGAGGCGGAGCCGTCACTCGGGTTGCGCACGATCGCGGCGAGACGGATGTCCATACGCCCGCGACAATGTGAGGGGCTAAAGACCGCCCTCTTTCCCCCTTCACGGCGTTTTCCTCTTTCTGACCGGCCGGCGGAAATCGAAGAAGGCCATGAAAGGAAGGCCTCAGCTCATCCCGGCGCCGGCCTCCGGGTCCCGCCGAGGGCTCTGATCGAGGCCAAGTGATCATCGCGCCGCGGCCCCGGCGACCGGCGCACCGGCCGATGCCCGCCCTTCACCCTTGCGGCTCTTCCCTCTTCGATCCCGCGCTGCCTCAAGGGCTGGCCGCCGGCCGGAGCCATTCTTTCCCCTTACGGATCTTCCCTCCCCTCCCCGGCCCGCGTGGCCCGCTCGAGGAGCGCGCCCAGGGTCTTCAGGTGGCCCTTCTCCTCCTCGGCCAGGCGGCGGACGACCGCCGCGGACTCCGGCGCCGCCCGCCCGGCCAGGCGCAGGTAGAGGTCCAGGGCCTGGGCCTCGAAGGCCAGGCCGGCCTCAAGGGCGCCGACCGCGTCGCCGGCCATGGACACGGCCGCGCGCGCCTCCTCGGCGTCGAGCCCGCCCTCCAGGACCTCGGCAGGGCCGCCGGCCAACGCCTCGTGACTCAAGGCCGGGTCGAGGCTCCGGGCCAGGTTCAGGACCATGGCCTTGTGGGCCTCCTCCAGGCGCGACAGCCGGGCGAAGGTCGCGGCCGGCTCGGGCTTGTTCGCAGTCGCGGCCAGGCCGGCGTAGAAGACGCCCAGGTTCACTTCCAGGGTATAGGCATGGCGCAGGTAGTCGAGCGGCGTCTTGTCGCTGCCGAAGACGTCCAGGCCCTGGCTGCGCGGGCCTTCGGCCACCGCGCCCTGCCAGCCCGAGGCGCCGCCCAGGAGGTTGCGGATGTCGGCGAAGCCCTGGCCGTCCAGCAACGCGGCGGCCGCAGCGCTGCGCCGGCCCGAGCGGCAGTAGACCATGACCGGCTTGTCCCGGGGCAGCTCGCCGAGGCGCTCGGCAAGCTCGGGCAGGGGCACGAGCCGCGCCCCGGGCAGGTGAAATTCGGCGTATTCCGGCTCCTGGCGGACGTCCACCAGGGCATAACTGTCGAGCGGACGGCCTTCTAGAAAGGCCTTGGCCTCGTCGGCGCTCATATCGGTCACGGGCATGTCATCCTCCTGAGGTTGCCGCGGCGGGCGGGCCGTGGTAGGTGGCCTCCTGCCTGTTCGTTCTCAACCGGACCACGCTCCCTCCTAACGGAACTCCCATGACCATGTCACGTCATCCCGCCCTGGCCCTGTGCGGTCAGGCCCTCTGCCTTCTCGCCCTGGCCGCTCTGCTGGCCGCGGCCGTGAACGCCTGGCGCCCCGAGGGGCTGCCCTGGCGCAAGGACTGGACCGCGGCCAAGATGGCCGCCTTTGCCGCCCTGGGCACGGTGGACGTGCCCCAGGCCTACGACCTCTGGCACCGGGGCGAGGCGCTCTTTGTAGACGCCCGCAGCCCCGAGGGCTTCGCCTCCGGCCATATCCCCGGCGCGGTCAGCGTGCCCTTCGATCCCACCCAGCTCGAGAACGAGGAGCGCTTGAAGGCCCTGCCCATGGACCGCACCCTGGTCATCTATTGCGACGGCCCGGGCTGCGCCTTGAGCCACGAGCTGGCCGAGATGCTTCAGTTCCTGGGCTACAAGCACGTGCTCGCCCTGCCCCAGGGCATTGCCGGCTGGCGCGAGGCCGGCTACCCTATGGAGTCCGAACAATGAAGGCAGCCGGCACCATAGCCCGAATTGTTCTCGGCCTGACCTTCATCCTGGCCAGCTACCACAAGCTCCTCAATCCCGCGGCCTTTGCCGAGATCGTCTACAACTACCAGCTCCTGCCCGACCTCCTGGTCAATCCCGTAGCCCTGGTCCTGCCCTTCCTGGAGCTGACCTGCGGCCTGGCCCTCGTGGCCGGCCGGTTGGCCCTCGGCGCCGCGGCCATTGTCGCCGGGCTCATGGCCGTGTTCATGGCCGCGCTCGGCTACAACGTCTGGCGAGGCCTCGACGTGGCCTGCGGCTGCTTCTCGACCGCGGCGAGCGCAGAACCCATGAGCCCGGCCACCCTGGCCCGCGACGGCGCCATCCTGCTCCTCTCCCTCGTGGTCTTCGTGCGCGAGTGGCGCATCAGGCGCTCATAGCCGGGCGACAAGCCAGGCCGACACGGCCAGGCTCAGCCCCAGCGCCGTCTCGATGAACCCTGGGCGCGAAAGCCCCGTCCAGGCCTCGGGACCGTCAAGCCGGCGCACGGCCACGGCCACGGCCTGCTCCCAGGTCTTCTGCGACATGACCCGGATGGTCGCCTGGGCGATGAGCGGGTAACGCCGCCAGGCCGGCAGCCGCGGCGCCCGGCGGGTTATCGCGGCGCGCATCCCGCCGGCCGCGGCCGCGGTCAGGGGGATGAAGTGGACCATGAGGCTTAGGGCCAGGGCCGCCTGCCAGGCCCGCCGGCCCATGACCGGCCTCAATGCCCAGGCCAGGGCCAGGCCCATGCGCCGGGGCGTGGCGGCCATGACCAAGCAGGCGCCGAGGGCGACGAGCACGGTCAGGCGGGCGGCGAGCATGAGCCCGACGACGGCGGCCTCGGCCAGGGGCAGCGCCCCCTGCCCGACCAGGGCCAGCCCTGCCGCCGTGAGCGACCAGAGAAGAACGAAGCCTGCGGCCGCGCCCGGCGTGATCCCCGGGCGGCGTCCGGCCGCGGACAGGCAGAAGGCCGCCAGGCCGAGGCCCAGGCCGTAGACCGCCAGGGCCGCAGGCCCGGCCCGCCAGATGGACAGGCCCACGGCCAGTCCGACCAGGCAGGTCAGCCGGGGATCCGCGGCGGCCAGGCGCCGGCCAGCGGCGGCCGGAGAATACTCCGGCCGGCGGTCTGCAGCCGAGTTCATGACGATTATTCCGTCAACACGCCATCAAAAACGTTTTTGTTCTGCATATTACCAAAATGTCAGCACATGATGCGTCAAACCGGCTGATTTTTGGGCTTGTCCGCGGCCGCTGTTTCTGCTACCCAAACCCCTGACCAATAGCCCATTTTATCCGGCCTCCGGGAGCCCATGCCGTGATCCGTTTCGAGCACGTCCACAAGTGGTTCGGCGAGTTCCACGTCTTAAACGACATCACCCTGCACGTCCAGAAAGGCGAGGTGGTGGTCATCTGCGGCCCCTCGGGCTCGGGCAAGTCCACGCTCATCCGCTGCGTCAACCGCCTGGAGCCCATCCAGCAGGGCCGCATCAGCGTGGACGGCCTGGACCTCTCGGACATGAAGCTGAACCTGACCATGCTCCGCGCCGAGGTCGGCTTCGTCTTCCAGCAGTTCAACCTCTATCCGCACATGACCGTGCTCGAGAACGTGAGCCTCGCCCCCGTCCTGGTGCGCAGGACGCCCCGGCGCGAGGCAGAGCAGCTGGCCATGGAGCTCCTGGAGAAGGTCAACATCCCGGACAAGGCCATGAGCTACCCGAGCCAGCTCTCCGGCGGCCAGCAGCAGCGCGTGGCCATCGCCCGGGGCCTGGCCATGCGCCCCAAGATCATGCTCTTCGACGAGCCGACCAGCGCGCTCGACCCGGAAATGATCAACGAGGTCCTGGACGTCATGAAGAACCTGGCCAACGACGGCATGACCATGGTCTGCGTGACCCACGAGATGGGCTTCGCCCGCGAGGTCGCCGACCGCATCATCTTCATGGACGCCGGCTCCCTGGTGGAGGAGAACACCCCCGACGCCTTCTTCACCGCCCCGCGCGAGGAGCGCACCAAGGACTTCCTGAGCAAGATACTCTCCCATTAGGCGTTGCTGCCGCCGCCAGCCTGGCGGGGCTGTTTCTTCAGGTTTTGCAGGGCTTTTCGAGTCGTTCAACAGCTAAAGGAGGGTTCCATGAAACTGGCCAAGATCCTCGTTCTCAGCCTGGCCGTCATGCTTGTCGCCGCCGCGGCCCACGCCGGCGCGACCTACGACAAGGTGATGAAGGACAAGCTCGTGCGCGTCGGCATCATGACCGACTCCATTCCCGGCGCCTTCTACAACGACAAGGGCGAATGGGTCGGCTTCGACGTGGACATGTCCGAGGAGATCGTCAAGCGCCTGGGCGCCAAGATCGAGCGCGTGGCGGTCAACAACAAGACCCGCATCGCCTTTGTCCAGGAAGGCCGCATCGACATGTCCGTGGCCAACATGACCCACAAGCGCGAGCGCGACAAGTCCATCGACTTCTCCATCACCTACTTCTTCGACGGCCAGAAGATCATGGCCAAGAAGGGCCAGTTCAAGGACTTGAAGGACTTCGTGGGCAAGAAGATCGCCACCATGCAGGGCACCACCTCCGAGATCAACGTGAAAAACCTGCTGCAGAAGCTCGGCGATCCCAACTTCGCCCAGAACGTGATCAGCTTCCAGAAGGAATCCGAGTGCTTCCAGGCCCTGCAGATGGGCCGCGTCGCCGGCTGGTCCACCGACTCCACCATCCTCGTCGGCTACGCCGCCAAGGAGCCCGGACAGTACGAGCTGGTCGGCGACTTCTTCTCCGACGAGCCCTACGGCATCGGCCTGCCCCAGGACGACTCCGCCTGGCGCGACGCCGTGAACTTCGCCATCCAGGACATCTGGGCCGACGGCACCTACATGAAGATCTACAACAAGTGGTACGGCCCCGACACCCCGTACGCCTTCCCCATGACCAGCAAGATCGAGATGTGGCCGTAGGCCGCTAGTACCGAATCAATCCCAGCGAGCCCGGCGGACACGTCGGGCTCGCCGTTTTCCGAGGCGATACGCGCATGATCCGATTCTGGCTGGAGAAGACCTGGGTCCAGAACACCGTGCTCGCGGCCCTGGCCCTGTGCATGGCCTACTACTGGGGCTTCGTCTTCGAGTTCGGCTACCACTTCGACTGGTCCGTGCTCTACACCGAGAACCCGACCTACAAGGTCAACCTCGGCTTCGAGCTCCTGAAGGGCCTGCGCCTCACCATCATCATCTCGGTCGTCAGCTCCGTGGCCGCGGTCCTCCTCGGCACCCTCTTCGGCCTGGGCCGGCTGTCGCGCTTCAAACCCATGCGCTGGATCTCCACGGCCTACGTGGAGCTCATGCGCAACACCCCGCTGCTGGTCCAGCTCTTCTTCTGGTATTTCGCCTTCCCCCGGGCCCTGCCCGACAACCTCCGCCAGTTCGTCTTCGACCTCCACTTTCTGGGCGTGGTCAACTTCGAATTTCTTTCCGCCACCCTGGGCCTGTCCATCTACTCCGGCGCCTTTGTCGCCGAGGTCGTCCGCGCCGGGCTGCAGTCCATCCCCAAGGGCCTGCTCGAGGCCGCCTACTCCTCGGGCCTGAGCTACGTCCAGGTCCTTACCCGCATCATCCTGCCGCTGGCCTTCCGGACCATCATCCCCCCCTTGGGCAGCGAGCTTCTGTCCAACATGAAGAATTCCTCGCTGGCCATCGTCGTCGGCGTGCCCGAGCTCTGCTGGTCCTCGCAGCAGATCGAATCGCTGACCTTCAAGGGCTTCGAGGCCACCACCGCGGCCACCGCCCTCTACCTGGTTGTGTCCCTGTCCATCTCCGCGGTCATGAACGCCGTCAACCGCCGCCTCAAAGTCGAGTCCATGGCCCGGCGCGCCTCCCGCCTGCCCGGCCCCTTCGCCCGCCTGTGGAACGCCGCCGTGCGCGAAAAGATGTTCCGCCCCATGCGCCAGGGCCGCTCCCCGGGCCGCGAGCTCAGCCTGACCTACTCCCGGACCCAAGCCCTGCTCCACACCGCCCTGCGCTACCTGGGCAAAGGGCTCGTCCTCCTCGGCAAAGCCGCCTTCGTCGCCTTTCTGGCCCTCATCGCCTACAAAACCACCCTGGGCCTGCTCGGCTTCAACTGGCAGGTGATCTTCGACAACTTCCGCACGCTCCTCATCTGGCGCTTCCCCAGGGGCGACGCCCACGAGCTGTTCTTCGGCCTCGGCGGCCTGTCCTTCTCCATCATCATGGCCGTCATCGCCATCACCGTCAGCTTCTTCATCGGCCTCGCCGTGGGCATCGGCCGGACCTCCAAGAACCGCGTCCTGCGCCTGCCCTCCCTGGCCTACATCGAGATCATCCGCGGCACGCCTCTGATCATGGTCATCTTCTGGGTCTACTTCTTCGTGCCGGTGCTCTTCAACACCTTCTTCGACGTCTTCTGGTCCGCCACCCTGGCGCTGACCCTGTTCACCGGCGCCTACCTGGCCGAGATCGTGCGCGCCGGCATCGAAAACGTCGCCCCGGGCCAGTCCGAGGCCGCCTACTCCACCGGCCTCTCCACCCTCCAGACCATGCGCAAGATCATCCTGCCCCAGGCCCTGAAACAGATGATCCCGGCCATCGTCGGCCAGTTCATCGCCATCTTCAAGGACACCTCGCTGGCCTACGTCATCGGCGTCCTCGAGCTGACCTTCGTCGCCCAGGGCCTGAACAACCGCCTCATGGTCTACCCCTTCGAGATCTACTCAACCGTCGCCGCCCTCTACTTCGTCTGCTGCTACTGCCTGAGCATCCTCGCCACCCGCCTGGAGCGCCGCCTCACCCCGGAGCGCGTCAGCCTGACCATGTAGGGGAGGAATGCCTCCGGGGTGCAGGGGCGCTGCCCCTGCACCCCGCCAGGGGGATGATCCCCCTTGACCCCGCAGTCTGAAAATCGAAGCAGGCCGGTATGAAGAACACCGGTCTGCTTCGATTTTCAGTTTGGTGGCGAAGGGCGAATCATGGCCCGCATTGGGCCTGCGGACCGCGAAGAGAAAGATGGCCGGTGAGGGTGAAGAGAATTCGGGTCGGTGCGGACGATCGGCCGAGGGTCCAGAATCCGTCTCGGTCCGGTGCGTTCTTCACCTCGTGGCGGCCTTTGGTTTGCGGCGGCGGCCCTCGGCGTCGGCGGCCTTGAGGGCGGCCAGGACCAGGTCCGGGGATATCTCCACCGGCTCGTTGTGGATGCTCTCCTCCGCGGCGCAGGCCTTTTCGGCCACGAGCTTGAGGTCCTGGTCCGCGACCCCGTCGAGCCCCAGGCCGAAGAAGGTGGTCGGCAAGCCGAGCGCGGAACACAGGGCGTAGACCTCGTCCACCAGGCGCGGGGGCTGGTCGGTGAGGAACAGGGAGGCCAGCGTGCCGAAGGCCACCTTCTCGCCGTGGTAGAGGCGGTGCGTGGCAGGCAGCGCGGTCAGGCCGTTGTGTATGGAATGGGCCGCGGCCAGGCCGCCGCTCTCGAAGCCCAGGCCGCTCAGGAGCGTGTTGGCCTCCACCACGCGCCCCAGGGCCGGGGTGACCACGCCGGCCTCGCAGGCGGTGAGCGCGGCCAAGCCATGGTCCCGGACCGTCTCGTAGCACAGCCGCGCCAGGGCATAGGCGGTCATCGAGCCGGTGTCGCCGGCGATGTTGCGCCCCCGGCTGATGCGGCAGGACTCGGCCTCGAACCAAGTGGCCAGGGCGTCGCCCATGCCCGCCGCCAGGTAGCGTGCCGGAGCCCGGGCGATGACCTCCGTGTCCACCAGGACCAGGTCAGGATTCCCGGGCAGCAGGTTCATGCGCTGGAAGACGCCTTCAGGCGTGTAGACCACGCAGACCGAGCTGCACGGCGCGTCCGTGGAGGCGATGGTCGGCACCACCGCGACCGGAACCTTGGCCAGCGCGGCCACGGCCTTGGCCGTGTCCAGGGTCTTGCCGCCGCCGACGGCGGTGATGGTCCGGGCTTTGAACTCTTGGGCCCGGGTCAGCAGGCGGCCGATCTCGTTGTCCGTGCATTCCCGGGCGAAGCGTTCCAGGCGTACGGCCCCGGCCTGCTCGATGGACGGCAAGATGGGTGGGATGAGGTGGGTCAAAGGATGCGGCGAGCAGACGAGCAGATGCCGGTCGCCCAGACGGGCCAGCTCCGCGCCCAGGCGGGACAGCGCCCCGCGGCCCTGGACGTAGCGCCCTGGAAACAGCGTGGTGGTGATCATGCTTTCCTCTTCGCGTTGAGCGTTCACCGATGGGGTTTTCAGACTGCGGGGTCAAGGGGGGGCAGCTCCCCTGGCCGCCGGAGGCCCGTCACCACGGCCGAAGATCGCGGCCAAGGAGCCAAGCGCAGGGGGGGCGGACGCCGTGGTCGCGCAGGCGGGGGAAGACCTCGTCGGCGGTGCCGGAGAGGGCCAGGCGGCCGGCGGCGAGGACGGCCCAGGAGTCGGCCAGGTCGGCCAGCGGTTCCACGTCGTGGGCGGCGATGATCTGGGTCAGGCCGCGGCCTTTGTTGTCGGCGATGATCTCGCGCATCATGGCCACCCCGGGGTAGTCGAGGTTGGCGAAGGGCTCGTCGAGGACCAGGACCTGGGGCTGGTCACGCAGGGCGGCGGCCAGGCACAGGCGGCGTTTCTGACCGCCGGACAAGGTCTGGACCGGGGCCTCCCAGAGGGGGGCGAGGCCGAAGCGCTCGGCCATGCCGCGCGCCCGGGCCAGGCCGGCGGCGTCGGCCGGAGGCAGGCCCAGGCAGAGGTCCTCGCTGACCGTGGCGCCGACGATCTGCAGGTCGGAGTCCTGGACCACCAGGCTGACCAGCTCGCGGAAGCGATGGCAGTCCTTTGGGGAGGTGCAGGGGCCGATGGCCAGGCGGCCGGCGGTGGGGGTGAAGATGCCGGCCAGGAGGGAGAGCAGCGTGGACTTGCCCGAGCCGTTGACCCCGGCCAGGACCATGAGAGCGCCCGCGGGCAGGTGGAGGCTCACGCCTTCAAGCGCCGGGCCGCCGCTGGGGTAGTCGTAGCCGAGGTCGGTGAGGGTGATCACCGGGGCAGCAGCCTGCGGGCCGCGAGAAAGCGGTAGGTGACGACGGCCAGGACGGCCTTGATGATATCCCAGAGGATGAAGGGGGCGAAGCCCACGGCCAGGGCCTTGGGCCAGTCGAAGGCCAGGACGAGCTTCAGCTGGACGACGCCGGGCAGGTAGATGCAGACCAGACCGGCCAGGACCGCCAGGCCCAGGCGCAGGACACGCGCGTCCGGGCGGCCCATGCTGCCGGCGCCGATGGCCGCGGCGGCCAGGATGTAGCCGAAGAGATAGCCGCCGGTGGGCCCGAGCAGGACGGCCAGGCCGGAGCGGCCGCCGACGAAGATCGGCAGGCCCAGCAGCCCGGCGGCGACGAAGAGCGCGGCGGCCAATGGCGCGCGGACGGGGCCGAGGATCAAACCGGCCAGCATGACGAAGAAGGTCTGCATGGTGAAGGGCACGGCGCCCACGGGTATGGAGACGTAGGAGCCCACGGCCATGAGCGCGGCGCACAGGGCCAGCCAGACCAGGCGGTGCAGGTCGGCTATGTTGGATTGCGGCATGAATGTTCCATGTTGTCGGCAGGTTGCGGCAAAGCCGGGGCGTGGGGGAATCTTCCACAGCCCCGGGCCGGGGTCAAGGCTTTTGGCCCCGTCCCCGGCCCGCACAGCTACTCCCGGCCGGCGAGCAGGCCGAGGACCTTGGCCACGGCGGCGAAGTCCTCGTCGCCGCAACCCTGGGCCAGGCCGGCGGTGTACAGGGTCAAGGCCGAGAGGGCCAGCGGCACCGGCGTCTTCTGGGCATAGGCCGTGTCCGAGACGTATTTCAGGTCCTTGGCCATGTGCTTGAGCGGGAACTGGGCAGGGAAGGCCCCGGCCTCGAGCATGGGCGCTTTCAGCTTGAAGAGCCCGCAGGAGAGCGGCCCGCTGAGGATGACCTCGAGCATGGTGCCCACGGCCAGGCCGCCGGCCGCGCCGAAGCCCACGGCCTCGGCCAGGCCCGCGTTCATGACCGAGAGCAGCAGGTTCACGGTCATCTTCATCAGCGAGCCCTTGCCGGCCGGGCCGCAGTGGATGACCTTCTGGGCCATGGACAGAAGCAGCGGCTCACGGGTCGTGACCACATCGGCCTTGCCGCCGGCCAGGACGATGAGCGTGCCCTCCTCGGCCGGCTTCTTGCTGCCCGAGACCGGGCAGTCGAGGTAGTCCGCTCCCTTGGCCGCCAAGCGCGCGGAGAACTCCTCGGCCAGGGCCGGGGCGATGGTGCTCATGTTGAGAAGCGTCTTGCCCGGCCCCAGGACCTCGGCCAAGCCGTTCTCGCCGAAGAGCACCTCGCTCACGGCCTCGTTGCCGGTCAGCATGCAGATGGTCACGTCCACCTTGCGGGCCAGCTCGCGCGGGCTGCCGGCCACCAGCGCGCCCTTGACGGCCAAGGCCTCGGCCGGGCCGGGGCTGCGGTTCCAAACCAGGAGCGGCCAGCCGGCTTTCAGCACGTTTGCGGCCATGGCCTGGCCCATGATGCCGAGCCCGATGAAGCCGACGGTTTCCTTGCGCATGGCGCTCTCCTTCAGGTTGACGGTTTGCGGGCGACGAGCTGGGCCGCGAAGCGGCGCGGACCCGGCAGCTCGCCCTCGAAGGCGTGCAGGATCTCGTATCCGGCGAAGGAGCGGGCCAGCTCGCCGGGGTTGAGCAGGAAATCCGGATTCTTCGGCCGGCCGATGGCCGCCTGGGCCGCGAGGTAGGTTTCGTAGACGATCAAGCCCCCGGGGTTCAGGGCCTTGTCGATGCAGGGCAGCAGCGGCCGGTGGAGGTAGCGGAAGACCAGGATCGCGCCGTAGGTGCGCTCGGGCAGGGGATTTTCACCGGAGCGCTCCAGGTCCACCTGCCAGATGACGGCCTCGATCCCGGCCCGGCGGGCCGCGGCCCGGGCCACGGCCAGGCGGTCGGCGGCGCGGTCGGACAGGATCACCGGAAGCCCGCGCGCAGCCAGGTAGAGCCCGTTCGCGCCCGCGCCGCAGGCCAGGTCCAGGACCGGGCCGGGCAGCGCCGGCGTCAGGAGATGGGCGAAGCGCACCAAGAGCGCCGCCGGGGCGGCCATGTCAGGCCCGGAATCGAGGGCTTCCTCGGCTGCGATCATCTTCCGCTCTCCCCTCTCTCGTGATACGGGTCTTATCAGAACCCGCGCGATCTGCAAACAGAACGAGGAAAACATGGCACACGCCCGCACCGCCTCTCTCGTCGGAGGTCTCCTCCTGATCCTGGCCCTGGCCTCGCCTGCCGCGGCCGAAATCGTCTCAGTGACCGTCTATCCGGGCAGCGCCCAGGTCTCGGAGAAGGCGTCCCTCGCCCTCTCGCGCGGCGCGACCGGAGCCGCGACGGCGAGCCTCACCCTGCCGGCCGCGGCCGACCCGCAGAGCCTGACCCTCAAGCTGCCGGCCGAGCGCAGCCTGATCGACCTGTCCTTCGAGTCAGTGGAGCGCACGGACCAGGCCAAGGTCGCGGAGGTCAAAGCCCAGGTGGAGGCGGCCCGGACCGCCCGCGACCAGCTGAAGGCCAAAGTCGACAGCCTGGCAGCCCAGCTCGGCTTCTGGAAGACGCTGACCCCCGGCGAGGCGCCAGACCCCTCCGGCGCCGCCAAGCTCGCCGAGACGCTCGGCGCGAGCGTGGAGAAGGCCGCAACGGACCTGGCCGCGTTGCAAAAACCCCTGGCCGAGAGGGAAAAGGCCCTCAAAGACCTTGAGGACAAGCTGGCCGCGCTGGTCGGCCGGGCGGAGAAGGTCTGGCAGGTGGCGCTCGCCGTCTCCGGCCCGGTCTCGGGGCAGATGCAGGCCGAATACGAATACAGCGTGGGCGGCTGCGGCTGGTCGCCGGTCTACCGGCTGAACGCCAGACCCGGCGAGAAGGTGGTGGAGCTCGGCTTCGAGGCCGAGGTCTGGCAGTCCACGGGCGCGGACTGGCAGACCCGCGTGCTCCTGGCCACCCTGCCCCAGCGCGGCCGGATCGAGCCGCCGGAGCTGCCCGGCTGGGTCATCGGCCCGCGGCCCGAGCTGCGCCCCCTGGCCAAGGCCGCCCCGGCGGCCCCGAACCGCATGACCATGGCCATGGAGGCCGACACCGCCGGCGCCCCGCCGCCGACCGAGCCCGAGCTCGAGCGCCGCACGACCTATGCCGTCTGGGACCTGGGCGCGCGCCACGTGGCCGCCGGCCCCAGGCAGCGCCTGCGCATCTCGGAAACCAAGCTCGAGGCCGCCTTCACCTATCTCATCCGCCCGGGGGTGAGCGAGGCCTCCTTCCTGCGCGCGGAGCTGACCCTCAAGGAGGCCGCGGACATGCCCTCGGGACCGGCCCTGTGGCTGGTGGACGGCGCGCTGGTCGGCAAGCGCGCCTTCAGCTTCCAGGGCCTGGAGAAGAAGATATATTTCGGCAACGACCCGCAGGTCCGGGTGAAGGTGACCGAGCTCGAACGCCGGGCTGGCGAGCGCGGGCTGTTCAAGTCCAAGCAGAGCTATGCCTGGAAGTGGGCCTTCGAAGTCCAGAACGACAAACCCTGGCCCGTGGCCGTGCGCCTGGAGGAGCCAAAGCCCCAGCCGCGCGACGAGCGCATCGAGCTGGCCTTCAGCTTCGAGCCCAAGCCGGCCAAGGAGGAGGACCAGGCCTTTGTCTGGCTCTTCGACGTGGCCAAGGCCTCAAAAAAGACCGTGACCTACGGCGTGGCGCTCAAGGCGCCGGACGACCTGGAGCTGGATCTGGGCTGGCGCTAGGCTCGTCTTCGGCCCGCGGGGCGTGGACCAGGACCTCGCCGCGGTAGCCGTCCACGGTCAGGCGCTCGCCCGTGGCGATGATTTCGGTCGCCCGGGCCACGCCGGTGACGCAGGGCAGGCCGTACTCGCGGGCGATGATCGCGCCGTGCACGAGCATGCCGCCGCGGCGCTCGACGATGCCCGCGGCCAGGGGCACGACAAAGGTCATGTTCGGGTCGAGGGCGTCGCAGACCAGTATCTCGCCCGGCTCCAGGGTGTAGAGGTCCCTGGGCTCGCGGATGACCCGGGCCGGCCCCTGGGCCAGGCCCGGCCCGGCCGGATGGCCGGCGAGGCGGCGGAATCCGCGGGTCGGCGCAATCTTCTCGGCCTCCGCGGCCTGTGGCGTGCAATCGGGATGCTCCAGGCACTGGGCCACGGCGGCGTCGGGCATGGTCCTGGCGTCGGCGCGGCCGGCGGCTGCCAGGCGGCGCCTGCCCTCGGCCAGAGCCTCGAGCAGCCGGGCCTCGACCCGGCCGAGGGCCAGGTTGTCGTCGTCGCGCAGGCGCCAGGCGGCCCGGGCCAGGTCCAGGAGATCGCGGGCTCGGTCCTGGCGTTCCGGCGCCACGGCCGCGAGGAAACGTTCGGCCGCGCCGCCCCCGGCGTCCGCATCATCGTCCGGCAACGCCTGCCCCGGCAGCCGGGCAAGCTTGGCCACCACGCCCAGGATGCCCGCGGCCCCCTCCTCGCACCAGGCCGGGTTGCAGGCCAGATCCCCGAAAGAGGCGACGAAGGTCTCGTAATTTTGGCGAAAGTCCGGCGGCAGGGCCGCGAGGTCGCGGGCCTTAAGGTGCGGGACCAGCCCCGGATCGGCGCGGACCATGGCCGCCATCCCGGAGAGCAGCGCGTTGCGCCGGAGCGCCGAGAGATCGCTGCCGGCCAGGGCATCGACAAAGGCGAAGGGGTCCACGGGCTTGAGCGCGTCGTTGTAGGCCTGGCCGAAGAGGCGCACGGCGTGGGCCAGGGGCACGCACTCGGCGTGGTAGACGTCGCGCCAGTGACCCAGGACCGCCCGGCGGCGCTCGATCTCCCGGGCCAGGGCGGCGGCGTCCAGCGTCTCCGGAGCAGGCCTGCGCATGGCCTCGGCAGCCTCGGCCATGGCCGGAAGTATCTCGCCCTCCACCCGGGTGCGCAGTGTCTTCAGGCTCGCGAAGCTGCGCGCGAGGCTCGCCTCCCACGGCCGGCGGTCCGCGGCCTGCCAGGGCCTCTCCCCGGCCTCCAGCGCCCCGGCAGTCACCGGCCGGGACTGGAGCACGTAGAGCCGGCCGCCGGCATAGGTCCATTCCACGTCCTGAGGCCGGCCGAAGGTCTCCTCGGCCCGGCGCGCCAGGGCGCAGACCGCCGCGGCCTGCTCGTCGCTCAGCGGCGCTCGGCCGGCCCGGTCGGGTTTGAGCGGCACCAGCTCCGGCCCGCCGGGGCCGAGGACCATGAGCCGGCTGCGCTCGGCCGGCTCGAAAGCCAGCGGCCGGCAGCCGTCTTGCGCGAAACGCCAGCGGTCCGGGGCCACGAGGCCGTCCACGAGGCCCTGGTTGAGACCCCAGGCCGCCTCGACCACGGCCTCGTCGGGCCGGGCCGGGTGCCGGCTGAAGGCCACGCCCGAGGCCTCGCCCGGGATGAGGCGCTGGACGAGCACGGCCATGGCGCTGCCCGCCGGGTCGAGGCCCAGCTCGCGGCGGTAGAGCAGGGCCGGGTAGGACCAGAGCGAGGCAAAGACCCGGAGGACGGCCTCCAGGAGCGCGTCCCCCCCGCGCACGCCGACCACGCTCTCGTGCCGGCCGGCGAACGAGGCGCCCGTCTCGTCCTCACCCGGGGCCGAGGAGCGCACGACGAGCGGTCCGCCGCCCAGGGTCTCGGCCCGGTTCGCAAGCTCGGCGGTGAGCGACTGTGGCAGCTCGGCCCGGAGAAAGATGTTGCGGATGGCGAGCGATACGTCCCAGATTTCCTCGAAGCGCGCCGCGGCGAGGTCGATCGAGCCCAGGAGACGGTCGATGGCCGCCTCGAGGTCCGCATGGCGGATAACCTCCCTGTAGGCCGCGGCGGTCAGGCAGAAGCCCTCCGGCACTGCAAAGCCGGCCGCGGCCAGTCGGGCGAGAGCCAGGGCCTTGCCGCCGACCAGGGGCCGGGGCCGGCCGAGGGCTGCGATCTGAGCCAGGTCGAGGATGCGCGGCGTCATGGGCACGATTCTGGCAAAACTTGAGCCCGAGGGGAAGCTTTTGCCGAGATTGCCGTGTGGACAAGGAGGCGGCGTGGACCGGAGCTTTGAGCCGGAACCTCTGGAGGTCGAGGCCTTCATGGCCGACGAGGACGAAGCGGACGACGACTGGCTGGCGCTGGCCGCCGCCGGCTTCGCCCGCGACGACCAGGAGCTGTGCGCGCTCAGGCGGCTGACGCGCAAGGCCTTCCTTGGCTCGCTGCTGGCCGGCGCGGCGGCCGGCGCGCTCGGCGCCCTGGAGGCCGGCGCCCCGGCCGCGGACATGATCGCCCTGGCCTTTTTCGGCGCGCTCGCGGTCATGCTCGGCGGCTTTCTCGGCGGCCTGGCCAGCGCCCTCCTGCGGGCCTTTGCCCAGTACGCGCGCCGTGGCTTGGCCGAGAACGGAGACGCGAGCTTCGAAGGCGCGGTGCTCGGCGGCTTCGCCGGCGCGTTCTGCGCGCTTCTCGGCTGCCTGGCGCTGTGGAGCCTGCCCTGGGCCTATCTGGCCGCGGGGCTCGGAGCCATGGCCGGGGCCTTCCTGGGCGCGCTGCCAGGGCGGATGGTCGGGACCCTCATGGCCATGCTGGCCGTGGCCGAGATGGCCGAGCCGGCAATGACCGTGTCGGAGACCTCACAGACGGAACAGGCTGTGGCCGTGAAAAGCCGGGAAGCCCCAAAAATCCAATGAGTACCGCGGGCACGGGCAAAACGATCTCGTACGGATCGGCCCGGCAGTCGTGGGTTAGGTCTCGCCGGCCGACCAAACGATGATCGCGGTTCGCCGGGGGGGGGTGTGCAACCGCCCCTCGCCTCTCCTCACTTCACGGCTTCTTTTCTCGCTCTTCCCCGCCCGGCCACATAAAAAAAGCGCGGAAGATTCATGAATCTTCCGCGCTTTGAATGGAAACCAGGCACCCGACAGCAACCGTTACCGCTGCTCCCTTTCGGGCCTGACGGGGTTCGCGGCGCTGCCGCCGCCCGGTTTCCGCTCAAGCCGGGAGCGACTCCCGGCTAAGAGCCCTTTATGGCGGAGAGGGTGGGATTTGAACCCACGGCACCGTTCCCGGTGCATACGATTTCCAGTCGTACCCCTTCGGCCGCTCGGGCACCTCTCCGCGGGGAAATTTCCATAAACCAACGAAGATTCTTTGGCAAGGGAAAGCCCGGGGCTTTTTTCGGGATGGCGCGGTTCAGCCCGGCCGTCCGGCCACCGGACGGCCCTGCTCGTGGTCAAAGAAGATGACCGCGCCCTTCAGCTCGTCGGTGACCGTGAACGGCTGCTCGTAGAGCAGGACCTTGGTGCCGGCGTGGATCGATCCCGGCACGCGGACCTTGGCCCGCATGCTCGAGCGCCGCCGGATCTCGTCCTCGGCGATAGCCTTCTCCACCTCCTCGAGCTGCCGGCGCGCGGTGATGCGGGCCTCGATGATTTTGACCAGCACCTTGCGCTTCTCGGGCGACGTGCGCTCCAGGAGCTTGCGTGGGTCCTCGTGCCCGAGGCCCGCATCGATCTTCTCGATGGTCTGCTTGAGCGCGCGGCGCGCGGCAACAAGCTCCTCGTCGCGCTCGGGCGGCGTGCCGACGCTGACCGTGGAGACCACGCCCAGGTGTGAGCCCACGTCCGCGGCTTCCAGGCCGAGCTCGGCCCGGACCGCACCGCCCATGATCTTGCCCCGGCTGCCCGAGGCCCGGATGCGGCCGCCGGCCGTGAGCTGGCAGGTGACCACCTCGCCGTTGACCAGGATGTCGCCGCCGGCCTCCACCCGGACGTTGGAGAGGTAGGCAGCGACCACCGAGCCGCCGGCCTTGACCACGCCGCCGCCCTTGCCGGCGACGCCACCGCGCACGATGACGTCGCCCACGGCCAGCACCGTGGCGCTCTCGATGGAGCCCTCGACCGAGACGTTGCCCGCGCTCTGGACCGTGAAGCCGTCGCAGATGCTGCCCCGGATGAGCACCGAGCCCTTGTCCATGCGCACGTTGCCGGTGGCGAAGTTGACGTCGCCCGCGATCTCGCAGGTCTCGGAAACGAACAGGCGGTTGCCGGTGAAGACGACCATGCCGTCCATGGTCGCCAGGAACTCATTCGTGTCCGGCTTGACCTCCACGCCTTCGCCCGGGACGATGTCCGTCTCGCGGCCGTCCATGGCCGCGATCATGTTGCCGTAGATGTCGCGGCCGGGCACGCCCTTCTTGGCCCGGACCAGGCGGCCGAGGACGTCGCCGGCATTGACCGAGCGGATGAGCCCGCGCTCGTAGTAGTCCACCCGGCCGTGCTCGTCGGTCGCGCCGGCACAGAGTTTCAGCTGATACGGGCTGTCGAAGCGGCCGTCCTCGCCGTTCAAGGGCGCGATGCCCCGGGCGACGACCACCCCCCGGACCACGCCGTCGCCGGTCCGGGCAGTGGCCAGGCTCTTCTCTACCGCATCCCGGTCGAGGGGGACGCTCACGTGCATGGCGCCGAGCAGCTCGGCCAGCCGGGCGGCTGTCACCGGCCGGCCGAAAAAGTCCGTGGCGTAGATGTCGGCGGTCAGGCGCAGGCGATCCTTGGAGGCGCGCAGCAGCGGCAGGAGTCGGACCTCCTCGCCGTCCTGGCAGACCAGGCCGTAGCGCTCGGCGGTCAGCTCGCCGGAGGCCTCGTTGAAGCGCAGGCCGGAGCCCGGCGGCACGCGCAGCTCGCGGGGGCGCACGGGCCGGCGCGGCAGGAGGTCGACGCCGCGCACGTTCTGGCCGACCGTGGGCTGGACGGCGGGAATTATGCGGCCGATGAGGTCGCCGCTGAACACCGGGTTGGTGATGTCGCCGAGGGCTTTGAGCTCGGCGTCGCAGGAATCGGCGGGCGGCTCGCCCCTGGCCAGGACCAGCCCGGTTAGATCCTCGCCGCCCTGGGCCTTGATCACCGCCTGGGCGATCATGTCATGGTCGAAGCAGGCCACGGCGCCCACAGCCTCCAGCGCGGCCAGGATGTCCTCCACGGACAAGGCCGGGGCGCCGGCGGCCGCCGGACGAAAGCCGGTGACGCGCGCGCTCATGGCGTCGGCGGCGACCTCGACGGTCACTGCCGGGCTCGCGGAGTCGCCCAGGACCTGGGCCTGACCCTCTGGTGTCATACCCCCCCGACTGTCCGCCGCATGCGGAGAAACAGTGTTACCGCAATATTACATATATGACCAACGTTTGACAATCCCCTTCCGCGACATGCGGGCCCGGCCCGCGGGTCATGAAACAAGCCTAACCTGCCGGAAGGCAAATGAAAAGAAGGCGGCGGGAGCATACTTGCTCCCGCCGCCGGACATAGGGATGGAGAGGGGGCTCTACGGCTGCGGGCCGCCGGCCGGGCCGTGTCCGTCCAGTCCGTCAGGCCCGTCGGGGCCGCCGGGCTCACCGGGGCCGCCCGGCATTCCCGGGCCGCCGGGGCCGCCGGGAGCGCGCTTGGGGCGCATCTCGCGGAAGAGCTTCTCGAGCCTCTGGAAGCGGTCGATGCCGATAATGGCGCGTTCCTGGACCACATGGTGGAAGCGCTCGGCGTTCAGCGCGCTGCGCGCGGCGTCGAGCTTCTTGAACTGGGCCATGACTTCGGTTTCGGAAAGCGGGTCCTTCATCATCAGCCGGTCGAGGTTCAGCTGCTCGCGCTCCACGCTGCTCTTCAGGTCGATGAGCCGGCTGCGGGTCTCCAGATAGAGCCCATCGAGCTTGTCCTTCATCTCCTTGGTCAGGTTCATGGGCTCCGCGATCTTCTCGATGGTCCACCATTTGCCCAGGGGCAGCTCCTGGGCCACGGCCAGGGCCGGCAGGCAGAGCGTGAGGAGCAGGCAGGCTGTCAGGCTGCGTAGGGTCATGCCATCCGTCCTTTGCTGAGTGCGCCGGACGTCGCGTCCGGAGTTGAGGTCTGGGGCGAAGGCGCCGCATCGAGCGACGCACCGGTATCAGGAACGAGCTCCTGGTAGAAGGCAGGCAGGGGATCCTCGGCCAGGGCTCGGACCTCCTCCATGAAGGCGGTCTCGAGCCCGCTCTCCAGGGTGGAAGCCGGGCCGCGGCCCAGGGTCAGGAGAAGGCCGGCGGCGACGGCCACGGTGGCGGCGCTGGCGGCCAGGCCGATCAGCGCCGGGCGCAGGCGGGGGGCGGCCGGGGTGCAGGCGGTTAGCCGTAGCGGCCGTATCGGGCGCGGCGCATGGTCCGCGGCCAGGGCTTCGAGCCGAGCCAGGGCCCCGGTCAGCCGGGACAGCTCGGCCAGGCAGGCCGAACAGCCGGTCAGATGCTCGGCGGCGTCCGGCCCGGCAGTCGCGCCGGCAGCGAGGGCGGCCAGGGTCTGCGGATCAAGGTGCGTAGCGTGCGTCATCTGCGTTCTCCTTCGAGAAAGGCCATGAAGGCCGTGTCATCCCTGAACTTGGCCACCGCCCGGGAGAGGTGGGTCTTGACCGCACTCTGGCTCACGCCCAGGGCCTCGGCCACCTCGGAGAGCTGCAACCCATCCAGGAATCGCAGGCCGAAGACTTCCCGTTCGCGCGCCGAGAGCCCGGCGGAAAACTCCGCCACGCGCTGCCAGAATTCCTTCCGGCCGACCTCAGCCAGGTCGTCGGCCGGGTCCGGCACGTCCTCGGGCGGCCCGGAGCCGTTGCCCGACGGCAGGAAGAGGAGGCGGCGCAGCTTCAGGTGGCGGGCATGGTCTCGCAGGCGGTTCAGGGCGATACCATACAGCCATCCGACGAACCGCTCCGGCTCGGTCAGCCTGCCGATGTGGCGCAGGGCCTTGACGAACACGTCCTGGGTCAGGTCCTCGGCCAGGTGCCTTGATCCGGTCTTGCGGGCCAGGTAGCGGAAGATGCGGGCGTGGCAGGACTCGGCCAGGGCGGCAAACGCCGCCTGGTTCCCGGCTGCGGCCGATCTGGCCAGAGCCGTCAGATCCTGGTCGAAAACCTGTTCGCGCATGCACTCTCCCCTGTCAGGCCGCTTAAACCGGGCGGCCGGCGCCTGCATCATCCGCTTGCCGGCAATACTCGGGCGCCGAGGCTTCGGCCCTCTCCCTCGCCCACGGCGCCCCTGGTTCGGCGGGCGCGACCGGGGCGCAGATCGTCCGTCGTCGCATGGCTACCTCCCGTTCGCTCGTCTTACACCCTTAGACGCGCGAGACCGCCCCGGAGTCTACAGCCCGGGAGCGGCCGCGGCGTTATTTCGGCCCCGGGTCTGGCTGCCGGAAAAAAACCCGGGCCGGAGCCGGAACACAGGCGCTGGTTCCATGGAGCAACGGGTGCAGATATCCATGGATCGTGGATGCGGACGGTAGGCAACGGCCTTGAAGTCCACGCGCGCTGGATCGGCGACGACGCCGGACGACTTGAAAGCGTGCGGGCTAGTAGTAGCGGAAGTCGAAACGGGCCAGCTGGTAGACCACGCCGTCAACCACGAGCTGGGCCGTGCCGTTCTGCAGGAAGGTCAGGCTGGCCTCGCTGCGCTCGGCAGACGCAGGCGACTTGAGCGGTCCGCCGATGGCCTGGCCGCCGGACCATTCGAGGAAGGTGCCGGAGAGGCTGCGGGTGGCGCTCGGGAAATTGTCGGGCGAGCCGCCAAGGCTCCACCAGCGGGCCGTGCCGTCCTCGCGGTAGTGGTACCAGGCCAGGTAGAGCATGCCGCCCTGGGCTTCCATGAAGAAGCCCATGCCCGGATAGTTGGCGGCGTACCACCAGCCGGTCAGGTTGCGCGGATCGCGGGCGCCCGGGGCCACGTCGTCGAGCAGCCGGGTCACGGCCACGCTGCCCGTGGCGCCGCCCGCCAGCGTCCAGCTGAAGACGGCGCGGCTGGCGGAATTGAAGCTGACCGTGACCGTGCCGATGCCGTCCTGGGCAAAACCGCCCGACGGCTGGCCCAGGGGCTGGCCCTTGCATTCGAGCAGCTCGCCGGAGAAGGTCGTTGCGTCGACGCGCTTGGCCAGGCAGTCGTACCAGACCGGCCGTCCCGCGGCGTCGTAGACGTACCAGGCCAGGAACAGGTTGTCGTCCTGGACCTCCATGGACATGCCCGTGCCGGGCAGGGAGGAGTTCCACCACCAGCCGTTGATGGCGTAGAGGTTGACCGCGAGGTCGTCGAGATAGACGCCTTCGGCCACCTCGCCGCCCTCGCTCTTGAAGCGCGCGGCGAGCCAGACTGCGGGCTGGTTCAGCACGTTGCCCAGGCCCTCGACCTTGGCGAGATTGAGGGCCAGGCGGTTCCAGGCTTGCCCTTGGCCTGTCCAGGCAGAACCATAGAAGCTTTCGCCGTCGAGGGAGGCCAGGAGCGAGACGGCGCCGTTCGTGGCCAGGTCGCGCCAGGCATACGCCGCGAACTCGCCCGCGCCCTTGCCCAGCGTGCTGAAGGGGCCGCGGACGATCCAGGCGTCGGCGCCGTCGACATACGGTCCGGGCGCCTTGCCCGCGCCGCCGCAGTAAAGGGAATAGGCAGGATTTCCGCCCGGCGGGGTCGGATCAACGCTCTGGTTGTGGCTGCGGTAGCCCGACGTGCCCCAGCCCAGGGCGGTCGCGCCATTGTTGAGAATCGTCCAGTCGCCGGGGAAGGCGCCCTCGAAGTCTTCGGAAAGCTGGCAGGTGAAGGGCGCGGAGTTGGGCAGGACCTTGATCTGCAGCTCGTTGTCCGGGGGGACGTTGTCCCAGTTGAGCTCGTAGGGCGAATCGGGCGGGAAGTTCCAGTGCAGGTAGAGGATGTGGCCCTTGGAGGCGTCGTAGCCGACCACCGTGGTCGCGTGGGACCAGCCGGGATAGCGGGCCGGATCGGTGTTGGCGTAGACGAAGGGCCGGCCGGCGTCGAGCTCGGCGGTCACGTCCTTGGTCCAGTTGAGCGCGGACTTGGAGCTGGTGGCGAAATTGAGACCGTTGCCGTAGGCTGGAGCGTTGCACACGGCCGTGAGGCCGGCGGCGATCTTCGTGGCGTCGGTGCCGGTGGATGTGTAGCCCTGGGCCTGCATCAGGTCGTAGACCAGCTCGGCCACGTGGCCCGTGGCGCTCGTGCCGTTGTCCACCAGGTTGCCGAAACCGTTGTCGTCCCAGTAGCCGAGCACCTGGGCCGCGGCCGTTGGCCCGCAGGCCTCGGCCCCGTAGTCGTCCTGATGGTAATACGGCACGCCGGCGACCAGCTTGGCCGTGTCCGGGATGGTGAAGGTGCCGGTGGATGCGGAAGAAGACAATTTGCGCGCCGGAGCGCCGGCCAGCTCGGCCCAGAGCGAGGCCGGCGTGAGCTCGTTCTTGTCCGCCGACGCCGGCGGCAAGGCGCCGTCGATGCCGGACATCGCACTCGAGGCCAGGCGCAGGCCGCTGCGCGCCTCGATCAGCGTGCCGTTCTCATCCCCGCTGGCCAGCAGCACGTGGAACGGCCCGAGGTAGTAGGCCTTGGCGGCTGCGGCCGACTTGGCCCCGGCCTGGCCGACATCCTGGCCGGCGGCGGTCTTCGCGTGCGGGGCCACGCCGTCGAAACGCTCGAGCAGCGGATAGAGATCGAAGCGGCCGGCGATGAGCACCGTCCCCACCCGGTCGGCCAGCAGGGCGAGATCCGCGGCGTCGAAGGTCTCGGCTTCGGGCTCGGGGTCGTCGGGCTCGCCCGGAATGGGCAGACTCCGGCCGGATTCGGCCGAGAGCAAGGAGGTCAGGCGCCCGGAATCGGGCCGGTTCGAGGCGGGCATCGCGCCGCTGTCGGCCGAGGGCTCGGCCGCCGGCTCCGCAGCGGCCTCTTCCGTGTCCCCCGTTGCCGTGGCCGCGACCGCGCCCAGGGCTTCGAGCAGGTCGGCCTCGTTCTGGATCGGGTCGTCGGCGTCCTTGACCACCTGCCCGGCCCAGGCGTTCACTTCGCCGGACAAGGCGTAATACGGGGTCAGGCTGACCAGGCGGCAGCCCGGCCAGCGCTCGCGGGCATACTGCACCGCGGCCTTGCGCGCCGTCTCCTGGGGCACGGCCTCGGCGCCGAAAGCGTCCGGAAGGCTGAAAGGGACAAAGCCGAGGCAGAAGACGGCCAGAAGGATCAGGCAGCAAAGCCTCAGGACGCGCCGGGCGGCCTGAATGAGGCTGGGGAAATCTGGACTGTTGCCGGCCATGCTCTGCACCTGTCCGGTTCTGCTACCACACCGGCAGGCCGGTGGCCGCCTGGCGCAAAGTGACCCCGGCCCCGCCGTCCAGGCCGAGACTGAAGGCCAACGGACGTTGCTCGTCGATCAGGTCGAGGATGAGGCCCTCGGCCCGGACCGTGTCGCCCAAGGCCGGCGCGGCCAGGCCCAGGGACTGCCAGTGGCGGTAGGGAGCGAGCCCGTAGACCGTCCATTTGGTGTCGCCGGTAGCCAGGACCATGGAGCCGTCGGGCGCGATGGCCGTGACCGTGCCCTCGACGGCGAAGGCTTCGGTCGACAGCCGCGTGGGCAGAGAGCCGGCAAGGCCGGTCCAGAGCGGCACGCCGTTGACCGCGTCGCGCAGGGGCACGGTCTCGCCGCCAAGGACCACCGACACGGCCAGGTAGCGCACGGACAGCCCGGCGCCGAGCACGAAGCCTTCTGCGGAAATGAAATCGCCGATGGCCGGGAGATCGAGTCCCAGGCTCTGCCAGTAGGCCGCCGGCCCGAGCCCGGTGATGGTCAGGTCGCCCTCGGCCGCGGCCACGACCACGCCGTCCTCGGCCACGTCCACGACCATGCCCTCGGTGCTGAAGGACGCGCCGGAGAAGATGGCCTGGTTGGGATCCTCGGAGCAGCTCGCGTCCTGCCACAGGGGCAGCCCGGTGAAAACGTCGCGCAGGGCCAGCTCCCCGCCCTCGGCCAGCGCGATGCGGAAAGCCACATGGCGCGGCGCCTCGGCAGCGAGCTGGCTGAAGCCGGAGACCGTGGCCCGGGTGCCGGCCGCGGGCCGGGTCAGGCCGTTCTTCTGCCAGTAGTCCGTCGGGCCCAGGCCCTCGACGGACCAGTGGCTGCCGTCGTCGCCCTCGACCAGGAAGGCCCCGTCGAGCGGCCGGACCGCGGCGATACGCCCGGTGACGGAGAAAGGCTGGGCTTCGAGCAGGGTGACGTCGAGAGCGTCATCTATCTGGCGGGTGAACTGCGGCTTGCCGCTGTCCGCGTCGCGCAGCATGACCACGGTCTCGCCCAGGGTCAGGCTGAAGGCCACCTTGCGCGGCGAGCTGCCGCTCTCGTCCACACGGCCTTCGACACTGACCGTAGCCCCCACCACGGGCCGGGTGAGCCCCTGGTTGGCCCAGAACGCGGCCGGCCCGGTCTCCTCGACCACAACCTGGCCGGCGGAGGTCGCCAGGACCATGCTCTCGGCCTCGTTGAAGCCCACGACCAGGCCGCTGACGGTGAACTTCTGGCTGCCGGCCAGGATCAGGTCGGGGTCGTCGTCGTCGTTGCCGCCGACGATCACGCCGCCGCCGGAAGAGCCGCCGGAGCCGCCCGACGAACCGCCGGAGCTGTCCGAGTCACCGGAAGAATCATCTGAATCGCCAGAGGAGCCGCCGGACGAGCCGCCGGAGCTGCCCGCGCCCGAGGAGCCGGAAGCGCCGGCCGCCCCGGAGGAGTTTCCGTTCGTGGCGCCGTCGGCCTGGGCCACGGTCGTCCCATTGTCCGTATCCGCGCTCTCGGCGACCGCAAGCTCGTCGGAATCGGTGGAATCGACGGCCGCAAGCGAGGTGCCGGACTGCGCCGGCTGGTCGGCATCGGCACCTGGGGAAGCGGGATCGAGGACCTTGGGGCCGGCGTCATAGGTCTCGGCCGCCACGCCGAGAGAGGAGAAGGCCGCCTCGGCCGTGGCCGCGCCGGAAATGACGGTCAGCGCCTGGCGGACGATGTCGGCGTCCGCGGCGCCCTTGTGCTTGGCTTCGACCACGGCCCGGGCCAAGTCCCAGACCGGGCCGGCGAAGAAGCCGGTGGCCAACCCCTTGAGCACGAGTTCGCGGCCTTGGCCCTCGGGCAAGCCGGCGTCCAGGATCACGGCCAGGAATTCCAGGCCCTCGGCCAGCTCGGGCAGCGTGGTCTTGGGCGCCAGCTCCACGACCCGGCGCATCTGATCCTCGCCCAGGCCCGCGCTGAGCGGCGAAACCAGGCTGACCAGGTCGGCCTCGCCGAGCGTCGTCTCGGGCAGGCCCCAGCGCTTGAGGGTCTGGGCGGCCAGGCTCCGCACGAAGCGGAAACGGTCGGCCCGCTGGCTGACCACCCGGGCCACGGCCTTGGGTTCGACGCGCTTGGCCAGGCCTTCGCTCAACTTGTCGGTCAGGGAGTCCACGGGCAGCCCGTCGGACCCGGCCGCGGTCAGGATGGCGATGAAATCGGCCATCTCTTCGGCGGTCAGGTCGTACTGGTAGCCGAGCGACAGGATCCGCTGGACCACCGCGTCGGGCAACCCCGCGGCCAGGGCCGCGCGCACCGTCTCGGACAGGCTGGCCGCCCCCGCCTGGGGAACGAGCCCCGGCAGGATGGACAGCCACACGACGGCAGCGATGAAGAGGGCAAGCCTACGTGGTACGTGCATGCTTTGCGTCGACGACCAGTACCGAGTTCACGTTGCCGAAACCGTCCGCATGACGGATGACCGCACCCGGATCGGGCACCATCCGCTCGTAATCCACCAGGAACGCATATTCGTGCCGGCCGGAGTCGAGCGGCACGGTGATGGTCCACTGTCCGCTGCGCTCGTCGCGGCTCATCTCGAAGCCGGCCGGGCTCCAGTCGTTGAAGTTGCCGACCAGGGCCACGTTGCGGGCCTGGGGCAGGTTCAGGGTGAAGGCGACCTTGGCCAGGCCGGGCTTGACGGCGACGCCGGCCACGGTGCCGGCGGGCTCGGTGCCGTAGCCCCAGAACAGGCAGGCCAGGAGCACGGCGGCCGCGGCCACGCCCGCGGGCACGAGCTGCAGGGGAGAAAGATTCAGGCTGGGCGCGGAGAAGCGGATGAGCGCCCGGCGCCACCACGGCGCGCTCTTGGGCTGCAGCTGCCCCATGACCCCGGCCAGGAAATCCGCCGGCGGGAGGACATCGGGCATGACCGCGATGGCCCGGCCGAGGACCGCGAAGTCGTGGGCCAGCCCCTCGGGCAGGTTGTCGGTATCCATTTCTCTATAGCGTCTCATGACCACTCGCCTCTGTCGTCAAATGTCTTCAACTCAGGAAACCGCGCAGCATGCGCAGGCCACGGTGGATGCGCATCTTCGCGCCGCTGACCGAGATGTCCAGGGCCTGGGCCACCTCCTGCATGGACAAGTCCTCGTGGAAGCGCAGGATGAGCGCCTCGCGGTTGTCCGCGGGAAGCTTGTCCATGGCCCGTTTCAGCTCCTCGGCTTCGATGCCGGAGAGTTGCGCCGGATCGTCGCCGTCGTCCGACTGCTCGAAACGCGATTCGTCGAATTCGAGCGTCCGATCCGTGGTGCGCTTACGCTTGCGGAGGAAATCGAGGGCCAGATTCATGCCCAGGGAATAGAGCCAGGGGAAGAAGCGGGCGCCGGGTCGGAACTGATCCAGGTTGTTGTAAGCCCGGATGAACGTCTCCTGAGAAAGATCGCGTGCGTCCTCGGCCGAGCTCGTCATGCGCAGCATGAGATTGTAGATCGGCTCCTGGTAGCGCCGTACGATGAGCCCATAGGCCTGGACGTCGCCGGCCAGGACCTCGGACAGAATCCGGCTCTCCTCGCGGACGTCCATGGCGCTAGCGATCTCCGCTCCGGCCACCGGCCCGGTACGTTACGGACGCAACGTTCCTCATCAAGATATACGTCTCCAACCTCTTGGCGGTCACCACCGGCTTTGCATCTTTTTCACCAAATATCAAAATGTTTCCAGACTTAATACACCCTGAAAGGAAGGAATAGCAAGAGCCATGCCGCCTGTTCCGGTCAGGCTGACATGGTTTCCGGTGCCGGTCACCGCAATGAAGGGAGCGTCTCCCCCGCCCCGGTTAGAAACGCACCTATAGCAGCTTGGGCGACAAGGCTCAGTTGACCTCGCCCGGACCGCGCGCGCCCGGTGCAGCCAGCACCGCGCCGGGTACGGCCAGGCGCTTGAGCGTCAATCCGCCGCGCGGAACGAAGCGGTCGTCGGCCGGGACCAGCCGGCCGTTCTCGAAGCGGATGGAAAAGAGCGCGTAGGCCGCCAGCAGCATGCGCCCGGCCGCGCCGGTGTACCAGCTCCAGCCGCCCCGGCCCTCGTAGCCCGGGCCGAAGTAGATATCGGCGGCCTGCTGGTGGGGTGGCAGGCCGTAACGCTCGAATTCCTCGGGCGTGGTCCGGCCGAGCGGCGAGATCTTGAGCCAGGCCTCGGCGGCCTTGGCCCGCCAGTCCGCGGCCGCCGAAGTCTCTCCTGCCGCCGCGGCCAGGTCGCCGAGCCGGGCAAGGGCGTCGACCAGCCAGGAGGCGCCGTGGGAATACTGCCCGCCGTTCTCGCGCACGCCGGGCGGGTAGGACGCGATGCGCCCGGGATAGGGCTCGGAAGCCTCGTCAAAAGGCGGGGCCAGGAGCACGATGAGCTGGTCGCGCTCCAGGTCACGCAGAGCCGCGGTCAGGGCCGTAGCGCCGATCTCGGGCTCGGCCGCGTCGGAGATGACCGGCCAGGCCGCGGTCAGGGCGTCGGCGAAGATCAATTCCTCACCCTTGTCGGTGATGGCCCGGACGAAGCGCTCGCCGCGCCACATGGCCGCAAGCGCCTCGCCCAGGTGCCCGGCGGCTTCGCGCCAGCGGCTCTCGTCCGCGGCCTCGCCCAGCCGCCCGGCCAGACCGGCCAGGCGGTTAAGCACGTCGAAGAGGAAGAAGCCGAGCCAGACGCTCTCGCCCCGGCCCCTCACCCCGACCTCGCTCAGGCCGTCGTTCCAGTCGCCGGTGCCGATCAACGGCAGGCCGTGGGCCCCCAGGCGCGAAAGGGTCCGGTCCACGGCGCGGCGGCAGTGGACGTAGAGGCTGGCCGTATCCCTGGCCCGGCGCGGGGCGAACATGATACCCTCATGTCCGCGCGGAATGGCCTTGTCCTCGATGAAGGGCAACGGCTCGGACAGAATGGAGAGATCGTCGGTGGCCTCGACGTAGTTCGAGACGACGTACGGCAGCCACAGGGCCGGGTCCGAGGCTCGGTTGCGGGCGCCGAGCCCGGTCTTGCCCTCCCAGGAATAGTGGAACCATTGCAAAACGTCGCCGGAGAAGAACTGCTGCGCGCCATGCAGCAGGATCTGGCCGCGGGCCAGCGCCGGGTCGATGAGGCAGAAGGGCAGCACGTCCTGGAGCTGGTCGCGGAAGCCGAAGCCACCGCTGCGCTGGTGCGGGCCGGTCCGGCCCCAGAGCCGGGAGACGAGCACCTGGTAGGGCAGCCAGACGTTGACTAGGCGATCGAACTCCGGCCGGTCGGTCTCCAGGTGCACCCCGGAAATCCTGTCCAGCCACCAGGCCTTGGCCCGGGCGATGGCCGAGGCCGCGGCCTCGGGCTCGCGCAGGGTCTGGATCATGCGCGCGGCGTCGGCCAGGCGGGAGGCCTGGCCGAGGATGACCACGAAGCGCGTCTCGCCGCCCGCGGGCACGGCGATGCGGCCGCACTGGGCCGAGACGGTCCAGCCGTCGCCGGCCGCCTGTTCGGGATCGGGCCGGCCGTGCTCGACCATGAAGGGCAGATCGAGGTTGCGCCCGCGCCCGCCCAGGAAGCGGGCGCGCACGGTCTCCTCGGCGATGAGCGGCAGGCCCAGGACGACAAAGGCCTCACCCTTGAGGAAGTCGTTGTCCGGATTTTCGAAGACATGAGCCCCGATCTCGGGCTCGAAGCGGGCTTTGAGGCGCCCCCGGGTGTCCTCGGGCGCCTCGGCGAGCATCATCTGGGAATAGTTCGTGACCAGGAAGCCGGCCGGCGCCGGGCCGGAGTTCCTTACCGTGACCAGGCGGACCTCAAGCGGGGCCTCGGGCAGGACGCAGACGGTCATGGTCAGCTCGACGGCTCCGGCCCGGCGGCGCAAGGTGGCCCAGCCCGGCCCGCAGACCAGGTCGCAGCCGGCCAGACCCTCGCGCCGGGGCACGAAGCCCGGGGTCAGGATCGAGCCGTCGGCCGAGTTGCGCAGGTAGAGCACCTGTCCCGGGACCTGGGCCGGGACATTGTCGCGGGTCGGCGGGGTCAGCCCGTTCTGCTGCGAGTTGGCGGCAAAGGAGTAGATGTCGCCGTCGTTGGAGACCACCGCGCCGCAGCCGAGCGGGTTGGCCAGGAGGTGCGACCAGGGGCGGGGCGTGTCCGCGGCCATGGTCAGCGTCAGGCCGTCGGCGGAAAAAGAGTGGCGGGGGCCGGGGCGGGCTCGCTCCGGCCGGCGGGGGCCGTCGCTCGGCACGCGGGGCCGGGCCAGGACCGCGGCCAGCTCCGCCTCGCCGGGCAGGGGCAGGTGCAGAACCGCGGCGATACGCCGGGCGGCCGTCAGCTCGTCCGGGGCGCAGCCGTCGAGGAACACGGCCTCGACCGAGCCGCCCGCCGGGAGGTCCAGCTCGAAGCGCAGGCTGGCCAGGGGATCGAAGGTATAGGCCCGACCCTCGTCCTCGAGCGGGCGCAAGGGCAGGCCGAGGGCGTCCGGCGCGGCCAGGGTGCCGCGGCCGAGGAAGCCCGGCCGGGAGTCCTCGTAGCCGACGAGGCGCACGCCGTCCGAGGCGCCGGCCGCGGCATGGAAGGCGGTCAGGTGCGAGAGGTGCCGGCCGGGACGGCGCGCGCCGTTGGCCAGCACCCGGTTGACGGCCAGGACGGCGCCGAGCGCGCCGACAAAGGTCGTGCCCACGTGCAGGCGGTTGTAGGCCGGATGGCGCACGGCCAGGGCGTGGTCGTTGATGATCCACTCCCGGTAGCTGGTCAGCTCCAGGCGGCGCGCCCGGGCCTCCAGGTTGGTCAGGCGGACGCGCCAGACGGCCAGCGGCTCGTGGTCGGCGAGGATCACCTCGGCCTCGGTCCGGACGCCGTATGCCGTGCTTACCAGGCGGAGTCGGTCCCGGCCGATCTTCTCCACCGAGACGCTCGCCCCGGCCGCGCCCGCAGGACTGGCGCCCAGCGACCAGGCGCGCTCCCCGCCCTCCTCCGTCGCCTCGCGCAGGTAGAAGAACAGGCCGGCGGGGTTCAGGTCGTCCACGGGCCGGCGAGTCAGGTCCAGGGCCTGGCCGTGACGGGTCTCGCTGACCGCCCGGAGGTTGCCCCGGCCGCAGGCGTCAAGGCTCAGGGTGGCCAGGCCGTTGGCCAGGGTGAAGACCTCGGGCGCGGCTTTCGCGCCCCGCCGGCGGCCCGAGGCCAGGCCGAGGGCCAGGGCGCAGGCCAGGATGCCCGCGCCGACCAGCACCGAGGGCGGCCAGGCCGGCGTGCCGGCGGCCTTCTGGGCGGCCTCGGCCGTGGACCAGGCATAATCCCAGTCCGCGCCGCGCGGGATGTAGAACGGAATGAGCAGCGGCGCCCAGGTGGCAAAGCGGCGCAGGCCCTCGGGGATCACCCGGCTGCGGGCCGAGTGGCCCATGAAGCGCGAGGTCTTCTCGTCGAGTGCGTCGCCGCCGGTGAAGGACATGTTGACCAGGGTAGCCACGCGCAGGCCCATGTGGTCGAACCAGATGAGCACCCGGAACCAGTCCGAGGCCAGCAGCGTGACGAAGACCGACAGGCTCCAGGCGCGGAAGGCCTCGGTGGCCATGGTCAGGCTCTTGTAGGAGGCGACCAGAGTGCGCACGGCGCCGTCCTGGTTGTACCAGGTGGGGATGGGCGCCAAGCGCAGGAAGGAATAGATGATCGGGGCCATCCACAGGCCCCAGCGCTGCACCCGGATGGTCTGCTCGGCCACCCCGGCCAGGCCCTGCCGGCTGAAGAGCCCGCGCACCGGGGCCAAGCTCCGGGTGAAGAGGGCGTTCATGAAGACCAGGTTGACGCCGAAGAGCGGCGCGGCCAGCGACCAGTTGATGACCCCGGACAGGGCTTCGTTGTAGAGCAGCCGCGAGCCGCCGACGACCTGGCCGAGGTCGGTCGCGCCCCATTTGCTGAACAGCGGATAGATGACGTAGTCCGTGACCGGCAGCCCGGCCCCGGGATTGGCGATGGCCGCGTACTGGTGGAACTTGGCCAGGACCGTGGCCGCCTGCAGGGCGTCGAAGTACCAGGCGATGGCCCCGCCGGCAAAGGCGCCCATGAGCATCTTGGCCAGGTAGGGCCGGCCGGTCTGCAGGCGCATCCGGTAGCCCCGGGCGAGGTCGAAGAAATCCTTGAGGAGATCGACGCCGGCATAGGCTCCGGCGCCCAGGGCGCAGCCCCAGCCGAAGCGCAGCAGCGGCCCGGCCCGGGTCAGGTCCTGGTCCAGGGCCAAGAGCAGCCCCAGGCCGATGAGCGCCCCGCGCACGTATTCGAGTCCGGCGGCGGAGTTGCGTGCCAGGCGCAGGAGGAAGGGCTCGGAGCCGTCGAAGCTCTCGACCACGGTCCTGACGAAGGGGAAGGCCGCGGCGCCGAGGACGAGCGCCGCCGGCAGGCGGTTCGCGGCCAGGAAGGCCAAAATAACCGGATCGCTGCCGACCAGGGACAGAACCTGGACGAAGGCCATGAACACCGCGCCGTAGATGGCGCCCTTGGCCAGGCCCGCGCCCAGGTGCGCCCGGCCCCAGTACCAGGTCGGCGGCTTGCCGTTCACGGCCTCCATGAGCAGCCCGGTCATCAGGTAGGTCTGGGCCCAGAGCCCGGCCAGGCTCACGGCCGTGGCGGCCAGGGCCGCGGCCGCGGCGAGCGGCCTCGGCCAGGCGGCGAGCGCCGTCGAGGAGCCGAGGCTGGCCACCTCCGGGGTGGCCGCGGCCAGGAGCGCGGCGGCGACGAGCAGGCCGTGGACCCGGACGTCTTTGAGCCGCCGGCCGGAGGTCAGCCAGCAGACGAGAAAGGCCACCGCCTCGTTGAACACGACCAGGACGATCACCCGGCCGGCGATGAGCACGGCCTGGGGGCCGAGGGCGCCGGCGCCGGCGAAAGCTCCCAGCCGGTTGACGAACCCGGGGCTGGCCAGGGCGAAAAGCCAGTTGAAGAGAAGCGGCGCGGCCAGGGCGGCCAGCGGGCGCAAACGTCCGCCGCCGGCACCGAACATCCGGGCGGCGAGGTAGACCAGGGTCAAAATGCCGGCGCCCATGCCGGACAGGCGGACAAGGGCCGCGAAGGTGCCCGGGGCCTGCCAGATGCGCACCTCGGGGCCGGCGGCCAGGGCCAGAAGCCCGACCACGAGGAGGTCGGCGGCGAGCTCCAAGGGCGGGGGCAGGCGGCCGGAGCGGCCAAGCGCCGCCAGGCTCACGGCGAGTACGGCCAGGCCCGCGGCGGCCAGGGCGAAGGCCGGCCCGCCGGCACGCAAAGCGGCCAGGGCCGCGGCCGCGGCGGCTCCCGCCGCCAGCGCGGCCAGGGGCAGGCCGGTCACGGCGCGAAAACGTCCCACGGCTGTGCCCGGCGCGCGAAAAGCGGCCGGGCGGATTCGATCACCGACGGTCATCATGCACTCCAAGGTCCCGAAATCTCGAAAGCGGTCGCAATACGGCAGCAGGCCCCAATCCACACGGCATCGCGCCGGAGACCCGGAGCGCGCGGACAAGCTGCCATGTCCGCTCCCGTTCGGCAAGGGCTTGACGCACTCCCGCCCGCGGCCGCGGCAGATTCTGCCAGCCGGCCGCCGATTCGTTTCCGATGCAAAATATCGGCCGCTCCGGCGACTTGAGGCTTGATGCCGGGCCTCGCATTCTGGCAGTATCGGCAATTACCGACCCTGCCGGGAGAGTCCGCGCCGGGACCTCACACTGACAATCGAGCGAGGAGCAGCCATGACCGAACGCGTGACCATCGGCAATCTGAGCGTCGCCGCCCCGATCCGTCAGGTCGTCGAGGAGCGGCTCGTCCCGGCCGCCGGCCTGGAGCCGGCCCGGTTCTGGGCCGCGCTGGAAGCCCTGGCGGCCGAGTTCGGGCCGCGTAACGCCGCCCTTCTCGCCCGGCGCGTAGAGCTCCAGGCGGCCATCGACGCCTGGCACCGCGAGCGCCGCGGCAAGCCGCACGACGCCGCGGCCTATGCCCGCTTCCTGGCCGACCTCGGCTACCTGGCGCCCGAAGGGCCGGATTTCCGCATCCGGACCGGCGGCGTGGACCCGGAGATCGCCACCATGGCCGGCCCGCAGCTGGTCGTCCCGGTGACCAACCCGCGCTATGCCCTGAACGCCGCCAACGCCCGCTGGGGCAGCTTGTACGACGCCCTCTACGGCAGCGACGTCATCCCCCCGGAAGCCCTGCCCGCCGCGGGCTACGACCCGGCCCGCGGGGCCAAGGTCATGGCCTGGGCCGCGGCCTTCCTCGACGCCGCCGTGCCGCTCGCGGGCGAAAGCCACGCCCGGGTCGCGGCTTACCGCATCGAGCGCGAGGACGGAGGCGCGCGCCTGGCCGCCCTGCTGCCGGGCGGCGCCACGGCCGGGCTGGGGGACCCGAGGCAGTTCGCCGGCTACGCCGGTACGCCCGAGCCCTCGGCCGTGCTCCTGAAGAACAACGGGCTGCACATCGAGCTGGCCATCGACCGCGGCCACCCCGTGGGCGCGACCCATCCGGCCGGAGTGAAGGACGTGATCCTGGAGGCCGCCCTGACCACCATCCTCGACTGCGAGGACTCGGTGGCCACGGTGGATGCTGAGGACAAGGCCCTGGCCTACGCCAACCTGCTCGGGCTGTTCAACGGCACGCTGACGGCCAGCTTCGAGAAGAACGGCCGCACCGAGAGCCGCGGCCTGGCCCCGGACCGGAGCTACACCGCGCCCGGCGGAGGAGAACTGACGCTCCCCGGATTGAGCCTGATGCTCATCCGCAACGTCGGCCTGCTCATGACCACCGATGCCGTGCTGCACAAGGGCCACGAGATTCCCGAGGGGCTGCTCGACGGCCTGGTCAGCGGCGTCATCGCCCTGGTGGACCGGGCCTCGGACCGGCCGAACAGCCGCGCCGGCAGCCTGTACATCGTCAAGCCCAAGCTCCACGGCCCGGAGGAGACGGCCTTTGCCTGCGAACAGCTGGCGCGCATCGAGACGCTGCTCGGCCTGCCGCAATACACGCTGAAGATCGGGGTCATGGACGAGGAGCGCCGGACCACGGTCAATCTGAAGGAGTGCATCCGGGCGGCCAAGGACCGCATCATCTTCATCAACACGGGCTTTCTCGACCGCACCGGCGACGAGATCCACACCAGCATGGAGGCCGGCGCAATGGTGCGCAAGAACGCCATGAAGGCCGAACCCTGGATGATCGCCTACGAGGACTGGAACGTGGACGTGGGCCTGGCCTGCGGCTTTTCGGGCCTGGCCCAGATCGGCAAGGGCATGTGGGCCAAGCCCGACCGCATGGCCGAGATGGTGGCCACCAAGGCCGCCCATCCCGAGGCCGGGGCGGGCTGCGCCTGGGTGCCCTCGCCCACTGCCGCCACCCTGCACGCCACGCACTACCACCGGGTGGACGTCTTCGCCCGCCAGGCGGCCCTCATAGGCCACCGCCGTGCCCGGCGCGAGGATCTCCTCAAGCTGCCGCTCCTGGGCGAGAGGAAACTTTCGGAAGCGGAGATCCAGGAGGAGCTGGACTTAAACAGCCAGAGCATCCTAGGCTACGTGGTGCGCTGGGTGGAACAGGGCATCGGCTGCTCCAAGGTCCCGGACCTCACCGACGTGGGGCTGATGGAGGACCGCGCGACGCTGCGCATCTCGAGCCAGCACATGGCCAACTGGCTGCACCACGGCTTCGTCACCCCGGCTCGGGTGCGCGCGACGCTGGAGCGCATGGCCGCGGTGGTCGACCGCCAGAACGCGCAGGACCCGGCCTATCGGCCCATGGCCAAGGATCTCGAGACGAGCGTGGCTTTCCAGGCGGCGCTCGAGCTGGTCTTCAAGGGCCGCGAGCAGCCAAGCGGCTACACCGAGCCCATCCTCCACACCCGCCGGCGGGAGGCCAAAGCCCGCTACGGAAGATGACGCGCCAATGAAAAAGGCCCCGGCCGGGAGGTCATCCCGACCGGGGCCGACGGCGATTCGTTACCGACTACTGCCCGCCGAGGCCCCCCAGGGCATCGAGGATGGACATGGCCGCGCCCGGTCCGACCGAGACGCCGGCCCTGGCCGAGGACTTGGTCGTGGTCTGGGTGACCGTGCCGCTCTTGCTCACCGAGGTCTTGGTCGAGCTGGAGGAGCCCATGTTCCATGATTTGCCCACCGTGGGTCCGGGCACCTCGCCCAGGGTGCGCGCGAGATTCGGGCTCGGCGCCGCGGCCACTCCCGGGCTCATGACTCCGGCCTGGCCGGCGCCACCGGGGGCCGCCGCGGGAGCGGCCGCCTCCGGCTGGAGCAGGCCGACCTGCCATTCCCCGCGGCCCACGCGGTAGGCCGGGTAGCGGCCCAGGCATTCGTTCCCGTCCTGGCTCGCGCCGATGGTGGCGTAGCGCACGATGCGCCCGGACTCGCTGGCGGCCGGCTCCAGGCTCAAGGCAAAGGCCACGCCCGAGGTTTTGTTGACCCAGGTCAGGGTCTGGTCGGAGGGCGTGGTCTCGAGCGCGTTCTCGAGCATGTGCTCGTCCGCGGAGTCCATGAGGTCCAGCGGCGAGACACCGGCGCTCAAGGCCTCCTCCACGTCCTCGCTGTCGGCTTGACGGGGAAAGCCGGCCGTGGGCATGAGCTTCAGGCTCACCGCGGAGGGGGCCAGGATATAGGCCTCGCCGGTCTGCTCCTGGGAGTCCATGGAGGCCACGCCGCTCTGCAGGCCCATGGCGGGATTGTTGAAGAAGGTGGCCGAATTGTAGCCGGAGTTGATGGCCCGCAGAAGCACCCGCTCACTCTGGTACTGGCGCTTCACGATCACGTCCTGCTGGCGGTAGCCCTCTTTCTGCACGCTCAAGATGTGGTCCTGGTTGCGCGTAAGCTCGAGGCTGCAGGGCGTCTGGCAGCCGGATTTTCCGTCCACAAGCACGCTCGCGCCCGCCGGCAGGGTCGAGACCGGCACGCTCTGGGTCAGCACCTTGGGCGCGCAGGCGCTGGCAAGAATGAGGAAAAAAAGGCCGCAGACAAGGAACGGCAGACGCATGACAAACTCCCGGCTATGGTGATGCACGAATTCAACAGCTAGCCTACGGCAAGCGTGCGGTCAAGACGAAGGACCGTTCCTACGGCACGATGAGCACCTTCACGTCGCAGACATTGGTGTTGGTCGGGCCGGTCTTGAGCAGCCGGCCCAGGGCCTCGAAGTAGTGGTAGGCGTCGTTCTCGGCCAGGAAGGCGGCAGGGTTCAGGCCCTTGACCAAGCCGTCCTTCAGGATGCCGACGGAGGCAAAGGCGCCGGTGGCGTCGGTCGGGCCGTCGGAGCCGTCGGTGGAGGCGGCCAGGAAGACCGCGCCGTTTACGTCCTTGGGCGCGCGAACGATGCCGGCCAGGAAGGCGAGCGCCATCTCCTGGTTGCGCCCGCCAAGGCCGTGCCCGCGCAGGGTGACCGTGGTCTCGCCGCCGGCGATGATGCAGGCCGGGCGCCTCAGCGGCTCTCCGTTCACGTTCACGTCCTTGGCCATGGCCAGGAAAAGACTGGCGATCTCTCTCGCCTCGCCGGTCAGGTGCGAGGTCAGGATGAGCGTCTCGTAGCCGAGCTCGCGGGCCTTGTCCCGGCCGGCCAGCAGGGCCTGGAAGTTGGTGCCGATGAGGATGGTCCGCTTGTTGGCAAAGGCCGGATCGTCGGCCTTGGGCGTGTCCGGGGCGCGGCCCGCGGCCTCGTCGGCAAGAAGCCGGGCGACCACGGGCGGCAGGCGATCGACCAGCCCGTAGCGGGTGACGATCTCGAGCGCCTGGCTGGCCGTGGTCTGGTCCGGCACGGTCAGGCCCGAGGCGATGGCGTCCAGGTCGTCGCCGATGACGTCGGAGAGGATGAAGGTCACGGTCTGGGCCGGGCCGAGCGCCTTGGCCAGCCGGCCGCCCTTGATCCCGGAGAGCTTCTTGCGCACGCAGTTCACTTCCTGGATGGAGGCGCCGCAGGCGAGCAGCTCGCGGGTCACGGCCTGCTTGTCCGCGAGGCTCAGGCTGCGCGCCGCGTCGGCGTAGGGCGCGGCCAGGATGGCCGAGCCGCCACCCGAAACCAGGACCAGGACCAGGTCCTCGGCCGTGGCCGTGCGGGCCAGGCCCAGCACGGTCTCGGCGGCGTGGACGCTGCGCTCGTCGGGCACCGGGTGGGCGGCCTCGATCAGCCGGATGCGGTCGAGGAGCTCGACGTGCCCCTCCTTCACCGCGACCACGCCGTCGGTAATGCGCGCGCCGAGCAGGCGCTCCAGACCCAGGGCCATGCGCGCCGAGGCCTTGCCCGCGCCGATGACCAGGATGCGCCGGAACTGCGAAAGATCGAGCGAGAAGCACTCGCTCTCGGTGGCGATGCGCAGGGTCTGGCCGGACAGGGACAAGACCCGGTGCATCATGGCCAGGGGATCGACCCGGGTGAGCGCGGCGCGGAATACGGCTTCGGCATCGGCGTAGGCATCGCGGGACATGGCGGCTCCGTGGGGTGATTGCGGAAAAAGGCCGGCGAGAAGGGAAGATCAGGGCTCTCGGAGACGGCGGTTCACGGCGTCGAGCACGATGGGCGCGGTCCTCATCCGGGAAAGACGAACCCAAAACCGGCCGGCCATGACCACGCCCAGGGCCGCTCCGAACTCGGCCAGATGGATGGCCAGAGAGCTCGGTTCGAGGTTGCGGGCGACCAGCGGGTCGGTCAGGATCATTTCCGCGGCGACCTTGCCCAGGACCGCGGCGCCCAGGTAGATCAGGGCCGGGAAGCGGTCCAGGAGCCGGGTCAGCAGGCTGGAGGCGAAGACCACCAGGGGGATGGACAGTCCCAGGCCGAAGACGAGGAGCGCCAAGCGCCCGTCCGAAGCCCCGGCCACGGCCAGGATGTTGTCCGTGGACATGACCAGATCGGCCACCAGGATGGTGGTCATGGCCTGCCAGACGGTCTTGCACTCCTTGCGGCAGCCCTCCTCCGGGCAGCCCTCGACGAAGAGCTTGACGCCGATCCAGGCGATGAGCAGCCCGCCCAGGAGCTTGACCAGGGGTACGTCCAGGAGGTTGGCGGCGAAGAAGGTCAGGGCCACACGGACGGCGACGGCCCCGCCGGCGCCCAGCGCGATGCCCAGCAGGCGCTTCTGCCGGGGCAGGTTCTTGACCGCCAGGGCGATGACCACGGCGTTGTCCCCGGCGAGTACCAGGTCGATGAGCACGATGCCGGCCAAGGCCGAGAGGGTGGCGAGATCAAAGGCGAAGGGCGTGTCGAACATGAAGGTTGTATAGGTCTCCTCCGCGCTCCTCGCAAGAGGCGCCCGTCAGGCGGGAACGGTGAGGCTCCGGGCCGGCGCCTTCCCTGCGCCGATCGCCCATCATATTCCCATGATCTGATACCTGACGCAATGCATTGCCGTATCACAACGGAATCATTGATAAAGACGTATCGCGCTAAACACCCGCATATATTTAACGATTTACTTTCCAAACGAGAGAATATAGGAACGCATTACATTTTTCATTTCAGCTTGGGGGATAGACCATGTTGCACATCCGACACCTTCTCATCATCGGCCTGCTCTGCCTCGCGGCCGCGGCCACGGCCGGGGCTCAGGAACAGGCGCAGGGCAATCAGTCGTCGCGCCAGGCCCTGCTCGGCGTCCTGGCCGGGCATCCAAAGATGGCCGACGCCGAGGCCTTTCTCTCGGCCTTTGACGGCGGCAAGGAGACCTCACGGTTCATCGTCGTGCTGGCCGATACCGCAGTCGAGCCGCTGGCCAAAACCATGGCCACGGCCGAGGGTCGGGCCGCGCTCAAGGCCCAGGTCGCCCGTACCCAGACGGCCTTCCTGTCCAGCCTGAGCCTGGCCGGCGAGGACCGGGTCACCTCCCGTTTCGACAACCTGCCCATGCTGGCCATGGAGCTCACCCCGGAGCAGCTGGCCGAGATACTGGACAGCAAGCTGGTCGAGTCCGTCCAGCCGCAGCACACCTTCCATCTGAACCTGCGCCAGGGCCGGCCGATGATGCACGCCCAGACGCCGGCGAGCGTCTACTCCGGCAAGGGTGTGTCCGTGGCCGTCATCGACACCGGCCTCGACCACACCAACCCCTTCATTACCGACAAGATCGTCTACGGTTACAACTACTTCTCCCAGAACACCGACTACATGGACCAGGACGGCCACGGCACGGCCTGCGCCGGCATCGTGGCCGGCAAGACCGCGGACGTGGGCGACTACATCGGCGGCGTGGCGCCCGAGGCCAAGGTCTTCGGCTTCAGGGTCTTCGTCGGCGACGATACCACGGACGAGGCCATCATCCGGGCCATGGACGGCTGCATCACCCACCAGTACCGCGACCCGGGGAGCCCCATCCTCATCGCCAGCATGAGCCTGGGCGGCGACCGCTACACCTCGGTTGCGGCTTGCGACAAGGCCTATCCGGGCTTCAAGAAGGCCGCCGACCGGCTGAATGCCGCCGGCATCAGCGTGTTCGTGGCCTCGGGCAACGAATCCTTTTGCGACGCCCTGAGCAGCCCGGCCTGCCAGTCCAATGTCATCTCCGTGGGCGCGGTCTACGACGCCGACCTGGGCTTCCAGGAGGATTGCGTCGAGCCCGAGTCCTGCCTGGGAGCCAGCAGCTTCTCCTGCGACTCGCCATACCGCTATTTCAGCGAGATGGCCTACCGCGAGGCGGTCATCTACTACTCCAACTCGGCCAGCTTCTTGAACCTTCTCGCTCCTTCCCAGGACGCCTACACCTTGGGCACCTCGGCCCAGGGCCAGGTCTTCGACCCCTATTTCAACGGCACCTCGGCGGCCACGCCGTATGCCGCCGGCGCTGCGGCCTGTCTGCAGCAGGCGGCCAAGGCCCGCCTGGGCCGCTACCTGACTGCGGCCGAGGTCAAGTCGGTCATGGTCGGAAGCGGCGATCCGATTCTCGACTTCAAATCCGGCGTCACCACCCCCCGGGTCAACCTGGCAAACGCCATCGACCACATCCTGCCCTACAACGGCTGGTGGTGGAACGCCGACGAGCCCGGTACGGGCCTCGGCATCGAAGTCCAGGGCGACAAACTCTACCTGGCCTGGTACGTCTACGATGCCTCCGGACGGCCGGTGTGGTACGTCTGCCTGGCCTCCAAGAACGCCGCCGGCACGGCCTACACCGGCAACCTGCTCGCCTGCACCGGCTGGCCGCTGGGCACGGCCTATACCGGCTTCAGCTCGAATGTGGTCGGCACGGCCAGCCTGAGCTTCAGCGCCGTGAACCGCGGCACCTTCGACTGGACCCTGAACGGCCAGAGCGGCAGCCTGGCCATCGAGAAGTTCATGGAGATCCTCTGGCCCGGCGACTCCGACCCGCGGGACATAAACGGCTGGTGGTGGGACCCGGCCTTCGAAGGCATGGGCTTCTTCATCGAGGCCAAGGGCGGGACCATCTACACGGCCTGGTACAACTACCGCGCGGACAACTCGGCCCGCTGGTGGGGCCAGGGCGGCGGCGCCAATCCGGGCGGCTTCCCGGCGCTCTCCACCTCCTACACCCAGCCCATGATGGAATTCACCGGCGGCCAGGTGCCCGGCGGGGCCTGGAAGTCGCCCGCCAGCTCGACGCTCTCCTCCTGCAGTCTGACCTTCAACGCCGACGGCACGGCCAGCCTGACCATGTCCGGCCAGACCTACAGCCTGGAGCGCTTCCGGTTCTCGAGTTACTAGACACAGGCTCGGCGCGAAAAGCCGAAGGCCCGGCGGGGATGCCCGCCGGGCCTTCTTGTTGCCGCCGTGCCGGCGGCCGGGCAAGGAATTCTCAAAATGCGGCCATGAAGGAGAGGCGAACCTGACAGAGGCTCGCGTGTCCGACCGGCATGCGCCTGTCCGCAGCCGCCGGCCCCTTGATCGTATGGCCGTTTTTCGGTTCTCCACGACGCCCGGATCGGGCACCTCCCGGAGATATGCAAATGCAGGCCAGGGGAGGCGATGGAATCAGCCGCATGCCGTCCGGCCGACAGCTTCGGAACTCCTGCCCCCCACTTCACCTCATGGCCGTCTTTGCTGTTCTTCCGACGGCCGGGGTCGAGATGCACGCGCGGACATAAGAACGGGGGTGCGGCCCGTTGGCCGCACCCCCGCGGAAGCGTTTCCGTCCGTCTCGAGGCCGGCGCTAACGCCTGAACCGGACCAATGCCCGGCTGGTCTCGGCATCGATGCGGGTCAGGTTGACCGTGGCCTCGGTCTTCAGGAACTTGGCCGCGCCCTTGATCACGCCCTCGAAGTAGTCGTGCAGCCCGCGCTTGGAATGGTAGGTGATGGTCATGCCCTCCGGCGACTCCTCGATGTCGAAGGTCGGGACCTCGACCCCGGGCATGTCCTTGGCGACCTCGCCGTGGATCTTGTTCAGGGAGCGCAGAAATTCGCGGTAGTCGGTGGTCTTGAAGTACTTCTTGTAGTAACGGTGGAAACCGCCCGGGGTATAGAAGCCGAAGTCGTGCAGGATGCGCGAGGCGGACTTGCCCGAGGCGCGGGCGGCGATCTCGGCCATCTGGCGGATGACCTTGTCCGGATAGCTGCCGGTGGGCAGGAAGACGGGCTTGCCCATCTCGGCTTGCATGGTCGCATAGACCTTCTCGCCCAGGCTTTCGCGCACATACTCCTGCATGAGCTTGGGCAGCACGCCCTTCATCTTATGCTCGGAGGCCGCAAGGTTGGCCGCCTCGCGGCCGCCGAAGACCTGCACCAGCCGCAACAGCTCGGCCGAGAGCCGGGCCAGCTCCTTGACCGCGTTCTCGGAGTGGCTCATGCCCTCGGAGGTCTCGCCGGCAATGGTGTTGACCTCCTCGATGGCCCGGTTGATCTCCTCCGAGGCCGCCGACTGCTCCTCCGAGGCGGTGGCGATGGAGCGGACCTGGTCCGCGGCCGATTCGACCAGTTCCACGATCTCGGTCAGGGCCTGGCCCGAATCCTGGGCCAGCTCCGTGGCCTTGGCGATGGCCGCGGAAGTCTCGGCCACGCTCTTGGCCGAGTCGTCGGTGGCGTTCTGGATGCCGGCAATGGCCTCGCCGACCTCCTTGGTCGCGCTCATGGTCTTCTCGGCCAATTTTCGCACCTCGTCGGCGACCACGGCGAAGCCCCGGCCGGCGTCCCCGGCCCGGGCGGCCTCGATGGCCGCGTTCAACGCCAGCAGGTTGGTCTGGTCGGCGATCTCGGAAATGACGTCGATGATCGCGCCGATGCGCGCGGCCTGCTCGTTCAGGCGCTGCATGTTGCCGGAGAGCACTCCGGCCTGGCTTTCCACCCGGCTGATGGCCGCGACCGACACCTCCACCGCGCGGGCGCCCTCCTGGGCCTTGTCCTTGGCCTTGGCCGTGGCCTCGGCGGCCATGCTCGCGTTTCTCGCCACCTCCAGGACGGTGGCGTTCATCTCCTCCATGGCCGAGGCCGTCTCGGTCACCCGGTCGCGCTGGATGACCGCGCCCCGGGCCGACTCCTCCACCAGCGAAGCGAGCTCCTCCGAGATGCCGGACAGGCTCTCGGACACGCCCTCGATGCCGTGCGCCGCCTGGCCCAGGGTCTCGGCCCTGGCCTCGGCCTCACGGTGTTGGACCTTGAGCTCGCTCAGATCGATCCAGAAGGCCACGGTGCCGGTCACCCGGCCGTCCTGGTCGCGATAGGGCGTGGACACCACCCGGACGTGGCGGCTTTGGCCGTCGTGGGCGCTGAAGTCGAGCTCCTTGACGATCTGTCGGCTCTCCTCCACGGCCTGCTGCGAGGCTGTCCGCCTGGCGGGATCGTTGTAGATGATCTGGCCCGAGGACTGGCCCAGGAAGCTCTCGGGCTTGCCCGGGCGGCCGATGAGATCGAGCAGGGCCTGGTTGACGAACAGGGCCTGGTTTTCCCGGGAGAAGACCGCCGCCGGCACGCTGATGCCCTGGAGCACGCCCTGGCTGAAGGCCAGGCGCTCCCTGAAGCTCTCCAGCAGCCGGCGTAGCGCCGCCCGGCAGCGGCCGAGCTCGCCGGGCAGATCGACCTCCATGCGGCAGGAGAGATCGCCCTCGTTGGCGCAGTCGAGGGTCTTCTGCAGCTCGGCCAGTCCCCTGTCGACCATGCGCCACAGGACGAACAACCCGGCCAGGACGATCAGGCCGAACAGGCCGTGGCTGATGAGGCCGAGGAGCGAGACCCCCCCGGGGCCTGCAGCAGTGATGGCGGCTACGAAACCCCAACCGAGCCCCACGAAGAGGACGCAGCCGAGGGCCAGGAACGAGGACTTGAGGGACATATCGGGAACCTCCGGCGAGAATGGGCGAAAAATCCGGCGATCGGTGCGGGCGCCAGCGGATGCCTGTGGTAATGCCTGTTCTGCTATCTCCGGAGCGGCCGCGCGTCAATGTCCCCGGCCGCCTAAAGCTCCGCCGATCGAATACGGCCGCGGAGCGTATTGCAGAGGAAGAAGACCAGGGGCCACGGTCAAGTCCTTCGAGCGCGGCGCACGGGGGTCGGGCGGATCGGAATTTCTCCATCCATTGCAAGCTGGATGGCAAGGACAAGGAAGACGAAAGGCCCGAGAAGCTCTTGCGGCCCTGACCTTCGGCGACTTCCCCGCCTCCCACTCTCTGCCCCAGGCCGGGACGGAGTCTTCCGGCTGATCAAACAGGCCCTGAAACTCACGGCATGCGTCGGGAACTCGGAAAAAGCCGTGCTGAGCCGAATTTTGCCCTGGCGAGCTAACCGGACAGCAAGGACTTCAATACAACGTGAAGGGGGAATTCGAGCTGTTGTGTCTGACCCGCAACCTGCTCAAGCTCTACCGGCACGGGCTCGCGGCGGGTAGGACACGGAACCAGGCCGANNAGCAGCAAACGTGCGTCCCGGGTAGGCAGGCAGCAGTCGCTTATCGGGTGAGAGCCTCGACTACGGCGCCGTCACGCAACAGCCCGAGAAACTTCGCAGGACAGGCTCTAAAGGCACCTCACTCCGGTTGCCAGGCGCAACCACCCCAGTGCTCTTCATAGCGCTTCACAAACTCTTTCATTTCGAGAATGTTGGCCGCAGGTTCACGGCAGGCCCTGGCGCAGGTATAAACAACATCCCTGTAGAACTCCGGAGAGACAGACTTGATCCCGTCATAATTCATAAGCAAGTCTGGAAGACGCTCCGTGATTTTTGCTCCGCGAGGTGACATCACAATGCTTGGAGGTTCGCCATACGTGTTGATCAACACGTATCGCCAGCTTGGGTCTGCGGCTCCCTGGAGAGGGACGATCTCACAGGGACGTGCATCTCCGCCATTGGAAATGGATTCATAGACTTCCCTGAGGGCCTGGGGTTTGCTTGCCGTCAGGACATAAGGCCCGGCCCCTAGGTAACGCCCTATGCTCTCGTCATATTCGATTCCGAGTAAGTCTTCCAGGTCAAAGCGAGTATGCCGGTCCAGCGGGGCCTTTCCCGAGGTGAACCACTGAAGTTCCCTCAAGGTGATCCCTGCACACTTGGCAATCTCTGCAGGCGGATTGGGCCAGCACGCCACGAGGTTCTTGGCGATCTCAGCTGCGTTATGAGCCTGTCTGATGAACATTCAGTCAGCTCTTGAGGCGGAGCCGTCTTTCTGGTAATTTGTTCTTTGAAAACAGCGTGTTGAACGACGGGAGGGGGAGATGGGCTACAACTTCCGAGACTACA
>DIXN01000059.1:0-21955 GCA_002428705.1 Desulfovibrio sp. UBA6079
GCCACGGCCAGGCTCAACCCCAGGCCCTTGTCGCGCGCGCTCACGGTGAAGACGCTGACCAGGCGCTCGAGCTCTGCCTTCAGGTCGAAGTCCTCGGGCACGATGTCGAGCTTGCCGGCCTCGATCNNTGGACAGGTCGAGGATGTCGTTGACGATGGCCAGGAGCGCGGTGCCCGAGCCGTGGATCAGGTCCAGGTTGCGGCGCAGGGAGTCGTCGCGGGTCTGGGCCAGGAGCATCTCGGTCAGGCCGATGATGCCGCCGACCGGGGTTCTGATCTCGTGGCTCATGTTGGCCANNGGCCAGGAACTCGCCCTTGGCCCGGCTGGCGGCCTCGGCAGCCTCCTTGGCCCGGGTCAGCTCCTCCTCCAGGTGCTTGCGCTCGGCGATGTCCCGGAAGACGCCGAGCACGCTCGCCAGCCGGCCGGTGGGGCCGTACTCGGGCACCAGCCGGGCGTGGTACCAGCGCGGCCCGAGCACCGTCAGGTAGGCCACCTCCAGGCTCTCCTCCGGCCCGCCGGCCAGGACCCGGTCCAGGGCCGCGGCAAAGGAGTCGAAGGTTTCGTGGGCGAAGATCCGCGGGTCCGTGGGCAGGCCCAGGAGCTCGCCGGCCGGCAGGCCCAGGACCTCGGCCATGCCCGGATTGACGTAGAGCCGCCGGCGCCCCCCGCCGTAGCGCACGATGAGGTCCGGCGAGTTCTCGGCCAGGGCCCGGTACTGGGCCTCCCGGCTCTGCAGCGCCTCGCGCGTCAGGGTCATCTCGGTCACGTCCAGCCAGGCCACGATCCCGCCCGAGAGGGCTCCGGAGGCATCGCGGATGGGGCCGGCGTTGCACAAAAGCGGCAGCTGGCCGCCGCCGGGCAGCTCGAGCAGCCACTCCTCGCCGCGGATGACCTCGCCCAGGACCACCACCCGGCGGCAGGGCAGGTCCTTGACCTCGGCCTCGCGGCCGCCGGGACGGGTCAGGCGCGGGCCGTGGCTGGCGTCCTCGACCAGGGTCTGGGACAAATCCTCGAGCGGCCCGAACAGCTCGCTGGCATAGGCGCTCATGGTCCGGATGCGGGCCTTGGCGTCGATGACCATGAGCCCCTCGGGAATGTGGGCCATGAGCGCGGTCAGGATGGTCTCGCCCTCCTGGGCCTCGAAAGCCCGGGCCTCGGCGTCGGTGCGGGCGATGATGTGCTGCAGGCCGAGGGAGGCCAGGCCAGCCAGCTGGGCCAGGGTGGCTTCGTCCTCGGCCGTGAACTCGCCGCCGCCGGCCTTGTCCGTGGCCATGAGCAGGCCCGCGGCCCGGCCCCTGCGGTCGGTCAGCCGGGCGCCGATCAGGCCGCGCAGGGGCGGATGCCCCGCCGGCAGCCCGCGCGAGGCCGGATGGCCGGCGACCAGGTGCGAGGGCAGCCGAAGCGAGGGGGCCGAGGTCATGACCTCCTGGTAGAGCCCGCCGCGCTCCGCGCGGAAGACCGTGTCCGGCAGGCAGTCCGGAGCCCCGGGCCGGCGGGCGCCGGCCACGTTGAAGCGGTCCCCGTCGGCGCTGTGCCCGGCGGTCGCCAGGTTGGCGCCGGTGACGCTGAGGGCCGCGTCGGCGATGCGCTGCAGCAGCCCGGCCACCGTCTCCTCGGCCATGATCTCGGCGCTGGCCGCCATGAGCCCCGCCACCCGGGCCAGGCGGGCCGTGCGCGCCTCCTCCCGGGCCCGGCTCTCGGTCACGTCCTCGAGCATGCCGTCGAAGTAGAGCGGGGTCCCGGAGGCATCGCGCACCAGCCGGACCTGCTGCTGGCCGAGGAATCTCTCCCCGTCGGCCCGGCGCAGCTCGCCGGTCACGGTCACGAACTCCGGGCCGGCGGAGATCTTCCCCAGGATGCCGCGCCGCTCCTCGGCCGAGGCGTAGAAGTCCGCGGCGCTGTGCCGGCCGTCCAGCAGCTCCTCCGGGCTTGCCACGTGGAGGATGCGGGCCAGGGCCGGATTGGCCGCCAGGTAGGCGCCGTCCAGGGTGGTGCGGAAAAGGCCCGTGGGCGCATGCTCGAAATAGTCCCGGTAGGCGGCCTCGGCCGTGGTCAACTGGCGGAAGAGCAGATCGTAGGGCCGCTCGAGGCCGCTCTCGACCATGGCCCGGTAGAGGAAATAAAAAGCCCCGGCCTTGAAGAAATGGCCGACGACGTTGGAGGCGTCGTAGACCCCGACATAGAAGGTGAAGGCCAGCTCCGCGCCCACGGACAGGACGATGGCCGTGAGCAGCGAATCCAGCACCGGACGCGGCAGGAGCCGGCGGCGGCGGTAAAAGAACACTCCGGAAAGCGCGAACAGGGCGCAGATGACGTACTCGCTGCCGCGCTTGAAGGCCGTGAGCCCCACGCCCTCCACGTAGCAGACCGGGAAAAGCCCGCTGAAGACGGCCCCGAGGAGGAGCAGGGTGAGCGCGCCGTAACCGGCCAGGAGCGGCCAGGCCCGCAGCCTGCGGTCGAGAAACAGCGGCGCGGCCAGAAACGACAGGCTCTGCAGGTAGCGCGCCGCGATCCAAAGCTGCGTGGTCAGGTCGGAATCGTACCCCGGGAAAACATCCATGCCCTTGTAGGCCAGGGTGTGCAAGAGGTCGATGCCGCCGACGAAAAGCAGGGCCACCCCGAGCAGGAGCACGGCATGGTTGTCGGCGTAGCGCCGGGTGTGCCAGGCCATGAGGAAGGTCGCCCAGGCCACGGCCACCGAAAAAAGCTCGGCCAGGGAGTGGAACAGCAGAAAGCTGGCCATGTGGGTCAGGACGAGCACCAGAAGGAACGCGGCACCCAGGACAAGAGGAGCAAGGACTCTTCGGTTCACGCTGAGGCTCCGGCACAAGAAGATGGGGCGGTCCGATGTTCTTGCTGCTTACCCCCGCGACGTACTTTTGTCATGCATAAATCGCTTTGCGCGTCATCGCTCCCGGCTTGACCTTTGTTCGCCAAGCTGATCTACACTGGCGGGAGAACCCTTGAACCCCCAACCCAGCCGGAGGCCCGCCATGAAGTGGCACGAAAACACCATGGTCAACATCGACAAGGTCTGGACCACCTACATCGAAGGCCTGGAGCAGTCGCTCGACATGCTCGACCGCGACATCCGCGAGGCCAAGGACATGGCCAAGGCCTGCACCAACGAATGGTGCACGGCCACCGAGCACATCCTGGACGACCTCTCCAACTCCGTCTTCTCCATCCACGAGCCGGTCACCTCCAAACCCGAACGCTCCCAGCGCATCAAAGCCCTGCGCCGGCGCATCCACGACATCTACGCCGACTACCGCAGCCTTCCCCGGGCGTAGGCCTCCGGCGGGCAGGGGCGCNNCTTGACCCCGCAGTCTGAAAATCGATGCTCTTGGCGTGAAGAACGCCAAGAGCATCGATTTTCAGCTTGGTGACGCAGGCGGGTCATGCCCTCGCGGGTTCGTGGATTCGAAGACGTTGGAGAAAAACCAACAAGACCGCCGGTGAGGTGAAGAGAGTTCCGGCTGGCGTTGCGGGCGGGGTCAAGGATCAGGCGCGCGGCTTGGCCCGGATCGAGGTGAAAATCAAACGCCCGGTGAAGGGCGGGCGGATCGGCGCGGTGGTCGGCTCAAGGGCCGGCGTGAGCCCCGAGCCGGCTCGGTTTTCCCCTTCATTGGCGGTTTTCATGACTTTCGTCGGCGGGGTCCGGAGACTGTCCGCGGATCACGAAGCCCGCCACGGCCTTCCGCGCCGCGCCGATCTCTTCAAACGGGCCATCCGGCCGGGAATTTCGAGACGGCGGGGCCAAGGCCCGCCGGCTTGAAAGTCCCGGCCGAATCGGGGGTCTGGGGGCCCACGGCCCCCAGGCCGCCGGCAGGCATCCTCCCGCCTTTCCCACTGGCGATTTTCCCTGGCCTGGCTTAGTGTTCCGAGCATGCGCTACCGTACCAAGCTGCTGCTTCTGCTCTGTCTGACGGCCCTGATCCCGGCGGTGCTGCTGCCCGTGTGGGGCGGGGTGGTCAGCGAGCACATGGGGGCGGTGATCTTAAGCCGGGTCGAGGCCGGGCTGGCCGAGTCCGGCCGGCGCAACCTGGCCCTGGCCGCGGCCGAGCTGGCCGAGGTCATGACCCTGGGCTCGCGGCTGGTGCGTCTGGCCGCGATGCGCCAGGCCGAGGCCGTGGGCGGGCTTCTGTCCGGGGGGCGCGAGCGGGCGGGCTGGGAGGACGAGGTCGCGGCCGAGCCGCCGGCGGAGCTGCCGGCGGAGCGCTACACGCGGCCCAGGCTGGGCGGCGGCCGGGAGCCCTTGGCCGTGGATTTCTCCCGGGTGGGGCTTTTCGACTTGGCTCCGGGCGGGCGGCCGCCGGAGGGGTTGAAGCGCCTGGCCGGGTTCTGGCGGCCGATGTTCGAGGACAGCTGGGACACGTTCCAGTGGTTCTTCGTCATCACGCCCGGGGGCGGCGTGGCCCTGTATCCGGCGCCCGGGGAGCTGCCGGAGGGCTATGATCCGCGCCGGGAGGAGTGGTACCGGCGGGCGGAGGAGTCCGCGGCCGGCTGGGACGGCCGGGGCTCGCCGCGGCTGATCTGGACCGTGCACCAGGCCGACGTCTTCACCGGGGACAACGTGGCCGTGGTGGCCATGCCCATCGTCGGTCCGGACGGCAAGCTCGCGGCGGTGACCGGCATGGCCCTGCCGCTCTCGCCGGTCCTGGCCCGGGAGCCGATCATCGGGCAGCTGCCCGCGTCCAGCCTGATTTTCATGGTCGTGCCCGAAATCGATCCGTCAGGGGCGCCGGGGTTGTATGTCATCGAGGCCGTGGTCGGGGACGGGGCGGGCGATGCGCTGGCCGGGCCGGCCCGGGCCGTGCGCTGGCTGAGCGCGGGGGACGGCGCGAGCGTCGCCGGGGTGGTCGGGGCGCTCACGGACGGCGGCCGGGGGATGGCCGAGCTGCCCTTTGCCGGGCAGCCCTGTTTGTGGGTCTATGAGAGCCAGGGCCGGGGGCAGGTGGGCTTCGTCGTCGTCACGCCGCTTGCGGCGCTGGCCGAGCCGGTGGCCCAGGCCGAGGCCTTCATGAAGGGCGTCCAGCAGCGGCGGGACCGGGTCATGGGCGCGGCCTGGCTGGCGGTGGTCCTGGTCACGGTTGGCCTCGCCCTGTTCTTCGCCCGGCGGGCGACGCTGCGGCTCTCGGCCCTGTCCCGGGCCATGCAGCGCCTGGCCCGGGGCGACTTCGCGGTCCGGGTCGCGGACATGGGCCGCGACGAGTTCGGCGACATGGGCCGGACCTTCAACGAGATGGTACCGGAGCTCAGGCAGTTCACGCTGACCCGCCAGGAGCTGGCCGTGGCCCGCGAGGTCCAGGAAGGCCTGCTGCCCGCGGCGGCGCCCGAGGTGCCCGGGCTGGAGGTGGCCGGGCTGTGCCAGTTCTCGGCCGAGACCGGCGGCGACTACTACGATTTCCTGGCCGGCGGCGACGGCCGTTTGACCGTGGTCGTGGGCGACGTCTCGGGCCACGGGCTGTCCGCGGCCCTGCTCATGACCGCCTTCCGGGCCTTTTTCCGGCTGCGCGCCGATCTTTCGGAGGATCTGGCCGGGCTGGCCACGGACGTGAACCAGCACCTCTGCCAGGACACCTATGCCTCGGGCCGCTTCGTCACGGCTTTCATCGCCCGCTTCGAGCCCGGGCCCGGGCTGGTCTTCTTTGTGCGCGCCGGGCACGATCCGGCCCTGGTCTACGACCCGGCGGCGGATTCGTTCGGCGAGCTCATGGGCCAGGGGCTGGCCATGGGCGTGGACGGGAGCTTCGCCTACGCCAGCTCCGCGGCGCAGCTCTGCCCGGGGCAGGTGGTGGCCATCGGCACCGACGGCATCTGGGAGGCGGTCGATCCGGCCGGGGCGATGTACGGCAAGGAGCGTTTCAAGGCGGTCATCCGGGCCGGCGCCGCACTGAGCGCGGCCGGCATCTGCCGGGCGGTGTCCGAGGACCTGGCGGCCTTCCGGGGAACGCAGCCCCAGGAGGACGATGTGACCCTGGTGGTGGTCAAGGTGATCTAGCGGCCGTTGAAAAACCGCCATCTGCTGACGATTTTTGAACGGCCTGCTGAAAAAAAAGGACCTTTTCAACACCTGCCACGGCTTACTTCGCGGCCAGGGCCTTTTCCACGGCCTTGGCCAGGTCGGCCGGGGGCATGAGGCCGACGTTGCGGAAGGCCTCCTTGCCCGAGCGGTCGAGGATGACCAGGGTGGGCAGGGCGGTGATCTCCCAGGCCCGGGCCAGGCCCTCTCCGGCCAGGGCCACGGGGAAGTTGGCCTTCTGGGAGGCGGCGAAGGCCCCGGCGGCGGCCAGCGTGTCGTCCACGGCCAGGGCTTCGATGGACAGCTCGGATTCGGGATACTTGGCCCGCAGGCGCACGATCTCCGGGAACTCCAGGCGGCAGGGGGCGCACCACGAGGCCCAAAAGGTCAGGATCACGGCCTTGCCCTTGGCCTCGGCCAGGCGGGCGGAGAGCTGGGCGCGATCGAGGGTCGGCAGCGCCGGGGCGCTCGTCCGGGTGTAGGTCACAATCAGGGCCACGGCCAGGAGGGCCATGGAGCCGATGAACAGGACGGCCTTGCGCATGGCTTACTTCTTGTCCTTGTTTTTCTTGCCCGGCTGCCAACTGCAGCTCTGGTCCGCGCCTCAGCCGCCGAGCCCCAGGCGGGGCAGGACGAACTTGACCACGACCAGCCAGACGACCACGAGCAGGATGAGGCCGACGAGATCGTTCATGCATGCTCCTTGACGGCTTGCCGTCACCCGGTACTTTGTGTATTTCTTTCTTGATGTCAAGACACAAAGAAACCGCCGATTCCCGGGCGGTCAAGCAGCTGACCCTGCGCCTGCCCGAGGACTACCACCGCAAGCTGAAGATCCTGGCCGCCTGCACGGGCAAATCCATGACCGAGCTGCTCATCTCCTGCATCGACGAGAAGCTGGAGAGCTGCCTGGCCTCGGAGCTGGCCCGGGTGCGCCCGGAGGAGGGGGGCTAGCGGACCAGACTCGGGCTCTCGCACAGGTTCAGGGCTTCGTCAACGGCCTCGGCCAGGGCCGCCTCCAGGATGAGCGGAGTCAGCCCCAGGCGCGCGCTCACGGCCGGGGACGGGGCGTAGCGCAGGCCGTCCAGGCCGCAGAAGAGACCGATCATGGTCGCCGCGGTCCGGCCGCAGTGGACCAGGTCGAGCACCGGGCCGGGGCTTTGCGCCTCCTCGGGCGAGAGGCTGTGGCGCACGGCGCCGACGATCGTCTCGGGCAGGCCCCAGCGGGCCAGCAGCTCGGCGCCGGCCTCGGCGTGGTCGATGCCGAGGACCTCGCGTTCGGCCAGGTGGAAGGGCAGGTCTGACTCCTGGCAGAGGCGCAGGATGGGGTCGGCGTCGATCTCCAGGAAGGTGCCGAGCACGATCTTGCCCACCAGGCAGAGAAGGGCCGCGGTGTAGGCCGGGCCGCAGGCCCCGGGGGCCAGGCGCCGGCCCAGGGTCTCGGCGATCAGTCCGGCGGTGACCGACTGCATGAGCAGCGCGCCGGCCGGCAGGCCGTAGCCCCTGATCTCGCGCCTGGCCAGCGGGGCCAGGCCCAGGGCCGCGGCCAGGCGGGCCACCCGGCCGATGCCCAGGCGCACCACGGCCTCCTTCAGGCTGGTCACCGGATTCGTGCCCCGGAACAGGGCGGTGTTGGCCAGGCGCAGGACATCGGCGGTCAGGCCCGGATCCACGCGCACGGCCGCGGCGATGTCCTTGGCCCCGGAGCCGGGGTCGGACAGAAGCTGCATGGTCCGGCAGGCCGCCGTGGGCAGGCTCGGGATGTTGTCCAGTCCGGCCAGGATGGCCGCCCGCCGGCTCACAACGCGCGGCCCTCGCTGCCCGAGCGCACGGTCACCTCGCCGGTGGCGATTGTAAGGCTCATGGTCCGCGGCACGCTGCCGCCGAGCTCGGAGGCGGCCAGCTTCAGGCCGTTCTTCTCCAGGAGGCGCGAGAGCGAGGCGATGTTCCGGGCCCCGGTCTGGAAGACCTTGTCCGCGCCCATCATCGTCGCCCCGCCCACGGCCTTGATGACCAGGAACTCGCGCTTGCAGCCCCGGCCCAGGAGGTCGCGGATGAGCTTCGAGACGCCGCTGTTGACGAACATGGCCGGCTTCTCCCGGGCCTTGTCCGGGTTGGCCATGGCCAGGGGCAGAAGGCAGTGCACCAGCCCGCCCATGCGCCTGACCGGGTCCCACACGGCCACGCCCAGGCAGGAGCCAAGGGAGTAGGTCACGATCACGTCTTCGGCCTGGGCCGAGACCTTGAAGTCCGAGATGCCCACCACGAGCTGGGGCATGATACGTCCATTGCTGCCGTTTTTCGCACTATGGCGCGGTGCCGATTCACGCGGAAGCAAGGATCATACTCCTGCCTGGCGCCGCTTGGTAAGTAGGGTTTCTATGGTTTTCGCCAGTCCGGGCACATCGGGCTTGGAGATCTGCTCGTCGGCGCCCACGGCCTGGCCCTTGTGCTTCAGCGCGTCGGAGATCAGGCTCGAGAAGAGGATGACCGGCAGCTCCCTGAGGACCGGGTCCTCCTTGATGCGCTTGGTCAGGTTGTGGCCGTCCATGACCGGCATCTCGATGTCCGAGACCACGATGTCCACCAGGTCGGTCAGGGGCAGGCCTTCCTCGGCCGCCCGGCGCTTGTAGTCCGAAAGCAGCTCGAAGGCCTCGCGGCCGTCGGCTGCGGTCGTCACCTCGTAGCCGGCCGCGCTCAACCCCCGGGACAGGGCTTTGCGGATCATGGCCGAGTCGTCGGCCATGAGCACCTTGATCTTGCCGCGGCTCTGGTCGCTCTCGGCCATGGCCTCGTTCAGGTCCAGGCCGAGCCTGGGATTCAAGTCGGCGACGATCTTCTCGAAGTCGAGGATGAGGATGATCCGGTTGTCGAGCCGGACCACGCCGGTGATGCTGCCCGAGGAGAACTCGGCCAGGTGCTTGCCCGGCGGCTCGACCTGCTCCCAGCTGATGCGGTGGATGCGGTTGACCCCGGAAACCAGGAAAGAGTTGGTCACCCGGTTGAACTCGGTGACGATGACCTTGGCCTGGTCGCTTGCGATCATGCGCTTGCCGAGCCAGTCGGCCAGGTCCACCAGGGGGATGATGCGCTCGCGCAGGTTGAAGGAGCCGAGCACGCAGGGGTGGGGCATCTGCGGCAGCCTGGTGACCTCGGGCTTGCGGATGATCTCCAGTACCTTGGCCACGTTGATGCCGTAGCAGCCGGTGTAGGTGCCGCCGTCCGAGTCCTCGTCGATGGTGAACTCGACGATCTCGAGTTCGTTGGTGCCCGACTCGAGCAGGATGTTGGTGTTGGCCATTCAGGGGTCCCGCTGCCCGCTTGTCCGCCGGGCGGATGAAAGGTCATGAAACCGGGAGGCAAAGCTCTTGAGACGTGCATATCATTAGCAGGGAGCAAGCTGGCAGGCTAGGGGGGGCGGCCTGTATGCGCTGTGCGATGGCGCTAGAACATGGCCCGTCCCGGGGGCAGGTGGTAGGCCTGGCCGCGCTCGTAGTGGGAGAGCTGGGTGCGGGCCTCCACGGCCGCCGTGCGCTCGCCCCGGGCGGACCACAGGTCGGCCGCCTGGCGGGCCAGGCGCGCCGCCGGCTGGAAGGCGCCGCTCTCGGCGTAGGCCGCGGCCAATCCGGCCAGCGCAGAGGGGTCCCGGCGCCCGCTCAGTTCCACGGCCCGCTCGGCCAGGCCGACGGCCTTTTGTCCGTCGCGCAGCCTGGGCTCGGGGCAGACCGAGAGCAGCCAGGCCAGGCCGGCCAGGGCCGCGGCGTTGTGGCCGTCGGCGGCGAGGGCGGCCTCCAGGTCGGAGCGGGCGCCGGCGAAGTCGCCGCAGTTGGCCTTGAGCGTGGCCCGTCCGGCCAGGGCCTCGGCGGCCTGGGGGCCGGCGGGCGCGCGGGCGATGATCTGGTCGTAGTCGGCCAGGGCCAGCTCGCGCCGGCCGAGGTTGACCTGGGCCTTGGCCCGCTCGGCGTAGCACTGCAGGCGGTCCGGGTCGAGCTCGACGGCCCGGGAGAAGCAGGCCGCGGCCCGGGCCCATTCGCCCTGGGCGGCCAGCTCCCGGCCTCGGGCCAGCTCGCGCTCGGCCTTCACCGGGTCGCGGCCGTCGGCCAGGCTGGCCTCGCGGGTGCCGATGACCGGCGGGGCCACGGGCACGGCCGTCGCGGCCGTCCGGCCCAGCTCCACGGCCCGGCGGGCGTCGGCCCGGGCCTGGTCGTCGCGGTTCAGCTCGCGGTTGGCCGCGGCGCGCAGCTCGTAGGCCTCGCCGAGGCCCGGGTCGCGCAGGGTGGCCTGGTCCAGGTCGTCCGCCGCGCCCTGCCAGTTCTTCTGCGCCAGGCGCAGGCGAGCGCGGGCGAGCCAGGCCTGGGCCAGACGGGGATCGAGCCCGATGGCCCGGTCGAAGTCGCGGGCCGCGGCCTCGGGCAGGCCTTTTCCGGCCATGATCTCGCCGCGCCGGAAGTAGCAGGGGGCGCAGTCCGGCTCGCGCACGGCCAGAAGGTCCAGGTCGGCCAGGGCCTCTTTCTCCTTGCCCATGGCCTGGTAGGCCGTGGACCGGCCGAGGATGGCCATGGTCAGGCGCGGGGCGATGGACAGCGCCCGGTCGTACTCGGCCACGGCTTCATCGTTCCGGCCCAGGTCGCGCAGGACGTTGCCCAGGTAGAGGGCCGCCAGCGGGTCATTGGGGGCGAGCGCCGCGGCCCGGGCCAAGTCCGCCCGGGCGTCCTCCAGCCGGTTCAGCCCGGCGCGGTAGAGCCCGCGCTTGGCGTAGAGCTCCGGGTCGTTCGGGGAGAGCGCGACGGCCTTGGCGAAGTCGGCCTCGGCCTGGGCCACGTCGCCGGTCAGCGCGCAGGCGTGGGCCCGCCAGGAGAGCACGCGCACGGTCTCCTCGGGGTCCAGGCGGCCGGAGGCCAGGGCCCGGCCGTAGGCCTCGGCCGCGGCCTTGAAGTCGTTCCTCTGGACCGCGGCGAAGCCCGTGGCCAGGTCCGGGTCCAGCCGCGCCGCGCAAGCTGCGGCGAAAAGGGCCAAAAGCAGGAGGGCGGCCGGCAGAAGGCCGCGGGAAATGGTCATCTCAGGTCTACTCCACGATCCAGACGGCGCAGCCTTTCGCGTCGCGGATGATACGGGTTGAAACCGAGCCGAAGAGCATCTCCTCGGCCTTGGACACGCCGCGCCGGCCGATGACGATGGTTCCGAAGCCCTCCCCGGCGGCGGCCCGGAGCAGGTCCTCGGCCACGGATTTGCCGGGCAGGCAGGACCGCGCGCCGGCAAAGGCCAGGCGGCAGCCGGACAAAACCAGCTCATTGACCGCGTCCGGCGCCAGGCCCGCGGCAACGAGCCCGGCATGGGCCGCGTCCAGGGCCGCGCGCAGCCGGGCCTGGTCGTCCTTGATGCGGGCCAGCCAGGCCGATTCGTCCGGGAAGTGGTCGGGGTCGGGCTGGCGCTCGATGGACAGGAGCGTCACGCTGAAGCCCGGCGCGGCGCCGACGACCTCACCGACGTAGGTCGCGGCCCTCTGGGCGTTGTCCGAGCCGTCGAAGGCGATGCAGATCTTGCGCGCGTTCATGGCTGGTGCTCCTTGTGTTGCGCCGGCAATCGGTCGCGGCAGTCCGCGAGGTCGGCGATGAACTCGGCCGCGGAGTCGTAGAAGACCTCGGCCCCGCCGGAGAAGCGGGCCAGGATGTCGTTCAGCTTCTTTGGCACGTAGGGAAAAAGCCGGCGCAGGTTGACCAGGCGGTTGGGAAAGAGGGCGGAGCAGTCGGTGGCGGTCAGGTCCGAGCCGGTGAGCCCGCAGGACTGCATGGTGTGGACCCCCTGGCCGGCCAGGAAGAGCAGGATGTTGCCCAGGCCGAAGAGGTCCAGGCCGAACGGGTTCTCGTGGAACTCGAAGGAGTAGTCGAAGTCGATCCAGCGCCAGTCGCCGGTGGCGTACTCGACGAAGATGTGGTCGCGGCGCACGTCGCCGTGCTGCTCGAAGTTCTCGTGCAGGAAGGAGAGCGCCTCGCAGGTCCCGAGGAACTTCTCGAGCATCCCGGGGAAGACCTCGTGGAAATAGGCCTCGTGGGGCAGGTCGACGGCTTCCACCTCGTTGTCCAGCGAGCGGCCCACGACCACCTCGAGCACGCGCACGGGGTTGCCGCGCTCGTCCGGGTAGGTCTCGCCCTGCATGAAGCGCATGTCCCCCTTGACCAGCCTGAGGATGCGGGCCTCCTTCTGGGGGCTCCTATAGCAGCGCACGGTGAAGTTGCCGATGGCCATGGGGAACTGCTCGTGGAAGACGAGCTTCAATATGTTGCGCTCGCCGGTCTCCAGGCACTGGCACTTCTTCACCCAGTACTTGGGGTCCTCCAGGCCGAAGCGCCGCTCGGATTCATTCTTGTGCACCAGGTAGTTCCGGCCGCCCACGGCGATGACGTCGCCGTAATCGATGGCCATGAACTCGCTGGTGTCGGTGTAGAGCCTGCCGGCGTGGATCGCCGGAAAGCCCGGCAGATGGGCGAGAATCAGGTCGCGCGCGGATTGGGACATGGTCGTGGGCCTTTGGCCACCTCTTATAGCCATCCGCACCGGGGAGGGCAAGACCGCGCTGCCAGGTCCACGAATAATGGAGCCGGCCGAGGGCGCACCGGTCGGCGGCTTCCGGCCGGCAGATGCGATCGAGGCTCATGTATCTACGAAACGTGGATTCACCGGCTCCGGGACTGCCCCGGGTATCGCCCCGCAAACCGGCCACCGGAGCAGGATTTCTCCGGAAGTTTTACACCGTATGACAAGGCACGGCCATTGCAGACACCCGGGCGGAAGCTCCCGCCGCCCTGCCGGGCGGGCCAGGACGGCTTCACGATCCATGAGGGGAATGGCCTTGGGTTACATCAACAGGCTGGAAATCGAGTTCGCCGTGGACGGCCCCGAGCGGCCCAAGCAGCAGCCGGCCAGGGAAGAGGACGGTGTCGAGCTGGGCGCCCGGGAGCTCCTGCGGGCCGCCTGCCGGGTCTTCGTGACCCGGACCTGCGTCGGCGCGCCGCCTCCGGCGGCGGACCGCAAGCCCTGAAGGAGGGGCCATGAGCATGACCTTCGGTGCGGACGCCGCGACCGGCGCCCGGCCTGCCTCCGCCGCCCAAATCCGGCCCTCGTTCCGCGACGTCCTGGACGATCTTCTGTCCGATCACGAGGAGACGGCCGTGCCCGGCCTGGACGGGCTCGACCGGCTGCTGAAATCCGTGGCCGCGCCGGCCCGGCGCGAGGGGCCGCCGGCCCCGCAGGCCGCCTCCGCCCAGCCGGCCCTGAAAACCGAACGTCCGGCGCCCCGGCTGGCGGTCCTGCCGGCCAGCGCGCCGCAGGCCCCGCGCGCGCCCCGGCGCAAGACCACCCAGTACCTGCTCGAGGACATCTTCGCCCGCCTGGAGCAGGCCCGCGAGGTCCTTGAAGGCTTTTCCGCCGGGGGCTCCCGGCGCATCTCCAAGTCGGGCATCGTCAACGCCGCCCTCAGCCTGACCCTGGCCGAGCTCGAGACGAGAGGGGAACACTCGCGCCTGGCCCGGACCGTTCTTCGCGGCACGAAACCCGGACCCACAGGCAAGGAGTGATCCGCCATGCTCATCACCTGCCCCGAGTGCCACAACCGTCACGACGTGGACCCCTCGCGCATCCCCAGCGAGGCGACCATGGTCCGCTGCCGGGCCTGCGACCACCGCTTCGCCCTCGCGCCGCAGCTCGCGGCGCACCGGAGCCCGCGCCCGGCCGAGGTCCGCCAGCCGGCCATGGCCGAGGCCCAGGCGCACACCGCCGGCAGCGCCGCCCTGGCCCTGGCCGAGCCCGCCGAGTGCGCAGAGCCCGCCGAGTGCGAGGTCGCGCTTGCGCCCGCGCCCGAGCCGGTCGCGGCCAGCCCCCTGCCCGAGGCCGGGCCTGCCCGCGCCCGGCGCATCGGCGTGCTCATCAGCAAGGGCGGCGTGGGCAAGACGACCACCGCCGTCAACCTGGCCCACGGCCTGGCGCTCGCCGGGAAAAAAACGCTCATCATCGACACCGACACCCAGGGCCAGGTGGCCTACGTGCTCGGGCTGAACAACCGCTTCGGCCTGACCGAGGTGGTCACCGGCGACAAGAGCTTCGAAGAGGCCGTGACCGAGGCGCGCGAGAACCTCTGGGTGCTGCCCGGCGGCAAGTCCCTGGCCGGGGTCAAGCGCCTGATCGACCGCAAGGACTTCGCCGGCGAGACGACCATCGCCGAGATCCTGGAGCCGCTCGACGCGCGCTTCGACTTCATCATCGTCGACGCCTCGCCGGGCTGGGACCCGCTCACGGTCAACGTGCTCTTCTACGTGCGCGAGGTGCTGACCCCCGTCTCGCTCGAGGTCATGAGCCTGCAGGGCCTGCGCGAGTTTTTGAAAAGCCTGGCGGCCATCAAGCGCTACAACAAGGACATCGAGCTGAAATACATCCTGCCGACCTTCTTCGACAAGCGCGTGAAGCACCCCAAGGACATCCTGGACAAGCTGGCCGAGCTCTACCCCGAGGCCGTCTGCCAGCCCATCCGCTACAACGTCCGCCTGTCCGAGTCCCCGGCCTACGGCCAGTCCATCTTTGAGTTCGCGCCCAAGTCCCACGGCGCGAGCGACTACCGCGAGCTGGTCCGCAAGGTGGCCGGCGACCCGACGCTCCTTTCCTGAGCAACGGGACAACCCCCTGGTGGTGACCATGAGCGAAACGGCGAGCGACACGCGAGAGTTCACGCCCGAGCCGGCCCCGGCCGGGAAGATGCCCAGCGGCTTCGTGGAGGCGGCCCGGGAGATAACGGCCAAGGTCATGCGCCACGCCGACCCGGAGCATCCGGCCGTGGCCCTGTTGGCCGAGCTCGGCCGGGAGCGCCGGGCGAGCCTCATCGCCGCGCGCGATCCCGTGGTGCGCAAGGAGGCCCAGCATTTCCGCGAGCAGCCGGCGAAATCCCGCGAGGCCGCGCCCGGCGAGGGCCGCGCCGCCTACGGCATCAAGCCCCCGGAGATCGACCTGCCGGCGGCCCCGCTGCTCTACGAGCAGCTCGTCGCCCTGGCCGCGGCCCCGCGCGTGTCCGGCGCGGAGCTGGAGAAGGTCGTGGGCCGCGACCGGGGGCTCACGGCTGCCCTGGTCGGGCTCGTGGACAAGGCCTTCCCCGAGGCGCAAAAGCGCGTGACCAGCCTGGGCGGGGCCGCGGCCCTCCTCGGCGCCCGGGAGCTCCTCGTCCTGGCCGCGGGCATGAACGTCATGTCCGACTTCTCCGACATCCCGCCGCAGCTCACGGACAAGCACGCCTTCTGGCAGCACGCCGCGGCCGCCGGGGTGCTGGCCTCGGTCATCGCCCGCGAGGCCGGCTTCGAGGACCCGCAGACCTTCTTCCTGGCCGGCTTCCTGCACGACGTCGGCCGGCTGTATCTCTTCAAGACCAGGCCCCTGCCCGCGGCCGCGGTGCTGGCCCGGGCGCGCGCCCGCCAGGCCTTCCTGTCCGACGTCGAGCCCGAGGAGCTGGGCTACGGGCACGCCTCATGCGGCGGCGAGCTCTTCCGGCGCCTGGGCCTGCCCCCGCGCACCCGGCTGACCGTCAGCTACCACCACATCCCGGAGCTGACCGGCCAGATCAGGGAGAACGCCGTGGTCCACCTGGCCGACTGCATGTGCCACGCCCTGGCCCTGGGCCTGTCCGGCGAGTACTGCATGCCCCCCCTGCGCGAGACGGCCTGGGACAGCCTGGGCGTGAAGCCCAAGGCGCTGAACCGCCTGGCCGAGCACTCCCTGGCCATCCTCGCGCCCATCCTGGCCGAGCCGCCCGAGGCGGCCCTGGAGGCGGCCAGCCTGCCCTTCGAGTTTTTCTAGGGCTTGTTCCGTTTCCGCACCACGCCACAACCGGCCGGCCGGCTTCCCGCGAAGGGGAGGCCGGCCGGTTCGGTTTTCGGGTGCGGGATCGATCGAAGCGAAGGCGGGAAGAGCCTGTGAAGGGGAAGCGGGTTTCCGGGAAAGGGGACGGGCCGTTCGGTTTTCGGGACGGTGCGTAAGCAGCAAGCGGACAATGAAGAGCCCGCGGAGGGGGGCGGCGTGGTGATTCCCGACCGGACCGCGACGGGGCCGCGCCTTGATCAGGTAGGGCCTGGGGATCGAGCCGGCGGTCAGCGGCATGGGCGGGACGCACCATCCGAAGTATCTTCCCTTTCGCGGCGGGCTTTTCTTGAAGAGCCTGCGAAGGGGAGAGTGGCGGGAATCGGGACGGCGGATGGTGATTTCCGACGCGGGCCGCGATGAGGGCAGGCCTCGGTGCCGCGTCTTGATCAGGTACGGCCCGGGGTTCAAGCCGGCCGTCAGCAGCATGGCGGCATGCGTCATCCGACGCTTCTTCCCTTTCGCGGCAGGTTTTCTTCTCGCCATGAATGCGGCGGCGTGTCTGGATGATTCGCGCGCCCCGGGATCGGCGCGGCGATCCGCGGGTCCCGCCACGGCCTGGGGATCGGACAGGACCAGGGAGCCGCCTCCGAGTCCTCTTCCCCTTCGCGGCAGTCTTTCCCCTTTTCAGGTCCTTTTCTTGCGGATCACTTCTTCTGTGCCGGGATGAGCTGGATCAGCGTGAGCTTCAGCTCCTTGCTGATGGCCAGGTGCGAGAGCGCGCCGGCCATGCCCTCGCCGGTGCGGATGCGCGCCGGGTCGGCGATTTCCTCGCCGAAGGTCGGGTCCACCGGCCGCCACAGCCCGTCCACGATGACCTCGGCCCAGGCGTGGCCGCCGAAGGCTTGCGCCTCGTCGCCCATGTAGGCCAGGCCGAAGACCTCGCGGGCCGGCAGGCCCAAGGACCGGGCCAGGGTGACGTAGAGCAGCGCGTGCTCGGTGCAGTCGCCATCGGGCGAGGCCAGGATGTCCAGCGCGCTTTTCGGCTCGGGCAGGAAGACGTCGCGCACGTAGGCCGCGACGAAGGTCGCCAGCCGGCCGGACAGCCGGCCCGGGTCCGTCTCGCCGTCCGCGGCCTGCCTGGCCAGGGCCTGCACCCGCGGATCGCTCGCCGGGTAGCGCGGCGTGGCCGCCAGGTTCTCGGTCAGGTCGTCGGCGCTGGTCCTGCGGCTGGCCCCGCCCTGGCCCGGGCCGGTGGTCAGGCGCACGGTGTCCGGCGCGCCCCCGGGGGTGACGCTCTGGCCCGGGCCGTTGGCCAGCCGGCCGACCTCCGGGCCGTGGGCCGCGAGCGTCAGGCGGCCGATCCGCTTCGGGTTGCCGAGCGGCGCGTCCACCGGGGCCTCGCCCAGGGCGAAGAGGTCCACGGCCAGGTCCGGCTTCTTGGCCACGTCCTCGGGCTCGAGCCGGAGCTCCAGGCTGCCGCCGAAGACCGTGGACAACAGCCGGCCGCCGCCGTCCACGACCATGAGGCCCTCCCAGGGCACGAGGTCGGCGGTGAGCATGGCCTCGTAGACGGTCAGGGGCACGCCGCCGGCCGTGGCGCGGCGCACGGCCTTGACCGTGTAGGTCTGGTGGCCCATGGCCAGCTCGGACAGGAAGAGCGCCGGCACGGTCAGGGTCGCGCCGGGTATGGGGCCGGCGGCGAAGAAGCGCCGGGCGGCGTCGAAGGTCTCGAGGTTCAGGGAGGCGGCCTCGGGCAAGGGCTTTTCGACGATCTCGTCCCCGTCCGTGGCTGTAACCACGTAGCCGTCCGGGGTGCGCCGCAGCACCACCTGCCGGCCGCCGGACTCGGTGCTGCGGACCTCGATGAGCTCGTGGGGCGGCTCGGGCGCGAAGCGGTAGGACTCCTCGGAACTGATGCTCACCTCCCGGCCCTGGGACTGGAAGGACAAATCCATGCGCAGGGCGTAGGCCGGCCCGCTCCCGCCGATCCCGTCAGTCCCGCCGGGGGCCTTCCAGCTGCTCTCGGCCGCGCCGATCTTCTGCCCGCGCACGTAGACCCCGTACCACAGGGTCTCGTTCGGCGGGTAGGCGGCGGGCGCCTGCTCCGCCCCGGCCCGGCCCGCGGCCAGCAGGCAGGCCAGGAGCACAAGCGCGCAGGCCAGCCTCCCGGGCCCGGCGGGCAATCGCTTGTGGCGCATGCGCGTCCGTCCCGCGCCTTACTCCGCGGCCGCCGCGGCCGGCAGGCAGGTGAGCCTGGTGCCGTCGGCGGCGCCGGTCAGGGTCAGGCCGGAGAGCGGCTGGTCGGAGGTCACGGCCACGCGCTCCACCTCCTCGTCGGACAGGCTCGGCCAGAGCTCGCTCGGCCGGGCCTTCAGCCGGCCGCCGGCGGGGATGGTGGCCTGGACCGTGCCCAGGCTCTGGCCGCCGCTGAAGGCCGTGAGGCTGAGCGTGGCCTCGGCCTCGCCGGTGTTGTAGAGGGCGAGGCCCTTCCAGGCCACGAAGGGCGAGAAGTTGGAGAAGACCAGGTTGGCCCTGGTCATGGTCGTCTCGCTGGCCGGGCACTCGGCCAGGCCGCCGGCGGTGGAGACGTAGCCCTGGCGGAAGATGAGCCCGTCGGAGTCGGTGGTCACGACGGCCGCCTCGGCCGCCGAGTCGATGGCGTTCAGGTCGAAGCTCGCGTAGCTCCGGGCCGGCACGGTCAGATTCTGGGCCGAGCCGCTGCCGGGCTTGAAGGACAGGTTGAAGCCGGCATCCGTGCCGCCGGCGTTGTCCACCTCCAGGACGTCGGTCCAGGCCGGGTCCGAGCCGGTCAGGTGCGGCAGGTAGAGGCTTTTCGCGCTGCCGGCGAAGGGCACCAGGTAGGTGGCCTCGCAGGCCACGCGCGCGGCGTTGTACTTGATGCGCATGTAGCCGCCCTCGCCCCACTCCGTGCCCCAGGAGTTGCGCAATATCCAGTAGCCCTCGTTCTCGGCGTCGCCGTTGTCGTTCCAGCCGACCAGGGCGATGGCGTGGTTGGTGTCGGTGTAGTAGCAGGGGGTGGCCTCGCAGCCGGTCAGGTCGTCCTCGTAGATGCCGCTCTGGTAGGCGTCGAAGGCATTGCCGACCCAGACCGCGGCGTCGATGGGGCCGTAGGTCATGATCGCGAGCTTGATGGCCTCGACGTCGCCGCAGGGGATGCGGTGCCAGGAGGCAAAGCGCGTCAGCGGCGCCTGCCAGGCCGGGCAGCCGCCCGGATCGACCGGGGTGTAGGGGAAATCCGCTTCACTCGCGATGCCGACCTGGGTCAGGGCGTCCAGTTCGGCGTAGTCGTAGTCCGAGCCCTCGCAGGCCTCGAAGTGCTCGTTGTATTGCGGCAGGCTGCTCAAGCACCAGACGATGAAGGACTCGGAGAAGTCCTTGACCTCGGACCCGCTCAGGTCGCGGGCCACGTTGATCACGCCCTCGGCCGCGGCCGAGGCGCCGAAGGCGTAGCACGAGCCGCAGCTCAGCTGGTTGCGCACCGGGCCGATGTAGCTCTTGCCCTCCATGTCGCGCCAGTCGAGGCTCGCGGGCAGCTCGACCTTGCCCTTGAGCCGGGCCAGCGGGCCGAGCTCCACGGTCTTGGCCGGGGAGGGGTAGAGCGGCGCGTGGCGCGAGTGCAACGCGGCGCGCTGCGCGGCCGGGAGCTGCGTGACCGGGTTGTCGGCCACGGTGAACTTGTAGCCCGCGGCGTCGATGATCGCCCGGATCTCCTCCAGGGTCTCGGCGCCGGAGAAGGTGGACAGCGGAGCTGCCGGGGCGCCGGCGGCCAGGCAGAGCATGCCCAGCAGGAGGGCGAGGACGGTGGTCGTAATACGGCGTGCAGGCATGGTTCCCCCAAGGTTGGCCATTTGTAATGCGCAGACTCTACCCGAATCCGGCCGGTTTGGCAAAAGTCCTTGCCTGCCGTGCTGTTCTGGGCGATAACGTGGCGTTTCGCCGGTACATTTCCGGCGGAAGGAGAGCTCATGGCAGACCTTCAGTCCCGCTTGGCGCACCTGGCCGAACTGCACGCCGCCGGTCGGCTCGCGGGCGGAGAGTACACCGCGGCCGTCCAGGACGAGATCAACCGCGCCCTGTCCGGCCCCCTGTCCGGGGCCGAGGTGGCCGCCGCGGCCCGGGCGCTGCGCGCGCTGGTGGCCGCCGGCCTGCTGCACCAGGCCGCGGCCCGCCTGACGGCCGAGAAGCTGCTGGCCAAGTCCAGGGCCGAGCGCCTGGAAGACGCCGGGCCGGCGAGGCAGGCCGACCCCGGCGCCGGGACCGCCACCTTCACCGTCGAGGACCAGCCGGAAGTGGCCATCGACATCGGCGCCGCGCTCGAGGCCGGTTGGCGCGTGGCGCGCAAGCGGTTCTGGCGGTTCCTGCTGATTCTGCTCGTTCTCCTGGCCGTGGGCGGCGTCCTGTCCGGGATCGACCAGTTCTCCCAGAAGAACGGCTGGTTCCTGCTGGGCATGGCCGCGGCCACGGCCCAGATCCTGGTGAACTTCCTGATGCAGGCCGGCCTGGTCCGGGTGGGGCTGATCCTCGCCGACGATCCCGAGGGCGCCTTCGGACCCTTGAACCTCTTCCGCGAAGGCCCGCTGCTGCTGCGCTACCTGCTGCTCAACCTGCTCTACGGCCTGGTCACGCTGGTCGGGTTCCTGCTGCTGGTCTTCCCCGGCATCGTCTGGGGCCTGCGCTACAGCCAGGCCTTCTACGCCGCGCTGGACGGGCACACCGCCGGCCGGGCCATGGGCTACAGCAGCAGGCTGACCTACGGCCACAAGAAGCGGCTGTTCATCTTCTACCTGGCGCTTCTGTGCGTGAACATCCTCGGCCTGCTGGCCTTCGGCATCGGCGTGCTCCTCACCTGGCCGGCGAGCATCGTGGCCGGCGGCGTGGTCTACCGCCAGCTCCAGGGGCGGGCGTAGGGGGGCGGCCGTGTCCCGACTATTTACGGACCAGGCCCGCTACTGGCGCAGCCCGCTGCTGCCCGGCGCGGAGATGCTCACCGCCGAGTACCGCGAGCACGCCTTCGCCCCGCACTGGCACGAGCACTACGTCTTCGCCGTGGTCACCGCCGGGGCCGAGGGCTACAGCTACTGCGGCGCCGAGCACGTGGCCACGCCCGGGACCATCGCGGTCATCAACCCCGGCGAGGTCCACACCGGCTCGCGCGCCGTGGAGGAGGGCTGGGCCTACCGCGTCTTCTATCCCCAGGTCGCGGTCATCGCCGGCTTGGCCGAGGCCCTGGCCGGCTGTCCGGTCGGCGCGCCCTGGTTTCCGGGCCAGGTCGTGGCCGACGCCGATCTGGCCGTCCGGCTGGCCCGGGCGCACGTGCTCCTCGAGTCCGGGGCCGACGCGCTGGCCGCCGAGACCGCGCTCAACGCCGCCTTCAGCCTGCTCATCGCGCGCCATGCGCGAAACCGCCCGCTGCCCGCGCGCCTGACCGCCGACGCCGGCCGCGTGGCCCGCATGCAGGAGAAGCTGGCCGCGGACCCGGCCGAACCCGTGACTCTCTCCGAGCTGGCCGCGAGCGTGGGCCTCTCGCCCTTCCACGCCGCCCGGCTGTTCGCCCGGCAGGTCGGCATGCCGCCCCACGCCTGGCGCGTGCAGCTGCGCCTGAACCGCGCCCAGGAGCTCCTGCGCCGGGGACTCTCCGTCACCGAGGCCGCGGCGGCCACCGGTTTCACCGACCAGAGCCATTTCACCCGCCATTTCAAGCGGGCCCACGGTGTTGCGCCAGGACGTTGGGTCCTTGGCGGCCGTTGAAAAACCGCCATCCGCTTCGTTGCTGCGAAAATTCCAAGCTCTCACGTAGACGGCTACGCTTCGAGCTTGGAATTTTCTTGCGCCTCGCGGCTGACGGTTTTTGAACGGCCTCCGGTTGGTCAGGCGGTCGTTGAAAAGCCGCCGTCTGCTGCGTTGCTGCGAAAATTCCAGGCGCTCACGTAGACGGCTACGCTTCGCGCCTGGAATTTTCTTGCGCCTTGCATCCGACGGCTTTTGAACGGCCTCCGGTTGGTCAGGCGGCCGTTGAAAAACCGCCATCCGCAACGTTATTGCGAAACTTCCAGGCGCTCACGCAGACGGCTA
>DIXN01000059.1:22012-26562 GCA_002428705.1 Desulfovibrio sp. UBA6079
CGCGGCTGACGACTTTTGAACGGCCGCTTGGTTTATGGGCGGCCGTAGAAAACACGCCATCCGCCGTGTTGCTTCGAAACGTCCAGGCGATTACGCAGGCGGCTGCGCTTCGCGCCTGGACTTCGCTCGCGCCTTGCATCCGACGGTTATCGGAAAGCCGTGATCCGCTCGGTTTCCGCGAACCATGCCGGAGTCTCGCAAAAGCCCCCTTCCTTTCGCGGCGGGCTTTTCTCACCTTCGCGGCGATTTTGTTTTCGACGCCCGCTGTCGGCGGCCGGGACCGGCGGGAGAAGAGAGCAAGAACGTACAAGCGCGGGGTTGGGCTCGCGGCTATCCTCCTCTTTTACGGAGGACCCCATGTCTGCCCCGAATGCCTTCACCAGCATGGCCGCGGGCGCGCGCGACACCCTGCCCATGATCGTCGGCGCCTCGCCCTTCGGCCTGATCTTCGGCTCGCTGGTGGCCGGAAGCGGGCTTCTGCCCTGGCAGGGCCAGGCCATGTCGCTGGCCGTGTTCGCCGGATCGAGCCAGTTCATCGCGCTTTCCCTGGTGGCCGGCCAGGCCGGGCTGGTGGTCATCTGGCTCACGACCTTCATCGTCAACCTGCGCCACGTGCTCTACGCCGCCACGCTCCTGCCCGACGTGGCCCATCTGCCGGCCCGCTGGCGCTGGCTGCTGGGCTTCCTGCTCACCGACGAGTCCTTTGCGGTCATGTCCGGCTACTACCGCCGGAACCCCAAAGCCCCCCTCGGGCACTGGTATTTCCTGGGCTCCGGGCTGTCCATGTACCTCAACTGGCAGCTCTGGACGCTTCTCGGCCTGCTTTTCGGCGCGGCCTTTCCCGGGCTCGAGAAGCTGGGGCTCGACTTCGCCATGGTCGCGACCTTCATCGCCATCGTCGTGCCGCTCTTGTGCAGTGTCCCGCGCCTGGGCGCGGCGCTCGCCGCCGGGGCGCTGGCCTACGTCTTCCAGGCCCTGCCCTACAAGCTGGGGCTGCTCGCGGCCGTGGCCGGCGGGGTGCTCGTGGGCCTGGTCCTCACGCGCTGGCGGGCCGGGGCCTGCGGCCTTGAGGAGGCGCCGCGATGAACCTGACGATCATGGTGTTGGGCATGGCCGTGGTGACCTTCGCGGTCAAGGCCGGGATGTTCATCCTGGGCGAGCGCGTGGCCTTCCCGCCGCTGTTGCGCGAGGGTTTGAGCTTCGTGCCGGTCACGGTGCTGACAGCCATCGTCGTGCCCATGGTCCTCTCGCCCCACAACGCGGGCCTGGAGCTGACCTGGCGCAACCCGCAGCTGGTGGCCGCCGTCGCCGCCATCGCGGTCAGCCTCATCTTCCGCCGCCAGCTCCTGACCATCGTCGCGGCGCTGGCCGTGTTCTTTACCTGGCAGCTGGGGGTGTTGGGGTAGGCCGGTCGTTGAAAAACCGCCGTCTGCAACGTTGCCGCGAAAAGTCCAGGCTCTCGCGTAGTCGGCTACGCGTCGAGCCCGGACTTTTCTTGCGCTTCGCATCCGACGATTTTTGAGCGGCCTGCGAAAGCGGAGCCGGTTTCACTGGAAGATGATTTACGACTGGACCATCTCGCGGCGGGCGGCGCGGACCAGGAAGGCCGAGCGGGTGAGCCCCCGGCCCTTGGCGGCGCGGTCGATCTCCTCCAGCGTCCCGGCCGGGATGCTGACATTGACCCGCACCACGCGCTCGTCCATGAAGCCGAGGTCCACGTTGACCAGGGCCCACATGGCCCCGGCATAGTCCGGGTCGTCGCGGAAGCGCTCGAAGCTCGACGGCGAGGGCTTGACGTCCTCGTCCTCCAGGGCCAGCTCCACGGCCTCCTGGACGTTGGCGAGCGCCTCCTCCAGGGAGTCGCCGGCGGTGTTGCAGCCGGGGATGTCCGGCAGGCTCAGCCCGTAGGCCTTGCCTTCTTCGATGAAGACGGCGGCGGGAAAGTACATGGCGATCTCCTAATCCGTAAGCCCGGCGTCCTTGCGCAGTATCTTGCGCACCAGACCCGTGCCCAGGTCCTTTTTGGGGTGCGGCACGATGGTCGTCCGGCCGTCGGGGTGGCGGTACTTGTGGTGGCTGCCGCGCACGCTCACCAGCCTGAACCCCGCCTCCTCCAGCTTCCTGATCAGCTCCGCACTGTTCATGGCATTTTGATACACATTGGAGTGTGTATGGTCAAGGGGGCGTTGTGGGGCTGTAGCGATGGGAAAATCCGGAAGAGCCGCGAAGGGAGTTCTTGAGTTGATGGTAAATTTGCCATAACTACGGGATAACCATGAATGAAATGAATTCCCAGAAAATCCCCGTCATCGAAAGCTCCGGCAACGTCTTCGCCGACCTCGGCCTCACGGGCCATGAGGAGCTGTCCGTCAAGGCCCAGCTCGTCCTCACGCTGACGCGCCTCATGAAGCTGCACCGGATCACCCAGCGCGAGCTGGCCGGGCGGTGCGGCACGGACCAGCCCACGGTCTCCAAGGTCTTGCGCGGCCAGCTCGACAAGGTCACCGTGGACCGCCTGCTCTTCTGGCTCTCCCGCCTGAACCAGGACGTGCAGATCACGGTCAGCGACCGCTTCTCCCGCGCGGACGGGCACCCGGGCCGGATCGCGGTCTTCGGTTCCTGCTGAGCGTTCGTCGTCCGATTCCCGATCGATGCTAGCCGTCCGGCGTGATGCCGGGCGGCTTTTCTTTTTCATGGCCTCTTCCTCCCCCCGTCATCTCCCTCCCCGAAATACCGTCCAGATATGCATATAGCCGGACCCGCCACCGGGTCCGCTGCTAAAAGCCTGGCCATGCGCGATCGGGAGGTCCGATCGCGAAACTCCACGCCCACTTGTGCGGCAAACAAACAAGGAGTGTGTCATGGCAGGCGATACCCCCGCCACCAACCCCGCCGAGCGCGAGGGCACGCCCGAGTCCGGGCGGACCTTCAGCCAGGACGAGCTCGAGCGCGTCGTGGGCGAGCGCCTGGCCCGCGCCAGGTCCCGTTACGACCGCGAGCTTGCCGAGTTGAAGGAGCGCCTGGCCGGCTTCGATCCCGAGGAGTCCGCGCGCCTCAAACGCGAGGCAGAAAACCTCGCGCGCGACACGGCCGCGGCCCGGGACGAGGCCGCCCGGCTCAAGGCCGAGATGGAAGCCGAGCGCGCGGCCGCCGCCGAGCGCCTGACGGCCGAGAAGTCGGCCCTCAAGACCCGGCTGCGCCGCTACGAGCTGGACGACCGCGTGCGCCAGGCCGCGCTCGCCGCCGGCGTGCTGCCCGGCGACCTGGAGGACGTCGTCGTCCTCACCGCCCGCCACTTCCGCCTGGAGGACGACGGCGAGCTGTCCGTGCTCGACGAGGCCGGCCAGCCCACGGGCGCGAGCGTCGCCGAGTTCTTCGCCCGCACCTACCGCGAGCGCCGGCCCAAGTTCTACGGCGCGAGCCTCCCCGGGGGCTCCGGAGCCCTGCCCGCCACGGGCACCCGCCCCGACCCCCTCGGCGAGCGCTACGCCGGCGCGCTCAAGTCGGGCGACGTGGCCGCGGCCATCGCCCTCAAGAACCGGATGTTCCGCAACCCCTAAGGAGAGAACCCCATGGCCAACGTCACTGCCGCCGGCACCGTCTGGAACTGCCCCAACTACGTGGGCGAGCTGTTCCTGGTCGGCGCCGGCCGCACCCCCTTCCTGAACATAATCGGCGGACTGACCGGCGGCGGCCGCACCGCCTCGGCCTTCGCCTTCGCCGTGGCCCAGCCCTGGTCCCTCGAGGCCGCGGCCCAGCCGGCCATCAGCGAATCGGCCTCGCTCACCGCCCCGGACCCCGTGACCTACGTGCGCGGCCAGGACGTGAACACCTGCCAGATCTTCCAGAAGCAGGTCAGCGTGTCCTACGCCAAGCAGTCCTCCACCGGCCTGGTCGCCGGCCTGTCCCTGGCCGGCGAGGTCCAGCCGGTGGGCAGCGAGCGCGACTTCCAGATCATGGCCGCCATGCGCCAGGTGGCCCTCGACGTGGACTGGTGTTTCCTGAACGGCGCCTACCAGGCGGCCGCCGACGCCGCCACCCCGGCCAAGACCCGCGGCATCGTCACCGCCTGCACGACCAACGTGGAGGACGCCACGGGCGCGGCCCTGGACAAGGACCACATCGAGACCCTGCTGCGCGAGATGGCCGACAACGGCGCCCAGTTCGGACAGATGGTGCTGCTCTGCAGCGCCTTCCAGAAGCAGAAGCTCTCCAGCCTCTACGGCTACGCCCCCACCGACCGCACCGTCGGCGGCCTGGCCGTGCAGCAGCTGGTCACCGACTTCGCCCAGATCGGCGTGGTCTGGGCGCCCAACGTCCCGGCCGGAACCGTCCTGGTCGCCGACCTCGCGGTCTGCGCACCGGTCTTCCTGCCCGTGCCCGGCAAGGGCGTCCTCTTCTACGAGGAGCTGTCCAAGACCGGCGCGGCCGAGAAGGGCCAGATCTACGGCCAGATCGGCCTCGACTACGGCCCCGAGGAATACCACGGCAAGATCGTCAACCTGGCCACCACCTAACCTGGCCACGTAGGCCTCCGGCGGGCAGGGGGC
>DIXN01000018.1 GCA_002428705.1 Desulfovibrio sp. UBA6079
ACTTGGCTTCGCGGAGGTCCGGCAACAGCTCGGCCAACACCTTGTCGCGGCCGACCAGCCGTTCCAGCGTATCCAGCAAATATCGCCGATCTTCCGGCCCCAGGTCGTCCAACGCCGTGATGATGTCCTGCAGGTCCATAACCGTCCTCCTGGCTGGTCCTCAACCAAGATTAATTATGCCAGGAGGTTATGCGCAAAGCAACAATTTTTACGAAAAGCGCCTTTCGAGAAAGCGGCCGCGGGCGGCATCCTCGTCGTCAGCGAGATCAAGCAGGCCTTGGATGCCCGCCTGGGCCGTCAGGTGGCCCTGGCCTCGGTCTACAACCTCCTGCATCGCCACGACTGGCGCAAGATCGCGCCCGACAAGCGGCACGTCCAGACCGACGTCCAAGCCCAGGAGGATTGGAAAAAAAACTTCCCAAGCTCCTCGCGGAAATAGACCGGGAGTAGCCAGGGGCGGGACGACTCCGGCTCATGTTCCAGGACGAGGCGCGCTTCGGGCGCATCTCTGACACTCGGCGCTGCTGGTGTCCAAAGCCGACGCGCCCTCTGTGCCAAGCCATGGTCACGCAGGAATACACCTACGCCTATGCGGCCGTTTCCGTGACCGAGGGAGAAATGGACAGCCTTGTCCTGCCTCACGTCAATGGCGACTGTATGCAGATATTTCTCGATGAAGTCGCCTCACGTCATCCAGAAGACCGGATTGTGATGGTTTTAGAATTGGAATTACACAACGTCGACTATCCCAATCCCCTCAAGGATGGACGGTCAGAACGGGCCACTGCTGGCCACACCCTCCACCCGCGGGTTTGTCCACAAAGAAGACGGCCGGGAGGAAACTACCGGCCGTCTTCTGTCGGGCCGCCGTGGCGCGCGCCCCTCCGGCGGCGGATGAGGCGAGCTAGACGCGCATGGTGATGGGGAACTCGATGCTGATGGCGCCCGTGGGGCAGCCGATGCGGCAGCAGCCGCAATGCCAGCACTCGTCCGGGTACTCGACGAACGGCCCCTCCTGCTCGTCCTTGACCAGGATGTAGCCTGGGCAGCGCTCCACGCATGTGCCGCAGTTGATGCAGTGCCCGCAGTGCAGACAGCGGCCGGCCTCGGCCTGGGCAGCCTCGGCGTCGAAGCCGGCGTCGATTTCCGAAAAGGGCAGCGACGAAGCCTGGGCCTGGCGGGATTCACGCCGCGGCGCCTTTTCGTGATACCCGGGATTGCTGATCTCCGAGAAATCGACCACATGGGCCTGGCCGTCCGGAGAGACGCCGGACACGACAAGCCTTCTCTCGGCGTCCACCTGAACCATCAACCGGTCGGGCAGGTCCATCAGCCGGGAGTGGAGGCCCAGGGCTGTGCGGCGCCCGCTGCCGATGGCCGCGGCCACGGTGCCCGGTCCGTCCACGATGTCGCCAGCCGCAAAAAGCCCCGGCACCGAGGTGGCCATGTCCGAGTCCACGACCAGATGGCCGCGGGGCGTCCTGGCCGGGTTCAGCGGCGCGAGGAAGTCCAAGGCGGGTTGCAGGCCGCTGGCGCAGATGACCACGTCGGCCGGCTCCTGCAACACGTCGTCCTCGATGGTCTTGGCCTCAAGCTCGCCCTTCTCGTCGAAGGCGAAGCTCTCGAGCTTCACGGCCTCAACGCCCCGCTCGTCGATGCGCCGCGCCAGGCGGGAGGCGTGAAGGACAAGGCCCTCCCTCCTCGCCTGCGCCACCTCCTCGGCCGGAGCCTTGATGTGTTCCGCGTCCTCGGGGAAGAGCAGACTGACCGCGGCGGCGCCGAGGCGCCTGGCGGTGAAGGCGCAGTCGAAGGCCACGCCGCCGCCACCGATGACGAGCACCTTGAGACCCGTGAAGTCTGGCCGCGAGAGGTTGCTCTCCTTGAGAAAGGCCACGGCGGGACGGGCCCGCTCCGCGCCGGGTATATTCAGACGGCGCTCCGTCCAGTTGCCCACGGCCACAACGCAGGCGTCATGGTCCTGCATAATCTGCTCGATGCCGATATGCTTGCCGACCACCGTGTTGATGTAGGCCTCGATGCCCAGGGCCAGGATGTTGCCCGTCTCGCGGTCCACCACGCCCTTGGGCAGGCGGAAGTCAGGCACGGCCGTGCGCGGCACCCCGCCGAGCACCGGCGCGGACTCGAAGACCGAGACCCGGTGCCCGAGCAGGGCCGCGAAATAGGCGCAGGTCATGCCGGCTGGACCGGAGCCGATCACGGCGAGGTGCTTGCCCGTGGGCGCACCCGGCCGAAGCGGGGCAACGCCGTTGGAGTCGGCGGCGAAGCGCTCGAGGCTGCGTACGGCCAGCCCCTCGTCGTAACGGTTGCGGTTGCAGTTCTGCTCGCAGGGGTGCGGGCAGACACGGCCCGTGACCCCGGGGAAGGGGTTGCGGGTCAGGAGCAGCGCGTGGGCCTCGTCGCGCCGGCCCTCTTTCAAATGATTCTCCATGGCTTGGATGGGGTTGCCTGCCGGGCAGTTGGCCTCGCAGGGAGAGGTGCGGTGCTGCCGGATCGGCTTCTGGCCCGAGACGAGCTGTATCTTGAATTCTTTGCTGAATTTGGGTGGCATGTCGGTTCCTCGTGTCGGCTTTGTGCAGTGAAGTCCGGGATCTGCTCACAACCACCGCAGGCGCGGCTCGCCGTCGATCTTCTCCACGGCCAGCAGCCTGTTCATGGACGGATCGGGCCCGGGGTAGTCCGTGCGCATGTAGATGGTGTTGGCCGATGTCTCCTTGCGCTCCAGGCTGGCCAGGGTGACGAGCTTGCACATCTTCAGCAGGTCCAAGGCCTCGTGGGTGCGCATCAGCTCGTGCCAGTTGCGGGCGTGGAGGTCGCCGGCCAGGTCGGCCACAAGCTTGAGGCTCGCCAGCGCCTGGCGCATGCCCTGCTCGTTGCGCACGTAGCCCATGTAGTAGTCCATGACCTGGCGGATGGCGCGCTCGAAGAGTGTGTACGGTGTCTGGCCGTCGGAGTTGAGTGGGCGCAGGACGCGTGCCTGCTCTTCGCGGACGGCGCGGGCGTCTGCCGGTCCCGGCCGCGGCAGCTCCGCAGCGGCCTGCGCGGCGTTCATGCCCGCCAGATAGCCGCCGCAGATGGCCCCGGAAAAGGACGGGAAGCCCGTGCCCACGAACAGGCCGGGCAGCGTGCTCTGGAACCTCGCGTCCCGGTCCACCATGCCCTCGAAGGCCAGGTCGCCGACCTCCACCTCCATGAGCTTGGTGCTGAAGTCGAGGCCGCGCTGCTCGGCGTAGTCGCCCCAGGTGGCCTTGTCGCCGGGCATGAGGTCGTGCTCCAGCACGTCGCGGACGTCGTCGGGCAGATGGCGCATGTCCATGTAGAACGGCGGCCCGTTGCCGATGAGCTGCTCGCGGAACAGGCCCTGCACGAAGAGATGGCGCGGCGCCTGCTCGTTCATGGGGTGGTACTTGGGCATGAAGCGCTCGCCCTTGGCGTTCAGCGCATGTGAGCCCGAGCCGGTGATGCCGTTCATGCCCGGGCAGCCGAAGCTCTTGGGCAGGATGGTGGCGATCTGCCGCGTGTCCAGGCAGACCAGCCGCGCGCCGGCCTCGTAGGGTAGCACGTACTGCGTGCCGGTGTTGAAAGGCGGGAACTGGGCGTTGAACGGATTCTTGGTCGAGTTACTCGTGGCGCGCGTGGTGCGCGGGCCCAGGGCCAGGACGGCGGTATTGGCCCGGATCACGTGGAAGGTGCCGTCCAGCACGTCGTAGCCCATGGCCCCGGCCAGACGACCGTTTTCCACCACCAGGCGCGTGATCATAACCCGGTCCAGCACATCCACGTCAAGGTCGTGCATACGCTTGGCAATGAGCGGCTTCATGTACTGCCCTTGGCGGATGAGGATCCACCACGAGCCGGGCTGCCCGAAGCCCTGGGTACGCATGTAGCTGCCGTCGGCGTTCTTGCGGAACTGCACGCCCACGTCGGTCAGAAAGTCGATGATATGGGGGATGACCTGACCCCAGGCCGCAACCGTCTCGGGCAGATAGCCGCTGGTTGGCTTGCAGTAGAATCCGACCATGTCGTCGACGGTGTCGAAGGGCTCGGACGTGTTCAGGACGGCCATGAAGTGGTCGTTGCCGCCGCCGATGCAGCCGCAGCTCTCGATCTTGCCCTTGTCCACGATTAGCGTGCGCAGGCCGGCTTCGCGCGAGGCCAGGGCGGCGCCGCAGCCGCTGGCCCCGCCCCCGAGCACCAGTACGTCCGTCTCGTGCACGCAACCGATTTCATCGAGTTTTTCAGGCATAGGACTTCCTCCATGTGTTCCCGTTACGTGGTCAATACGCAGACACGGCCGATTTCAGCCGGCTGGCCCGGAAGTTGTGGACCTCGCGAAGCACGAACGCGGCCATGCCGGCCAGGCTGAGGCCGATGCTCCACGGGCTGCGCCAGAACATGGTCGCGGTCATGATCAGGCAGACGAGAAAGGCGGCGATCCTGTCCGGGGCCGCCAGGCGCCGGACGGAATAGCCGCAGGAGCACATGCACATGAAGACCATGGCCAGCGTGGCCCAGAGCATGGCCAGCAGCTCGCCGGCCAGCCCGGCCGAAGACTGGCCGATCATGATCTCGGGCGCGAATACGCAGAAGAAGGGAATGACGAATCCGACGCAGCCCACCTTGGAGGCCTCGAAGGCCGTGCGCAGATAGCTTGCCCCGGCCAGTCCGGCTGCGGGAATGGCCGCCGTGGCGATGGGCGGGGTGATGCAGGAGAACACGGCAAACACGAACACGAACATGTGCGCCGAGAAAAGCGGCACGCCGAGAGTGACCAGCGTGGGCACGCCGACCAGGGCGGTCATAAGGTAGGCGGCGATGGTTGGCACGCCCATGCCCAGGAGGATGCACACGCCGGCGGTGATGAACAGGGCCAGTACCAGGTTGCCGCCGCAGAACATGGCGATAAGTCCAGGAATACGGATGCCGAGCGCGGTCTTGGTCATGGTCGCGACGATGGGCCCGAGCACAGCGCAGGTCACGGCGATCTTGGCCCCGGTCACGGCGCCGTCCCGCGCTGCGGGCACGAGCACCGACAGGGCCGAGCCCAGGCGCCCCGTCCGCCACAGGATCGCGACGTTGAGGCCGAGCAGGGCCACGGTCGCCCAGAAGATGGTGAACATGGGAGAATAGCCCAGGAACAACAGCACCATGATCAGAACGAGAGGACCGACGAACAGGGGCGCCCCCAGCAAGAGATCACGCCTCGTGATCTCCTCCTGGATCATTCCCGCGGTGTTCAGGCCAAGCCGCTTGGCCTGGAACTGGGCGTAGAACCCCACGGAAAGAAAATACAGAAGCGCCGGCAGGGCCGCGGCCAGCATCACCTCGACGTAGGAGCAGTTGGCCATCTCGGCCAGGACGAAGGCCGTGGCGCCCATGACCGGCGGCATGATCTGGCCGCCGGTGGAGGCCGCGGCCTCGATGGCCCCGGCCTGCTCCGGCTTGTACCCGGCCCTTTTCATGAGCGGGATTGTGAACGCGCCGGTGGTGGCCACGTTGGCCAGGGCGCTACCGGTGATGGAGCCCATGAGCGCGCTGGAAACCACGGCGGAGATGGCCGGCCCGCCGGCCAGCCTTTTACCGGCCAGCATGCCGATCCGGTTGAAGAAGCCCGAGGCCCCAGTGGCCCCGAGGAACGAGCCGAAGACCACGAAAAGGAAGATGTAGTTGGCGCTGACCCCCATGGTCGTGCCGTAGATGCCGCCGGAGAGGTTCATCACGAAGGTGTTGATCATCTCCGTGTAGCCGATGCTCGGCGCGGCCAACGGGCCGGACAGCAGATGGCCGAACTTGCAGTAGGCGATGAAGGTGAGCCCCACGAGCGGAAAGACAATGCCGAAGGCGCGCCGCGAGGCCTCCAGGGACAGGGCCACGATCAGCGTGCCCACCACGATGTCCTGGGTAGTCAACATCCCGATGGGCCCGCGCATCGTCTCCAGTGCGTTATACTCGACGAAGATATATCCGGTCGCGTAGAGCGACAGTAACAGAAACACTCCGCATAGCAGTCTGTTTCCCCAGGATTTGGCCTTGGGCATGATCGACAGAAAGACGATGGCCAGGGCGAACATCAGATGCATATTCTGATGCTGCGTCGGAGTGAAAAAGACAGTCTGGGTATATATGAGATGATATACGATCATTGCCAGTGACAAGATCGTAATCAACACGAGAACAAAGCGGTCAAGTATCTTCATGCGTCCCCCCTGATGCAGTATCCGTGGCAGGGCTTCAGGTTCAGCGCAGTCCCTTTTCGCGGTAGTATCTGAGCGCGCCGGGATGGATCTGGTCGTCACCCACGAACTCCTTGGACGGGACGGTGACGGTCAGGGACATTGCCCGGCCGGCCGGAGTGTACAGGGTCATGTCGGCCTGGTTCTCGCAGAGGATCTTGGTGACGGTGTATGCCACGTCGTCGGGAATGCCGTCGAACCCGCCGATGCCGAGCCGGTCTTCCCAGGCCGTCACGTCGCGGTCGGGCACGTTCTCGGCGATGGCGCCCTTGGGGATGATCACGGGCACGTAGTTCAGGTCGTCGGCCGCGCCGGCCTCCTTCAGGCACTTCTCGTCCACGCCGAGGAAGTACGGCGCGCCGCGCGAAGCGACCATCTCGGAGTAGATGGAAACGGGCATCCACGGGCCGTTGGCATTGGTGGTCACGCCAAGGGCGGAGACGTCGATGGTTCCGTCCAGCAAAGCGCTCTGCAGGCCGGTCCAGTTCATGTACGCGGGCTTCATGCCGGAGCTGCCCTCGATGCCCCGGCTCATGATCGACCATTCATACTTGCCGTTGCTCGAGAGGATGTTCATCAACCCGACGCGCTTGCCCTTGACGTCGGCCAGGGCCCGGATGCCTGGGTTGTAGGTGATGAGCGTCTGCACGTTCTGGGTGACGAAGCCGAACAGCTTCAGGCCGGTGAAGGCCTTGGGGAACGGCGCCTTGCCCTTCAGGGCCTCGGTGAACGAGATGCCTCCCAGGGCCATGAGCATCCTGTCCCGGTTTTCCGAAGCCTTCATGATGCTGGCCGGGATGCCGGTGGTCTCCACAGGCAGCAGTTCATACCGCGGCGCGACCTTCTTCATCACCTCGGACACGGCGAAGCAGAACTGATACGTCGTTCCGCCGAAATTGCCGGCGCAGATTTCGAATTTATCCGCGGCGCCGGCGCGGCTGCCGGCGCAGAGACACATGGCCATGACCGCGAGCAGGCACAGGATCTTCCTCGTCATGATCTCACCCTCCGTCTCGACAGGTTGAAGTGGCGTGCGGTTCCTTTTCGACAGGGGCCAAGAGGTTATCGCGCAAGGGCGCAACGCCCGTTCGCAGCGTGCTGCGGCTCGTGCAGGCTTAACAGCCGGTACCCGCGACCGGCACACCTATTTCCCGTTTCCGGCCAGCATGATGACACCGAGATTGACGCTTCCAGCCAGCTCGACTGCAGCCCCGCCGGTTAAATCGCGCCACTGCACATGCATGCTGTAGGCGCCGGACCCCGACGTGAGGTCGTCGAACTTGAAGTCGCCGAAAAAGTCGGTGCTCTGCCCGGCGATCTTCGCGCCGTTCTTCAGAAGCGTGACCGAAGCCCCGGCACAGACCTCCTCGTGGCCGGCGATGACTGTGGCCACGCTGCCGGCGATGTGCTCGCGAGTGAAACGGAATAGATTTTTGTACCAGACGCGGGGCCTGGTCCCGAGATCGGGTTTGAGGACCTCGAGTTTCTCGGCCGCGGCCTTGGCTTGCATCTCCTCGTCCTCGAGCCTCGCCGCCGAGAGGCAGCCCGAGGCGCAGACCTGGACGCAGCGCGGCCCGCTCCAGCCCATGTCGAGCAGATGCGCGTCGAAGAACCACTTCTGCGGCACGCGGTGCTCCTCGTTCCACCAGATGTGGCCATACGGGCAGGCCTCGACCAGCTGATTCTGATCCTTGGCGCGCACGGGATCGATCATGACGATGCCGTCCTCGCGCTTGTAGACCGCATTGTTCGTGGCCGCCGCGATGCAGGGGGCATCGTCGCACTGGTTGCACATGGTCGGCAGGTAGGCCACGTCCATGAGCGAGCCCGAGCCCCGCTCGCGGCGGTGGATGTCGATCCAGCGGTGGCCGTGCCTGGGCTGGGGAAACGTGTAGCCCGGGAAGGTGTTGCCGTCGTATTCGTCCTTGTCGGCCATGAAGCAGTTGTTGCAGTTGGTGCAGTTGGCCACGTCCACGATCAGGTTCCATTTCTTCACGGCTGGGTCTCCCTCGGCCAGGGGCGGATCTCGACCAGGGCCGAATTGCAGGCCATGGAGTGCGAGTGTTTGATGATCGGCCGCTTGGGGGTCAGGATGTTCACGCAGCCGCCGCGATCCGGCGAGTTGCCCGGAGCGCCGAGCGGCGCGTACACGGCCGAGGATTCATAGGAGTGCACCACCCCGGGTGGAACGCGCTCCGTGACGTGCAGGCAGAGAATGACCGAGCCGCGGTCGTTGTACATCTCGACCAGCGCGCCGTGGCGCAGGCCTCTCGTCGCTGCATCCTCGGGATTCATGCGCACGATCCAGTAGTACCAGCCGTCGATGAGCACGCGGTGGTCTTTGATATCGTTTATCGTCGAGTCCTTGCCGTCCATCATGGTGTGGAAGCTGTAGCGGTTGTGTGGCGAAATGAGCTGCAGGGGGTAGGTCTTGTAGGCCTCGCTGCGGTGTCCCTCCCAGGACGGGATGTACTTGGACATGGGCGGTCGCTCGGGGTCGTCGGGCGCGAAACGTTTCAGGCTGCTGCTGACGAACTCTATCTTGCCCGACTGGGTCTGCAGCCCGTGGCGCCAGAGACCGGTGTAGTCCGACGGCAGGGGCGAGACCTCGGGCAGGTCCTTGGGCCGGCCCTCATAGTACCAGCGCCAGGAGACCGGATCACGCTTTTTCGGGGGCGGCGCCGGCACCACGTAGTAGCCCTTCTTCAGAAACTCCTTGAAGGAGATGTGCCTGGGCAGGTCCGTTCCGTCGAACAGGCGCTTGCACCAGCCGAGCTCGGTGGAGCCTTCGCTGAAGTAGGAGCCCATGCCCAGACGCGAGGCGAGCAAACTGAAGATCTCGAAGTCGGACTTGGACTCGCCCAGAGGCTCGATGCATTTGTGCTGCATGGTTATGAGCCGGTAGTTGCTCTGCAGGAAGGAATGCGTGCTGTAGCCCGAGCAGCTGACCGTCTCGGAGATGTCCCAGCGCTCGAAATTGGTGCAGGCCGGCAGGATGACGTCGGCGAACTTGGCCTCGCCCTCGAACCAGATGGACTGGTTGGCCACGAACTCGAGGCTCTCGTCCTGGTACATGCGGGCGTAACGGTTGGACTCGACCATGGTGCCGATATGCGAGCCGCCGTACTTGTAGTACATGCGGATGCGCGAGTAGCCGGGTGCCGGGAAGGGCACGGGCCGGAACTGGGCCTCGAGGGTCCGGCCGTCCATGGGGTAGCCGAGCGCCTTGCCTTCCATGATGGCCTCGGGCACCTGCAGCCGGGGCACGGTCTGCTGCACGGTGTTCATGGTCAAGACCTGGGGCATCTTCTGGTAGAGGTTCTGGGCCAGGCCGGTGCCGTTCAGGTCTCCGGACATGCCGCCCTCGGCGTAGCCGGGGAAGAAGAAATGGGTGTCCACGGGCGTGCCGGTCTGGAGGTTGCCGACGTTCACGCCGGGCTTGCCGATGCCCTGCATGGCCATCAGGTAGACCATGGCCCGCGCCCACTCGATGCCGGTTGCGTCGCGGCAGGCCGAGCCGAAGCCGCTGCGGCCGCCGCAGGACAGATAGGTGCGCCGGCTTGCCCATTCGCGGGCCAGGGCGCGGACTTCGCGGGCCGGAATGCCGGACTCGCCCTCCTGCCATTCCGGCGTCTTGGGGATGCCGTCCTCCTTGCCGAGCACGTAGTCGCGCCATTGACCGAAGCCGGTGGTACGGTTCTCCACGAACCAGGTGTCGTAGAGCGACTCGCTGATCCAGACGTAGGCGATGGCCAGGGCCAGGGCATTGCCCGTGGCCGGTCGCGGGGCCAGCCATTTGCCGCCCATGTAGGCCGCGGTGTGGTTGTAGAACGGATCGATGTGCACGCAGGTGATGCCGAGCTCCTTGGCCCAGCGGCGCCGGACCGTGCCCTCCTGGGCGGCGTAGATGCCGTGGGTGGCCTCGGGGTCGCTGGACCAGAAGACGATCATCTCGCAGTGCTTGAGGCAGTCCTCCACCGTGCCGTAGCCGTCGGGCATGCCCAGGCGCAGCGAATTGCCCCAGTGGTGCATGGCGCCCCAGTACCAGCCCTCCCAGCTGTCCGGGTTGTGGGCCACGTAGGTCGTGCCGATCATGTTGAAGAAGCGCAGGCGGGCAGAGAGGTAGTAGCCGATGTTGCCCCAGGTGTGATGGGAGCCGGTGCTGTTCAGGATGGCGCCCGGGCCGTGGGTGCGCTTGACGCGCATGATCTCCTTGGCCACGAGATCCAGTGCCTCGTCCCAGGAGATGCGCACGTAGCCCGAGACGCCGCGGTTCTGCGGGTTGCGTTCGCCGTCCGGGTCGAAGTCCACGCGCTTCATGGGGTAGAGCAGACGATCCTTGGAGTAGACGGTGGATTTGAGCGCCTGGGTATAGGAGACGAGCGTGGTCCTGCGCGGCGGTGTAAAGGATCGGCCCCTGGCCTCGATGGTCCAGCCCGGGGCGTCGTCCTCGGTCAGGTCGATGTTGGTGATGCGCAGGATCCGGCCGTCCCTGACGTAGACGTACACCGCGCCGCCGTTCGTGTTGTTCACGTAGCGCGTGCTGCCGTCGGGCATCTTCTCACCATAGGTGTAGCGGCACTCCTGGGCCTCACTGGCAATGCCCAGGAAGTGCATGACGAAGCGGTCCTCGCCGGTGAAATCCATGCAGAAGTTCTTCATGGCATGGATCTGGTCGAGGTAGCTGCGCCAGGGCACCATGATCGAAAGCGCAGTCCGGGAGTCGTTGATGATCAGGGTGGCCTCTGGCTCGGGGGCGAGCCCGGCCTTGGAGGTCAGCCTGCCGCCCGTGAAGCGGTACCAGCGGGCGATGGATTGGTCCGCGAGCGTGATTTGGAGGGTGAAATCCTCCTGGCGCATGAGCGAGCGCACCCGCTCGGAAAAACGGCCCGCCACCTTGAGGACCGAGACGAGCCCGGCCAGCAGGAGCTTCAGCTCCCTGTCGGCCAGGGCGCTCGCTGCCCTCTCCTTCAACACGCGGGTCTTCAGGCCGACGCACTTGCCCATGCCACCTCCCGATTCCGCTGCCGGGGGCCTGTGTCCCCGCTGCGGTCAGTTGTTTCGCGGAAGCGGTTCCGCGCCCACAGAGCGAGGCGACGTTTCGTCGCGATTCGCTACTGAACAGTGAGCAAGATCGAGGCCAGGGCTTGGATCAATATAACATGCTAAAATAAAATATGTATTTTCGGCAGCACCGCAGCGCGGCGTGATACGACGGGGATTTAATCCAGAAACAATCCAGTTTTTGGACGAATCTGTCCCGAATGCTTGAAAACGCTTTCATTGCCGGCTAGGCTCCATCGTCACCGCCGCGATGCGGTGCGTCGTTCAGCCTGTAGCCGGAGGTGGGCATGACTTCGCTTCACCAGCATTCACTTTCGCTCGCAGCCATCCTCCAGGCCCTCGACTCGGCCTGCCCGCCGGCCGTCCTGGCCCCCCTGGCCGGTTGGCACATGGACACTGTCCGGCGCGCTTTGGACGACCTCAGGCGCCACGGCCATCTCCGGACCATGCCGGAGGGCAAGGTCAGACTCTGCCGGAGCGCGGAGCTCGGGACGCGCCTTGAGACCGCCCTCGCCTGCCTGTCCGCCGAGGACGCGGACGGTACCTTCCTCGAGCACCTGCGCCTCAAGGCCGCGGGACGCACGCTCGCGGCCCTGGCCGCCCTCTCGCGGCTCGGCCAGGACCTGGCCGTGGACGGCGCCATCGATGCGGCCATGCTCGTCTGCGACCTGCTCCAGTCGGAGCTACTCCGGGTCCGCCTGCGAACTGCCGCCGACGACGAGGCAATGGCCTACGTCGCCATCTGCCTCGATCTGCCTCTATTGACCCTGCATCTGCCCCACGAGGCCGACACCTTGGTCAAGATCCTCTTCCGGGCACGCAGCGTGGCCTATGGCCTAGGCGACCAGCGAAGCCAGGCGCTCCTCGACCTAATGATCGGCGCCACCAACAGCCGGACCTATACCCGGCACAACAGCCCGCACCTGCATGCGGTCATGAGCCGCGGCGCCAAGGCCCTGGAAGGCTTCGGCGACCGCGAAACGCTCATCCGCGCGGCGCCCTGGCTCGGCACTTACAATTTCATGGAGGGCCGCTACCAGCGGGCCATCGACAACTTCACTTTGGCCCTGCAATCCCATTCGGGCTGGGCCGCGCGCCACGTGGAGGAGATGTACATTCGCTACGTCAGCTCGGCCGCGGCCTTTCTCGGCGATTTCCACCTGGCCGTGGGTATCCTGCGGGCCAACGTCCACAACGCCTCCATGAAAGGCCATTGCCCCACGACGCGCATGGTCCGGGCCCAGCTCGCGACCATGCTGCTGGTCATGGGCGAACTGAGCGAAGGCCTTGAACAGCTCGATGCTGCACTGACCGGCCTCAGCCGCCGGCTCGAGCCCATCAACTGGCTCTGGATAACGAGCATCTTGGCCCATTACCACGTGCTCTGCGGCCGCGTGGCGACCTCGCATGCGATCATGCACGAGTGCCTGGCCGCCGCCCGCGACATGGGCTACACACGCCCGGTCTACCTCTCGCCCGGATTCCTGGAGACGCTTCACGCCTATGAGCGCGAAGGGCTGCCGCAGCTACCCATCTACGACCTGAACGAAGAGCTCGCCCGGTGCATCGCCGGCCCGAACCGGATGCTGCAGGCCGTGGCCCTGCGCCTGACCGGCCAGCGCCTGATCGAGCGCGGCCCGCGTTTCGTGACTGAGGCCCTGGCGGCCTTCGAGCGCAGCCTCGACATCCTGCGCGCGCTGAACGCCCCCAACGAGGGCAGCAAGACCTGCATCGCCCTGGCCACGCTGCACCTTTGCCTGCACAACCGCGACCAGGCCCAGGTCTACGCCCTGGAGGCCTGGCCCATGTTCGAGCGCCTGAAGCAACAGTCCTGGCCGTCCGAGCTGGCCTCTCTCCTGCCCGATCCGCGGCGCGCCGAGGCGCCGCCCGCCCGCCTCACCACCGAGGCGCTCTATGAGCGCTACATGCAGGCCATGATCCAGGACCGGGAATGGAACACCATCGGCGAGTATCTGGCCGGTATGGTCGAGACCTCCTGCGCCGAGTTCGGTGCTGCCCGGGGAGCGATTTTCCAACGCCAGGAGGGCATGCCACCGCGTCTGGTGGCGGGGCGGCAGGTGACCGAGGAGATAGTGGCCAGCCGAGCCTTTGCCGTGTCCCTCGATCTGATCCATGCGGCTATCGCCAACCGGCCGGTGCTGGCCGTGGTCGGTTCGGGCGGATTGCCCGACGGTGGCGACGTGTCCACGATCCTGGCCTGCATCCCCATCGACTGCGGCCCGGACGGACATTATGTGCTCTATCACGACTCCTGGCTTTTGGCCGAAGTCGCAGAGCTACTCTCCGAGGAACTGCTGGCCCGCCTGGGCAAGGGATTGGCCCGGGAGTTCTCCATCGCCCACCGCCTCTACCGGCGCCTGGAGAACCGGCTGCGCACCGCGCCCAAGGGCGAAGTCGACGAGGCCCTTACCGAGGTCCAGTACCAGAGCCAAGTCATGTGCAACTTCATGATGCGCGTGGACATCGCCGCGGAGTCCGGTTCCTCGGTGCTCATCCTCGGGGAGTCGGGCGTAGGCAAGGAACTGGTCGCCAGACGCATCCATGCCTTGAGTGCCAGACCCGGCCGGTTCGTGGCCGTGAACCTCTCGAGCACACCTGAGGAACTCTTCGAAAGCGAGCTCTACGGGCATGAGAAAGGCGCCTTCACCGGTGCCCACCAGCAGAAGCCCGGCCTTTTCGAGCTGGCCCACGGCGGCACACTGTTCATCGACGAATTCGGCGACATCAGCCCGCGCATGCAGGTTAAGCTGCTGCGCGTGCTGCAGGAACACAGCTTCATGCGCCTTGGTGGCACTCGACTCATCCACTCTGATTTCCGGCTCATCGCAGCCACTAACCGTGACCTTGCGGCCAAGATCCGCGACGGCAGCTTTCGTGAAGACCTCTACTACCGCATCTGCGTCATACCCCTCCATGTTCCTCCGTTGCGAGAGCGCGAGGGCGATGTGGTGCATATCGCCAGATACTATCTGAACCACTTTGCACGCCGGCACAACCGCAAGATTCCAGCGGAGTTGGCCCCCGAGGACGTCGCGCTTCTCAAAAGCTATCCTTGGCCGGGAAACGTACGCGAGCTTAAAAACGTTATCGAACGCGCGGTCATTCTCTCCGACGGAACCAAGCTTAAATTCTACATCGAACCGACCACGCCGGTTGCAGGCGCTGCGCCACCCGCCAATGCACCGGCCGCCATGCCAACCGCAGCGCCGCAGCCCTTCCTGTTTGCCCAGTCCACACCCGACCGGCCGCCCACGGCCGGCGAAGTGCTCAAGGCCTACTTCGCCTCATTGCCCACGGCCGAGGACGTGCTGCGCGGCTATATCGCCATGGTCCTCAAAATGACCGACGGTCGTATTGACGGCGAAACCGGCGCGGCCAGAATCCTCGGACTGAAACGATCGACCCTCTATGAGAAAATCCGCCGCTATAAACTGCGCGGCGATGCCCTGGGTTGAGATGTGCGATAACATGCTGATTGTCGGACGCGCGCGCTGTGGCGCGAATCCTCTGTACCTTGTGCGCCATCCGGATTCAATGAGCAATGGCGGCGGGCCGGAAAACGAGGCGCCTCCCCAGGCCGGTGGTGACCTCGGGGAGGCGCGTGGAGCCGGCGTCATGTGCCACCTGCTGCCACTGAGCCGGCAAGGGCAGGAGGGCTACATGCCGTATCCCAGCAGGTGAGGCAGCCAGGTGGAGATGGCCGGGACGAAGGTGATGAGCAGCATGCAGATCATGAGGGCGATGAGGTAGGGAATGACGCCCATGGCCACCGTCTCCACAGGCAGGTTGGCGATGCGCGAGGACACGAATAGGTTGACGCCCAGCGGCGGGGTGAGCAGGGCGATTTCGTTGGTCACGACCAGGACGATGCCGAAGTGGATGGGGTCCACGCCTAGGTGGGTGACCACGGGCAGCAGGACCGGGACGAGGATGATGAGGGTCGCCAGGGTCTCCAGGAACATGCCCAGGAAAAGGAGCAGGCAGAGGATGAGCAGGAGGATGACCGTCTTGCTCTGGGAGAAGCCGAGGAAGGCGTTGGCCAGGCGCAGCGGGGCCTGTTCGAAGGTCAGGATCTTGCCGAAGAGGGTGGAGGCACCGACGATGAGCAGGACCACGCCGCAGATCATGACGCCCTCGAGCAGCGAGGTGTAGAGCCGCGGCCCATTCAGCTTGCGGTTGACCACGAAGCCCACGAACAGCGCCCAGACCACGGCCACCACCGAGGCCTCCACCGGCGTACAGACGCCGGAGTAGATGGAGCCGAGGATGATGAAGGGCGTGAGCAGGGCGAAGATGTTGCGGCCACAGGTGCGCAGCAAGACCATGAGGTCGAAGGGAGCCTCGGAGGCATCACCGCTGAAGCCCTGTTTGCGGGCCACGATCCAGGCCGTGATCATGAGCGCCGTGGCGATGATGAAGCCCGGCACGAAGCCGGCGGTGAACAGGCCGGTGATGGAGATGTTGCCCATGATGCCGTAGATGATGAGCGGGTTGCTCGGCGGGATGAGGATGCCCACGGTGCCGCCCGAGGAGGAGACCGCGGCCGCGTATTTCGGGGTGTAGCCGTTTCGCAGCATGGAGGGGATGAGCAGCGTGCCCACGGCGGCCACGGTGCCCGGCCCGGAGCCGGAGATGGCCGCGAAGAAGGTGCAGGCCAGGATCGTGGTCACCCCGAGCCCGCCGTGCATCCGGCCCACCAGGAGTTTGACAACCTCTATGATCTGCCCGGTGACGCCGCCCTGCTCCATGAGGGTCCCGGCCACCACGAAACAGGGGATGGCCAGCAGGGGAAAGGAGTTCAGCCCGTCGAAGAGCGAGTTGTGGATGAGCGACAGGGGCACGGAGCCGGTGAAGAACAGGGACAGGACCGTGGAGGCGATGAGGGACATGTAGATGGGCACCCCGAGGAGAATCAGGGTCACCAGACAGAGCATGAGGATCGAGAGCGTATCCATCGGTCAGCCTTCTCCTACGTTTTTCACCAGTTCGAGCAGCGTGCCTTGCCTCCAGTGCCGGACGTAGAGCTCGAGAATGCGCCAAGTGGTCAACAGGAAGGATATGGGGATGATCAGCTCCACATTGGCCTTGACGATGCCGAGCGTGGGGGAGATTTCGGGGAACTCGTAGCCCTCGCGCACGACGGAGACGCAGAACCAGGCGATCATCAGGTTCAAGACGATGCACACGAGATCGCTGATCACCCTGAAGAAAAGCCGCGTCCCGGGAGAGGCCTTGAGGAACTGGGCGGTGATGCGTACCTGGGCGCCGCGCTTGGTGGCTAGGCTCATGCCCAGGTAGACCGTCCAGATGAAGCAGAAGCGGCTCAGCTCTTCGGTAAAAGCCAGCGCGGAGCCGGTCAGCGCGCGGATGCCGACCTGGAGGGCCAGGCAGACGATCATTACCGCGCACAGCCCTACGCACAGATATTCCTCGAAGTTCATGTACAGTTTTCGAAACATACAGCAGTTCCCTTCATTCGCGTGAGGTCGTTTGACCTGTGAAGGGCGGGCGCTCCGGGGCGGGCTCCCGGAGCGCCCGCGCGCACGATGGCGGTTTGGCCCCGCGTCGTCGCAGTAGGCGCCGCTAGTTGGCCATGATGGCCAGGGCCTTGTCGACATAGGCCTGGCCGCCCACGGCGTCATAGAACTTGGGCCAGACGCTGCGGGCTTTTTCCTGCCACTTGTCCTCGTCGGTCACGTCGTTCTGGACCATGCCGCCATCCAGGCACTGCTTCAGCGCCTTGCCGTCCTCCTCGTCGGCCCACTTCCATTCGTACACGGCCGCCTCCTGGGCGGCGCGGTCGAAGAGGGCGCGGGTGTCGGGGTCGAGGGAGGCGTACCAGCGCTCGCTGGCCAGGATCGGCGCCACCCAGAGCATGTAGTGGATGTTGGTGATGTACTTCTGGACTTCCCAGAACTTGGTGTCGCGGTTGATGAGGTGGGGGTTCTCCTGGCCGTCGATGACGCCCTGCTGCAGGCCGTTGAAGGTCTCGATCCAGGCCAGAGGATGGGGCTCCACGCCCCAGGCGCGGAAGGCTGCCAGCTGCAGTTCCACCGGCGGCACACGCCACTTGAGGCCCTGCAGGTCTTCGATGGTTCTGATCGGCCGCTTGGAGTTGGTCAGCACCCGGTAGCCGCCGGTCAGCCAGCTCAAGGGGCGGGTCTTGCTCTGTTCGGCGATGGCCTCGTTGAACTCCTTCATGAACGCCGTGTCGCTGAAAAGCTTGTAGGCGTCCTCCTTTTTGGGGAATATGTAGGGCAGGATGACCAGGGTGGCCTTGGGCGCAAACGGGGTGAGATTGCCTGCGGCCAGGACGCCGATCTGGATCTCGTTGCCGCGCAGCTGCTTGACCACGGCCTGCTCGTCGCCAAGCACGCCGCCGTAGAACTTCTCGCACGTGATCTTGCCGCCGGACTCGCGCTCGACGATCTCGATCAGCTTGTCCAGAGGCGTGGCCTGGAGCGAGCCCGGAGGCGTGGAGCAGGCCAGGCGGACGGTCATGGGTTTGTACTCGGCGGCCTGGGCCAGGGAGTAACCCAGCAGAATGACGGGCAGAATGATCAGGCAGACGAACCTCTTCATGTCAACGCTCCTCTTCTGTCGATGCTCTCTTTCCCTTGCGGCGTGGCCGGCCGGCCCGCCGAACCTCAGTCGATCTTGTAGGCGCCCAGCTGCCCGAGGGCGATGCTGGCCGGGCTGATGATCTCGGAGTCGACCATGACGTTGACGCAGGCCACGGTGCCCGCGGCAAAGGCGGCCTCGATGGCCGGCCGGATGTCCTCCGGGCGCTCGACGTAGAAGCCCTTGCCGCCGGCGGCCTCGACCATCTTGTGGTAGGGTGTGGGCCCGAGCCAGGTCACGGAGTCGAGCGTGTAGCCCAGACGCAGCTGTTGGCTGTGCCGGATCATGCCCCAGCTCTGGTCGTTGGCCACGACCACCACGAAGGCCAAGCCCTTGCGGATCGCGGTGTTGATTTCCATGAAGTTGAAGCCGAAGGAGCCGTCGCCGGTGACCAGCATGACCCGGCTGTCCGGGTAGACCAGGCGGGCGGCGATGGTGTCGGGCAGGCCGCCGCCGATGCACCAGAACAGGCCGTGATCGAGGATGCGGTAGGGCGTGCGCACCGTGCGGCCGATATGCACCCAGGTCAGGGTGTCGCCGCCGTCGGCCAGGACCACGTCGTCCTCGCGGTCCATGAAGCGGTCCACCTCGTAGACCAGGCGCTGGGGATGGATGGGCATCTCATCGCTGGTCATGAAGGGCGTCATGGCCTCCAGGCAGCGCTTCTTCTCGGCGCGTAGCTCGGAAACCCAGGGGGCGTAGCGCTCGCCGATGCGGCCGGACAGGCCAAGAGCGTCCAGGCGGTCTCCGGCCACCTCGAGGAAAGCTCGGGCGTCGCTGACCACGGGCAGGGCGATAGCCCGGTTGCGGCCGAGCTCCTCGCCGGCCACGTCCACCTGGATGAGCACGGCATCCTTGTTGAAGGATGCGCCGAAGTAGTGGTTGAGGGAGATGCGGTGGCCGATGATCAGGGCCACGTCGGCCTCGGCGTAGGCCTTCTTGGCGGTCAGCGGCCGATGCGGGCCGGCCAGGCCGAAGCTCAAGGGGTGCAGGTCGGAGATGAGGCCGCGGCCCATGTTGCAGGTGAAGGCCGGGATGCCGCTCTTTTCCACGAAGTGGGCGAGCGCCTCGCCGGCCTTGGCGTAGCCGCCGCCGCTGCCGACCACGACGATGGGGCGCTCGGCCTTCTCCAGATAACGGATGGCCTGCTCCACGCCGTCAAGATCCACGGGCCGCGAGCGGACCTCGGTCTTGTGGTAGACGCACGTCTGGCCGGGCATGGCCTTGCCCAGAATATCACACGGCAGCTCGAGGAAGACGGGGCCGGGGCGGCCGGCTCGGGCGGTGCGGTAGGCCATCTCCACGTACTCGGCCACGCGCTCCACCTGGGTGCAGACGTAGGCGGCCTTGACGATGGGGGCGGCGATGGCCACCTGCGGCGCGTCCTGGAGATCGAGCTTGTCGCGGTAGTCGGTGCCGGCCGCGCCCGCGATGACCAGCAGCGGCGTGCAGTTGAAGGCGGCCTGCTGCAGCGGGGAGATGCAGTTGGTGAAGCCGGGGCCGGCGGTGAGCATGGCCACGCCGGTCTTGCCGGTCATGCGCGCGTAGGCGTCGGCCATGAACGTGGCGGCCTGCTCGTGTCTGGTGTCGATCAGGCGGACCTGGCTCTTCTCCAGGATTTGATGGATGTGGTTGAGGTGGCCCCCGGTCAAGGTAAAGACGAATTCGACGCCGAGGTCGATCAGGACTCGGGCTGCCGCTTCGCCGCCATTGGCACAGTGCATGTCGCTTCTCCTTGTCGCATGTCGAGATGGTGGCCGGGTGGTGCGGTTCCGCAGTGCGGGCGGAGGCCGTCGGCCATGTTCGGGAGAAGCTGAGCAAGGGACATGCCCCGAGGAGTATTGTCTGATATTTCACATGGATGTCTGAGATTTCCGGGGCCGCGGCCAGAGGAGCAACGGTGGAGGTGTAAAGAAATCTTAACGGAATCGCAGCGCGAGGCTCGGGAAACTGAACAGGCCCGCGTTCGGCGTTACGAGGCCTCAGGCTTGGCCTCGAGCAGGCCGTGCTTCTTGAGCTTGCCGTAGAGCGTCACCCGGGAGACCCCAAGGGTGCGGGCGGCGGCGGAGACGTTGCCCCGGCTCTCCTGCAGCACATCGGCCAGAAACTCGGCCTCCTGCCCATCCAGGAAGTTCGAGAGCGTGCGGGGTTTGGGAGCGCGATTGCGCTCCTCGCGCTTGGCCTCCTCCACGACCTCGCCCGGCAGGTCGGCGACATCGATGAGGTTTCGCTCGCAGTGGATGGAGGCGTGCACCAGGGAGTTGAACAGCTGACGGACGTTGCCCGGCCAGGGGTAGGCCTGCATGGCCCGCATGGCCCGTTCGGTGAAGTCCGCGCAGCTGCAGCCGATGCGCGAGAGGATGTGCCGCGAGATGGGGATGATGTCGTCGATGCGCTCGCTGAGCGGCGGCAGAACGATGCCGAGGGTGCTCACGCGGTAATAGAGATCCTCGCGGAAGGTGCCCTGGGCGACCATGCTCTTAATATCCCGGTTGGTGGCGGTGATCAGCCGAAAATCGACCTTCTTGGCCGCGACGGCGCCCAGGCGGGTGATTTGCTTCTCCTCGATGACGCGCAGCAGCTTGACCTGGGCGTGCAGCGGCATGTCGCCGATCTCGTCGAGGAAGAGCGTGCCGTTGTGGGCCAGTTCCACCTGGCCGATCTTGCCGTCCTTGTGGGCGCCGGAGTAGGCCCCCGGGGCGTAGCCGAAAAGCTCGGCCTCGTAGAGCTCCTTGGGGATAGCCGCGCAGTTGATGCTGATGAACGGCCCCTCGGAGCGCTCGCTCTCGGCGTGCAGGGCGTGCGCTACCAGCTCTTTGCCCGTGCCGGTCTTGCCCTGCACCAGGACCGGATGCCGGCTCGGGGCATAGCTGCGGATGAGGGCCTTGACCTCGCGGATGGCCGTGCTGTCGCCGACGATGCAATCGATGTCGTAGTTCGACTTGAGGATGGACTTGATGCTGTTCCTGTAGAAATTGAGCTTGCTGGAGAGCGAGTCGATCTTCTGGTGCAGCTTGTCGAGCTCGCTCGGGTCGGTGAAGATGATGTGGGAGAGCATGCCAGCCACTTCGCCTGCGTCGTTTTTCACCGGCACGCGGTTGACGATGAACTTATAGGTGTCGCCGGAAAGAGGCAGGGTGCAGAGGTCGCCGAGCTCGGGCTTGCCCTTTTTCATGACGATGGCCGCCCTGGTTGAGGGGTTCAGCTCGGGCAGGGGCTTTCCCAGGACTGAGGCGACGTCGCCGCCCAGAAGCGTTGCGTAGCAGTGATTGACCACGCGGACGACGTAGTCCGTATCGCAATAGAGGATGCCTTCGGGCAGGGCGTCGATGACGTTCTGATAGAGCGACGCGGCGATATCCCGATTATGCGACATGTGCACCTCCAGAGGCCCGGGGGATCTCCCCGTCGTCTCCTGTGCCCGGTGAGGAAAAGACCTTTCGATCCGGCAGGTCGGCCATTTCCTGGCCGACGGCCATATCTTAAATCAGCTCCTATCCAGTGTAAACAAACCCTAACACCCCATCTTTCAGGGCGCGGGTCAAGGGGACAGTGCAGGCCGCAATGTCGCAGGTGCTCTCGGGGTCGGCGTTGAACCGGCGCAGCCGCCGGCGAACGACAGCCGTAAGTGGTCCGGGGCCGTTGTCCTTTCAAAGGTTCACCGTGCCTATGGTGGCGAACAGTCGGGGGAGGCGCCGGGCAGCGGACCTCGATCCCCCAGCCGACGGCTATCAACAACGGCCCCCTGAAGCCCGAAAAAGAAGTCGAGACCCACGCCTCACGCTCGTGAAGCCTCGACTTTGAGCGAATCCGGTCGAAAGGGTGATCCCGCCTTGATGAGCCATCCAGACTAGCGAAGCAGAAACTTGAACACGAATGGAGCGGTCAATGCGATGAATATGACGCGGAATAGATGGAATTGGGCAATGTAGGTCACATTCATGTTCAGATCGTTGGCCATCGGCACGAGAACACTCATGGCGCCGGGGTTGGTGGCGAGGTATGCAGTAGGCAGATCCAGGATGTGCAGCTTGAAGAAAAGGTACGACAGGGCGATGCTCACCAGGCTGAGCACGACCGTGGAGCCGAAGATGGCGGCGAGCACGAGCCCGAGGTTGTGGAACATCCCCGGGGTGTAGGTCAGGGCCACCATCACTCCCAGAATGACCTGGGCGAAAAAACTGTAGCCGCGGGGCGTGGTCCAGCTGCGCCCCACCATATATTTGAGCGCCATGACCGCCAGAACCGTCCCGAGAAGGGTGCCGGCCGGGATGCGGGTTTTGGAGCCCAGGAAGCCGCCCACTGAGCCGACGGCAAGATAGAGCATCAAGTTCCATAGGGAGTTCATATCGGCTCCGCAACCGGGATTGGACAACTCGCGATACAGCACCGTCTGCATGGCCTGCCTGTCCGCCGTCCCGCGCGGGGCAGGCGCATGCGGGTCATGATCCGCCGGTGATGCCGAGGGACCGGTAGATCTCGGGCAGGCGCCGTTCCGTTGCCGATTTCACCTCGCGGTACAGATGCCGGCCGTGGCTGTCCATGGCCACGGTCAGGGGGCCGAAGTTCTTGACCCGGAACTGGTAGAGCGCCTCGGGATGCAGGTGCTCCCAGTAGACCGCCTCGACCGCCTCGATCTGCTGCGTCTCGAGGGCTGCGGAGCCGCCGACGATGGCCAGATAGACCGCGGCATGCTCCCGCATGGCCTCGAGGCTTTTCTCGTAAAGCCCGCCCTTGCCTATGATGGCCTTCACCCCGTACCGGGCTATCAGGTCTGGGGTGAAGCGGTCCATGCGCGTGCTGGTGGTTGTTCCCACGCAGATTTTCTCCCACCGGTCCCCCACCCTTCGCAGGCTGGGAGCGGTGTGGATGCAGGGCATGCCCTGCAGGCTTACCGGCGGCTCGTGGCGCTGGTCGAACATGTAGATCTGGGTCAGATCCCTGATGCCGAAGAGGGTGCCGTCGAAATAGACGATGTCCCCGGCATGCAGGCGGCGGATCATGTCATCGCTGAACGGCGTGTGCAGATGGTGCGTAGTCATGGTTCACCTTGCGTGGTCTGATCATTTTCCTTGCAGTGATGGTGCCTGGTCAGCTCAGTAGCCGTATTCGACTTTCCCGTCTGGCGATATCTTCGCCCGTGCGCGGCGCGCCGGCCAGCACTGGGTGTTTATCGCAACGGGATTCTGGGTGATGTGCGTGTAGGCGGTTTCGATGTGGACGGCGAGCGTGGTGACATCGCCGCCGAGTCCCATGGGTCCGCGGCCCATGGAGTTGATCGCGTCCTCCAGCTCCGTTTCCATACGGGCGATTTCCGGGTCCGGGTGACGTTGCCCCACCGGCCGGACGATGGCCTCCTTGGCCAGCTTCATCACCAGATCCGCGGTGCCGCCGAGGCCGACCCCGATGATGCCGGGGGGGCAGGGGTTGGCGCCGGTCTCGAAGACCGTATCGATGACGAACTTCTTCAATGCGGCAACGCCGTCCGCGGGGTAGAACATCCGCATCCTGCTCATGTTCTCGGAACCGGAACCTTTGGGGACCATCAGAATGTCCAGCCGGCTGCTGTCCTCGACAAAATCGCAATACAACACCGGCAGCCCCTCGCCGACGGAGGTCTGGGGATTCATGCGGGTCAACGGATGGGTGGAGCTGCCGCGGAAGGGGAACTCCCGCGTGGCCCGCTCGGCACCGATCTTGAGCCGTTTCTTGATCTCGGAGCCGTTCCAGGGGAATGCGGAGCCGATCTTGAGCATGTAGATGGGCAGGCCCGTATCCTGGCAGATGAGGGTCTTGTGCGTGTCGGCGATCTCGATGGTCTTGAAGATCGCCTTGAACACCTCCTGGGCCGTGGGGTTCGTCTCCCTCTTCGCCGCCGCCTTCAGGGCCCGGCGGACATCCGGCGGGAGATCGCAGAGGGCGCGGATATAGAGCGCTTTGGCCACATCTTCGACAAGTTGGTAATCAAATACAGCCATCGGTGCCTCCTCGATACGGTCTCCCGGGTTCCCCCGCGCATTCCGTGGGATCTCGCCTGACGGCGGGTCGCCGGTCGGAACGGGGCAGAGGAACCCGGGAATCCTTACTGCATGTGGGATGTATCCTGCCGCAACTGCTCTCTTGGCTCACTGCAGCCTGGCCATGATGCGGGCCTGCTCCAGAAGATTCGCCAAGGCCGAGGTGTTGCGCTCGCTGGCCTGCTCGACCCAGTCTCTGGCTTCCCGCAGGCGGGCGGTGGAAGACGCAATCATTTCGGCGAGCCTGTCCGGATTGGCGCCGCCGATGGTTTTGCGCGAGTTGACGATGGCCGCCGGATCGGTGGCGGGTTGGATATCCTCAGGCCTGATGTCAGGGTCCTGGCCGGTGACCTCGACCGCCGAGCTGCGCACGAGCGAGGCCTCGATCCCGGAACCGGGGATTCCCGTCTCGATGGCCTTCCTGACCGTCAGACCGATGATCTGGTGCGCGGTCCGGTAGTCGAACTTGAAGCCGGTCATGAGCACATCCGCCAGGTCCGTGGCGTTGGCGTATCCGGCGCGGACGAGCTCGAGCATTCTTTCCGTGTTGGGATTGAGCTGCGCGATGATGCCGGTGAAGAGGCGCAGCGCCGCGGCGGATTTCGTTATGGCCTCGGGCAGCTCGGCATAGACGAACGTCCGGCTGTCGGGATTGCCGGAATGGGTCTTGCCCACTGCGGCGAAGCTGGCCGTCAGGCCCAGCAGGAATCCGGTCAGGCCGCGGATGTAGGTCATGGGGTAAGGGTTCTTCTTCTGGGGCATGATCACGCTGGCTCGGCAGAACTCGTCGGGCAGGTCGACCATATTGTATTCCAGCGTGCTCCAGAGCTGGAGTTCCTCGGAGAAGCGGTTCACGTTGACCATCATCGCCACCACGGCCGAGATGATCTCGATGGGCACATCGGGCTGCCACATGGCGTCGCGGGTGTGCACCGCCATGTCGTGGAAGCCGAGGTACTCGCGTAGCATGTTGCGGTCGACGGGCAGGCGGGAGCCGTTGACGCTGCCCGAGCCGGCAGGACACATGTCCACATGCAGGTAGCCGGTCTTCAGGCGATCGAGATCCCGGAAGATCGGGTAGAGGTAGGTGAGGATGTAGTGCCCCAGGCTCGTGGGATGGGCATGGTGCAGGTAGGTCTGATCCGGCATAAACGTTGCCGCGTGACGCGATGCCTGGTCGGCCAGGGCGCTGGCAAGCGTGATCAGGCTGCGCATCAGATCGATGAGATCGCGCCGCACATGGATGAGGTAGCCGATATTGACGGCTTCCCGCCTGGGGCGGCCGGCATGCAGCCAGCCGGCCGTGGAGCCGATCATTTTCTTCAATGCGGCTTCGCGGTTGTTGTAGACATCCCCGAAGGAGGGATCCATCTCCATGTTGCGCTGGCTGTCATGCAGATCGAGCAGGCCTCGCAGCAAGGTGACACCTTCCTCGGGCGGAATCACACCCTGGCGGATGAGCATCATGGCGTGGGCCAGGTCGGCATAGCTGATGCCTTCCAGGAGCACCGGCGCCTGGCTGCAGTCATGGGCATACGCGCTTTCCTTGAGTTCCCGGGCGGCCGGCTTGCCCAGCCTTCCGCCCTGCCCGTAATAGTCGGGCAGGGGCACGTCGAGGTGGTTCTTCATCTGCTTGCCCCGCCAACCTGATCAGCCAGGAATTTGAAGTTGACGGGCCGGGCCATGCCCAATCGGTAGTCCTCCAGGCGCACCACCTGGCCCGGGGCGATGTTGCACATGTTGAGGTCCGTCCCGAACTGCTCGAGCATCCGGACGTGCTGCTTGGGGAAACTGAAGGGATCGGGCTCGAAGAACAGCTTGGACATCCAGGGCTGCTTGCGCAGCTCGACCAGCGTCTCGGGCGCCTTCTCGGCCATGATGTTGATCTCGTCCTCCTCGATGATGATGTGGTCGATGCCCATGTTCAGGCAGTCCTGCACGATGGTCTCGAGGTAGGGGATCGACAGCGGCGTCTCGGCCCGTTTGCGCCCGTATTCGTAGATGATGTCGAAGCCTTCGGCCTTGAAGCGCTCGAACTGCCTGCGCCGCTCGTCGCGCTCCAGGGTGATGTAGTTCTCGGAGATCTCCAGGGCCGGCATGCCGATGCGCTTGAAGTGAGTGATCAGCTCGCCGACGGCCCCGTTCTGGTGGGCCAGCTCGAACAGGATGCCGCCGGCGAAGGGCTGCACGTCGAACTCGCGGTAGAGCTGGATCTTTTTCCGGACATAGTCGTGGGGCAGGGACAGGCAGTGGTGCGCCTGGAACTTGGCGAAGTCCACATAGTCTGCGGCGACGTTCAGGAAGTCCCGGGTGCCGGCCAGGCCCATCCAGCCCATGATGTCGGTTTCGATATCAATGATCGCGGTCAGGCCCCGCTCCCTCGGCTTCCCGGGCCGTGTCGGCAGGCGCAGTTTCTCGTAGGTATAGTCGTTTTCACGTCCATGAGTCACTTTCGTCATCGGACAGAGCTCCTTTGAATTTAAGAGTGGTGCAGCATCACGGTAGTCGCCGTGACCGTTCAGGCCGGCTGCGGTGCATGGTCATGGCGTCGCCATGCTGCGGCGCAGCCGGAACTCGCGCAGCAACGGCAGGATCACCATGACCAGGGTGATCAGGATGAGGACGACGCAAATCGGGCGCTCGAAGAAGTAGACCAGGGCGGAGCCGTGGGCATCGGCTATGGACATAGCCTGCCAATAGCTCTGCTCGGCCATGGGCCCGAGGATGATGCCCAGGACAACGGGCGCCAGTTTGAAGTTGGCCTGCTTGAGCAGCAGCCCGAGCACGCCGCAGCCCGCGGTGACCGCCAGGTCGAGCAGGCTGCCGCGGACCGCGTACGAGCCGATCAGCGTCAGGACCAGGACCGAGGGGATGATGTAGCGGTCCTTTATCTCCAGGACCTTGGGGAAGAAGCGCGCCCCGATGGTCCCCATGACGTACATGCAGATCACGGCCGGGAAGAAGCTGAGCATGAAGGGATAGACCACGTCCACGTTCTCGACCATCAGCCTCGGGCCGGGGATCATCCCGTTCATTGCCAGGGCGCCGAAGAGCACCGCGGCGCTGGGCGAGCCGGGGATGCCGAAGGTCAGAAGGGGCATAAGCGAGCCGCCGACCATGGCGTTGTTGGCGGTTTCCGAGGCGATGACGCCCTCGGGGTTGCCCTGGCCGAAGGATTCGGGCTCCTTGGAAACCCGCTGGGCCTCGCCGTAGGAGATGAAGCTCGCGATGGAGGCCCCGGCGCCTGGCAGCAGGCCGACGATGACACCGATGATCGAGGAGCGCAGGAGCAGGACGGGCCGGCTGAAGATGAACTTGAGCATATGCCGGAATCGTCCGGTGCCCAAGTGGGTGGTTCGCGTGTTCGGGGTGGGGTTAGCGATCATGAGCAGCATCTGGGTGATGGAGAAGAATCCGAGCAGGGCCGGAATGAGGGAGATTCCAGCTTGCAGCTCGAAGCTGCCATAGGTGAAGCGTGGCGCCCCACTAATGGGGTCGGCACCGATGGTCGATATCCACAGGCCGATAGCGGCGGCGATCACGCCCTTGGAGAAGTCCTTGGCCGTCAGGCTGCAGATGATGGACAGGCCGGCGATGGCCAGCCAGAACATTTCCGGCGGCCCGAAGCGTAGCGAAAGCCTGGCCAGGGGCGGCGTGAACAGCAGGAGGCAGATGGTGCCGAAGATGCCGCCGATGCTCGAGCCGTTGATGGAGCAGAGAAGGGCATCCTGGGCCCGGCCTTGGCGGGCCAGGGGATGGCCGTCCAGGGCCGTGGCGATGGCGCCGGCCGAGCCCGGGGTGTTGATGAGGATGCCCGAGATGGAGCCGCCGTACTCGGCCGCCATGTAGACCGCGCCCAGGGCGATGAGGGCCATAGCCGGGGGCATGCCGTAGGTCAGGGGCAGCAGCAGGGCTACGGCCACCGTGGGCGTGATTCCGGGCAGGGCGCCGCCGATGATGCCCACGACCGTGCCGAGGACGATCAACAGCAGCGGCAGCGGCGCAAAGAGCACGTGGAGTCCGGCAAGAAGATCTGCCATGTACTTCGAGCCTCCTTATTCGAACTTGTCGAACAGCCAGGAGTTCCGGGCGATGAAGTCGTCGATGAGCGACTGCGTCTGCTGGCTGTTCAGGTAGGAGATCGGCAGTCCCAGGCCGACCATCTTGGTCTTAAACTCCGGGTCCTTGGCCATGGCCTGCAGGCCCTTGTCCAGGTAGGCGACGATGTCCGCGGGGGTGCCGCGCGGCACGCCGATGCCCCGGGTCAGGGAGTCCACCACGTCGGTGCCCTGCTCCTTGAAGGTCGGGACGTCGGGGGCGTACTCATAGCGCTCGGCCGAGGCCAGCCCCAGGCAACGCATGGTGTCCTTGGCCGTCTCGATGAACATGGAGTTGGCGAGCATCAGATCGACATGGCCGCCGACCACATCCTTCATGAGCGGGGCGCCGCCGGTGTAGGTCACGCGCTTGAGGTCGATGTTCGCGGCGCTCTCCAGCTGCAGGAGGAAGCCGTCGGTAGTGTTCTTGGCGCCGGTGATGCCGGCGGTCACGGTGCCCGGGTTCGCCTTGGCCTTCTTGACCACGTCGTCCCAGGTCTTGAAGGGCGAGTCGATGGGCACGAACACGGCGTTGGGCAGGACGGTCAGGGTGCCGATCTGGTCGAAGTCCTCGACCTGGTAGCCCTCGACGCCCTTCTCCCGGACGCGCGGCTGGTAGATGATGTTCGGCAGCACGATGGCGGTCAGGGTGTAGCCGTCGGGCTTGGCGTGCGCGCCGTAGTTGTAGCCGAGCTCGCCGCCCGCGCCGTCCTTGTTGATGACCACCAGGCTCTGCCCCCAGTATTTCTGGCTGAACTCGCCCACGGCCCTGGCGAAAAGATCCACGCCGCCGCCCACGTTGTAGGGCACGACGATCTGGATCGGTTTTTTCGGATAATCCGCCGCGAGGCTGGCGTCAGCCCACAGGACGGCAGACGCGACGCAGAGCACGACAGCATGCAAGATCCTTGACGCTGAGAATGTGCTAGGCATGATGATCCTCATTCGGTTTGAATGTGTATGAGCCAGTGCGCAATGTTCTATTGCGCCGGAGGGCAGGATCAATCGAACAGCATGCCGCCTGGCAGGTACATGTCGAGATAGTAGGAGAAGGTGACCCAGATGGCAGACATGAATACGATGGCGATGCAGAGATAGGCGGCGAACTCTTTCGCGCTGGGTTTCTTGTGGGCAATGTAGATGATGTTCGCGACAATGAAGAGGAATGCGCCGAGGTAGAAGCCTACGGAGTCGATGCACATGGCCACGACGAGCCAGGTGATAAACGGGAAGAGCATGGCCGTGACGTTCAGGCGCTTGGCCGGCGCCGGCGCGGTGCCCGGCTTGGGCTTGTCGCGTAGCGCCTTGAAGCCTAAAATAAGTGCGGACACGGCCATGATGATGCCGACCAGGATCGGGAATCTGGCCGGTCCTGGCTTGAGGCCGGCGGCCTCGATCATGATGAGGAGCGACAGGGCAAGGGCCGAGAGGGCGGCGGTCAGATCGGTGCTTCTGCGGGTCATGGCTCCCTCCACGAGTCGAGTGTTGACGGCAGAGGCTAGGAGACGACTTTCGTCTTCCTGCTGATGAGGTCGATTTCGAATTTGATGTAGTTGGAGCGGTACATGATCATGCCGAAGTAGATGAGCTTGTCTTCCTCCGAAACGGCGTAGCGCCGGATATCGGTTACAGGGTCGTTCAGGGCTAGGCCCAGATATTCGGCGCCGTTCATTCCGGCCTGGGAGCAGAAGATGACCTGCTTCGCGCTTTTGATGCTCACCTCGTCCAACTGGTCCAGCGTGGTCAGGATGGGCTGGTTGCGAAAGAGGTCCGGGGCGAGCGCGAAGACTGCCTCATCCAGGTAGAGATCGGTCAGGGCGAAGCGCTCGCCGTGATAGCTGTGCATGCGGATAATGTGATGGTATTGCGGCACTAGGCTTTCCGGGGGCTGCTCCTCGGGCAGGCTTGTGACGCCGCTCTCCTCCAGAATGATCTTGGTCACGGTGCCGGTGATGGTCCGGGCCAGGGACGACCAGTCAGTCTTGGTGTGGATGGTCAGATTCGGCTTCTTCGTGCGCTCCCGGACGAAGGTCCCCCTGCCGCGACTGCTTTTCAGGTAGCCTTCCTGGACCAGCAGGCTGGTGGCCTGGCGCGCGGTCAGCCTGGATACACCGAACATCCCTGCTAGATCGTCGAGCTTGGGCAACTGAAATCCCGCCGGCCATTTCGACGACTCGATCATATGTTTAATATAATCGTATATTTGAATGTAGTAGGGGTTGTTGCCCTGGGTGATGGCGTCCTTGGCGCTGACCTTCATATCTCCTCCTCGCGCTCAATATGTTGTAAGTATATATTTCTATACTAACAGATGTCAAGATTTTTAGATTATTTTCGTAAGCTTTGGCATGACTCATAATGCCATGTAATTATTTATTATTCTTTGGAATGGCTGGGGTGTCGGGAGCCGGTGCTGCCGAGGGACTGTTCATACCCGACGGCCTCAGGAAATGGGCACGCCTCCCGGACAAGCTCGGCGGCGCGGCCACCATCGGCCGCCACCGTCCTGGGCCTTGCAGGTGTTGGACTGTCGGGGAGGAGGGGGTGAGGTGTGCCCTCAGGGCATGGGCAAAGGCAAGACAGACCTGCGAACCGCCCGTACACAGCCCCCGGCTGCGCCCGCGGGGGATGATCCGGCAACTTAAAGCAGACCTAGGGCTTGGTTTCGTGTTCCCCACGCCTCGGGGGGATGATCCGGTCATGCCGCCCGAGAAGGCTGACGTGCTCGCGTGTTCCCCGCGCCCGTGGGGGAAGACGCCAACCAGTTTTTCATGCCTAACAGACACGCGCAGTGCCGCTCGGTGATGACCCAACGTTTCCACTGCGTTAGGAAAGAGGCACGCTCGCTACCAAGCAGCCGTGGCCGTCGAGCAGGAGCCACCTAGGACTGGCTTGCTGAATCGGGTACGGCACAGATGGATTTATTTATCAGCAGGTGATATGAACAGACATACCCGAGTGAGAGATTGCAAACCACTGAGTCCAACCACAGACAGCAGCAATGGGCAATATAATGAAAGCCAAAATCATCCGCAATGATCATGGACTAGCTATTTGTGTATCGAAAGATTTCATAGTTGAATCCGGGTTATCCGTAAGCAGCGAGATTGAATTGGTCCAAAATGAAAACGACCTGCTGATCTACTTCCATGCCCCAAAGTACACAATTGAGGAGCTATGCGCCGGTATAACTCCAGACAATCAACATAAAGAACTTTACTGGGGTCCAGATGTTGGAGACGAGATAATTCATGATGATCATAGCTGATCACGGCAGCACGATAATCAGAAGATTATTGCCCACAAACTGAAAATGCTTAGCTAGACCAATGTAGCATAGCGATGTTGCCCTGAAAACGGTTTAGCATCGGACTCGCCAAGTATCTTTAACTTTTTGCGTACAGCGCAGGGCATTGAATAGCCAATGGATTTTGTCTAACTGTTACTGCGCTATATGCTGACAATATTTTTTCGACATTCTATTTAGGGGGGGCAATATGACAAAAATAAGAGTTACACGCGAAAATGTCCGGCGTGCAAATCAAAAAATGATGCAAAAAGCAGCTTTTCGGTCAAAACAAGAACATTTCGTCCCTGCCTACAAGCTCCAAATGCCGGACTACGACCTAGAGAAAATTATCGATGCTTGGTCAAAGGCATTGTCAAATTCCAGAAAAACATAATGTTATCGATCCCTTGCCTGTCTGCACATCCTTAAGGCGCATAAGCCATGGCAGGAACAGCTTAGGGCCTGTCGACATTAATC
>DIXN01000027.1 GCA_002428705.1 Desulfovibrio sp. UBA6079
ACAATTTTTACGAAAAGCGCCTTTTGTAAAAATTTCCCAGATGAAGTAAATACTTATATTGTCTTACAGGTATAGTCAATCGAGTCAATTTCATGAGATAAATTCAAGCCTTCCAGATCTGGGCACTCTTCCCCTTCATGGCCGCCTTTCCCCCTCCTCTGCCCCCGCGGCACGCCCATGTTCGGGGCGTGCCGCGCAGGCGGAGAGGTCAGATTTCGAGCTGCTGGAGGCCTTCGAGCTTCCACTCGGGGGTGGGGGCGGCCTCGTCGCGGCCGAAGTGCCAGACTTCGCGGGCCTGGGTGGGGCTCCCGGCCGAGCCGTCCTCGCGCAGGAGCACGTCGAAGAACACGCTGATCACCGTCTCGCTGCCGCTCTGGCGGGCTTCCAGCACGCGCGCGTCGATCATCAGGATCTCAGTGCGGCCGGGGGTGGGGTCCGCGGCGGCCTGGCGCGCGATCTCCGCGTGGACCTCCGGGGCGGTGAACTCGGCGATGTCATTCAGGTCGCGCTTGTCCCAGGAGTTCTGCAGGCGGGTGTAGAGGGTCTTGGCCCCGGCCAGGAACTCCTTTTCGTCCACGCCCCGGGGCATGACCACCCGGCTGGCCTCAGGGGCCGCGCGGTCGTCGGCGCCCAGATTGCTCCAGCCGCCGCCGTAGCCTCCGGACGAGCCCCCGGAGTAGCCGGCCTCGCGGTCCGCGCCCAGGCCGCCGGCCCGGGCGTACTGGGGCTGGCTCGCCTGGCGCCGCGCGCGCAGGAACCGGAAGAGCAGGAATAGGCCGCCGCCGATGAGCAGGATATCGAGCATGCCCGGGCCGGCGAAGCCGCCGCCGAAGAGCATGGAGCCGATGAGCCCGCCCATGAGCAGGCCGCCGAACATGCCGCCCAGGCCCCCGAAACGCGAGGCGCCGGGCGCGGCCTGCTGGCCGGGCGTGGCCTGGCGCTGCATGTCCGGGGACTGCTTGGGCGGAGCCGCCGGCCGGCTGTAGGAGGGCTTGCTGCCGAAGGACTTGCCGCCGCCCAGACGAGCCGCGTCGGCCTGCCCGGTGAAGGCGAGGAACAGGGCCAGAAACAGGGTGAATACCAGCGGGACGAGCAGGAAACGCGCGAAACCGGGCCGGTTCGCGGTCGCGGGGACAGGAAGCGTTGCGCAGGCGGGATGCATGGAACCTCCGTGATGCTGTTGGCTGGAGGTCCCGAAACGCAAAGCGAGAACTCCAGCATGATTGACTCATGCCAAAGGTCTCGCTCATCGGCAGGGCCGAAGACCGGGCCAAGTGCCGCAAGCGGCACCGGTGTTGTTGACCCGGCCTCGAGGAGCTACTCCCCTTCGTGCGCCTTATGTAAATGCGCCCCGCCCGGAAGTCAAGCGCTTCCGGGCGGGCGCCGGGAGGAAGAGGGGAAACGAAGACGCCGTAAGGGGGAAAAGGGGGCGATTGGAATGGGCGGCGGCCCGGGGTCTATTTCTTTCGCCGAACCTCGTGAATGGCGTCTACAATAGCGTATACGCCCACGAACACCAAAAACGCCCCGGCCCATCGAGGGACGTCAAATTGATAGCCGGCTCTGCCAACAATATACGGCTCGTATAAAACGAGAAGGCCAAACACCACCACAGAAGGCCAAAGGGAATATACAAAAGCAATGACTTCATTTCATTGACATAATACCCATGTGCAACATCATGACTGAGTTCTAATATCATTGAATCAGTCAAAGCAAACAACGGACAAAGTTGTTGACTCCGTATATTGTCAGCTCTTCTTAAATCTGAGAAAGAGCCAACCCCAGACGCCGGTGAGCCCGCAAATGACCGCCCAGAGTTTTTTATTCTTTCGGCGTTTGCCGGCAAGACGATAACCAAGAAGTCCAAAATAATAGTAATAGATCAACGATAAAAAAGCAATAGCCCATTGGAATATTATGACAGACATCAGATTCAACAGCGAAGACTTGGTGAAATCATGAATCAATGACGGAATATGAGACAAAATGACGAGCAACAATGCGCCCATGAGAATGATGATAAACGGCCTTTTTGTTTTCATGAGCGGCGTCGCCCTTCCCCGCGCGCTGAGTTCAGCTCCCGGCATGCGCATGCCGTTTCATCCCCCGATGGCGAAACGAGCCCTGCAGGTGCTATCCCCTGAGCCAGGCAATCTATATCACCGAACGGTAGCGATGTAAAAACACAGTATCGGCGGCCGGTTCGCGTCACGGCCTGCCCGCCTCCCCCTCGCGGCCGGTTTAGCTCTTCGTCATGTGCCGGGCCAGGCCCGCCAGCCCGGCCGCCAGACCTTCCTCCCTCTCCTATATGGCCGCCTTCCCCGATTTTCTCCCGTAGCGACGGATCGCGTCCGGTAGCGCGTTCAAATGCCGTACAGCCGCACCGCGGGCAGCGACCCGCAGGCGGCGGGCCGACCGCCGCGCGTCCGATTGCCGGCGCGGGTGGGGCCATATCGGAGGTATTCGATGCATCGTCTGAATGTCCTGTTGTCGCTTCTGCTGTCCGCGCTGCTGGCCTTGCCGCCGGCCGGCGCCTGGGCGCAGGCCGCGGAGCAGCCCCAGTCCAAGGTCTACACCCAGGCCGAGCTCGACCAGATGCTCGCGCCCATCGCCCTGTACCCGGACGCGCTCCTGTCGCAGATCCTCATGGCCGCGACCTATCCCCTGGAGATCGTGGAGGCCGACCGCTGGATGCAGCAGCACCAGGGGCTCGCGGGCGAGGCCCTGAACGCGGCGCTGCTCGACCTGGACTGGGACCCGAGCGTGGAGGCCCTGTGCCACTATCCCTCGGTCCTGGCCGAGATGGACCGCGACCCGACCCGGACCGCCCGGCTCGGCGACGCCTTCCTGGCCCAGGAGGCCGACGTCATGGTCACGGTCCAGGCGCTACGCGCCAAGGCCCAGGCCCAGGGCGCCCTGGCCAGCACCCAGCAGCAGACCGTGGTGGTCCGCGAGACGTACATCTACATCGAGCCGGCGCGGCCGGACGTGGTCTACGTGCCGGTCTACGACCCGGCGTACGTCTACGGGTCGTGGTGGTATCCGGCCTACCCGCCGTATGTCTGGTATCCGGGCCGGCCCGTGCTCGCCGCGGGGATAGTCTTCGGCGTGGGCGTCTTCGTCGGCGCGGTCGTCGCCGGTTGGTCGCACTGCGACTGGCACCACCGGGTGGTCATCGTGGACTACCACAGGGCCGCATCCTTCCACCGCTTCCGCAACATGACCGTGATCCGGGAGCCCGGCTGGCAGGACTGGCAGCACAACTCCTACCACCGCCGAGGGGTTGTCTACCGCGATCAGGCCACGGCCCAGCGCTACGGCCAGCCGCCCTACCAGAGCACCGAGGCCCGGCACGAGTCCCGCGGCCCCGGCAACCAGGGACGGCCGTCGTCGCCCTCGGCCGGCGCGCCGAAGCAGGAACGGCAATCGACACCCAGGGCCGGCGCGCCGAACCAGGGCCGACCTTCCACTCCCTCGGCCGGCGCACCATCGCAGAAGAAGACGCCGTCGCCCTCGACACCTTCGCCCGGCGGCCAGACAAAAGGCCAGCCCTCGTCGCCCACGGTCAAGACCCCGCGGCAGAGCCAGCCGTCCGCGCCCTCCAGCGGTGCCCCGGCGCAGACCCGGCCCGAGGGCCAATCCGGCTCCGGCGGCCGGCAGCACGTGATCTATCCACAAGGTCAGTCCGGCCAGGGCGAAAGGGAACACCAGGGGCGCGCGCAATAGCCCGGCCGGGCCGCGAAATCGGAAGAGGCCACGAGGGGAGGGGATGCGGGCTCGGACGGGCGCGGGGCATGGCCCACGCCGGCCCGATCGGCCCCCTCCTTTCATGGCGTATTTTCTATCTTCACCACAGGCGGATCGCGCCCGCGCAGCCGAAAATCAAGAAATTCCGCCGATGAGGCAAAGAGAGGGGCGGGCTGCGCCGCGCGGTTGTGACCGTGCGCCCGCCCCCCGTCCCTTCGCGGCCCGCTTTGACCGTCACCGCAACCGGCGGTCGGATCAATCACCCCCTGCCTTCCCCCTTCATGGCAGCCTTCCATTTTTTTCTCCCGAGCTTTGATCAAACCCCATAGTCTGGTGTATGCCCTGGCAAAGGAGTGAAACCATGACCGAGCAATCGAAATCCGCCATCGTCACCGGAGCCTCGCGGGGCATCGGCCGGGCCATCGCCCTGCGCCTGGCGCGCGACGGCTTCGATGTGGCCGTGAACTACGTGGGCACGAAGGCCAAGGCCGAAGAGGTGGCCAAGGAAATCACCGACGCGGGCGGCCGGGCCTTCGCCGTGCAGGCCGACGTGGCCAACCCGGCCGACGTGGAGCGCCTGTTCACGGCCGCCGAGGAGCGGCTCGGGCCGATCCACGCCGTGATCAGCAACGCCGGCTACATGCCGACCACGCACATCGCCGACGGCGACCTCGCGGCCTTCGACAAGACCATCGCCGTCAACCTGCGCGGGACCTTCATCGTGCTCGGCCAGGCGGCGCGGCGCGTGGTGGAGGGCGGGCGGATCATCGCCATGTCGTCCAGCGCCATCGGCCCGGCCTTCCCCGGCTACGGCCCGTACATCGCCTCCAAGGCCGGGGTCGAGGGCCTGGTGCGCGTGCTGGCAAACGAGCTGCGCGGCCGCAACATCACGGCCAACGCCGTAGCGCCGGGACCCGTGGGCACGGACCTGTTCTACGCCGGCAAGAGCAAGGAGCGCATCGAACAGATGAGCAAGATGCCGCCGCTCGAACGCCTGGGCAAGCCCGAGGACATCGCCAGCGTGGTTTCCTACTTGGTCGGCCCGGATGGCGGCTGGATCAACGCCCAGGTCATCCGCGCCAACGGCGGGTACGTCTAGGCCGGAAGACAACCGGGAGAAAGTCGCCGGCGAGGGAAAAGGGGCGGATTGTCCACGCGGCATCCCTGACCGCACGTCCGCCCGGCGTGGCCCCTCCTTCATGGCCGCATTTGCGTTTTCAAGCTGCGATGTCCGGAGGAGATCACCCCCCGCAGGCCAGCCCGCTATCTGGTGCTAGTCCAACGCCGCGGCGGGAAAGTGGTGGCGGATGTAGTGCAGGGCTTTTTCCAGGCCGAGCTTGAGGCTGCGGTTGCCCACGCGGATGTAGAATTCCTGGCCCTGGTTGCGGTTCTCGAGGAACACGGGGCGCGGGGACTGGGCGCAGCTCACGACCGCGACGGTCCGGCCGTCGGCGGCCTCGAAGCGGGCGCGGACCAGGCCCACGGCCGTCGGGCCGAGGCTGCCCTCGAGCGCGTTCCAGAAGTGGACCGCGAACTGGTCGGCGTTGGGGAAGCGGTCGGTCTCGATGCCCTCGATGGAGCCGTCGTCGCGCACGCCGATGAGCAGCGTGCCGCCGGCGGAATTGAGGAAGGCGGCGATGGACTTGAGGCTGGCGTGGCTCACGTCCGGGTCATTGCGCCCGGCTTTGAGGTTCCAGCGGAAGGTGGACTTGAACTCCAGGCGATGGCTCTCGCCCTCGGCGATCAGGTCGGCCAGGGTGGCGTCCGCGGCCTTGGCCCGGTCCGAGGCCAGGGCATAGTCCGTGACCTCGGCGATGCCCGCGCGCATCGCGGCAAAGCCCGCGGCCGGGCGCTCCCAGTCCACGGCCAGCCCGTCCAGGGCAAAGGGCAGGTCCGGAGTGGGAATGCCCTCCCCGCCGGTACCCGGGGCGTGGAAGCTCAAGACCGCGCAGGCGTATTCCGAGGGGGTGATCTGGCCTCCGGTGAGCAGCAGCGGCGCGGCCAGGCCCGAGGCGTGGCGCCGGGAAAGGTAGGCCACGGCGGCCTTGCGCGCCGGGGTCAGCTCCTCGTAGACCCGGCGCAGGAAGGCGGCGCAACCCTCGAGGTCGAAACACACCGCGCTCTCGCTGCCGGCCAGGAGAAAACGGTTCAAGGCCTTGGCCAGGGCGGCCACCCCGCCGACAAAGAGCGAGACCACCAGGCCGTTGTCGGCCAGCAGGTCGAGCAGAACCTCGGGCTCGGGTTCCGGCGCCTCGCCGCAGCCGAACCGCCGCTGAATCAGCGGATCGCCACTGATCAGCGCCTCGAACGCCTCGACCACCGGGTCCCTCCCCTGGGCCAACACGTCCACCTCCAGCGCATAGAGCGCGAGCGAGGCCAGGCGCGTAACGGACAACTCGCCCAGGAGCACGCTCTCGCGGGCCATGTGCTCCAACAGCCGGGCGTCGTAATGGGCCACCTCCCGGCCCCCGGGCGTGCGCACCGCCTCGCCCCCATAGGCCAGCAGGAAATCTTCGTCACGCTTGACCACGTCCAGCAGCAAGGCGTCAAATCCGGTCCGGTCCACACCACCCTCCTTCATCGGCCGCCAGACCTTACCCGCACACGCCCCGCTTGGCCAGTGGCCCGGTGCCCGGACGGGTGCCTCCGGCGGCCAGGGGCTTTGCCCCCTTGACCCCCACCAGGAGGGAATGATTCCCTCCTGGACCTCCCCGGTTCCCGGTTTCGGGCCGGGCTCGGGGAAAGACCCCGAGCCCGGCCCGAAACCGGGATTCGCGCAGCCACACGAGGACATCCTTGCCGCCGGGTGGGGCGGGGAGTCGAAAAAAAGCAAAACCGCCACGAGGTGGGAAAGCGTCGGCGCGGTTGCCCGACCCGAGCCGTCTTCCCCCTCACCGGCGCCTTTTTTTCCCGCTCATTGTCTCCGGGACCGGCGAGGGACATGGCCCGCCTTCGTAACCCAAACTGAAAATCGAAGCCTCCGGTGTTCTTCGCACCGGAGGCTTCGATTTTCAGACTGGGGGGTCGAGGGGGGATCATCCCCCTCGTGGGGGTCCGGGGGGCAAAGCCCCCTGGCGGGGTGCAGGGGCAGAGCCCCTGCCCGCCGGAGGCATTCTACTCGGCTTTGAATTCGCCGCTTTTGCCGCCGGACTTGGCCAGGAGGCGCAGGTCGGTGATGAGGATGTCCTTCTGGACGGCCTTGCACATGTCGTAGATGGTCAGGGCGGCGACGGAAGCGGCGGTGAGGGCTTCCATTTCGACGCCGGTGCGGTCGGTGGTCCGGGCCTCGGCGGTGATGCGGATGGCGTGCGCCGCGGGGTCGGCCTCGAAGGTCACGTCGGCGAAGGACAGCGGCAGGGGGTGGCAGAGCGGGATGAGCTCGGCGGTCTTCTTGGCGGCCATGATACCGGCGATCTTGGCCACGGCCAGGACGTCGCCCTTGGGCAGGGCCTTGTCGGCGAGCCTGGCGAAGGTCTCGGGGGAAAGCAGCACCGTGGCGCCGGCCACGGCCCGGCGGACGGTCGGGGTCTTGGCGCCGACGTCGACCATGCGCGCGGCGCCGGTCTCGTCGAGGTGGGTGAAGTCGGCCATGGTCAGCCCATGGCCTTCTTGGCCTTGTCGAACATCTTCTTGACCTTTTTCAAGGGCTTGTCCTCCTCCAGGGCGGCGAACTGGCGCAGGAGCTCCTCCTGCTTGCGCGAGAGGGAGGTCGGGGTCTTGACCTTGATCTCGACCAGCAGGTCGCCGTTGTAGTCGTTGCCCGGATGGGGCAGGCCGAGGCCCTTCAACTGGAAGACCTCGCCGCTCTGGGTGCCTTTGGGCACTTCCATGGAGATGGGTTCGTCCAGGGTCGGGATCTCGATCTTGTGGCCGAGGGCGGCCTGGACCAGGCTGACCTCGCGGCTGATGACCAGGTCCTGGCCCTGGCGGCGGAAGGTCTTGTCCTCTTCGACGTGGATGACCACGTAGAGGTCGCCGGGGGGGCCGCCGAACTGGCCGGGCTCGCCCTCGCCGCGAAGCCTCAGGCGGCTGCCGTTGTCCACGCCGGCGGGGATGCGGACTTTGAGCTCGCGGTTCTCGTGGATCTGTCCGCGGCCTTTGCAGCGCGGGCAGTAGTCGCGGATGATGCGGCCCTCGCCGTGGCAGACCGGGCAGGTCACGGCGATGCGGAAGAAGCCCTGGTTCTGCTGCATCTGGCCGAAGCCGCCGCACTGGCGGCAGACCTCGGGGGAGGAGCCGGGCTTGGCGCCGGTGCCGGAGCAGTCGGGGCAGGTGATCTTCTTGGGCAGGTCGAGGGTGACCTCGGAGCCCTTGGCCGCGTCGCGGAAGGACAGGCTCAGGTTGTAGCGCAGGTCGTCACCGGGCGTGGGCCTGGGTCCGCGGGAGCGCGAGGAGAAGCCGAAGATCTCGCCGAAGATGTCGGAGAAGGTGGAGAAGATGTCCTCGTTGGAGGAGAAGTGGTGGCCGTTGCCGCCGACCCCGGCGTGGCCGAAGCGGTCGTAGCGCGCCCGGCGGTCGGGGTCGCGCAGGGCCTCGTAGGCCTCGGCGGCCTCCTTGAAGCGCTCCTCGGACTCGCTGTCGTCCGGGTTGCGGTCCGGGTGGTGCTCGAAGGCCAGCTTGCGGTAGGCCCGCTTGATCTCCTCCTCGGACGCCTCCCGGGCGACGCCGAGGATTTCGTAGTAATCCCGCTTGGACATGGCTTAGGCCGAGGCCTCCGGTGTCGTCTCGGGGATCACCGGGGCGGCGATGCCGGCCTCCTCGATGGCGTCGGCGGGCAGGACCTTGCCCGCGGCGATCTCGCGCAGGGAGGTGACGATGTCCTTGTTCTTGCTTTCGACCAGCGGGGTGTAGCCCTCGCGGTACTGGCGGACCCGCTTGATGGACATCTGGACGATGAGGAAGCGGTTGTCCACCTTGCTCAGGCAGTCTTCAACGGTAATGCGGGCCATGGTTGCTCCTTTGTCTATCGAAGTTCGGTGTTGTCGTTCACGAGGCGCTTTGCGTGCCCGCGGCGGGGCGGCCCGGCAGCAAGCCCACGGCGTCCCGGTAGAGGTCCTCGGCCACCGGATAGGCACTCCCGCTGGCGAGGTCCGCGCACCAGACGAGCCCGGCCGGCAGCCGCGGATCGGGCGCAAAGGCCAGGCGGGCCAGGCTCCGGTCGCGGGCGTCGAAGAGTTCCCAGGACAGGACCGGGCCGACGCCTTCCGGCAGGCCCGGCCGCGGACCGGCGGCAAAGGCCAGGCGGGAGAGCCGCCAGAGCAGGACATCCACGCCGACCAGATTGTGGGCCGCCGCGGAAGCGATCCAGGCGGCATCCCGGCGGGCCAGCTCGATGCTCCGCGGGCCCTCGGCCAGGCGCATGCGCTCCACCCGCCCGGGGGTAAGGGCCAGGATGGACCGCTCGCGCAACGCAAAAGCTGTTTTTTCTACTTGATCGACCCAGGCCCGGTCAAGGGAGAAAGCGAGCGGCTGCCAGCTGGCGCGGGCCGGGCATTTGCCGAGGCCCCCGGGTGCCGGCCAGACGGCCAGGGTTTCGGATGCATCGCCCGAGCCCAGGGTCAGGGTCAGGCGCGGCAAGTCATCGGGCGGCTGGGCCACGGGCCAGGGCAGCTCGACCTCGAGGCCGCGGAGGTTCTGCACATAGGCCCCGACGGCGTCTGAGTCGGCGACCTGGCCGGCCAGCTCCGGCGGGCCGCTGAAGACCCAGCCGGCCTGGGCGCGGCGCACGGCCCAGACCGTATGGCCGCCGATGGCCAGCTCCAGTGACGTTGGGCCGTCCAGGGCCGAGCCGAAGACCCGCAGGTCGAGATAGTCCTCGGCCGGCCGGTCGAGGTGGGCCTCGTATTCCAGGGGCAGGAGGAGAATCCCGCCGGGCTCGAAGCTCAAGCGCGCCGGCAGGCCGGCCAGGCCCTCGCGGGGCGCGCCGATGGCCAGCTCCCAGGGGCTGCTGCCGGACATGGCCAGACGGCGGGGCGGCGGATCGAAGTTTGCGGCCGGCTGCGCGCCCTCGCCTTGCGCCGGGAGCCGGCCGAGCGGCTTGTGGCTGCGCAGGAATTCGGCCAGGGCGGCGATCGCGGCCCGATCGGCGCGCAGGAGCTCCGGGACCTGGGGTAGGCGCAGCCGCCAGCCGTCGCTCAAGCGCAGGAGTTCGAAATGCTCCGCGGGTCCATCCACCCGGATGGCGTCCACGCCGGACAGGTCCGCGGCCGGCCAGCTCCTTTCGCGCTCCGGCCCGTGGCTGGCTTCGGGCCACAGCCCGATCACGCCGAGGCAGACGACGACGAGGAGGAAAAGGCCGGTCAGGCGGGGAATCATGGCGTGCTCCGAATGCAGCGGCCGCGCCGGCGGCGCGCGAACAACAACAAGTAGGAAGCCCGGCGGCCGGCGTCAAGACCGCCCGGGGCAGATCGCCCGGCTTGCCATTCGCCGGAGCAGGGCATACCTCCTGCCCAGGCCAGCGTGTTTTCCAGCCGGCACATCGTCGCCAAGGAGGGCCGCCATGGCCCAGTGGGGAAAGTTGAGCTTCGCCCAGAAGAACTGCCTGTCCGCGGTGGGCAAGCTGATGCAGAAAAGCGGGCAGATCGCGCCCGGCGCCCGGGTGGGCGTGGCCGTGTCCGGGGGCGTGGACTCCTTCACCATGCTGCAGGTGCTGCGCTACCGCCAGCGCATCGTGCCCTTCGACTTCGAGCTCATGGTCCTGCACGTGAACCCCGGCTTCGCCCCGGACAGCCACCGGCCGCTGGCGGACTGGGTCACGGCCCACGGCTTGTCCGCGCATTTCGAGCTGACGAACTTCGGCCTTGATGCCCATTCGGAGGTCAACCGCAAGAACTCGCCCTGCTTCTACTGCGCCTGGAACCGGCGCAAGCGGTTTTTCGAGCTTTGCCGGCGATACGGGTTGACACACCTGGCCCTGGGCCACACCGCCCAGGACCTGGTCACGACCTTCTTCATGAACATCTTCCAGGGCGGCAAGGTCCAGGGATTGTCGGGAAAGGAACCGTTTTTCGGCGGCGAGCTGACCCTCATCCGGCCCATGCTGCTTCTGGACAAGCCGATGATCGTCCGCGCGGCCAAGGCCTGGGGCCTGCCCATCTGGGAAAACGTCTGCCCCTCGGCCAAGGACAGCCGCCGGGACGACACCTACCAGTGGCTCGCTGCGCGCTGGCAAGAGCACAAAAAAATGAAAAACGCGGTCTACAACGCGGTCCTGCGCTGGCAACTTGACTTGGGGCTTTGAATCCCATAGAAATTACCCGATTTGAGGAAAATCGAGGCAGATCAAGGCTTGGCAAGCCAGAGCTTCGGCCCATTCCCCCGATAACTGACGGAGAACGCCATGCTCTTCCGCAAATACCACGTCGTCGTGTTCAAGGACGGTGTCGGCCAATGCCGCAAGCTGAAGCTAGGCGGCTGGATGCCCGTTCTGATCGCCGTGCTCCTGGTGGTTCTGGGGGGGGCCAACGTCTATCTCTGGAAGTATTACCGCGATTTCGGGATCGTCGCCTCGAAGCTCGGCGACTCCGAAAAGACGGTCAACGAGCAGAAGACCCAGCTCTTGTCCCTGGCCAGCAAGATGAAGATCCTGGAGAAGGATCTGGGGCGCATCAGTGCGTTCGACTCCAAGCTCCGGGTCATGCTCAACGCCGAAACCGGCCAGGCCCAGCCCCAGAGCCCCATCGGCGGTCCCGAGAACAACGACTTCACCAAGAGCTACCTGACCCTCTACCGCCAGGAGCTGCTCGCCCGCAAGATGCACTCCTTCCTCGAGGAGCTGTCCACCGAGGCCCGGCTGGAGGAGGTCCAGCAGCAGGAGCTGGTCCAGAACCTGCTCGTCAAGCAGGAGACGCTGGCCACCACGCCCTCCATCTGGCCGGCCGAGGGTTGGGTCTCCTCGCCCTTCGGCTACCGCGTCTCGCCCTTCACCGGCAAACGCGAGCTGCACCGCGGCATCGACATCTCCGGTCCGGTGGGCACGCCGATCTACTCCCCGGCCAAGGGCAGCGTGGTCTTCGCCGACCGCGACGGGGCCTACGGCCTGTCCGTCTGCATCGACCACGGCGGCGGCGTGGTCACCCGCTACGCCCACCTGCACAAGTTCGCGGTCAAGAGCGGCCAGGCAGTGGCCAGGGGCGAGCTCATCGGCTACATCGGCAACACAGGCCGCTCCACCGGACCGCACCTGCACTACGAGGTCTCGCTGAACGGCCTGCCGGTGAACCCGCTGCGCTACATCCTGAACTGACCTCCGTACCCGCACCGAGCCTGCAGCCCTCCCCGCCGTCCCCGGCCGGGAGGGCTTTTTCTTCGGCCGGCCGGCGCCTGTCGCCCCGGCCGCGGCGCAGCCCGGCGCTGGATGCCTGGCGGGCAGGCCCCGCGGCTCTTCAGCCACAGGCCGTTTTGGCCTTCCGCTCCGCCTGGCCGCCGCACAGGCTGTCGAGCTCCTCGCTCCAGCGGCCGACGCAGCCGACCATGACCGTGCGCTGCAGAACCTCGTCCAGACAGTCCGCGCACAGCCACTCGCCGGCATGGCGCAGCAGGCATTCGGGATGCTCCGTTGTCGGCGCCGGGGAGACGCCGCAGGCCTCGCACTGTGAGCCGAGAGGAGAGACGACCATGGGACACACCTCGCGTTGGAACTTCATGAATCCATTTTAGGCTCATATCACATATTCGGGACCTGTCAAACAGCTTTTGCTGAAAAACCCGATAACTTTTCCGCGACCGGCCCCGTCCGGGACTGCCAGGCCCTGCCGGACGCCTGGTCCGGCTTTTGCTAACCGGGCGGCATGGACCTCTTCAACTTCGATCCGGCGACAGTCTTCAGCTTCCTGCTGACGCTCTTTCGCGTGAGCCTGGTCCTCTTCACCCTGCCCTTCTTCGGCGGCCAGTTCGTGCCCCCTACGGTCAAGGCCGCCCTGTGCCTGGTGCTGGCCCTGGCCCTCTGGCCGCAGTTGAGCTTTCCGGGCGCGAGCTTCCCGTCAAATCTCTGGACCATCGCGCTCATGCTTCTCGGAGAATTGACGCTCGGGCTCATCCTCTCCCTGGTGGTCCAGTTCCTCTTCGCCGCGGTCCAGACCGGCGGCGCGATCATGGGCTTCCAGATGGGCTTTTCCATGGTCAGCATCGTCGATCCCATGACCGGCGGCAGCGAGACGGCCACCTCCTATTTCCTGTACATGATCACGCTGCTCACCTTTCTGGCCCTGAACGGCCATCTCGTGCTCCTCGCCGGGCTGGCCCAGACCTTCGAGATCATCCCGCCCGGCGGGCTGTACATCACCCCGGCCCTGGCCAGCCGGCTGCTCGGCTTCTCGACCCAGATATTCCTGCTGGCCATCAAGATCGCCGCCCCGGTCCTGGTCGCCGTGCTCATGATCGACCTGACGCTGGCCCTGGTCAGCCGCGTGGCACCCCAGATGAACGTGCTGACCCTGGGTTTTCCGGTGAAGATCGGCGTCGGCTTCCTTTTCCTGGGCCTGGTCTTCACCTACCTCGCCCGCTACGTCGGTGATTTCATCGCCAACCTCGGCCCGGCCTACACCGCCCTCCTGGGCCTGGCCAGCAGGCCGTAAGCGCCATGTCCGACGATCCGAGCAGAACAGAAAAACCGACCCACAAGCGGGTCAACAAGGCCCGCCAGGACGGCTCGGTCGCCAAAAGCCAGGACTTCAGCAAGTCTGTGGTCCTGTTGGTCGGCCTGGTCGTGCTGACCTTCATGATCGAGCCCATCGGCCGCCAGATGCAGTCGGTCTTCATCTGGTTCTTCAGGGACGCCGTGCGCATCGAGGCCACGCCCCAGACCATGTACAACATGTTCCTGACCCTCTCGGGCAAGCTGGCCCTCATGATCCTGCCGCTCATGGCCGCCCTGGCCCTGACGGCCATCATCGTCCTGCGCGTCCAGATCGGGCACCTCTGGGCGCCCAAGGTTTTCGAGCCCAAATGGGGCCGGACCTTCGACGTCATCGGCGGCCTGAAGCGCCTGATGTTCACCCCGGAGACCTTCGTCCGCCTGGGCCGGAGCCTACTCCAGGCCTTTGTCGTGGGCTTTGCGCCCTACCTCGTGCTGCGCCAGGAGTTCGACAACTTCCTGCCGCTCTTCTTCCAGAGCCCGGCCGGCATCACCACCTATCTGCTGGGCCTGGCCTCGAAAATGATCCTCTATGCGCTCCTGCCCATGGTCGTCATCGGTCTGATCGACCTCTGGTACTCGCGCTGGAAGTACACCGACAACCTGAAGATGACCAAGAACGAGATCAAGGACGAACGCCGCCAGTCCGAGGGCGACCCGCATATCAAGAACAAGCAGAAGCAGAAGATGTTCGAGGTGGTCCAGAGCCGGATGATGCAGAGCGTGCCCAAGGCCGACGTGGTCATCACCAACCCGACGCACTTCGCCGTGGCCCTGCGCTACGACGTGACCAAGGCCCCGGCCCCGGTGGTCGTGGCCAAGGGCGCCGACCACCTGGCGCTGAAGATCCGCGAGGTCGCCCGGGAGAACGGCGTGCCCATCCGCGAGAACCGCATGCTGGCACGGGCCTTGTATGACCAGGTGGAAATCGGCGACGTGATCCCCGAGACCTTGTACCAGGCCGTGGCCACGATCCTCGCCCAGCTCTCGAAATACAACGCCGGCCGCAAGCAGCGGGCAAACGGCTAGGACCGGGAAACCAGCGGAGCAGGTGTCAAATTTATGGCCGGACAGACCGCGAAATACGCCTCCCTGAACATCAACTACGAGCGTTTCGCCAAGCAGGGCGACGTCCTGCTGGCCGCGGGCGTGGTCACCATCCTGTTCGTCATGCTCATCCCGGTGCCCACGCTGCTCATCGACGTCATGCTGACCATCTCCATCTCCCTGGGGCTGGTCATCCTGGTCACGACCATGTTCATGAACTCGCCGCTGGAGTTCTCCATCTTCCCCTCGCTGCTGCTGGTCACGACCATGCTCCGCCTGGCGCTCAACGTGGCCACCACCCGGCTCATCCTGCTCCACGGCGACGAGGGTCCCGGCGCCGCGGGCCAGGTCATCCAGGCCTTCGGAAACTTCGTGGTCGGCGGCAACTACATCATCGGCATCGTGGTCTTCATGATCCTGTTCATCCTGAACAAGGTGGTCATCACCACCGGCACGCAGCGCATCGCCGAGGTCGCCGCGCGCTTCACCCTGGACGCCATGCCCGGCAAGCAGATGGCCATCGAGGCCGACCTGAACGCCGGGCTCATCGACGAGAAGCAGGCCACCGAGCGCCGCGGCCAGATCCGCCGCGAGGCCGACTTCTACGGCGCCATGGACGGCGCGAGCAAGTTCGTCCAGGGCGACGTGAAAGCCGGCATGATGATCCTGGCCGTGAACATCATCGGCGGCATCGGCATCGGCGTGTTCATGAAGGGCATGCAGTGGGCCGACGCGCTGAAGACCTACGCCCTCTTGACCATCGGCGACGGCCTGGTGGCCACCATCCCGTCCATCATCATCTCCACCGCCGCCGGCCTCATCGTCTCCCGGGCCGCGGCCGAAGCCAAGATGGGCGAGGAGTTCCTGGGCCAGCTGACGCTGCACCCCCGGGCGCTGCGCCTGGTCGCGGTCATCCTGGTCATCTTCGGCCTGGTTCCGGGCATGCCGACCATCCCCTTCCTTCTCCTCTCCGGCATAGTCTTCCTCGTCTCAGGCGCCGCGGCCCGTTACGCCACGGAATGCGGCGACAAGGCGGACAAGAAGGAGGCGGCCCCGAGCCTGGACACGCCCGAGGAGGTCCAGGCGCTCCTGCCGCTGGACGTCCTGGAGCTCGAGGTCGGCTACGGCCTCATCCCGCTGGTGGACGAGGAGCAGAACGGCAACCTGCTCTCGCGCATCCGCTCCATCCGCCGCCAGATGGCCCTGGACATGGGCGTGATCATCCCATCCCTGCACCTGCGCGACAACCTCCAGCTCGCGCCCGGCGCCTACCGCCTGCTCATCCGCGGCAACGCCGTGGCCTCGGCCGAGATCCTGGTCGACCACCTGCTGGCCATGGACCCCGGCGACGTGAAGCACCGCATCAAGGGCATCGAAACCCGCGAACCGGCCTTCAACCTCCCGGCCCTCTGGATTTCCGAGAGCCACAAGGAGGAGGCCATGCTCGCCGGCTACACCGTGGTCGATCCCTCCACGGTCATCGCCACCCACCTGACCGAGATCTTCAAGCGCCACCTGGGCGAGTTCCTCGGCCGCCAGGAGATCCAGCGGCTGCTGGACAACCTGGCCAAGACCTCGCCCAAGGCCGTGGACGACCTGGTGCCCGCGGTCCTGAACCTCGGCCAGGTGCAAAAAGTCCTGCAGAACCTGGTCAAGGAAGGCGTCTCCATCCGCGACCTTCTGACCATCGTCGAGGCCCTGGGCGACTTCGGCCCGTCCATCAAGGACCCGGACCAGTTGACCGAGTACGTGCGCGCGCGCATCTCCCGGGTCATCGTCAAGCCCTACCTCGGCGCCGACGGCACGCTGCACATCCTGACCCTGGACCACACCGTGGAGCGCACCATCCAGGAGGCCCTGCGCCAGACCGACCACGGCGCCTACCTGGCCATGGAGCCGGGCATGGCCCAGAAGATCATCAAGGCCATCAACAAGAAGGTCGAAACCGCGGTGGCCGCCGACGGCCAGGTCGTGCTCCTGACCACGCCGGCCACCCGGCCCCACTTGGCCCAGCTCGTGACGCGCTTCATCCCGACCCTGCCGGTCTTGTCCCAGGCCGAAATGCCGGCCGAGATCCGTCTGCAAACCGTAGCCGTGGTGGATCTGAAACATGCGGGTTAAAACTTTCCGGGGCGCGACCACCGCCCAAGTCCTGGCCCAGGTCAAGGCCGAGCTCGGCGCCGATGCCGTCATCCTGAGCTCCAAGACGCTGCGCGAGGGCGGGACCAAGGTCTGCGAGATCATGGCCGCGGTCGAGCCGGCCCCGGCGTCCTGCCCGGCCGCCGGGCAGGGCGGCCAGGCCGAGGCCGCCTGGTCGAGCGAATGGTCGCAGATCAAGTCCATGCTGCTCGGCCTGGCCAGCGATCGCCTCGACCTCTCCAAACTGCCCAGCCGCCAGCGCCAGGCGCTGGAATACCTCGAGGATCAGGAGGTGGACCGCGGCGTGCTCCTGCGCCTGTACGCGGGCCTGAAGCGCGATCCCGAGGCCTCGCTGCTCTCGATCCTGGGGGAGATGGTCAGGGTCAGGCCCTTCGGCCGGCGCGAGTGGCCCCAGAAATGGCAGGCCGTGTCCGGGCCGTACGGGGTGGGCAAGACCACCGTGCTCCTGCGCCTGGCCCTGGAGCGCCGGCGCGAGGCCCCGGCCGCGCGCATCTGCCTGGCCTCGGCCGAGGACGGCCAGGGCAAGGGCCGCCTCGTGCTCAAGCATTACGCCGAGCTTCTGGGCATGGCCTTCCGCGAGCTGCGCAGTCCCGAGGACGTCGCTGTGCTCACGGCCGAAAGCGGCCCCTTCGACCTGATCCTGGTCGATCTGCCCGGGCTGCCCCAGGGCCTGGAGCTTGGCCCCTATCTCGCCCGCCTGGGCCTGGCCGGGGTTCCCGGACTGGCCGTGCACCTGGCCCTCTCCCCGCAAACGAGCCGGCGGCAGATGGAGGCCTTCCTGGCCCGCTACCTGACCAAAAAAACGGTCTCGCTGATCTGGACGAAGCTCGATGAAGCCTGTACTTTCGGCTCCATCGTCACTGTCGGCGAGGCTACCGGCCTGCCGGTTTCGGCTCTGGCCTACGGCCCCGGACTACGCGCCAGCCTCGCGCCGGCAGAGGCCCAGCACCTCTGGAAGCTCCTGTTCAAGAGCGAGCTTCCGGCGGCGGCCAGCCGGGACCAGGCAGCGGCATAAGGCGCCAGAAGGACGTATCGCATGGCATCGTCATACCCCCTGGTCTTCTCGGTCACCTCCGGCAAGGGCGGCGTCGGCAAGACGAACATCGCCGTCAACCTGGCCTGCCAGCTCACAGCCATGGGCAAGCGGGTGCTGCTGCTCGACGCCGACCTCGGCCTGGCCAACGTCGACGTGATCCTGGGCATCGCCCCGACCCTGAACCTTTCCCACCTCTTCCACGAGGGCATGAGCGTCGACAAGATCATCTACCGCACCGAGCACGGCTTCCCCATCCTGCCCGCGGCCTCGGGCGTCTCGGAGATGCTGTCCTTGTCCACCGGACAGAAGCTCGACCTGCTGGAAGCCATGGAAGGGCTCGAGGAGAACCTCGATTTCCTCATCGTGGACACCGGCGCCGGCATCAACGACAACGTCCTCTATTTCAACCTGGCCGCCCAGGAGCGCCTGGTGGTCCTGACCCCGGAGCCGACCTCCCTGACCGACGCCTATGCGCTCATCAAGGTCCTGCGCAACAACCACGGCGTGGACCGCTTCAAGATCCTGATCAACATGGCCACGGACGCCAAAGCCGCGCGCGAGGTCTTCATGCGTCTCTACGCCGCCAGCGACCGCTTCCTCGAGGGCGTCTCGCTCGATCTGGCCGGCTGGCTGCCGCTCGACCCGCACGTGCGCCAGGCGGTCATCCGCCAGGTGCCCTTCTCCGTGCTCTTCCCCGACGCCCCGGCCTCCGGCCAGCTGAAGGAGGCGGCCCGGACCATCGCCCGCTGGCCCGCGGCCAACCGGCTCGACGGCAACATCAAGTTCTTCTGGAAGAAGATCCTGTTCCATGAGCACCAGCGCGAGCCCCTGGCATAGCCTGGAAAGCGGCCAGACCCTCTGGGAGGATCTGGACCCGCGCGGCCGCGAGGCAGTGGTCCGCCACTACGCCCCGAAGATCAAGATCATCGGCCTGCGCCTCAAAGCCAAGCTGCCGCGCTCGGTGGAGCTCGGGGAGCTTCTGTCCGCCGGCTCCATGGGCCTGGTCGAGGCGCTGATGAAGTTCAACCCGGCCCGGGGCATCAAGTTCGAGACCTACGCCGAGAGCCGCATCAAGGGCGCCATGCTCGACGAGCTCAGGCGCATGGACTGGTTCTCGCGCTCGCTCAGGAGCCGCATCCGCCAGGTGGAGGAGGCCGGCCGCAAGCTCGAGTCCGAGCTCGGCCGCCCGGCACGCACCACGGAAATCGCCGCGGCCACCGGTCTGGCCGCCCCGGACGTCGAATCCTGCCTGGAGATCGTCCAGAACCAGATGTGCGTGTCCCTCGACGCCCTGTCCGAGAACCTGGTCTCGGTCAAGAGCTCGCACCAGGAGAACGATCCCTTCCAGAAGACCGCCTTCCAGGAACTGGTTGACAAAGTTGCCGGCCTCATCGATGAATTGACACCCAGGGAAAAGCTGGTGCTGTCCCTGTATTACGGCGAGGAGCTGAACATGCGCGAGACGGCCGAGGTCATGGACATCACCGAGGGCCGCGTCTCACAGCTCCACTCCCAGGCGCTGGCCAAGCTGAGGACCATGTTCAGGGCCCAGCACGGCGAGCATCTCTAAATCCGCCCTGTCAAGGAGGGGGAATGGCTACCAATCCCAACATGCGCATTCTCGTGGTGGACGACTTCTCCACCATGCGCCGGATCATCAAGAATATCCTGCGCCAGCTCGGCTTCAACAACATCGTCGAGGCCGACGACGGCACCACGGCCTGGGAGATCATGAACAAGGACCGGGTGGAGTTCGTCATTTCCGACTGGAACATGCCCAAGATGACCGGCATCGACCTGTTGCGCAAGGTCCGGGGCTCCGAGGAGTTCGCCGACGTGCCCTTCCTCATGGTCACGGCCGAGGCCCAGCAGGAGAACATCATCGAAGCGGTGCAGGCCAAGGTCTCGAACTACATCGTCAAGCCCTTCACGGCCGAAACCCTGGGCCAGAAGATCGACAAGATCTTCAGCTAGGAGGAGGCAGAGGCTGCCGACCGGCGGCCAGTGACGCCGCCCCATGCTCCCCTTCATCCAAGCCCTCCCCGACGACGAGCCCGACGAGGCCCAAGGCAAGCGCAAGGCCACACTGGACGAGTCGGACATCGGCGCGCCGGCCCCGGGCGTCTCCGCCCGCGCCGCGCAGAAGGTCGAGCTCGACCTCGAGGACGCCCCCTTCCTCGAGGAGGACGAAGAGGCCGAGCAGCCGGTCGCGGCCCCGGCCCGGGTCGAGGCTCCGGCGGTCAAGGAAACGGCCCCGCCCGCCTGGAAACGCTACCTCTCCAGGAAGAACCTGCTGCTCGCGCTCATTCTGCTGGTCCTGCTGGCCGGCATCGGCGTGAGCCTGAAGATGCTCGTCCTCGACCGGCCGGCCGAGCCGGTCGCCGAGGAGAAGGCCGAGGAGGCGCCTGCCGCACCGCCGGCCGAGGAGGTCAAGGACGCCGACCGCACCGTGCACTTCGAGCCCTTCTGGGTGGAGAAGATCGACGAGACGGGCAAGGTCCGCTTCCTGCAATGCCGCTTGGCCCTGGTCACCGCCGACCCGGCGGTGGTGCGCGAGGTCAACACGAAGCTCCTTGTGCTGCGCGACGCGCTTTATTATTATCTCAGGAATAAGAATTACGAGTTTCTGGCCGATACGAAGAACATGGAGGCCCTGAAGAAGGATCTCCTCTCGGTCCTGAACAAGTTCATCGGGGCCGACCAGATCGACACCATCCTCATCGAGGAATACCTGGTGAAATGATGCCGGGCGAAGCGGATCTGGCCCTTCTCATCCAGCAGCTGCCGCACCTGTCCCAGATGGCCCAGGCCGAGCACGCGCACCCCGAAGCCCAGAAGGCGGCCAACGCCGACCGGGCCAGGGAGGCGCTCGCGCGCCAGGAGAAGAAGGTCCAGAAGGCCGAGCAGGCCGACAAGGCCAAGGCCGTGGGCGAGGAGGACAAACGCCGCCAGGAGAAGAACCCCTTCCACCACGCCGGCGGCCGGGACGAGCCCGAAGAGGAGACCCACGCCTCCGACGCCTCGCCCTTCACCGGCAACATCCTCGACCTGACCGTCTGACGGAGCGCGGACCATGATCCTTTCCGAATGGCTCGTCCTGGGCCTGAGCCTGACCGAAATCCTGCTGCTCTGCCTGGTGGCCGTGTTCTTCTGGCGCCTGCGGGCCTCCGAGGCGCTTCTGTCCAAGCTGCGCGACAAGCAGGAGGAGCTCCTCAACAAGCTGCGCTTCAACGCCCAGCTGGAGCAGGAGCTGGTCTCGAGCTTCGCCTCCCGCCAGGCCGAGCTGGCCGCGCTCGACGGGGCGCTGGCCAAGCGCTCCGCGGAGCTGACCAAGATCCTGAAGCAGGCCGAAGACCTCTGCCGCTCGCCGCGCTTTCTGCGCGAGGTGGTCGCGGCCGCCGCCCGCCAGGGCCGCACCCCGGCCGAGATCGCCCGCGAGACAGGACTGTCCGTGGAGGAGGTCGAGCTCCTCCTGGAGCAGGCCCGCGGCCGCTAGGCGGCGTCTCTCATGAAGATCGGCGAGCACGGGTCAGGGGGATCGGGGGGCGGCCACTCCGGCCAGAACGCCTCGCCCGAGGAGCGCCGGCGGCGCTTCGCCGCCCGCCACCGGCCCGGCGACATCGTCCGCGGCCGGGTGCTCAAGGCCGAAGGAAACGAGCTGACCTGGGTCGGCTTCGAGGGCACGGAGCTCCTGGTTCCGGCCCTGGCCGGCTGCCCGCCCGGCAGCCTGGCCGTGTTCCGCATCGAGGCCGTGGCGCCCGAGATCGTGCTCAAACCCCTCGGCCCGGCGCCGGGCAGCCCGGCCGCCCTGGCCGCGGCCGGAGCGCGCTTCATCGCCGCCCGCGCGGCCTTCGAGGCCGGCCTGGAGGCAGCCGGGGAGCGGGACGAGGCCGTGGCCGGAGCCTTCGCGGCCGCCCTGGCGGAGGTCAACGCAAGCCTGCCCCGGGGTGCTGCTCTGACCTGCCCCTACGAGCTGCTGCCCGGCGCCCGGGACCTCGAATGCCTGACCCGCGAGGCCGGGACGCACGAGCCGCGCCGGGCCGAGCTCGGCTGCCGCCTGCCGGGACCAAACCGGGTGCGGGCGAGCTTTGTCGCCGGCGAGGGGCGCGGCGCCTTCCGCCTCCGGGCCGAGCACCCGGAAGCGGCCGGAGCCCTGGCCGCCCGCCTGGCCGAGCCCGGCGGCAACCCCCTCGGGCTTGCGCTCGAATGCCTGGGCGTCTCGCCGCTGCCCGCGGGCGTGCCCGGCGTGCTGGCCGAAATGTTACGAGCCACGAAAGGGATCGGGCGGGACCGGATGGTCTAGCCTCCAGGCCCGGGCCGGGAGCTCAGCCCGATGGACGCAGGCGCCGTTACCGGGTATCGGAGCGTGCGGCAGGGGCGCGGACATCCCGGAGGCCGAGCCCGGATTCCGTTGTTCCCGGTCTTCCGCCGGGATGTTGACAAGGGCCCCTCCCCTTCCCATTTCATGGCCTTCTTCGTTTGCTCAGAAGCGAAAACCTGCACCGGAAACGATGTCCTCACCCCTGCCCATCGCCCCCGGGTCCCCCTGGCTCGCGCCGCTGGCCGGCTTCTCGGATCTGGCCTTCCGGCTCCTCTGCCGCGAGCGCGGCGCGGCCGTGGCCGTGACCGAGATGGTCAGCGCCAAGGGGCTGGTCTACGGCAGTCCGGGCACCGAGCCGCTGCTGGCCACCTGCCCCGAGGACTGCCCGCTGGTGGTCCAGCTCTTCGGCGCCGAGCCCGAGACCGTGGCCCGGGCCATGGACCTGCTGCTGGCGAGAGGCTTCACGCATTTCGACCTGAACGCCGGCTGCTCCGTACCCAAGGTGGTCAAGACCGGGGCCGGCGCGGCGCTGCTGAACGACCCCGCGCGGCTCGTCTGCGTGGTCGCGGCCATGGTCCGCGCGGTCGGGCCGGGCCGGGTGGGGGTCAAGCTGCGCCTCGGCTGGTGCGCCGGCCGGGAATGCCACCTGGACCTCGGCCGGGCTTTGGAGGACGCGGGCGTGGCCTGGCTCACGCTGCACCCGCGCACCGCCCGCCAGGCCTTCTCCGGCCGGGCCGACTGGCCGGAAATCGCCGCGCTCGTCTCCCGGGTCTCCATTCCGGTCATGGCTTCGGGCGACCTGTTCACGGCCGAGGACGCCGCGGCCTGCCTGAAGGAGAGCGGCGCCTCCGGGGTCATGTTCGCCCGCGGGGCCATGGCCGACCCGGCGGTCTTCTCCCGCCTGCAGGCCCTGCTCGACGGACAGGTCCTGCCGCCGGCCACGCCCGCGGAACTGGCCGCGCTGGTCTCGCGCCACGCCGAGCTCATCCGGCGCTTCGATTTTCCGCGCCGGGGTTTTTTGCGCCTGCGGACCATCGTGCCCCGCTACCTGCGCGGCCTGCCCGGGGCCAAAGCCGTCCGCGAGGCGCTGATCAGGGCCGCCGACTGGTCCGAGCTGCCGGGCATCATCGAGCGCATTGCCGCGGCCCGGAGCGAAGAAAGCTGTTGACGCCGGGCGGGCGGCTCGGCAAAGCTCCAGGCCAGGCCGTTTCCCGTGTTACGTCGCAAGGAGGGGGACCATGGCCCAGACCAACATCCTGCTCGAGGCCGGCACCAACGAGCTCGAGATCGTCGAGTTCTGCATCAGCGAGCCCGGCCCGGACGGCGGCGGCGAATACGTCGGCCATTACGGGGTCAACGTGGCCAAGGTGCTGGAGATCATCCGCATGCCCGTGGTCACCGCCCTGCCCAACACCTCGCACCCGGCCATTCTCGGCGCCTTCACCTTGCGCTCCCAGGTCATCCCCCTGGTCGACCTGGCCATGTGGCTGGGCAAGGAGCGAGTGAAAGACGCCCCGCCCAAGGTCATCGTCACCGAGTTCAACCGCGTGACCACGGCCTTCCTGGTTTCGGGCGTGGAGCGCATCCATCGCATCAGCTGGGAGGAGGTCGAGCCCCCCGGCCATTTCGTGGCCCGCTTCTCGGGGCAGTCGATCACCGGCGTGGTCAAGATCAAGGACAAAATCATCTTCCTCTTGGACCTCGAGACCATCGTCGGCGAGTTGAACCCCGGCCTGGCCATGCGCCTGGACGAGTCCCTCGACCTGTCAAGCGGCCAGCGCTACCGGGCGCTCGTGGCCGACGACTCCAACCTGGTGCGCGAGATGCTGAAGGATCTGCTGCGCAAGGCCAACTTCGAGGTCGAGACGGTGCACAACGGGCAGGAATGCTGGGATCGCTTAAGCGCCCTGAAAAACCAGGCCGCCCGGGAGAACGTGCCGGCCTCAAAGCTCCTGCAGGTGGTCATCTCCGACATCGAGATGCCGAGCATGGACGGCCACCACCTGACCCGGCGCATCAAGGAGGACCCGGTGCTGAAGGAGCTGCCGGTCATCCTCTTCTCCTCGCTCATCACCGAGAAGCTCTTCCACAAGGGCCAGGCCGTGGGCGCCGACGACCAGATATCCAAGCCCGAGGTCAGCCAGCTGGCGGTCCGGGCCAAGGAGCTGATCCGTTCCCGCCTGGGCATCGAGCATTGACAGGCCGCCCAAAAAGCGCCGTCTGCAACATTACTTCGAAAAGTCCAGACTCTCGCGTAGACGGCTACGCTTCGAGCCTGGACTTTTCTTGCGCCTCGCAGCCGACACTTTTTGAACGGCCTGCCGGCCCGACTTTTCGACGTACTGCCAGGCGGTGCCCGGCAGACGAAAACAAAAAGGCCGTGGACAAATGCCACGGCCTTTTCATTTCGGTTTCCCCTTTCGAGGCTCTTTTCTAGCAGATTCGTGGCAGCTGCTCGCCCTCGAGCATGGTCAGGAGCCGCTTGCCGCCGAGCACGGTTTTCAGCACCACCTGGCGCGGGTGGTCGGCGACCACCGTGCCCACGCGGCAGGCCCCGGCCCCCAGCGGATCGGCGCGCATGATGGCCAGCGCCCGCTCGGCGTTATCCTCGGGCAGGATGCAGATGAACTTCCCCTCGTTGGCCAGGTAGTAGGGATCGAGCCCCAGAAACGAGCAGCCGGCGCGCACCGCGTCGGTCACCGGCACGAGCGTCTCCTCCAGGAGGATGCCCGCGGCCGAGGACTCGGCGATCTCGTTTAAGGTGGTGGCCAGGCCGCCGCGGGTCGGGTCGCGCAGCACGTGGACGCCCGGCACCTCGCGCAGGAGCTTGACCACCAGGCCAGCGAGCGCCGCCGAGTCGCTCTTGACCGGAGCCTCGAAATTGAGGCCCTCGCGGGTGGAGAGGATGGTCAGGCCGTGGTCGCCCATGGAGCCCGAGAGCAGCACCGCGTCTCCGGGGGCTGCGCGGTCGCCGCTCGGGGTCGGGTCACTGATGATCTCGCCGATGCCGGTGGTGTTGATGAACAGCTTGTCCACCGTGCCCCGGGGCACGACCTTGGTGTCGCCGGTGACGATGGAGACGTTCGCCTCGCGCGCGGCCCGGCCCATGGAGGCCACGACCCGCTCCAGCACGGCCATCTCGAGGCCCTCCTCGATGATGAAGCCGCAGGTCAGGTAGCGCGGCACGGCGCCGAGCATGGCCACGTCGTTGACCGTGCCGTGCACGGCCAAGGATCCGATGTCGCCGCCGGGGAAGAAGATCGGGTCCACGGTGTAGCTGTCGGTGGACACGGCCAGCGGGCCGGTCAGCTCCAGCCGGGCGGCGTCGTTCAAGCGGCAGAGCTCGGGGTTGGCGAAGTGGGTCAGGAAGAGCTCGCCTACCAGCCGGTGGGAGGCGCGTCCGCCGCTGCCGTAATCGAGAAGGACTTTGGTGTCGGTCATCTAGGCGTCCAGGTGGTATTTGAAGTAGGCGGCGCAGGAGCCTTCGGTGGAGACCATGCACGGCCCCACGGGCCGGGCCGGGGTGCAGGCCGTCTTGAACAGCGGACAGTCCGAGGGTTTGAGCTTGCCCTTGAGCACGTCGCCGCAGCGGCAACCCTTGATCGGGGCCACGGTCTTCAGCTCGATGCCCAGGGCCGCAAAGGCGTCGAACTCGGCGTAGGCCTCGCGGAAGGTGAGCCCGCTGCCGGGGATGACCCCGATGCCGCGCCAGCGCGCGTCGCAGGTCCTGAACACCTCGTTCATGACGGCCATGGCCTTGGGGTTGCCGGCGTCGCTGGTCACCCGGGTGTAGAGGTTCTTCACCTCGGGCTTGCCGCTTTTTCGCATGCGCGTGAGGGCCAGCAGCGCCTGGAGGATGTCCATGGGCTCGAACCCGGCGATGACCGCGGGCACGCCGTGATCGCGGGCGATGAACTCGTAGGGTGCCAGGCCGATGATGGTCGAGACGTGGCCGGGCAGGATGAAGGCCTCGATGTTCATTTCCGGGTCGGACAGGAGCGCCGACAGGGCCGGCGGCACGAGCTTGTGGAAGGAGAGCACCTTGAAGTTGGCGATGCCCTGCGCCCTGGCCATCATGACCGTGGCCGCGATGGTCGGGGCCGTGGTCTCGAAGCCCACGCCGATGAAGACCACGGTGTCGCCCGGGTTGTCCCGGGCCAGGGTCAGGGCGTCGAAGGGCGCGTAGACGACCTTGACCCGGGCGCCCTCGGCCTGCGCGGTCTTCAGGTTCGCGCCCCCGGGTCCGGGCACCTTCATCAGGTCGCCGAAGGTGGCCATGATCACCCCGGGCTTGTTCGCCGCCTCGAGGTAGGCCGCGACCTCGGCGTCGTCGGTGACGCAGACCGGGCAGCCGGGGCCGGAAAGGTGCACGAAGCCTGGCGGCAGCAGCGAGTGCAGCCCGCTCTGGAAGATGGCCACGGTGTGCGTCCCGCAGACCTCCATGAAACGCAGGCCCTGGCCTTCGGCGGCCAGCTGGTCGAGCAGACGCCGGGAGAGCTCGGGGTCCTTGAAGGAGTCGAGAAAGCTCAAGGGAAACCTTCCTCTGGTTTGGATGCCTTGGTCGGGCGGCTCGCCATCCTAGGGCCAAACCCGAATTTTTTCAACGCCGCCGGCCCTCTCCGGCATGGCAATTCGTGCGAAAAAACGCTAGACTTCCGCTGTCCGGCAGGGGCACGACAGCCGGACCGCAGCCCCACAACCACACGTATCAGCGCCATGTCGCCATTGCCAACCTACCCACTCGCCTTCACCTGTCCCGTCGGACGCGACTGGCGGGCGCCCAGCGACGAGGACTGCTTCAACGCCTGGGACCGCTACGCCATGCCCGGGCACATCCGCGCCCACAGCCTGGCCGTGGCCGAGATCGCCACGGCCATCGCCATGCGCGGGCTGGACCTCGGCTACGCCGTGCACGTGGCCACCGTGCGGGCCTCGGCCCTGCTCCACGACCTGGCCAAGGACTACACCATCCGCTGGGGCGGCAGCCACGCCCAGCTCGGCGCGGCCTGGGCCATGGAGCTGACCGGCAATCCGGTGCTGGCCCAGGGCATCGCCCATCACGTCTGGTGGCCCTTCCCGCTGGACGTGCCGGCCTTTCTCATGCCCATGGCCGTGATCTACGCCGACAAGCGCGTGCGGCACACCGAAATCGTGAGCATAGAGGATCGCTTCTCGGACCTCATCGTGCGCTACGGGCACATCGCCCAGTCCAGGGAGAACATCCGCGCCAACCTCGAGCAGACCGTCGAACTGGAGAGGCTGCTCGGCCAACATCTCAAGGTGGATCTTCATGCGTGTGCTTTTGATCGCGGGCGGCTGGTCGAATGAGCGCGAGGTCTCGCTGGCCGGCGCGGCCCAGATCGAGAAGGCCTTGCTCGCCACGGGCTGCCGGGTGGACCGCCTGGACCCGGCCGAGGAGTTCGACCGGATCGGCGAGCGGGCCGCGGCCTGCGACGCGGCCTTCCTGAACCTCCACGGCTCGCCCGGCGAGGACGGGCTCATCCAGGCCCTGCTCGACGCCGCCGGCGTGCCCTACCAGGGCGCCGGCCCGGCCGGCTCCATGCTCGCCCTGCACAAGGCCGCGGCCAAGCAGCTCATGCGCCGCGCCGGCCTGCCCACCCCGGACTGGGAGTTCCTGCCCGTGCCGCCGCCCTCAGGCTGGCGGACGAGCTTGCGTTTTCCCCTCTTCGTCAAGCCCGAGGCCGGCGGCTCGAGCCTGGCCATGAGCCGGGTGGAGGTAACCGGGGAGCTTGCCCCGGCGCTCGAGGCGGTCTTTTCCGCCGGATTTCCGGCCCTTCTCGAGGAGGCCGTGGACGGTGTTGAGCTGACCTGCGCCGTGCTCGGCGAGGCCGCCCTGGCGCCGATCCTCATCCGCCCGGCCGGCGGCCGCAGCTTCTTCGACTACCAGAGCAAGTACGCCGTGGGCGGGGCCGAGGAGATCTGCCCGGCGCCGGTGTCCGCGGAGCTGACCGGACTGGTCCAGGACCAGGCGCTGGCCGTGCACCGCCTGCTCGGACTCTCGGGCGTGAGCCGCACCGACTTCATGGTCGCCGGCGAGACGGCTTTCGTCCTCGAGGTCAACACCCTGCCGGGCATGACCCCGACCAGCCTGGTGCCCAAGGCCGCGGCCGCCGCAGGCCTCGATTTCCCGGCACTCATCCGCCGGCTCCTCGAGCTGGCCCTGGCCGAGCGGGCCAAAGGCCGCCTGCGCCCATGAGCCTGACCCTGCCCCGTCTGGTCTACGGCGCCGGCTGGCGCGCGGCCCTGCCGCTCCTCATGCGCAACGCCCGGCTGGCGGCCGGCATGGCCCAGCGCACCCTGGAGACGCCCCTGCCCCGGGCCGACCTCTGGCTGCAGGCGTCGTCCGCCGGCGAGGCCGCCCTGGCCGTGGAGCTGGCCCGCAACCTGCCGGCGCGCGGCGCGGCGACGGTCCTGGTCACGACCAGCACGGACCAAGGCTACGGCCTCGTCGAGCAGGCCGCGGCCGGGCTCGCGGCCGAGCGGCCGGGCCTGCGCCTCCTCCCCGCCTACCAGCCCTTCGACGCCCCGCGTCTGGCGGCCCGGGCCGTGGACCAGGTCCGGCCCAAGGCCCTGGTGCTGCTCGAGACCGAGCTCTGGCCGGGGCTGCTCCTGGCCTGCCGCGAGGCCGGCGTGCCGGTGGTCGTGGTCAACGGCCGCATGGCCACCAAGAGCCTGGCCCGCTACCTGCTCTGGCCCCGGCTGTGGCGCGAGGTGGCGCCCGAGCGGGTGCTGGCCGTGTCCGAGGCCGACTCCTTGCGCTTCTCTGCGCTCTTCGGCGCCGGCCGGGTGGCGGTCATGCCCAACATGAAGTTCGACCGCGTGGCCACGAGCGCGTCGGAAAACCCGGCCGGCGCGGCGCTTTCCCGACTGCTGCCCGAAGACACGCCGTTTCTGGTCCTCGGCTCGGTGCGCGAGCAGGAGGAGGCGGCCCTTAGCGGGGTCCTCTCGCGGGTGCTGGCCGCCCGGCCGGAAACCGTGGTCGGGCTCTACCCGCGGCACATGTACCGCATCGCCGGCTGGCGGGCGCGCCTTACCAGCTGGCAGCTGCCCTGGGTGCTGCGCAGCAAGGCGGACGGAGCGCTGGCCCCGGGCACGGTGCTCCTCGGCGACGTCTTCGGCGAGCTGGCCGCGGCCTACGTCCTCGCCCGCGCGGCCTTTGTCGGCGGCAGCCTCGCGCGCCTGGGCGGCCAGAACTTCCTGGAGGCCGCGGCCGCGGGCGTGGTCCCGGTCATCGGCCCGCACTGGAAGAATTTCGCCTGGGTCGGCCGGGAAATCCTGGCCGAAGGCCTGGCCGTGGAGGTTCCCGGGCCGGACGCGCTGGCCGGGGCGCTCCTTGCGCGGCTGGCCGAGCCCGAGTCGCGGCCATCGGTCCGGGCCAGGCTCGCGGTCTTCGTCGATTCGCGCCGCGGCGGCACGCGCCAGGCCTGCGAAACGCTTGCCAGTTTTCTCGATCGTGCGTAAATACCCCCAACCTGAAATGAGCACCCTGCCCCCCGCCTACGGCATCATTCCCGCCCGGTACGCCTCGTCGCGCTTTCCCGGCAAGCCGCTGGTCACCATCCACGGGCGGCCCATGTTCTGGCACGTCTACACCCGCGCCCGGCGCTGTCCGGCGCTGGCCGGCGTCTGGCTGGCCACGGACGACGAGCGCATCCTGGCCGCGGCCAAGGACCTCGACGTGCCGGCGGTGCCCACCTCGCCCGACCATCCTTCGGGCTCGGACCGTGTGCGGGAAGCCGCCGACCTCTTGCGCCTGCCCGAAGAGTGTGTGATCGTGAACATCCAGGGCGACGAGCCGGCGCTCGACCCGGCCGTGCTCGCAAGCCTCCTGCCGCCGTTTTCCGATCCTGCGGTGCAGGTGGCCACGCTCGCCCGGCCCATTTCCGCCGAGGAGGCCGCGCGGCCGGACGTGGTCAAGGTGGTGGTGGACGCATTCGGCCGGGCGCTTTACTTCTCGCGCGCGCCGATCCCCTACCCGGCCGAGGGCCAGGCCCCGGCCCATCTCGGCCACGTGGGCCTGTACGCCTACCGCCGGGCGGCGCTCGCGCGCTTCACCGAGCTGCCCCAGGGCCGCCTGGAGCGTCTGGAAAAGCTCGAGCAGCTGCGGCTTCTTGAAAACGGCATAGCCCTGACGGTGGTCCCCTGCACGCACGCCTGCCACGGCGTGGACCGCCCCGAGGACGTCGCGGCCGTGGCCGCGCTCATGACGGAGACGATGTAAATGAAAGCTATCCTGGCCCTGGAGGACGGCACGACCTTCGCCGGCACCTCCTTCACCGGCCCCGGCGAATCGAGCGGCGAGGTCATCTTCAACACCGGCATGACCGGCTACCAGGAAGTCCTCACCGACCCCTCCTATGTCGGCCAGATGGTCTGCATGACCTATCCCCACGTCGGCAACTACGGCGTGAACCTGGACGACGTGGAATCGAGCCGCATCCGGGTCGAGGCCTTCATCGTCAAGGAGTGCTGCAAGACGCCCTCCAACTGGCGGGCGAGGGACACCCTGCCCGAGTACTTGAAGCGCTACGGCGTGATGGGCATCGAGGGCATCGACACCCGGGCGCTGACCCGCCACCTGCGCCTTCACGGCGCCATGCGCGGGGTCATGTCCACCGAGGTTCAAGACCCCGAGTCGCTCATCGCCCGGGCGCGGTCCATCCCGACCATGGAGGGCCTGAACCTGATCGGCAAGGTCACGCCGAAGCGGCCCTACGTCTGGACCGGGGACGGCCCCAAGGACGCCGAGCTATCGGCCGACGGCTCGTATGCCTGGCCCGGCCCGGGACCGAAGCTGGTGGTCTACGACTTCGGCATCAAGTGGAACATCCTGCGCCTGCTCGCAGCCGCGGGCTTCGACTGCCTGATGGTCCCCTCGACCACGAGCGCGGACGCAGTGGACCGGCTCGGGCCCGACGCCGTCTTCCTCTCCCCCGGCCCCGGCGACCCGGCCACCCTGGCCCCCGAGGTCGCCGCCATCCGGACCTTGACCGAGCACTACCCGGTGGGCGGCATCTGCCTCGGCCACCAGCTTCTGGGCACGGCCCTGGGCGGCAAGACCTTCAAGCTCAAATTCGGCCACCACGGTTTGAATCACCCGGTCAAGGACCTGACCACCGGCAAGATCGAGATATCCTCCCAGAACCACGGCTTCTGCGTGGACCTCTCCGGCGTGCCCGACGTGGAGAAGACCCACGCCAACTTGAACGACGGCACGCTGGAAGGCTTCCGGCACGTAAAGAAGCCGATCATCACCCTGCAGTTCCATCCCGAAGCCGGCCCGGGGCCCCACGACAGCCAGTACTTCTTCACCCGCTTCCGGGGCCTGGTGCGCGAGGCCGCGGGCAAGTGAGTTTCCACCGGGGTCAGCCAACCCCCAACCGTCGGAGAAGGCCATGTCCGCCGAACTGACCAAGGCCCGCTCGCTGCTGTCCGGCATCAACTCGCATCTGAAGCAGGGCAAGCTCATCCCGGCCGCCCAGGCCCTTCACGACGCGACGCTCATCGTGCTCAAATCGCCGCTGATGAAGGGCGAGAAGGAGGAGTTCACCCGGCTGATCGACCACGGCGTCTTCCTCCTCGGCCAGGATGCCAAGCTCCGCCAGCTCTTTCCGCTGAAGCTCGAGTACCAGTCCGGGGGCGAGAAGGAGCTGCTCGGCGTGCTCGGCGACCTGATGAAGGAGCTCCAGGCCAACAAGTCCGAGGAGGTCCAGGGGCTGCTCGCCGACATGCTGAAGAAGAAGGAGGAGGCCCTGCAGCAGATCAGGGCGCTTCTCGCCGCGGGCAACGCCGCCGAGGCCAAGAAGCTGGGCGACAAGCTGGTGCGCGACCATGGATCGAGCACCGACATCCTCACCGAGGTCGCCGACATCTTCGTCAAGGCCGAGAGCTACTCCGAGGCCTTCCAGTACCTGGACCAGGCGCTGAAAAACGACCCGAACGCCATCCACCTCTACAACCGCATCGGCATCGTCCTGCGCAAGATGCGCGACTTCGAGACGGCCGAGAAGTACTACCAGCGCGCTCTGGAGACCGGAGCCAAGGACGAGTACCTGTGGTTCAACATCGGCCGGCTCTATCTCGACTGGCAGCGCTTCGACAAGATGGTCCACGCCGCCGAGCGCGCGCTGAAGATCAATCCGGAGTTCGTCGAGGCCCAGAAGATGCTGGCCTTCGCCAAGAAGAAGCTCGGCTGAACCTACCGGCCCCCTTCGCGGCCCTGCCTCTCCTTCCCCAGCAGCTCGCGCACGGCCGTTGCGATGGCCGCGGCCGATATCCCCTCGTAATCGAGCAGCTCCTCGGGCTTGCCGCTCATGGGCCGGCGCCTGACCGCCAGGCTCCTGAAAGCCAGCGGCAGCCCGGCCAGCACGCCGGCCACGGCCTCGCCCAGGCCGCCCTCCGGGTAGTGGTCCTCGGCGACGACGACCCGGCCCGTCTCCCCGGCCGCCTCGCGCAGCGTATCCACGTCCAGGGGTTTGACGCTGTAGAGGTCGATGACCCGCACCCTCAGCCCTTCGGCGGCCAGCGCGTCGGCCGCGGCCAGGGCCTGGTGCAGGGTCACGCCCGCGGCGACGATGAGCGCCTGGTCGCCTTCCGAGCGGCGCAGGACCTTGCAGCCGCCCACGGGGAACTCCTCCTTTGGCCCGTAGATGACCGGCGCGGCCATGCGCGTGGTCCGGATGTAGGTCAGCCCGCGCCGGGCCGCCGCCGCCTCCACCAACCGCTCGGCGCTGACCGCGTCGGCCGGGTAGAGCACGACCGAGTCGTGCACGGCCCGGAACAGGGCCAGGTCCTCCAGGCCCATCTGCGACGGCCCGTCCTCGCCGATGGACACGCCGCAGTGCGAGCCGCAGAAGACCATGTCCGCGTCCGAGTACTGGCTCATGCGGATCTGGTCCGCTGCCCGGGTGAGGAAGGCGGCAAAGGTCGAGACGAAGGGTTTGCGGCCGCGTAAGCTCATGCCCAGGGCCGCGCCGGCCATGTTCTGCTCGGCGATGTACATCTCGAAGAAGCGCTCGGGCCAGGCCTCCTTGAAAATCTCGGCATAGGTCGAGTTGCCGACCTCGCCGTCGAGCACGACCATGTCCGGATGGGCCGGGAAGATGCGCGCGAGCGCACGGCCGTAGGCCTTGCGCGTGGCCACCTTCTCCCCGAGCGTGTAGGCCGGCGGCGGCACCGGGCCGGGCACGGCCGCGGCCGGCCGCCGGTCCTCGGGCGGCATGAAGGCGCCGCGCAACGTCTCGTCCACCGGCCCCAGAATCCCCAGGGCTTTTTGCAGCTCCTCGGGCGACAGTGGCTTGCCGTGCCAGCCGTTCTTGTCCTCGATGAAGGGCACGCCCTTGCCCTTCACGGTCCCGGCGATGATCATCACCGGCTGGTCCCGGCTGGTCGCGGCCCGGGCGTAGGCGGTCTGGACCTCGGGCAGGCTGTGGCCGTCCACCGTCAGGGTGACCCAGCCGAAGGCCCGGACGCGCTCCTCGTAGGCCGCGAGGTCATGGCCGAACATGGTCTCGCCGCGCTGTCCCAGGCGGTTCACGTCGATGATGCCGACCAGGTTGTCGAGCTTGTAGTGGGCGGCGAGCAGCATGGCCTCCCACTGCGAGCCCTCGCTCATCTCCGAGTCGCCGAGCAGGACGAAGGTCCGGTAGGGCAGCTTGTCCACGTATTTGGCGTTCAGGGCCATGCCGACGCCGATGGCCAGGCCTTGGCCGAGCGAGCCGGTGGCCGCCTCGGCCAGGGGGAAGCGCGAGGTCGGATGGCCCTCCAGCGGGCTGCCGAACTTGCGTAAGGTCAGGAGCTCCTCGGCCGGCACGGCCCCGGCCGCGGCCCACAGGGCGTACATGAGCGGCGAGGCGTGGCCCTTGGAGAAGATCAGCCGGTCGTTGTTGGGGTGCTTGGGGTCGCTCGGGTCGAAGCGGAAATGGCAGCCGAAAAAAAGCGCGGTCATCAGCTCCACGGCCGAGAGCGAGGAGGTCGGGTGGCCCGAGCCGGCCGTGGTGGTGGAGACGAGGATCCAGTAGCGGATGAGCCGGGCGAGGGCTTCGAGGTCGCGTCCCTTTCCGGCCGTGGCGCAGATGGCGGGCATGGCGTGCTCCCTGACTTATGAGTTTACGGCCCGGTCTTCCCTGCGGGAAACCGGGAATGCCCTGCACTTTGCCACAGAGCGGCGGCTTTGGCCAGCGGCCGGCAAAAAAAGCTCGCCTGTCCGAAAGGCAGAGGTGTAGACTCGGACCCGATCTTCCCGAGGAGGCCGCCATGGACGAGCTGCATGAGAGCTACGAAGGCTGCGACATCCGCCTGACCCCGCGCCAGGAGTACTGCTCGAACTTCGAGGCGGTGATCACCGACGCCGCTGGCCGGGAGCTCGCCCGGCTGCCCCGGGCCGGCGACACGGCCGCAAACGCCCTGGCCCAGGCCCGGCGGGTGGTGGATTTCGAGCTGGCCCTGGAAAATGACCGAACCGAGAAAGCGGAAAAGCGCGCCGCACTGGGCCTCGGCCCCGAGGCCTAAGCCGCCCGATCGTCCTGGCCGCGAAAACCCGCCCCCGCATCCGCAACGCAGACCAGACCCGGAAGGTCGGGCTTGTCATTTCCGCCCGGGCGTGTATGCTTGTGACATCCTTCCCAAAGCCCTGGAGGCGGACATGAGCGTGCGCGTACCGGAGGCCTGCCTGGCCCTGGCCCTGGCCATCCTCTGCCCGTGGGCCGCGGCCGCGCCCGGTGCCGCGCCGATCGCCGGCGCCATCTGGACCGAGCCGGCCTCGGGCATGGTCTTCGTCTACGTCCCCGGCGGGCGCTTCGCCATGGGCTGCGACGCGGGCGACCCGGACTGCGTCACGGCCGAGATGCCGGCGCGCGAGGTGGACGTGGACGGCTTCTGGCTCGGCCGGACCGAGGTCAGCCAGGGTGAGTGGCAGGCCGTGATGGGCGGGACCGACCATCGCTACCCGCCCGGCCGGGAAGACTATCCGGCCGGGGGCCGGACCCGGGCCGAGGTCGCGGCCTTCCTTGCCGCCCTGGCCGAGGCCGCACCAAACGAAACCTTTCGCCTGCCCACCGGGGCCGAGTGGGAGCGCGCCTGCCGCGGCCCCGAGGGCCAGACCTGGGCCGGGACGAACGAGCGCGACCAGGTCGCCGAGTTCGGCTGGCTCAAGCGCAACTCCTCCGACCGGCCGCACCCCGTGGCCGAAAAAAAGCCCAACGGCTACGGCCTGTACGACCTGTCCGGCAACCTGGCCGAGATGACGAGCGACCCCTGGCGCCAGGACGCCTACCGCCGGACCGGCACCGACAACCCGCGCGTGGAGGGCGAAGGCCCCTACTGGACCTACCGCGGCGGCACCTACCTGCGCGGCGAGCGCGAGCTGCGCTGCGCCCGGCGCGACGCCCTGCGCGAGGACTTCGACTATCCGTTCCTGGGGTTCAGGGTGGTGCGGGAAAAGAAGAAGGAAGAGGCCGCGAAGTAGGAAAGGGGCTCAGCGGGCGGCTTCGGCGGCCAGGCGCTCGGCCAGCGCACCGATGTCGGGCACGATTTCGGTGCCGGCGTCAACATTGGCCTCACGGCCCTTGCCGGTCAGGACGAGGACGCCGCGCGCGCCGCAGGCCCGGGCCAGGGCCACGTCCGCCGGCTTGTCCCCGACCACGATCATCCGGGCCGGATCGAAACGCAACTCCCGCGCGGCTTGGTACACGAGCCCGGGGCGCGGTTTCCGGCACTCACACCCCTCCTCCGGCGCATGCGGGCAGGTGTAGATGCCGGCGAGATGCACGCCCTCGGCCTCGAGCATCCGGCGCATCCTTTCATTGACTGCTTCGGCTTCCTCCAGGCTGAAGTACCCCCGGCCCACGCCCGACTGGTTGGTGACCACCACCAGCCCGAAGCCCAGGCCTTGCAGCTTCTTCAACCCCTCGACGGCTCCTTCCTCGAACTCCACGCCCTCGGGGTCCGAGAGATAGTGCTTGTCCTTGATGATTGTGCCGTCGCGGTCGAGGAGCACGTAGCGCTTTGCCTCGGTCATGCCCTGGATTCCGCGCGGGTAAGACGAAGCGCCAAATCAATCGCCGCCCGAAAACTCGCCAGCCTGGCCACACCCTTGCCGGCCAGGTCGAAGCCCGTGCCGTGGTCGGGCGAGGTGCGGGTAAACGGCAGGCCCAGGGTGACGTTGACCGCCTCGCCGAAGTGCAGAAGCTTCAAGGGCGCCAGGCCCTGGTCGTGGTACATGGCCAGCACCGCGGCGAACTCGCCCTGGTGCGCGCGGTGGAAGACCGTGTCGCCGGGCAGCGGCCCCTCGGCCTTGACCCCCCGCTCCCGGGCCGCGGCCACGGCCGGGGCGATGACCTCGATCTCCTCGCGGCCGATGTGGCCGCCCTCGCCGGCATGGGGGTTCAGGCCGCAGACCGCGATGGCCCGGTCGGTCTCGCCCAGGCGGGACAAGAATTCCCAGGTCTGGACCAGGCAGCGCTCGACCCGCTCGAAGGTCACCAGGCGCGGCACGTCTTTGAGCGCCGGATGGGTGGTGACCAGGCTGACCTTGAGGCTCGGTCCGCAGAGGTGCATGCACACGCCGTCGGGCGGCAGGCCCGCGCGCGCGGCCAGGAACTCGGTATGGCCCGGGAAGTCGAAGCCCGCGTCCTGGAGCATGGCCTTGTTCAGCGGGCAGGTGACCAGCGCCCGGCCCCGGCCGGCCAGCATGAGCGAGGTCGCGAGGTCGAGGCTTGCGCCCGCGGCACGGCCGCCGGCGGGCGTGGCCTGGCCGATGGCCGGGGTGAAATCCGCAAGCTCCGGCGGGGTGAGGACGTACATCCCGGGGGCAAGGTCCGCGAGGTCCGCGCCGGGCGCAAGCTGGGTCCAGGTGCAGGCCAGGTTCAGCTTCCGGGCGACGGCGGACAGGGCCGCCGCCGGCCCGACTATGATCACCGGGCGCTCCGGCGGATGGGGCGGGAAGTGGCGGGCGACCAGCTCCGGCCCCAGGCCGTTCGGGTCGCCCAGGCTGACGACGAGGGGCCTGGCCACGGTCTACTCCGGCTTGAAGGCCAGGGCGGCCAGCGGCGCCAGAGTCAGCTCCAGGTAGTGCGGCCAGCCGCCGCCGATCTCGGAAGCCTTGGCCGTGACGCCCGGGAAGTTGCCGAGGTTCGATCCGCCGTAGTACTCCGAGTCCGAATTGAAGATCTCCCGCCAGAAGCCGCCGTGCGGGCAGCCCACGCAGTAGGCCGTGCGCACCACCGGGGTGAAGTTGAAGACCCAGAGGATCGTCTCGCCCTCCGGCGACTTGCGCAGGAAGCTGACCGTGGAGGCGGCGTAGTCCGAGAAGTCGATCCACTCGAAGCCGGTCCAGTCGTGGTCGGCCCGGTGCAGGGCCGGCTCGCGGGCGAGCATGCGGTTCAAGTCCGCGACCAGGCTCATCACCCCGCGGTGCACGGGGAACTCAAGCAGGTTCCAGTCCAGCGGGCGCATGGCGTCCCACTCGTTCCACTGGCCGAACTCCGAGCCCATGAAGATGAGCTTCTTGCCCGGGTGGGCCCACATGTAGCTGTAGAACAGGCGCAGGTTGGCGAACTGCTGCCAGTAGTCACCGGGCATCTTGGACAGCAGCGCGCCCTTGCCGTGGACCACCTCGTCGTGGCTGATGGGCAGGATGAAGTTCTCGGTGAAGGCGTAGAGCATGGAGAAGGTGAGCAGCCCCTGGTGGTGCGCGCGGTGGATGGGGTTCTTGGCGAAATAGGACAGGGTGTCGTGCATCCAGCCCATGTTCCACTTGAAGGAGAAGCCAAGGCCGCCGGCGTAGGTCGGCCGGGAGACGCCCGGCCAGGAGGTGGACTCCTCGGCGATCATGGCCGCGCCCGGGTAGCGGCCGTGGACCACGGTGTTGAGCTCGCGCAAAAACTCCACGGCGGCCAGGTTCTCGCGGCCTCCGAATTCGTTGGGCAGCCACTCCCCTTCCTTGCGCGAATAGTCGAGGTAGAGCATGCTGGCCACGGCGTCGATGCGCAGGCCGTCGAAATGGAACTCTTTCAGCCAGTAGAGGGCGTTGGCGAAGAGGAAGTTGCGCACCTCGTGGCGGCCGTAGTTGAAGATGTAGGTGCCCCAGTCCGGGTGCTCGCCCAGGCGCGGGTCGGCGTGCTCGTAGAGGGCCGAGCCGTCGAAGCGGCCCAGGCACCAGTCGTCCTTGGGGAAGTGGCCGGGCACCCAGTCGAGGTAGAGGCCGATGCCGGCCTGGTGGCAGCGGTCCACGAAGTTGCGCAGGTCGTCGGGGGCGCCGTAGCGCGCGGTCGGGGCGTAGTAATGGCTGGTCTGGTAGCCCCAGGACTGGTCCAGCGGATGCTCGGCGATGGGCATCAGCTCGAGGTGGGTGAAGCCGAGCTCCTTCACGTAGGGAATGAGCCGGTCGGCCAGCTGGCGGTAGCCCAGGAATTGGCCGTACTCGCTGCCGGCCCACTGCCAGGAGCCGGGGTGCAGCTCGTAGACGCTCAAGGGGCGGTCGAGCGGCAGGCCCTCGGACCGCCGCGCGGCCATCCACTCGCCGTCGCCCCAGGCGTAGCCGTCCAGCAGGCAAGTGACCGAGGCGTTGCCCGGACGCAGCTCGGCCAGGAAGGCGTAGGGGTCGGTCTTCAGCACCGTCTGCCCGCCGCTCTGGCGCACGGCGTACTTGTAGTTGGTGCCGGCGGACAGGCCGGGCACGATGCCGGCCCAGATGCCGGAGTTGCCCACCGGGTGCAGGGGGTGCGCGTCCGCGCTCCAGCCGTTGAAGTCTCCGGCGAGGGAGACGGCCTCGGCGTTGGGCGCCCAGACGGCGAAGCGCCAGCCGGTGACGCCGTCCTCGGCCACCGGATGGGCGCCGAGGATGCGGTAGATGTCCCAGTGCTCGCCGCGGCCGAAAAGATAGAGGTCGAACGGAGGGAGGTAGGCCGGATGGGTGCTGCTCATAGGTATGCGCTCGCCTGGTCCTGGCTTCGAGGTTGACGTGACCGAAAGCCCAGCTTACCCGCCGAGCGGCAAGGCGTCCACCAGCTCCGGGCGGCTCCAGGCCGGGCGGATGGGGAAGGTAGCCGAGAACGGCTAGATGCAGACCACCGAGTTCTCGCAGTTGCCGAACGGGCTGTACTCGTAGCGGTCGGCGTCCCAGTCGTTCTCCCAGATCTGGCCGTCGATGAAGTAGCGGAACTGGTAGTCCGTACCGGGCACGAGCTCCAGGGTCGCGGTGAACTCGCCGCTCTTCTGCTTGCGCATGGGTGTGGCGTCCATGCGCCAGTGGTTGAACTCGCCGACGAGAAAGACCTTTTTCGCGTCGTTGGCCGCTTCCTTGGGCAGGGCGAAGGTCACCTTGCACAGGGGCTTGCTTTTCAAATACTGTTTCTTGAGCGACATGATCGTGTCCTCCGTTACCTCTCCCGGCGGCGCCATCCGCGACGCCGCAGGGCATGATGGTTGATGTTGGCCGGCTCTATCACGTTTCCCCAGCGGGCATCAATCCGGGCCGCGGGAACGCAGTTCCTCGTAAACCTCGATGTAGCGCCCGGCGGCGCGCCGCCAGGAGAAATCCTGGAGCATGGTGCGGCGGACCATGGCCCGCCAGGCCTCCTTGTCCCCGAAGAGGCGCACGGCATCCTGGATGGCGCCGGAAAACAGGCCCGGATCGGCCACGGGGAAGGTGAAGCCCGTGGCCTCGGGCTCGGGATGGGGCACGATGGTGTCGCGCAGGCCGCCCACGGCCGTGGCCACCGGCGGCGTGCCGTAGCGCAGGGCGTACATCTGGGTCAGGCCGCAGGGCTCGTAGCTCGAGGGCATGAGGAAGATGTCGCAGCCGGCGTGGATGCGGTGGGCGAGATCCTCGGTGTAGCCGATCTGGACCGCGAGCTGGCCGTGATACTCCTCCATCAGGTCGAGGAGCTTGGCCTCGAACTCGAGGTTGCCCTCGCCGAGGATGACGATGCCGAGCCCCTGGCGCATGAGCCGGGGGATGAGGTCGATCAAGAGGTCGATGCCCTTCTGGCGCCGGATGCGTCCGATGAAGCCGAGAAGCGGCCGGTCCTCGAGCATGTCGGAGAGGAACATCTCGCGGATGAGCTCCTGCTTGCAGACCTTCTTGCCGTCGAGGTTGTCAGGGTCGTAGCAGCAGGGCAGGAAACGGTTGCCCGAGGGGTTCCAGACCTCGTAGTCGGCGCCGTTCAGGATGCCGCGCAGCACCGGCCGGCGCTTGTTCAAAATGCCCTCCAGGCCGCAGCCGAACTCGGGCGTGAGGATCTCCTCGGCATAACTCGGGCTGACCGTGGTGACCATGTCGGCGTAGGCGATGCCGGATTTCAGCAGGTTGAAGTCGCCCCAGAACTCGCAGCCGTCCATGTGCCAGAAGTGGTCGGGCAGGCCGGACTCGAAGAACAGGCGGGCGTCGAAGCGGCCCTGGAAGGCCAGGTTGTGGATGGTCTGGATGGTCCGGGTCTGCGCCCAGTAGGGGTCGAAGGTCCGGTGCCAGGCGATGTAGGCGCAGACCAGCGCCGCCTGCCAGTCGTTGGCGTGGATGACCCTGGGCGCCGCGCCGAGCCTTCTGAGCCAGGCGATGGTCGCCTTGCAGAAGAAGTTGAAGCGCTCACAGTTGTCGAAATAGTCGCCCTTGTAGGTGTTGTAGTAGGCGCGGCGGTCGAAATACTCCTCGCGCTGGACGAAATAGACGGTCACGCCCTGGCAGTCGGCCTGGTAGATCTCGGCGGTGATCGGCGGCCAGGGGTAGCCCACGTGGCAGTCCGGAGCCACCAGCCGGAGCTGGTAGCCGGCCGAGGACAGCCGGCCGTAGAGCGGCGTGACCACGGCCACGTTCAGGCCCTGGGCGGCGAGCGCCTGCGGCAGGGCGCCGAGCACGTCGGCCAGGCCGCCGGTCTTGGAAAAGGGATACATCTCCGAGGTGACGAAAACCACATCGTGCTGCTTGGCCATGTTCCTGAACGCGTCCTTTCCTGCGCCCTGCGGCCGGTCTACGGCCGGAAGCGGCGGAGCCGGCGTTTGAAGTCGTCCAGGATGAGCGCGTGGTCGAAGGCCAGCGGCGCGGGCAGGTCGTCCAGGGGGAAGAAGCGGGCGACCGCGGCGTCGTCGCCGGCGGCCAGCCGGCCGAGGTCGGCGGCCTGGGCGGTGAAGACCACGCTCAGGGTATGCTTGCGCGGGTCGCGGGCCGGGTCGGAATAGACGCCCAGAAGCCCGGTCAGCACGACCGAGAGCCCGGTCTCCTCGCAGGCCTCGCGCACGGCCGCGGCTTCCACCGTCTCGCCGTAGTCCACGAAGCCGCCGGGCAGAGCCCAGCCGTGGGGGGGATTGGCACGCTCGATGAGGACCACGCCGTGCCCGGGGTCGAAGACGACCACGTCCACCGTGGGCAGGGGGTTGCGGTGGACCGCCCCGGGGCGGCCGCATTGGGGGCAGAGGTCGGAACTCATGTCGCCGGCGGTCTCCTGATCAGGTCCCGGTTTTTTTTCGGGTTTGGGCCGTGCCGTCCGAAACTGCCCGGCCAGTGTCGCAATTCCATGATCATCCGGTCGCATTCGGGAGTCGCCCACGGGATGCGGTTTACTCCTCATGATGGTGGTGACACGCTTGACGAGAAAAGGCAATGCCATTGTATCTGGATCAAACTATTTCGATCCGGTTCAATTCTTTGTACCCTGCCCGGGGCCGGAAGCCTCCCCTTCTCAAGCCCCCCGCCGCCCGGAGAACGAAAAAAAGCAGGCTTCCAGGGACCACCCCTGAAAGCCTGCTTCTGCAAAAAAAGGAAGGAAGGTATTTTCGTTCTAGCAAGAGGCGGGCCAAGCCTTCCGCAATCTTCCAAGAAAATGCAACTCGGCTCTCGGCAACGGTTTTGCGCTCCGGATGACGTTCACCCTCCCGCCGAGATCCACCAAAGCGGTTCAATTTTTTACACCCCGGAAGCGCGGATCCCGAAAATCGGGGCACGGAGGGTTCAAAATATTAAACCCCGACGCGCGGCGCGGCCACGAGCTCGAAGCCGGCCTTGAGCAGTTCCTCGTCGCTGACCGCGCCGTGGCGCAGGACCTCGATCAGGTCCGTGCCCAGGCAGCGGACCACGGTGGACGGCCGGCCGCCGGCGGGCCAGGGCTTGTCGGCGAGGACCAGGACCTCTTTGGTCAGGGCGCGGTCCAGCTCCTCCGGCCGGGCGGCCGCGGGATGGCCGCTGACGTTGGCGCTGGTGGCGATGAGCGGCGTGCCCGACAGGACGCAGAGCCTGGCCGCCAGGGGATGGGCGGTCCAGCGCACCGAGGTCAGCCCGCGCGGGTCGCGGACCTCGGCCGGCAGGTCGCGCCGGGCGGGCACGAGAATGGACAGGGGGCCGGGCCAGAAGCTCCGGGCGAGGTGATCGAGGGTCTTGGACATCCAGCCGGTGATCTGCGAGAGCTGGTCCTTGGCGCCGATGATCAGCGGCAAGGGCTTGCCCTGCGCCCTGGCCTTCAGGGCCATGATGCGGCGCGCGGCCTCGGGCTGGAAGGCGCCCGCGCCCAGGGCGTAGAGCGTCTCGGTCGGATAGATGAGACATCCTCCGCTGCGGATCGTGTCCAGGGCGCGCTGCAGCATCGCCGGACGCTAGCACGAAGCCCGGCAAAGCGGAAGATGGTCCTAGCGGCTCGACCAGTCCTCGGTCAGGCGGAGAAGCTCCTCGGAGCCGAAGCTCGGCCGGTCGTAGAGCCCCTTGGCCGCGCGCTGCCGGGCGGCCTCGTAGAGGATGATGGCCGCGGCCACCGAGACGTTCAGGCTCGGGATCATGCCGCGCATGGGGATGTAGACCTCGCCGGCGGTGAGCGGCAGCAGCTCCTCCGAGATCCCGGCGTGCTCGTTGCTCAGGATCACCGCCGTGGGGCGGGACAGGTCCCAGTCGGCCAGCGGCCTGGCCCGCTCGGAGAATCCGGTGGCAAGAAGCGCAAATCCCCGCGCCTCGATGAACGCGGCCAGCGACTCCCGGTTCTCGTGGCGGTGCCGGGCGACCCACTTGCGGGCCGAGGCCGAGGACTTGCGGCCCACGTCCGGGAAGGCGTGGGTGGTGTAGTAGAGCTGGACCTCGCTGACCCCGAAGGCGTCGCAGCTGCGCAAAATCGCCGAGACGTTGTGCGGGTCCCAGATGTTGTCCATGACCAGGGTCAGGTCCTTCTGGCGCATGGCCAGCACCCGTTCTATCTTCTGGCGGCGTTCGTCGGTCAGGGCGTAGCGCATGGCCGGCAGGCTAAAGCCTCGGGCCGGAGTTGGCAAGCCCCGCAGACCCGGAAACAGGCGCCTTGACAGGCCTTCCCCCTTCGCAGTAGCCGGAACCTTCCTTTTCCGCGAGGATGGAATTCGTGACGCAGACAGACCATACGCGCCTTTCCCGCGGCCGGCTGGGCATCGTGCTCGCCGCCTTCGGCACGGCCGTGCCCGCGGCCCGGACGGGCTACGCCCTGATCGAGGCGCGCGTGCGCGCGGCCTACCCCGAGACGCACATCGCCTGGGCCTTCACCTCGGCCAAGATCAGGCAGCGCCTGCGCGGCCGGCCCGGGGCGCCGCTCTCCGTGGCCGAGGCTCTCGACGAGCTGGCCGCCCGGGGCGTGACCCGGGCCGTGGTCCAGTCGCTGCACACCGTGCCCGGCGAGGAGTTCCGCCTGGCCGAGCGCGAGGCCGAGGCCGCGGTCCTGCCCGGCGGACTGCTCAGGCAGGTGGCCGTGGGCGCCCCGCTGCTCTGCGGCCCCGAGGACATCGCCCAGGCCGCCGCCGCCCTGCCCGCCTTCCTGCCCGGGCAGCGCGCTCCGGGCGAGGCCGTGGTGCTCATCGGCCACGGCACGAGCCACGCCGGGCGCGTCCATTTCGAAGCCTTCCACCGCCACCTGCGCCGCCTCGATCCGGACATCCTCTTCGGCACCCTGACCGGCGCGCCGGGCCTGCCCGAGATCGTGGCCGAGCTGGTCCGCCGGGGCGTCGCCCGGGCCTGGCTCACACCCTTCATGAGCGTCGCCGGCTACCACGTGCGCGAGGACATCGCCGGCGCCCGGCCGGGCTCCTGGGCCAGGACCCTGGCCGAGCGCGGCATCACCCCCCTGCCCGTGGTCACCGGCACCACCGCCCACCCCGGGTTCGTCACCATCTGGCTGGCCCACCTCGCGGCCGCGCTCGCCCGCCTGTCCGATCCGTCTTGACTTGGCCGCGAAAGCCGGTCAGTCTCCATCTCGTTTCGCAGGGCGCGCCGCGCGCGCTCAATTGGGAATCCGGTTCAAAACCGGAGCGGTCTCCGCCGCTGTGATCCCGCAGCCCTCCGGGCTGTTCGATCCACTCGCCACTGGCACCTGAAGCCGGGAAGGCGGATCGAGACAACGGGAAAGCCAGAAGACCTGCCCTGCGAGTGGCCTCCCGGTCGGCAACGGGGCATTGCCGGCGCTCGGGATCATCGCGCAAGCCCCCCGCTCCGGTCCCCGCCGGGCGGGGTTTGTCATTTGCGCGTCACTGCCCCGGAAAAACTGGAGTCGCTATGTTTTTCCGGATAAACCGCACCCTCATCCCCGTCCTGCTCCTCTCCCTCCTCCTCGTCCTGCCGACCGGGGCCTTCGCCGCTGCCGACAGCATCCTGCTGGTGGTCTTCGGCTCGAGCGAGCCCTCGGCCCGGGCGGTCTACGCCGAGGTCCAGAAGCAGATCGAGGCCGCCCACCCCGGCCTGCCGGTCTACACCGCCTGGACGTCGGCGCACCTGCGCGGCACGGTCAAGAAGGAATCCTCGGAAGCCCCAGAGGCCGTGCTCGAAACCATGAAGGCCAAGGGCCTGAAGGACATCGCCGTGCTGCCGCTGCTGGTCATCCCCGGGTTCGAGTACAACGAGATCGTGGCCGCCATGCAGGCCTTCTCGGCCGCGCCGGGCGCTCCGAAGACCAGCCTGGCGCAGCCGCTCCTGACCTTGCCCGAAGACATGGAGGCCGTGGCCGCGGCCGTGCGCGACGGGCTCGCCGCCTCGCGGACCAGGGGCGAGGCCATCGTGCTCGTCGGCCACGGCACGCACCATCCGGCCGTGGTGGCCTACCCGGCCATGCAGTACTTCTGCACCGCGGCCGACGCGCGCATGTACGTCGGGACCATCGAGGGCCGCCCGACCCGCGACGAGGCGCTCGCCGTCCTGAAAAAGGACAAAATCGCCGCGGCCTGCCTGGTGCCGCTCCTGGCCATCGCCGGCGACCACGCCAAGAACGACATCGGCGGCGACGAGCCGGACTCCTGGAAGAACGTCTTCACGGCCGCGGGCATCAAGACCCGGGTGCAGTCCGCCGGCCTGGCCCAGAACCCCAAGGTTCTGGCCGTGTGGCTTGCGCACCTGGACGCCGCCCTGGCGGAGCTCAATTGACGCGCAGTCCCTCCCTGCCGCTACCGGGCCGGCCCTGGGCGCTCCTCGCCCTGGCCGGCCTGGCCGCGGTCTCCCTGGCCGCCGGGCTCTTCTTCGGCCCCATGGGCCTCACCCCGGCCGAAGTCTGGCGGGCGCTGCTGGCCGGCCTGGGTCTCGGCCCGGTGCCTGTCGAGGCCTCCGCCATCACCGTGGTCGTGCACATCCGGCTGGCCCGGCTCTGCCTGGCCTTCCTGGTCGGCTCGGGGCTGGCCGTGTCCGGCGTGGTCTTCCAGGGGCTCCTGCGCAACCCCCTGGCCGAGCCCTTCACCCTGGGCGTGGCCGGCGGCGCGGCCTTCGGCGCGGCCGGGGCCATCGCCCTGGGCCTCACCGGCTCCATCGGCCCGGCGGGCCTGGGCGTCCTGCCGCTGGCAGCCCTGACCGGCGCGCTCCTGGCCCTGGGCGCGGTCCTGGCCCTGTCCCGCGCGGCCGGCGGTTTCGGCCGCGAGACGCTGGTGCTCGCCGGCATCGTGGTCGCCACCTTCCTCTCGGCGTGCATCTCCCTGGTCAAGGCCCTGTCCGAGGAGTCGGTGGCCTCCATCGTCTTCTGGATCATGGGCAGCTTCCAGGGCCGGGGGTTCGCCCACGTGCTCCTCTACCTGCCCTACGCCGCGCTCGGCGGCCTGCTTATCGCCATCAATGCCCGCGAGCTCGACCTTCTCGCCCTGGGCGAGGACCAGGCCGGGCAGCTCGGGGTGAACGTGGGCCGGGCGCGGCTCGCGCTCATCGTCGGCGCGAGCCTGCTGGCCGGGGCGGCCGTGGCCGTGTCCGGGGTCATCGGCTTCGTCGGCCTGGTGGTGCCACACGCTTTGCGCCGCCTGCTCGGCGCGGCCCACCCCACGCTGCTGGCCGCCTCGGCGCTGCTCGGCGGCGCGGTCCTGGTCTGGTCCGACGTGGCCGCGCGGACCATCCCGCCCGGCGGCACGGAGCTGCCCGTGGGCGTGGTCACCGCGCTGGTCGGCGGCCCGGTCTTCTGCCTCATGCTGCGCCGCGGCCGGCGGGGTGAGCCGTGATCCGCCTCGACGGCGTGCACGCCGGCTACGGCCCGGCCGAGGTGCTGCGCGGCATCGACCTGACCTTCGCCTCCGGCGAGATGGTCGGGCTCCTCGGCCCCAACGGCTCGGGCAAGACCACGCTGGTGAAAGTCATGTCCGGCGCGCTCAGCCCCAGCGCCGGCCGGGTGGAGCTGGAAGGCCGCCCGCTTGCCCATTTCTCCCCGCGCCAGCGCGCCCGGCGGCTGGCCGTGGTGCCCCAGCGCTTCGAGGCATCCGCCGAGCTGACCGCCGGCGAACTGGTGCTGCACGGCCGCTACCCGTACCTGTCCTTTTTCGGGGCCTATGCCTGCACCGATCACGAGGCCGCGCAAAAGGCCATGAAGGCCACCGCCACCGCGCCCTTCGCCCACCGGCCGCTCACCGCGCTCTCGGGCGGCGAGGTCAAGCGCGTGCTCGTGGCCCGGGCGCTGGCCCAGGCCACCCCGGCGCTCATCCTGGACGAGGCCGTGTCCGAGCTGGACCTGGCCCGGTCGGTGGAGATCTGCGAGTTGCTGGCCTGTCTGAACTCCGGCGGACGGCTGGTCATCATGGCCCTGCACGACGTGAACCTGGCCGCGCTCTTCTGCCGCCGCCTGGTGTTCATCAAGAACGGCCGAGTGGCCGTGGACGGCCCCACGGCCGAAGTCTTCACCGCAACCATCCTGAGCGACATCTATGATACGGATATCATCGTCACCCGCCACCCGGTGCTGGACGTTCCCCAGGCGCATCTGCTGCCTCGCGCTGCTCGCGCTCGCGCTCGCACTGCCTGCCGGTCCAGCCTGGGCTGAGATCAGTTTCACCGACGACGCCGGCCGCGAGGTACGCCTTCCCGCGCCGGCCCGCCGGGTCATCGCCTTGTCCGGCGCGCTGAACGAGATCGTGGCCGCGCTCGGCCGGGAAGACGCCCTCATCGCCCGCACCGAGGCCGACCGCGAGCCGCCCTCGATCCTAGGTAAGCCGGCCATCGGCACGCACCTGCGGCCGAACCTGGAGCTGGTCGCCGGCCTCGCGCCCGACCTGGTCATCCAGCTCGCCGGCCGCAGCGACAGCCTGGAGCCCGTGGAGGCGCTCTCCCGCCTGGGCATCCCGGTGGCCGTGTTCCGGGTCGCGTCCTTCGAGGCGCTTTTCGGCGTCACCCAGCGCCTGGGAGAGATCCTTGGCGCCGAGGCCGAGGCCACGGCCCTCACCGGCGCCCTCCAGGCCCGCCTTTCGCGCGTGGAGACGGCCGTCTCCGGCCTGCCCCGGCCGCGGGTGCTGTTCGAGGTCCGCTATCCGAACCTGCTGCTGGCCGGCCGGGGCTCCATCGTCAGCGAGGTCGTGGCCCGGGCCGGCGGCGAGAACTGCCTCGCCTCCACCGACGCCCTGGTGCGCGCGAGCGAGGAGGAAGTGGTGCGCCTGAACCCCGAGGTCTACCTCATGCAGCGCGGCCCCATGAACCCCGACCCCGTGCCGCTCGCCGACCGGCCCCAGTACCGCGACCTGGCCGCCATCAAATCGAACCGCGTGTTCGTGGTGGACGAGCAGCGCTATTCCCGCCCCGGCCCGCGGCTCGTCGATGCCGTGGAGGAGCTGGCCGGGCTTCTGCATCCCGACATGAAGGCCGCCCTTGAAGGAGGACGCCATGAATAACTTCGCACCGCTGACCGCCGTGGGCGTGGGTCCCGGCGACCCGGAGCTCCTGACCCTGAAGGCCGTGCGCGCGCTGTCCGAGGCGGCCACCATCTTCACCGCGCGCTCGACCAAGAACGGCCATTCCCTGGCCCTGGACATCGCCCGGCCGCACCTCAAATCCGAGGCGCCCGTGGTCGAGCTGGCCTTTCCCATGACCCGCAAGCCCGCCGTGCTGGCCGCGGCCTGGCAGGCCAACGCCGAGGCCGTGCTCGAGGTCTCGCGCCGGGGCGAACCTTCGGTCTTCCTGACGCTCGGCGATCCCTCGACCTACTCCACCTTCGGCTATCTGCGGCGCACGCTCAAGGCCCTGGAGCCGGACTTCCCGGTCCGCGTGGTCCCGGGCGTCACCTCCTACGCCGCGGCCGCGGCGCTGTGCAACCAGGTGCTGGTGGAGGGCGCCGAGAACCTGGCGATCGTCTCCGGCATCGACGACCCCGAGGGCATGAAGGCCGCGCTCACGGCCTGCCCGGCAGCGGTCATCATGAAGGCCTACCGCTCGTATCCTGCCATCCGCCAGGTGCTCATGGACTTAGACCTCATGGACCGGGCCATGTTCGTCTCCTGCTGCGGCCTCGATGGCGAAGCCCTGTGCCGCGAGCTGCCGCCGGTGGATGCCGAGCTGCCCTATTTTTCGCTGATTCTGGTCAGGGGGAAGGGGGAGGAGTGAGAAGAAGAGAAAGACAGGCCATGAAATGGAAGGGACAGTCCGCTTGGGCCGGCCCTTCGTGCTTCGTCCCCTTAATCATCAACGGATGCACATCCGCGAAAACCTCGCACCAGCCCTGACCGAACTACGATCGTACCCCTTCACTGCCTCTCCCTTCCGAGGGATTGGGGTCAAAATCAACATAAATCAGCCAGTGAAATGAAAAGAGCCGGTCAACTCGTGACCGGCCCATGACATTGCGCTCCATGACCAGCGGCGGATGGATCGCGAGGACCGCATCATCGGCCCCGGACACGACCGCCGTCTTTACCTTCCCGGCTTCTCCCTTCACCGGCTCTTCATTACATCTTCTACCCCCTACTTCACATCCACCCACCTGATCAGCCCCAAACTGTGCGGGTCGAGCAGCAGCGGGTGGTGCGGCAGAATCCGCACGGTGAAGCCGAAACGCCCGGCCTCGGCCGGGGCGGCTTCGCCCTTGTACACGGTCCAGCCGTCGCCGGTGGTGCCCTCCACGGCCATGGCCGAGGTGGCGCGCTGGATGAACTCGCCGTCCTGGTTCAGCGGGCCGGAATAGACCTCGACCAGCAGGTCGTCGGTCTTCAGGCCGTTCAGGAAGATCTCGGCCTCGATGAGGAAAGGCTCGCCGACGAAGACCTGGTCGGGCATCTCGGCCTTGACGTTGCGGATGGCCAGCTGGCTCCACTTGGTCATCATGTCCATGCGCCAGGTGGCCAGGTTCTTGGCCGGCGCGAAGTTGTCCTTTTCCAGCAGCTTGTAGTTCTTGTAGGCCGGCAGGTAGGCCACGTTCACATAGTCCTCGACCATGCGGTGGGCGCTGAACACCGGCCCGAGCTGGACGAGAGCCCCCTTCATGCGCTTGATCCAGCTGCGCGGCAGGTTGCCGTGGCTGCGCTCGTAGAAGTCGGGCAGGACGTCGTTCTCCAGCACGTTGTAGAGGGTTTGGCTCTCGACGAAGTCCTGGTAGGCCCAGTCGTCGTACTCCTCGCCCCGGCCGATGGCGAAGCCGAGCGAGTTGTCGGACTTGTAGGCCTCGGCCCACCAGCCGTCCAGGCTGGAGAGGTTCAGGACGCCGTTGGCCATGGCCTTCATGCCGCTGGTGCCGCAGGCCTCCAGCGGCCGGCGGGGGTTATTGAGCCAGACGTCGCCGCCCTGGACCATGTAGCTGGCGATCTCCATGTCGTAGTCCTCGATGAAGACCATCTTGTAGCGGTTCTCCTCCGTGCGGCAGAGCTGGAAGATCTGCTGGATGATCTTTTTGCCTTCCTGATCCTGGGGGTGGGCCTTGCCGGCGAAGATGAACTGCACCGGCATGTCCGGGTTGCCCATCAGCCGGGCCAGGCGATCGGGATCGCGCAGGATGAGGTTCGCGCGCTTGTAGGTGGCGAACCGCCGGGCGAAGCAGATGGTCAGGGCCTGGGGGTCGAGGACCTCGTCGGCGGACTGCAGCTCGCTACGCCGGGCGCCCTTCTTCATGAGCATCTGGCGCAGGCGGAAGCGCACGAAGTCGATCAGGCGCTCGCGCAGCCGCTCGTGGGTGCGCCACAGCTCGGCGTCGGGGATGAGCTCGGCCTGGCGCCAGACGCGCGTCGTGTCCGGATCCTCGCGCCAGTTGGTGCCGAAGTAGCGGTCGAAGAGCTGGGCCATGTCCGGCGCGACCCAGGTCGGCATGTGCACGCCGTTGGTGATCGAGCCGATGGGCACGTCCTCCACCGGGTACTGCGGCCAGACCCGCTTCCACATGTTGCGGCTGACCACCCCGTGGAGCTTGGACACGCCGTTGCAGAAGCGCGAGAGCCGAAGCGCCAGCACGGTCATGCAGAAGGGCTCGGCGTCGTTGCGCGGGTCCTCGCGGCCGAGCGCCATGAGCACCTTGAAGGCCAGGCCGATGGACTTGGCGTAGCCCTCGAAGTAGCGCTGCATGAGGTCCGGGGCGAAGCGGTCGTTGCCCGCGGGCACCGGGGTGTGGGTGGTGAAGACCGAGGAGGAGGCCACGAGCTCCATGGCCGCCTCGAAGGGCAGGCCGTGGTCGTTCATGAACACCCGGATGCGCTCCAGGCCGGCGAACGAGGAATGGCCCTCGTTCATGTGGATGACCTTGGGCGAGAGCCCGAGTGCGGCCAGGGCGCGGATGCCGCCCACGCCGAGGATGATCTCCTGGCGGATGCGCATCTCCCAGTCGCCGCCGTAGAGCTGGGCGGTCAGCTCGCGGAAGTCCTGCGGGTTCTCGGGCAGGTTGGAATCGAGCAGGTAGAGGTCGATGCGGCCCACGGCCACCTTCCAGAACTGGATGCGGCATTCGCGGCCGGCCAGGTCCACGCCCACGGTCAGCGGCTTGTTGTCCTTGTCGCGCATGAGCGTCACCGACATCTGCTCGAAATCCGAGTCCGGATAGCGCTCCTGCTGCCAGCCGTCGGGGGTCAGGTACTGGCGGAAGTAGCCCTGCTTGTAGGCCAGGCCGAAGGCCACCAGCGGGATGTTCAGGTCGCTGGCCGACTTCAGGTGGTCGCCGGCGAGGATGCCCAGGCCCCCGGAATAGATCGGCAGGCTCGGGTCGATGCCGTACTCGGCGCTGAAGTAGACCACCACCGGCTTGTCGCCGTCGATGTAGGGGAAGTTGACCGAGACGGCCGTCTTCTGCAGGTACTGGCGCAGGGACTTGTGGATCTCCCCCAGGCGCTCCAGGAAGAACTCGTCCACGGCCAGGTCCTGGAGGGTCTTCTGGGAGATGCGGTTCAAAAAGGCCACGGGATTGCCGCCGACCTCGCGCCAGAGGTGCAGGTCGATCTGGGCAAAGAGGTCGGTGATCTGGTCGTTCCAGGCAAACCAGTAGTTGTAGGCCAGATCCCACAGGGCTTCGAGCTTGCGAGGCAGACGGGGGACGACGCTGACGACGCGCAGGGGGCGCATGGATGCTCCTTGGTGGGCGAATGACGGCCGTGACGCCGGGACGGCGAAAAACGGCACTGTCCGCGCAGGCTGGAAACTGCCAGCCGCGGGTGAAAAAATCAAGTCTGCCGCGCGGCCCGTTGCCTTTTGCCCGGCTCTGGACTAGTTTCCCGGCCAGCCCGGCGGCCAGTGCGGCCGCGATCGGGACAAGGAAGGCCCAGGAAACCCCGCATGACCCCGACCCCTCCTCTCCCCCCTCTCCCGGACGCGCACGTCACGGTCAAGGTCCGCTACCTAAGCCCCCTGTGGCGGGACGAGCCCCCGGCCTACGCCACCGCGCGCTCCGCCGGCCTGGACCTCAAGGCCTGCGTGGAGGCGCCGGAGCTGACCATCGCCCCGGGCGGGCGGGCCGCGATCCCGGCCGGCCTGGCCATCGAAATCTGCGCCCCGGGCGTGGCCGGCTTCGTCTTCTCGCGCAGCGGCCTGGGCGCCCGCGACGGCCTGACCGTGGCCCAGGGCGTGGGCGTCATCGACCCCGACTACCGGGGGGAAATAATCGTCTGGCTGCTGAACACCTCGCCCGAGCCCCGGACCGTGGTCCGCGGCGAGCGCATCGCCCAGCTTCTCTTCCTGCCCCACTACACCGCCGACCTCGTGGCCTGCGACGCCCTTGGCGATACCGGGCGCGGCGCCGGCGGCTTCGGACATACCGGACAGCTCTAGTGCCGCAGCCATCAATCATCATGCCGCCACGGACGCGACACGAGGGGACGCCGCAAGGCGGCCCCGCCGCCGCAGGAGGCCTGAGCGAGCCGAAAACCGCAGCGACGCTCTCCTTGTCCGTAAGGTTTCACCGGCGCTGAACGCCGGAGAATCCGACGGGCAAGTGATTTTTCGGGTCGCAGTCCTCTTCGAAATCATCCTCGAAATATCTGTATATTTCGAGGACATCACATCAGGAGACAGTGCCATGACTACCGCCTACGACACGCTGAAAGCCCGCGAACAAGCCGCCATCTGCCAATCCTACGGCCGCTATCCCCTGGCCGTGGCCCGGGCCCGCGGCTCGCGCCTCTACGACCCCGACGGCCGCGAATACGTCGACCTGCTGGCGGGCATCGCCGTGACCTCGCTCGGCCACTCCAACCCGGAGCTGCTCGCGGTCATCACCGAGGAGGCCGGCCGGCTCATCCACGTCTCCAACCTCTTCACCCAGGAGCCGCAGATCCGCCTGGCCGAGGCCCTGCTGGCCACCTTCGGACCGGGCCGGGCCTTTTTCTGCAACTCCGGGGCCGAGGCCAACGAGGCGGCCTTCAAGCTGGCGCGCAAGGCCCAGCGCAGCGTGTTCGGCCGCGAGGCCTACACCATATTGACCCTGGAGGGCTCGTTCCACGGCCGAACCCTGGCCACCGTGGCCGCCACCGGCCAGCACAAATTCAAGGAGGGCTTCGAGCCCATGCCCGCGGGGTTCGCCTCCGTCCCGGCCGGCGACGTGAAAGCCCTCGAGCGGGCCATGGACCAGTCCACGGCCGCGGTCATGGTCGAGATCGTCCAGGGCGAGGGCGGGGTGAAACCCCTGCCCGGCGAGTACCTGTCGGCCGTGGAGAAGCTCTGCCGGGAAAACGGCGTGCTGTTCATGGTCGACGAGGTCCAGACCGGGCTGTGCCGCACCGGCCGCTTCTGGGCCCACCAGCGCTATGGCCTTTCGCCCGATGTCATGACCACGGCCAAGGCCCTGGCCAACGGCCTGCCCATGGGCGCCATGCTGGCCAAGGAGAACGTGGCCGCGGCCTTCACCCCCGGCACCCACGCCTCGACCTTCGGCGGCGGCGGGCTGGTCTCGGCCGTGGCCGCCAAGGTCGTCGAGATCATGCGCCGCGACCGGCTCGACGAGCGGGCCGAGCGCCTGGGCCAGTGGGCCAAGGGGCTTTTCCGGGACATCGGCGCCAGGCTCCCCGGAAGCATCGAGGAGGTCCGGGGCTTCGGCCTGATGCTCGGCATCGTCCTCACCAACCCCGGCAAGGAGGTCTGGCAGGCGCTCTTCGACCGCGGCTTCATCTGCAACCTGACCCAGGACCGGGTGCTCAGGCTGCTGCCGGCCCTGACCATCGACGAGGCCGACCTCTCGGCCTTCGCCGCGGCCCTGGAGGACATCCTGCGCCGGAAGGCCAAGGGCTAGGCATGGAGCGCATCGCCATCACCCTGCCCGCGGACCGGTACGAGGCGGCCGCGGCCTACCTTTCGCTGCGCGCCCCCCAGGGCTGGCAGGAGACGGAAAACGCGGACGGCGTGACCTTCACCATCCATCTGGAGGAGCCGCGCCTGGCCGCGGCCCTGGCCAGAGACCTGGAGGCCCGCTTCCCGGGCTGCGGCGCCTGCCCCGAGGCCGCCCCGGACACCGACTGGGCGCTGGCCTGGCGCGAATTCTTCACCCCGATCATTGCCGGCGGCGTGTTCGAGGTCCTGCCGCCCTGGCTGGCCGACCAGGGGCACGAGGGCCTGACCAAAATCATCATCGAGCCCAAGATGGCCTTCGGCACCGGCCACCACGCCACCACCGCCCTGTGCCTCGCCTCCATCGGCCGGCTGGCCACCGGCGGCCGGCTGCGCGCGGGGCAGCGCTTCCTCGATCTCGGCACTGGCTCGGGCATCCTGGCCATCGCGCTGGCCCGCCTGGGTCTGGCCGGCCTGGCCCTGGACATCGACCCCCAGGCCGTGGCCTGCGCCGAGGAGAACGTGGCGGCCAACGCCTGCGCCGGGGCGGTGACGCCGCTCGCCGGCTCCATGGAGGCCGTGCCCGAGGGGGAGCGCTTCGAGCTGATCGTGGCCAACATCCTCTCCGGCCCGCTCATCAGCCTGGCCCCGGACATCGTGCCCCGCCTGGCCCCGGGGGGCGCGCTCATCCTCTCCGGCATCCTGGTCGAGCAGGCCGCCGGGGTGGTCGCGGCCTACGTGGCCCTGGGCCTGCCCGAGCCGCGGCTGGAAGTCTCGGGCGAGTGGACGGCCATCGTCTGGGAGCGGGCCTGAGGCCGGCCGCATGACGGACAGCGCATGAACCGCCAGAACCGGTTACTCAGCCTCTACTCCACGCTCCTCGACGCCCTGGGCCCGAGCCACTGGTGGCCAGGGGAAAGCCCCTTCGAGGTGGCCGTGGGCGCCATCCTGACCCAGAACACCAACTGGGCCAACGTGGAGCGGGCCATCGCCGCCCTGCGCAGGGCGGGCGCCATGACCCCGGCGGCCATGCGCGAACTCTCCCCGGAAGCCCTGGCCGGGCTCATCCGGCCGGCCGGGACCTTCCGGGTCAAGGCCGCGCGACTGGGCCACTTCCTGGATTTCCTGGCGCGCGAGGCCGGCGGCGCCGCGGATCTGGCCGACGCGAGTTTGCGCTTCCTGGCCGGGCGCGAGCTTTCCGAGCTGCGGCCCCGGCTGCTCGCGGTCAAGGGCGTCGGCCCGGAGACCGCGGACTGCATCCTCTTGTACGCGCTGAACCTGCCCAGCTTCGTGGTCGACGCCTACACCGCGAGGATCATGAGCCGGCATCTGTTCCTGCCAGAGGACGCAAGCTACGACGAGCTGCAGGCCTTTTTCGCCGACGTCCTGCCCGCGGACCCCGCGCTCTTCGGCGAGTTCCACGCGCTCATCGTGCGCCTGGGCAAGACCTGGTGCGGCCGGACGCGCGCCAAGTGCGAAACCTGCCCGCTTCATTCGCTGCGATAGGAGCCATGCGACCCACCCCGCGCCCGCGCCGCCGGCACGCGGCCTTCGCCTTCCTTCTCCTGGCCTTCTGGCTGGCCCTTTGTCCGGCCCTTCGGCCCGGTCCGGCCGCGGCCGAGAACCAGGCCGAGAGCCTGCGCGAGGACCTCACGAGCGAGAAGGCCCGGGCCGACCAGGCCAAGTCCGCGCTGGGCCAGCTGACCGAGAAGGAGCGGACGCTTTTTTCCAGGCTGGCCGGGCTGGAGGACCAGGTCGGGCGCATGACCAAGACGGTCATGGCCCAGGAGGCGGCCCTGGCCAAGGCCGAAGCCGAGGAGGAGCGCATCCGCGCGCGCTACGCCGTGCTCGCGGCCGAGCGCGACCAGGCTTTCGCCGCGCTCTCGGACCTGCTGGCCCTGACCTGGCCGGTGCACCGCGAGAACCTGGAGAACCGCCTGGGCGGCATGAGCTCATGGCAGTCGGCCGACCGCCGCTTCACCTGGCTCGCGGCCGTCTACAAGGCCGTGCGCCAGGGGCTGGCCCGGCTGCGCGAGCAGTCCGCGGCCCTGGCCGCCAACCTGGCCGAGCAGGAGCGCCTGGGCGCCGAGGCCAGGGAGAAATTGAACGCCGTGAACGCGAGCAAGGACGACCTGCTCTCCTCCAAGCTCTCGCTGGCCAAGTCCATCCGCGAGATACGGGCCGAGCGCGTCAGCCGCGAGGAGGAGCTGGCCGACACCCTGGCGGCCATCGACAGCCTGAAATACCGCCTGACCAACCTGACCGACCGGCGCTTCGAGGGCTTCAAGGGGGCTCTGCCCTGGCCGGCGGCGGGCCGGCTGGTGGAGTCGTTCGCGCCCGCGGCCGAGCCGCCCCGCCGGGGCATCGGCCTGTCCCTGCCCGAGGGCACGCCGGTCAAATGCGTGTCCTGGGGAAAAGTCGTGCACGCCGACCTCTTGCGGGGGTTCGGTACGGTGGTTATCGTCTACCACGGCGACGATTATTACAGTCTCTACGCCTTCCTGACCAAGGCCCAGGTGAGAAACGGCCAGGAAGTGGAAAAGGACGAGGTCATCGGCTCGGCCGGCTATTTCCCCGAGGCCAGAGGCCCCGGGCTGTATTTTGAATTGCGTTTCGGCCAAAAACCAATTAACCCCATGGACTGGCTTTCAGCCAAGCGATAGCAAGGCTTTCCGGAGGATTGTATGCGCATGACCCGCTGGCTGGTCATTCTTCTCGTCCTTTTGTCCCTCGGGCTGTTCGCCGGCCGCACCCTGGCCGTCGACGACAAGTATGAGCCCCTGAAGCGCTTCAGCCAGGTCTTGAGCCTGGTCGAGGAATACTACGTCACGGACATCGGCCGCTCGGAGCTGATCAACGACGCCATCAAGGGCATGCTGCAGCAGCTCGACCCGCACTCGGCCTACATGGACCGCGAGGAATTCCGGGACATGCAGGACTCGACCTCCGGCGAGTTCGGCGGCATCGGCATCGAGATCACCATGGACCAGGGCCGGCTGCTGGTCATCTCGCCCATCGAGGACACCCCGGCCTTCCGCTCCGGCATCAAGTCCGGGGACATCATCATCGAGATCGACGGCCAGAGCACCCAGGACGTGACCCTGCTGGAGGCGGTCAAGCGCATCCGCGGGCCGCAGGGCAGCACGGTCAAGATCACCGTGCTGCGCGAGGGCGCCAAGGAGCCCATGAGCTTCGACGTGACCCGCGACATCATCCCGATCTTGAGCGTCAAGAGCGAGGTCCTGGACTCGGGCGTCCTGCTCCTGCGCGTGACCAAGTTCAACGACAACACCACGAGCGACCTGCACGAGGTCCTGAACGCCTACCTCAAGAAGAACGGCGCGCCGAAGGGCGTGGTCCTCGACCTGCGCAACAACCCCGGCGGGCTTTTGAACCAGGCGGTGAGCGTGGCCGACACCTTCCTCAAGGAAGGCCTCATCGTCTACATCCAGGGCAAGGACACCGCCAGCCGCAAGGACTACACGGCCAAGGCCGCCGGCCCGAAGATCGATGCGCCCACGGTCGTGCTGATCAATGCCGGCTCGGCCTCGGCCTCGGAGATCGTGGCCGGGGCGCTCCAGGACCGCAAGCGGGCGCTGCTCGTCGGCGAGCGCAGCTTCGGCAAGGGCTCGGTCCAGACGGTCATCCCCCTGCCCGACGGCTCGGGCATCAAGCTGACCACGGCCCTCTACTACACCCCGAACGGCCGCTCCATCCAGGCCGAGGGCATCGTGCCCGACATCGCCATACCCTTCGAGGCCCCGGCCAAGGAGGAAAAGGGCGACCAGATGGTGCTGCGCGAGCAGGACCTCTCCCGGCACCTGGAGAACGGCAAGGACAGGTCCGCGGCCAAGAGCGCGCGCAGCGACAAGGCCGCCGAGATGCTGCAAAAGGACAATCAGCTGCGCCTGGCCCTCGAGCTGGTCAAGCAGCTGCCGGTGATCCAGAGCCTCAAATAGGATGGCGCAGCTCGGCCCCGAGGGCGGCCGCCCCCGGCCCGGGTCCAGGCGCGTCCACATCAAAACCAGATATCTGGCCGCGGTCGCGGGAGTTCTGCTCCTGCTGGCCGCGGCCAGTCTTGTTTTCCTCTCCGCCGGCGGGCGCGGTACGTCGCCGCCGGCCGTGCCCAGCGTGACCGCTGCGGTCAGCCCCGAGGCCGTGGCCACCGCCCCGGCTCCGGCCGCGGTCTACGAGGAGCCCCAGGAGGCCTTCCTCGACCAGCGCACCAAGGAGGCCGACGCCGCCGTCCTGAAAGCCCTGGAGGACCAGGGGCTGGGGCTCGACCGGGTGGAGATCGTCGCGGTCGTGCGCAGCCTGGAGAACGGCCGCGAGGTGCTCTTCCAGACCCTCTCCCTGCGCCTGGACGGCGACGCCGCGGGCTTCACCTCGCGCCTGGCCTCGAACCTGGCCCAGGCCGGGCTGCCGGCGGAGCTGAGCGCCGAGCCCGACGGCAGCCTGATCCTGCGCCTGGACGGCCGTCCGACCCATCGCCTGGTCCTTATCCTGCCGCCGGCGCCGCCGACCGCCAAGGGGACGGCCGCCGCCCCGGGCAAGCCGCGCGCGGCGCCTCCGGCCGGTCCGGCCGGTCCGGCCAGGACGGCCGAGCCCGGCCGCGAGGGCCTGCTGGCCATCGTCATCGACGACCTGGGCGAGGACGTGCTCTTCGCCAAGGAGCTCGGCCGCCTGGGCATCCCGGTGACGTTTGCCGTCTGGCCCCGGGCCCGCGCCGCGCACGAGACCGCGCGCATCGCGCTCGCCTCCGGCAACCGCGTGCTCATCCACCAGCCCATGGAGCCCAAGCGCTACCCCGAGTTCGCCCCCGGCCCCGGCGCGGTCTTCGTCAACATGGACGACGAGACCATCCGCGCCATCGTCGCCGAGAACATCTCCCGCCTGCCCGAGGCCGAGGGCCTGAACAACCACATGGGCTCACGGGCCACCGAGGACGAGCGGGTCATGGCCGCGGTCCTGTCCGTGGCCAAGGACAAGGGCCTCTACTTCCTGGACAGCCTGACCACCTACCGTTCGGTGGGCGTCCGCGTGGCCGGCCGCCTGGGCCTGCCGAGCCTCAAGCGCGACGTCTTCCTGGACAACGTCGCGGAGGTCCACCCGATCCTGCTGCAGCTGCGCAAGGCCGAGTTCATGGCCCGCTCGCACGGCTTTGCCGTGGCCATCGGCCACCCCCACCGGGCGACCATGGAGGCCCTCACGCTCTGGGTCGCCTCCCGGCCCGCGGACATCCGCCCCGTGGCCCTGCGCGACCTGCCGCCGCTGGCCTCGGCCCCGGCCGGGCGCACGCCGCCCCCGGACGCGGGCGCGGCGGCGCCCATCGAGGTGCTCGACACGCCCCCGGCGCCCGGAACGCCGCCCGCCCCCGAACCGGCCCCGGCGCCTGCCCCGCCCCCGGCTCCGACACCCGAGCCCGCCGCGCCGCCGGCCGCCCCGGCCGATTCCGCCTTGACTCCGGCCGGCAACTAGGCCAAAAAAAGCGGTTGCGGCCGCGCATTCGGACGCCGGACGCCGCCACGACCCAGACCTTCCACACCCCGGGGTGAACCATGAAACGCCTGTCCACCGTCCTTTTCGCGCTGGCCCTGCTCCTGCCCGCCGGCAGCGCCCTGGCCAAGGACTACGTCATCGCCGTCAGCCAGATCGTCGAGCATCCGGCCCTGGACGCCATGCGCCAGGGCTTCAAGGACGAGCTGAAGGACAAGGGCCTCGCCGCCACCTACCGTGAATACAACGCCCAAGGCTCCATGGATCTGGCCATCCAGATCGCCAGCCAGATCCTCGGGGACAAGCCCGACCTGGTCATGACCATCGCCACGCCCACCTCCCAGGCCGTGGCCCAGAAGGTGAAGGACATCCCGGTCCTGTTCACCGGCGTGACCGATCCCGTAGCCGCCGGCCTGGTCAAAAGCCTCGAGTCCCCGGGCGCGAACATCTCGGGCATGACCGACAAGAGCCCGGTGGACCGCCAGGTGGCGCTCATCCTCGAGGTCATGCCCAAGCTCAAACGCCTGGGCTACGTCTACAACGCCGGCGAGGCCAACTCTGTGGTCTCCTTCGAGCAGGCCAAGGCCGAGTGCGCCAAGCACGGCGTCAACGTGGTGCCGAGCACCATCGCCAACTCCTCGGAGGTCTACGCCGCGGCCAAGAGCCTGGTCGGCAACTGCGAGGCGGTCTTCATCCCCACGGACAACACCGTGGTCTCGGCCCTGGAGTCGCTCATCAAGGTCTGCGAGGAAGCGAAGTTGCCGCTCTTCGCCTCGGACACCGACTCCGTGGCCAGAGGGGCCGTGGCCGCCCTGGCCATCGACTACTACCGCATGGGCCGCCAGACCGGGCGGATGGCCGAGAGAATCCTGGTCAAGGGCGAGAAGCCCGCGGCCATGCCGGTGGAGACGCTGAAAGACCTGCAGCTCTACGTCAACGCCAAGGCCGCCGGCCGCATGGGCCTGACCGTGCCCCAGGCCGTCACCGGCCGGGCCGACAAGGTCTTCTAGGCGGGCCGCCGGCCCGACCCCGGCCCCGCGCAGCCACATGCTCAGCTGGTACGCCTTCAACGGCGCCCTGGAACAGGGCTTCGTCTACGGACTGACCGCCCTCGGGGTCTACCTGACCTTCCGCGTGCTCGATTTCCCCGACCTGACCGTGGACGGCAGCCTGCCGCTGGGCGCGGCCGTGTCCACCGTGGCCATCACCGCGGGCTGGCCGCCGGCCCTCTCGATTCTAGCCGCCGCGGCCGCCGGCTTCTGCGCCGGCGCGGTCACCGGGCTCCTGAACACCCGGCTGCACATCCTGCATCTGCTGGCCTCGATCCTGACCATGATCGCGCTCTATTCGGTCAACATCCGGATCATGGGCCGGCCCAACCTGACGCTGCTGGGCAAACCCACGGTGCTCGACGCCATCACGGGGCTCAATCTCTCCTATTTCGGCGCTCCGCTCTTTTTCGGCATCATTGCGCTCGTCGCCGGCGCGGCCCTGGTCTGGTTCCTGTCCACGGCCTTCGGCCAGGCCATGCGGGCAGCGGGCGACAACCCGACCATGATCACCGCCCAGGGTGTGGACACGCGGACCATGATCGTGCTCGGCGTCGGACTGTCCAACGCGCTGGTGGCCGCGGGCGGGGGACTCGTGGCCCAGAACCAGGGCGCGGCCGACGTGAACATGGGCGTGGGCACCATCGTCGCCGGCCTGGCCTCGGTCATCATCGGCGAGACGGTGCTGGGCAAGGGCGGCGTTTTGCGCGGGGTCGCGGCCGCGCTCGTCGGCTCGGTCCTCTACCGCCTGGCCATCGCGCTGGCTCTCTCTTTCAAGCTCGGCAGCTTCGCGCTCACCCCCAGCGACTTGAAGCTCGTGACCGCGCTCCTGGTGGTCGCGGCCCTGGTCGCGCCGCAGCTGAAAACCCGCATGAGGCGCCGATAATGCTGACCGTGAGCGGCCTGACCAAGGCCTTCAACCGGGGCAGCGTCAACGAGGTCGCGGCCCTCTCGGGGATCGACCTGACCGTCGAGACCGGCGAGTTCGTGACCGTCATCGGCTCCAACGGCGCCGGCAAGTCCAGCCTGCTCGCGGCCGTGGCCGGGAATTTCCCGCCCGACCGGGGGACCATCGCCATCGACGGCCGCGACGTCACCGCCTGGCCGGCCCACCGCCGGGCACACCTCGTCGGCCGCGTCTTCCAGGACCCGCTGAAGGGCACCTGTGCCGGCCTGACCATCGAGGAGAACCTGGCGCTGGCCTCGCGCCGCGGCGCCTGCCGGGGCTTCGGCCCGGGCGTCGGGTCCGCCGACCGGACCCGTTTCCGCCAGCTCCTCGCCCCCCTGGGCCTGGGCCTGGAGGACCGGCTGCGCGACCCGGTGGGGCTTCTGTCCGGCGGCCAGCGCCAGGCGCTCACCCTGCTCATGGCCAGCCTGGTCCCGCCCCGGGTGCTTTTGCTCGACGAGCACACCGCAGCCCTGGACCCCAAGACCGCGGGCCAGATCCTGGCCCTTACCGGGGACGTCGTCACCGCCGGCCGCCTGACCACGCTCATGGTCACCCACAACATGAACCAGGCCTTGCGCCTGGGCAACCGATTGATCATGATGCACCAGGGCCGGATCATCCTCGACCTGTGCGGCGAAGAGAAGGCGAAGCTCTCCGTCGAGGACCTGCTTGCCCGCTTCTACGCCCTGAAGGGCGAAGAGCTGGCCTCGGACAAGATGCTGCTGACCTGAAAACATCACCATATCGAAGGAGAACAGTCATGACCGAACGCACCCTGTCCATCATCAAGCCCGACGCCGTGGCGCGGCACAAGGTCGGCGGCATCCTGAAGATGATCGAAGGCGCCGGCCTGACGGTCAAGGCCATGAAGATGCTGCATCTCTCGCGCGCCCAGGCCGAGGGCTTCTACGCCGTGCACAGGCAGCGCCCCTTCTTCGGCAGCCTGACCGAGTTCATGAGCTCCGGCCCGGTGGTCGTCTCGGTCCTGGAAGGCGAGGAGGCCATCGCCCGCTACCGCGCGCTGATGGGCGCGACCAACCCGGCCAAGGCCGAGGAGGGCACCATCCGCAAGCGCTACGCGCTCGACATCGAGAAGAACTCGGTCCACGGCTCCGACGCGCCCGAGACCGCGGCCGTGGAGATCGCCTACTTCTTCAACCAGCTCGAAATCGTGGGGTAGCGCCATGCCAGCCATCGGCTTCATCGGTCTGGGCAACATGGGCACGGCCATCCTCAAGGGCCTGGCCGCCAAGGGCGTGGCCTGCAGCGGCACGGACATCGACGAGAAACGCCTGGCAGCGCTGGCCGCATCCTGCGGGCTTGCGCCCAAGGCCGGCCCGGCCGAGGTCGTGGCCGCAAGCGACATCGTCGTCCTGGCGGTGAAGCCGCAGCAGATGCAGAGCCTGTTCGCCGCCATCCGGCCGGTCCTCAAACCCGAGACCTGCCTGGTGTCCATCGCCGCCGGCCAGACCATCGCCATGCTGAAAGACATGAGCGGCGGAGTCTGCCCGGTGGTCCGGGTCATGCCCAACACCCCGGCCCTGGTCGGGGCCGGCGTCTCGGCCGTGACCTTCGAGGGCGCGCCCGGGCTCTCCGAGGAGCTGAAAGCCACGGTCATGTCCATCCTCGAGGCCATGGGCGAGGTCCACCTCCTGGCCGAAAAGGATTTCGACGCCTTCACCGCGGTCGTCGGCTCCGGCCCGGCCTACGTCTACTACGTCATGGAGGCGCTGATCGAGTCCGCGGTCAACCTGGGCCTGCCCCGGCCAGCGGCCACGGGCATGGTCAAGGGCCTCATGAGCGGCTCGGCCAGGCTGGCCGCAGAAAGCGAGTTCAGCGTGACCCAACTGCGCGAGATGGTCACCTCGCCCGCGGGCACGACCATCAAGGCCCTCTTGACCTTCGACCGCCGCGCCGTGCGCGCCGCGCTCATCGACGGCGTCACGGCCTCGTACGAGCGAAGCCGCGAGCTCGGCAAGTAGCGGCGGCTGCCGGCACAAAGTCGGCATTGCAATGAAAAAGCCCCCGGCCACACGCGTGGCCGGGGGCTTTCATATATCGTGCGGCGAAGCGCCCTACTTCTTGCGGGTCCTGGTCGACTTGGCCGCCGCGGGCTTGGCCTTGGCGGCCACGGGCTCGCCCTCGGCCGCGGGCGCGGCCGACTTCTTGCCGATGCGCTTCTCCCAGAGCTTCATGTCCTTCATCTTCTTACGCCGTTCGCGCTGCAGGGACTTGCAGACCAGCGGCATCTTCTTGGGGTAGCCCCACTTCTCCCGGTACTGGTCCGGGGTCAGGCCGAACTTGGCCAGATGCTTGCGGGTCAGGATCTTGAACGCCTTGCCGGACTCCAGGCAGATGATGGACTTCTCCTTGATGGCCTTCTTCGGGTCCATCAACGCTTCCTGCATCTCTCCCCCGCCGGCCGCGGGCTCGAAGATGTTCTTGATGCCGCCGGCCAAGCTCTTGACCATGGAGATGATCTCATCCTCGGTCATGGTCCGGACACTGGCCTGCGCCTTGACGATCTCCAAAGCTTCCTTGAGATAATCTTCCATTTGACGATGCCTCCCTCTCGTGTGCGTGATCCGCCAGCAACGTGCACCGGTTTTTCGAAAATCGGCCCCGACAGTCGATTGACGCAGCATCAACGCGTCATGTGCACTGACATGTACATGATCCAGTAGAGCAGGCTGCAAAAAAGATCAACATATTTCAAAGAAGACGTGCGAAACTATCTTGAGAAAACTATAGACTGGCCAACCATGCCGGCCTGCGTACGGCCGCGCGGGAGTATTGTGCCGCGCCGGCAAATGCCCGCCGCACGCAGGCGCCGCCGCGCTGCTGCGCCCTCGCGTGCAGCGTGAGCGCCACCCGGCGGCAGGCGAAAGGCCGGGAACGAGAACCGCAGTCCTACGGCAGGCCGTGCAGCAGCGGATGGAAGTAGCACTGCATGAGGAGCGCGCTGCCGATGCCGGCGGCCGCCGCCAGACGCACGAGACGCGAAATCCGCGCGTCGTCCCAGCTGCCGCCGCCGCGCGGGCCGAGCACAGGCTTGTCCTTCACGGCCCCGAAATAGACCGCCGGGCCGCCCACCGGCGCGCCCAGCAGCCAGGCCGCCGCGGCCATGGGCCAGCCGGCGTTGGGGCTCTCGGTGGTCAGGGCGTCATTGCGCACCGCCTCCAGGCAGCGCCAGGACAGGCCCATGAAGAAGCCCGCGCCGATCATGGCCGCCGCGGTCAGCCGCGCCGGCAGGAAGGCGCACACGTCGTCGGCCTTGGCCGCGGCCCAGCCGAGCCGCCCGTACGCCTCGGTCCTGTAGCCCCACATGGAGTCCATGGTCGAGACGACCTTGTAGGCCCAGAGCAGCGCCGGCCCGCCCAGGGCCAGGAAGAAGAACGGCGCCACCAGCCCGTCGTTTAAGTTCTCGGAGAGCGTCTCGGCCAGGGTCCGGCGCATCCCCGCCTCGTCCAGCGCCGAGACGTCCCGGCTGACCAGACCTCCCAGACGCGCCCGCGCCTCCTCCAGCCGTCCGGACTTGAGATCCCGGGCCACCGCCCGGCACTCGCGCAGGAGCTGCCCCAGGGCCAGGCCGGCATAGGCCAGATACAGCCCGGCGAGCCAGCCGAGCACCGGGATCATGGTCAGAAGCTTCACCGCCAGGAAGACCCCGGCCGCGTTCAGCGCCAGGCACGCCGCCCCGGCCGCCTTCAGGCTCCCGGGCGCGAGGCGCCGGACAAAGGCCTCCTCCACGGCCAGCAGCCGGCCGATATATCGCACCGGATGCGGCCAGGAGGGCGGGTCGCCCAGGATCAGGTCCAGGGCCAGGGCCGCCAGAGGCAGCAGGAAAAAAACCGTCCACTCGATGTACATGCGCGTCCTCCACTGATTCCGGCCGCCGATTCTGATTGCGGCCGGATCGCCCCTTCTAAGCCGCACCCCGCCCGCCCTTCAAGCGCAAACCGACGGCTCCGGCCTTCCTCCCCGACCTTTCGACTTGACGTGACCGCCCTCCTTGGCACTATCATGCGCGCACGCACCCCTTCACCCGCACCCAGGAGGACCTCGCATGAAGGCCGGCCGACCCCTCTCGCTCCTGCTCCTCGCCGCGCTCCTGGCCACCTGCCTCTGCGCCGGCCCGGCCCTGGCCCGCAAGACCTTCCTGGCCTTCGGCGGCGGCCCCGCCGGCGGCACCTTCCAGTACTTCGCCAACGCCATCACCCTCTACGTCCAGGGCCACGTCGGCGGCCTGGACATCGCGGCCGAGGCCTCGGGCGGCTCGGTGGAAAACCTGAAACGGCTGGACAAGAACGAGATCGACTACGGCATCGTCTACATGGGCGACGCCTATCTCGGCCGCACGGGCGAGCTGGCCGGGGACCCGGCCAGATACGAGCAGGTCCGGGCCGTGGCCTTCCTCTACGGCGCCCCGGCCCAGCTCGCGGTCCGCGCCGACTCCGGCATCGCCGGCGTGAAAGACCTCGCCGGCAAGCGCATCGCCGTGGGCAACGCCGGCTCGGGCGCGGCCATCGCCTGCGAACGCTACCTCGTCCAACTCGGCCTCTGGGACAAGGTCGACAAGCAGTTCCTGGGCTACGTCCCGGCCGCCGCGGCCTTCGTCGAAGGCAAGATCGACGCCTTCTGGCTCTTCGTCGGCTACCCCAACGTGACCATCACCGAGACCGCGGCCAAGACCCCGCTGCGCCTCCTCGACCTCGGCACCGACGCCCAGGCCTCGGGCTTCTACCAGGCCTTCCCCTTCTATTCCCCGGCCACCATCCCTGCCGGCACCTACCCCGGCCAGTCCGCAGCCGTCTCGAGCTTCCAGGACGCGGCCTACTGGATGGCCAACAAGGACGTGCCCCAGGAGATCGTCTACGCCTCGGTCAAGGCCGTGTTCACCGACGACGGCCTCAAAACCATGGTCGCGGCCCACAAGGCGGCCCGGGAAATGACCGTGCCCGGCGCCCTCGCCGGCCTGGCCATCCCCCTGCACCCCGGCGCGGCCCAGTTCTGGCAGGAAAAAGGCCTGCCCCTGCCCCCGGCCGCCAAATAGCCTACCCCCGGTCCCTGGCCGCCAGCTCCCCGGTCTGGCGCAGGGCCTCATAGAGCAGCACCGCCGCGGCGCAGGACAGGTTCAAACTGCGCACCTGGCCCCAGATCGGGATGCGCACCTGGTGCTCGTGCGCGTCCAGCACCTTGGCCGGCAAGCCCATGGTCTCCGTGCCGAGCACGATCACGTCCCCCGGCGCAAAAGAAAACTCCTGGTAGGCCACCCCCTGCCGGGCGCTCGTCAGCACCAGCCGCCCCGTGACGCCCCGCTCCAGGTACTCCTCCCACGACGGCCAAACCTCAAGCTTCACGTGCGGCCAATAATCGAGCCCCGCCCGCTTCAGGTAGCGGTCCTCCAGACTGAACCCCAACGGCCCGACCAGATGCAGCCGTGTGTCAGTGGCCGCGCACAAGCGGGCGATCGTCCCTGTGTTCGGCGGTATCTGCGGCTGATAAAGTACGATTTCCATATGCGCTCCCGGGTCGCCTCCGGCGGGCAGGGGCGCTNNCTTTGCCGCGATGCAGCCCGGACGCGAAGTCCGGGCTGCATCGCGGCAAAGCCGGGGAGGTCCAGGAGGGAAGCATTCCCTCCTGGTGGGGGTCCAGGGGGCAAAGCCCCCTGGCCGCCGGAGGCCAAACCAAATGAAAAAGACCCTGTTGCCAGGGTCTCGGGTGGTCGGTGGTGGGCGATCAGAGATTTGAACTCTGGACTTCCACCGTGTGAAGATGGCACTCTAACCGCTGAGTTAATCGCCCAAAGGAAGAGCTTTTTAAGAAAAAACCCCGAGGGTGGCAAGTCCTTTTTTCGCCGTTTGCGCCCGGGCCGCATTTGCGCTAGGAACAGGGCGCGCCGGGCGGCCTGTTTGGGCCGCGAATATCGGCGGCGCGCAAAGGGACGTTCATGCGACTGCTTGTCACCGGCGGCTGCGGCTTCATCGGCTCGAACTACGTGCACCTGGTCCTGCGGGAGCAGCCCGGGGACGTGGTGGTCAACCTCGACAAGCTGACCTATTGCGGCAACCGGTTGAACCTGGCCGCGGTGGAGCGGGAGTTCGGGGGCACGCGCTACCATTTCGTGCAGGGCGACATCGGCGACGCGGCGCTGGTGGAGAGGATCATCAATGAGCACGGGATCGAGGCCGTGGTCAATTTCGCGGCCGAGACGCACGTGGACCGCTCGATCCACGATTCGGCGCCGTTCCTGACCACCAACGTCATGGGCACGCACGTGCTCTTGGAGGCGGCGCGCAAGGCCGGGCTGCCGAGGTTCGTGCACGTCTCCACGGACGAGGTCTACGGTTCGCTCTCGGCGGACGAGGCGGCCTTCAGCGAGGAGACGCCGCTCAGGCCCAACAGCCCCTATTCGGCCTCCAAGGCCGGGGCGGACCTGTTGTGCCGGGCCTACGTGAAGACCTACGGGCTGCCCGTGGTGGTCACGCGCTGCTCCAACAATTACGGGCCGTACCAGTTCCCGGAGAAGCTCATCCCGCTCATGTACACCAGGGCCGCGGCCGGGGAGCCGCTGCCGGTCTACGGCGACGGGCTCAATGTGCGCGACTGGATATTTGTGGAGGATCACTGCCGCGGGGTGGACCTGGCGCTGAGGAAGGGCCGGCCGGGCGCGGTGTACAATTTCGGCGGCGCGGCGGAGCGGACCAACCTGGAGGTGGTGCGGGCCATATTGAAGACCCTGGGGCGGCCGGAGGACCTGGTGCGTTTCGTGGCCGACCGTCCGGGGCACGACCGGCGCTACGCCATGGATTTCGGGCTGGCCGCGGAGGAGCTTGGGTTCAAGCCGGGGGTGAGCTTCGAGCAGGGTCTGGCCCGGACTCTTGAATGGTATCAGGAGAACGAGGCCTGGCTGACGGCGGTGAAGGACGGCTCGTACCGGACCTTCATGGACGCCTGGTACCGGGAGCGGGCATGAAGCCGGAATGCGGGCCGCGCGCGGGCGGCGTCAAGCGGGCCATGGTCCTGGGCGGCCGCACGGGGCTTTTGGGCCGGGTGCTGGCCGAGGCCCTGGTAAAGGCCGGCTGGGAGGCTCTGGCCGTGGGCCGGCAGGATTTCGAGCCGGGCGACGAGGCGGCCCTGTCCGCCGCCCTGGAGGCCAGCGGGGCCACGGTCCTGTTCAACACTGTGGGCTATACCGCGGTGGACAAGGCCGAGGACGAGCCCGAGGCGGCCGACCGGCTGAACCGGGCCCTGCCCGGGATGCTCGCCCGGCGCTGCAAGGCGCTCGGCGTGGGCCTGGTGCACTACTCCACGGATTTCGTCTTCGACGGCCACAAGGACGCGCCCTACACTCCGGAGGACCGGGTCAATCCGCTCTCGGTCTACGGCCGGACCAAGCTCGCCGGGGAGCGCGCGATCCTCGAGGCGGGCCTGGACGACGTCCTGATCATCCGCACCTCCTGGCTGTTCGGGCCGTACAAGACCAATTTCGTGGACAAGATTCTGAACCTGGCCCTGGAGCGCGACGTGCTGCGCGTGGTCGCGGACCAGGTCGGCTCGCCGAGCTACACCGTGGACCTGGCGAAAAACAGCGTGGCCCTGGTGGAGATGGACGGACGGGGCGTCTTCCATCTGGCCTCCGGCGGCCGGACCTCGTGGTGCGGGCTGGCGGCCGAGGCGGTGACCGTGGCCGGGCTGACGTGCAAGGTCGAGCCTATCCAGACCGCGGATTATCCGACCAAGGCCGCGCGGCCGGCCTTTTCGGTCCTCGACCTGGAGAAGTTCCGGCTGTGCACCGGGATCACGCCCAGGCCCTGGACCAAGGCCCTGCGGGACTACATCTACGGGGACCTGAAGTTCGCCGACCGCCTGCCGCATTGATCCCGGCTCCGGCCGGCGGGGCCGATTCTTGACAGCCGCGGGGGGCGTTGTTACCGGCTGTTAGCACTCGCGACATCGGACTGCTAACAGGCGATTGCGAACAGGCGACTGCCAACAAGGCGACTGCCGACGGGCGTACACCATGAGCCTTACAGAGCGCGAAATCGACATCCTCTCGTCCATCATCGAGAGCTACATCCAGACGGCCGTGCCCGTGGGCTCGCGGACCGTGGCCCGGCAAACGAGCCTCGGCCTGTCCCCGGCGAGCATAAGAAACGTCATGGCCGACCTGACCGACCAGGGCTATCTGGAGCAGCCCCACGCCTCGGCCGGCCGGGTGCCCACACCCAAGGCCTTCCGCTTCTATCTGAACCGCATCCTGCGCCTCTCGCCCCTGCCGGAGAACGAGCGCCACTTCATCCTGAACCAGCTCGGCGTGACCGGCCCGGAGATCACCGACACCCTGCGCCAGGCCGGCCGGGTCTTGTCCTCGATCTCGCGCCAGGTGAGCATGGTGCTCGCCCCGCTCTACGCCGGGGTGCGACTCAAACGCGTGGAGTTCGTGCTCATAAAGCCCCGGCTGGTGCTGGTCGTGCTCATCCTGGCCGGCGGCATCATCCAGAAGAAGCTGATCGACCTGGAAGAGCCGGTGCGCACCGACGACCTGGTCAGCTACGCCAACTATCTGAACGAGAAGTTCGTGGACCGCACCGTGGCCGAGATCAAGGCCCACATCCTCTCCGAGCTGAAGGGCACGCGCGAGCTGCTCTCCAGCCGCTTCAGCCAGGCGCTCCTGCTGGTGCAGCAGACCTTCGAGTCCGGCGACGAGCCCCGGGTGTACGTCGACGGCACGACCAACATCTTAAGCCAGCCCGAGTTCACCACCCTGCGCTCCATCCGCGACCTGATCCAGGCCCTGGAGGACCGCAGCAAGCTCTTGTCCATCCTGGACAAGGTCATGGACTCCAAGGGCGTGCTCATCACCCTGGGCGACGAGGGCGCGCTGACCCAGATGCCCGAGCTCTCGCTCATCGCCTCGCCCTACACGGTCATGGGCCAGACCCTCGGGGTCATCGGGGTCATCGGCCCGATGCGCATGGATTACGCAAGCCTGGTGCCGGTGGTCGACTATACGGCCCAGACCCTGGCCAAGATTTTGAGCGACAGATTCTAGCCGCGGCCTTCCCAAGGCCAGCGCTGGTGCCTATTGAATCCGAGAAGAAGGAGCGATTGCCCGATGTCCATAACCGAACCGACGCCCCCCGCAGGCGAGATCGCCGACGACGATCTGATCCCGGCCGGGGTGCCTGAAAGCTTTGAAGAGCGCCTGGCCGCGGCCGAGGCCCTGCTGGCCGCGGCCCAGAACGACCGGCTGCGCGCCCTGGCCGAGCTGGACAACGCGAGAAAGCGCCTGGCCCGCGAGAAGGAGGAGGCGGTGAAGTACGCCGCCGAGTCCGTGGTCGCGGACCTTTTGCCGGTCATCGACAACCTCGAGCTGGCCCTGGCCCACGGCCAGAACCTGCCCGGCTGCAAGGACGTGCTGACGGGCGTGGAGATGACCCGCCGGGTGTTCATGGAGGCCCTCTCCCGCCACGGCCTGGAGGCGGTCGCGCCGGCGCCCGGCGAGGCCTTCAATCCCGAAAGCCACGAGGCCATCGGCTTCGCCCCCGGGGCCGCCGCGGGCAGCGTGGCCCAGCTGGCCCAGGCCGGCTACCGGCTGAAAGGCCGTCTGGTCCGCCCGGCCAAGGTCCTGGTCGGGCAGGAATGAGAAAACTTCTCCGTGCGCCTTTACTCCCCGCTGAAATTGATTATTACATACGGTTGAGTTCGCACCGACACCGAATACAAGTGCTGCAGGAGGATACATTTCATGGGTAAAATCATCGGCATCGACCTCGGGACCACCAACTCCTGTGTCTACGTCATGGAGGGCAAGGACCCGAAGTGCATCACCAACCCCGAGGGCGGACGCACCACTCCGTCCATCGTGGCCTTTACCGACAAGGAGCGCCTTGTCGGCGAGATCGCCAAACGCCAGTCCATCACCAACTCGGCCAAGACCATATATGCCATCAAGCGCCTCATGGGCCGCAAGTTCGACAGCCCCGAGGTCAGCCAGTGGAAGACCCACTGCTCCTACAAGATCGTGGGCGCGGCCAACGGCGACGCCGCCGTCGAGATCGACGACAAGCGCTACAGCCCGGCCGAGATCTCGGCCATCATCCTGCAGAAGCTGAAAAGCGATGCAGAAGCCTACCTGGGCGACAAGGTCACCGAGGCGGTGATCACCGTCCCGGCCTACTTCAACGACTCCCAGCGCCAGGCCACCAAGGACGCCGGCCGCATCGCCGGCCTGGAGGTCAAGCGCATCATCAACGAGCCCACGGCCGCCTCCCTGGCCTACGGCTTCGACAAGAAGCACAACCAGAAGATCGCCGTCTTCGACCTCGGCGGCGGCACCTTCGACATCTCCATCCTCGAGGTCGGCGACAACGTGGTCGAGGTCCGCTCGACCAACGGCGACACCTTCCTCGGCGGCGAGGACTTCGACCAGCGGGTCATCGAGTACCTGGTGGCCGAGTTCAAGCGCGAGAGCGGCATCGAGCTGTCCAAGGACCGCATGGCCCTGCAGCGCCTGAAGGAAGCCGCGGAGAAGGCCAAGAAGGAACTCTCCACCTCCATGGAGACCGAGATCAACCTGCCCTTCATCACCGCCGACCAGACCGGGCCCAAGCACCTGCTGATCAAGATCAGCCGGGCCAAGCTCGAGTCCCTGGTCGAGGACCTCGTGGTGCGGACCATCGGCCCCTGCAAGAAGGCGCTGGCCGACGCCTCGCTCTCCGCCGGGCAGATCGACGAGGTCGTGCTCGTCGGCGGCATGACCCGCATGCCCCTGGTGCAGAAAAAGGTTTCCGAGTTCTTCGGCAAGGAGCCCAACCGCTCGGTCAACCCCGACGAGGTCGTGGCCATGGGCGCGGCCATCCAGGGCGGCATCCTGGCCGGCGACGTGAAAGACGTCCTGCTCCTCGACGTGACCCCGCTGTCGCTCGGCATCGAGACCCTGGGCGGCGTGTTCACCAAATTGATCGAGCGCAACACGACCATCCCGACCCGCAAAAGCCAGGTCTTCACCACCGCGGCCGACAACCAGCCCTCGGTGGCCATCCACGTGCTCCAGGGCGAGCGGCCCATGGCCGGCGACAACATGACGCTGGGGCGCTTCGAGCTGACCGGCATCCCGCCGGCGCCGCGCGGCCTGCCCCAGGTCGAGGTCAGCTTCGACATCGACGCCAACGGCATCGTCAACGTCTCGGCCAAGGATCTGGGCACCGGCAAGCAGCAGTCCATCCAGATCACCGCCTCCTCCGGCCTGTCCGAGAGCGAGATCCAGCGCCTGGTCAAGGACGCCGAGTCCCACGCCGACGAGGACAAGAAGAAGCAGGCCCTGATCGAGGCCCGCAACCACGCCGATTCCCTGGTCTACAACACCGAGAAGACCCTGCGCGAGCTCGGGGAGAAGGTCGATCCCGCCCTTCGCGGCGACATCGAAGCCAAGGTCGGGGGCGTGAAGACCGCCATGCAGTCCGATGACGCCGAGGCCATCAAGGCCGCCACCGAGACGCTCATGCAGGCCTCGCACAAGCTGGCCGAGCAGCTCTACGCCCAGAAGGGCGGCCAGGGCGGTCCGGGCGAGCCCGGCGCCGGTCCCCAGGCCGGTCCCGGCGCGGGTGCGGGCGCCCATGGCGCCGGCCCCGGCGGTGCGGACGAGGACGTGGTCGACGCCGACTACACCGAGGTCAAGTAGCAGCCTTGCCTTGATCCGGGAACAAGGATAGCTTGGCCCGGCCCCGGACACCCGGGGTCGGGCCTTTTTTTCGGCCGCCGGAAGCCTGAACCCCAGGGTGCTCGTCCCGCCCGCCGCCGGAGAATACCTGCTCTCCCGTCTCCGGCCGCGACCCGCGACCAAGCCCCCGCTATGGATATGCCGATGCACGCCAACAGACCGATCCTTGCCCTCGTCCTCCTGCTCTTCGTCCTGGCCGCGGCCTGCGGCAAGCCCCCGGCGAAGGTGCCGGCGATGCCCCGCACCGAGGAGATGACCACCGGCCAGCTCCTGCGCGAGGCCGACACGGCTTTCGCCGCCGGCCGCTTCGAGCAGAGCGAGCTCTTCTACGAGCGCCTCATCGCCCGTTCCGACCTGCCCGCCGAGCTGCGCCCCAAGGCCCTGGAGCGCTACACCGACAGCGCGCTGGCCGCCGGCCATCCGCGAAACGCCGCCGCAGGCCTCGAACGCTGGGCCGCGACCTATCCCGAGGCCGCCGCGGACCCGGCCTGGCAGGGCGCCAAGTACCGGGTCGATCTGGCCCTGGGCCGGACCGAGGCCGCCGCGGGCGATTTCGCCGCCTGGGCCGGGCGCACGAGCCAGCCCTGGCCGGAACGCCAGGCCTCGGGCCAGGCCCTGGCGAACGCGCTCACCTCCCAGGGCGAATACGGCCAGGCCTTCCAGGTCCTCTCCGCGCTCCACGCCGAAGCCCCGGACGCGGCCGCCAAGGCCCGCCTGGAAGAAGATTTCCGCCGCGGCCTCAGCGACACACCGGACGAGACCCTGGCGGCCATGGACGCCGCCATCGGCGCCGAGGGCCGCACGATCTTCCCCGGCGCCCTGGTGCGCTTCGAGGAGGCCAACCGCCTGGCCGCCGACTCCGCCCGCTGGCCCGAGGCCTGGAGCGCCATGCGCGAGGTGGTCAACGCCGGCACGCTGGCCGATGCCGCGCCCCTGGCCGAGATCCTCGCCGGCCTGGAGGCCGAGCGCGGCGTCCCGCGCCTGGGCCTGGCCCTGGCCCTGCCCTTGTCCGGGCGCTTCGCCGACGTCGCCTGGAGCATCGTGCGCGGCGCCGGCGTGGCCCAGTGGCAACTGGCGGCCATCGGCGCCCTGGTCGAGGTGGTCGTGGTCAACACCGACGCGCCCGACTGGCAGCGCCAGATCGAGGGCTTGGCGCCCCATGTGACCGTGGTCGGCGGCCCGCTCCAGACCGAGACGCTGAAATCTGCGGCCGCGGCCGGGCTGCTCGCCCGCAGGCCGACCTTCGCCTTCCTGCCGAGCCTGGGCGAGCTGACCGAGGGCCGCGACGCCTGGCGCTTCTTCGGCAGCTTCGAGGACCAGGTCCGGAGCCTGGTCGAATTCTCGGTCAGCGAGCTCGGCATCCGCCGCTTCGCCGTCCTGAACCCCGAGGAGCGCTTCGGGGCGCGCATGGCCGAGATCTTCCTGCGCGAAGCCCAGGCCAGAGGCGCGGTCGTCACGGCCACCGCCGCCTACCCGCCCAAGGAGCCCACCGACTGGGGCAAATCCGTGGCCCGGCTGCTGAAGGTCCCCGAACGCCAGGGCGAAACCGAACGCCTGCCGCCCACGCCCGACTTCCAGGCCGTGTTCATGCCCGACGGCTGGTCCCAGGCCCAGTTGCTCGCCCCGCACTTCTTCTACTACGAGGCCGAGGACCAGGTCCTGCTCGGCCCCGAACTCTGGAGCCAGGCCCTGACCAAGTCCGGCGAGGACGTCGAGGCCCGCTACTTCCGCCTGGCCCTGACCCCCGGCGCCTGGTGGCCGCAGGCCGAAGGCTTCGGCGCCGTCTCGCTGCGGAGCGGCCTGGCCGACTTCGGCCTGCCCGCCCCGGACTTCTGGACCGCGCTGGGCTACGACTTCGTGCGCTTCGCCTTCAACCTCGGCCCGCTCCCGGCCAATGCTGCGCCCTCCGAGGTCAACGCCCGACTGGCCGCCCAGGAGGCCATGGACTGGAGCCTGGCGCCCATCCGCTACGCCGCCGACGGCCGGGCGAGCATGAACATGTACCTCTTCCACCCCACCGAGCGCGGCCCGGCCGTGGTCGACCCGGGCCGGATGCGCGAACGCCTGGACGCCGCCCACGCCTCCCACCAGCAGCGCGTCGAGGCCATCCGCGAGAAGCTGAAAAGCGGCCGGCAGTAGAGACAAACCCGCCGGCCGCGGCCGGCCCAGGAGCCGAACCGATGAAGATCAACCCCGACGACATGGCGCGCATCGCAAATCTGGCGCGCATCGAGCTCTCCCCGGAGAAGCTCGCCCTGTTCGCCGGCCAGCTCGGCGACGTGCTGACCTACATGGACGCGCTGAACGCGGTGGACACCGCCGACGTCCGGCCCATGTACAGCCCGGTCAGCCACCACACCGTCACCCGGCCGGACACCGTGGTCAAGGAGTTGGCCCGCGCCGACATCCTGGCCGGCGCGCCCGAGGACGACGGCGCCTTCTTCATCGTCCCCCGCATCGTCTAGGAGAGCCCCGAGATGAGCCTGATCGACCTGAGCCTTTGCGAGCTGCGCGACAAGTTGGCCGCGCGGGAGTTGAGCGCCGCCGAGGCCACCGCGGCCTGCCTGGCGCGGATCGAGAAGACCGAGCCCGAGGTGAGCGCGCTGCTCTCGGTCCAGGCCGAGGCGGCCTTGGCCGAGGCAAAGGCCCTGGACGCCGCCGGCCCGGACCCGGACCGCCCCCTGTGGGGCGTGCCGGTCACGGTCAAGGACGTGCTGACCACCAGGGGCCTGGCCACCACCTGCGGCTCGAAGATGCTCAAGAATTTCGTGCCGCCCTTCGACGCCACCGTGGTCGCCAGGCTGAAGGCCGCCGGCGCGATCATCCTGGGCAAGAACAACATGGACGAGTTCGCCATGGGCTCCTCCACCGAGAACTCGGCCTACTTCCCCTCCAAAAACCCCTGGGACTTAGCGCGCGTGCCCGGCGGCTCCTCCGGCGGCTCGGGCGCGAGCGTCGCCGCGCGGCAGTGCTTCGCCTCGCTCGGCACCGACACCGGCGGCTCCATCCGCCTGCCCGCGGCCTTCTGCGGCACCGTGGGCATCAAGCCCAGCTACGGCCGCGTCTCGCGCTACGGCCTGGTGGCCTTCGGCTCGTCGCTCGACCAGTGCGGGCCGCTGGCCCGCAGCGTCCCCGACGCCGCGGCCGTGCTCAAGGTCATCGCCGGCCATGACCCGCGCGACTCCACCTCCGTCAACCAGCCCGTGCCCGACTACGAGGCCGCCACCCGCTGCTGCGACTTGCAGGGCCTGCGCCTTGGCCTGCCCGAGGAATACTGGGGCGAGGGCGTGGACGGCGAAGTCCTGGCCTCCTGCCGCGCCGCCGTGGACGCGGCCGTGGCCGAGGGCGCGACCGTGGTGCCGGTCAAGCTGCCGCACACGCCCTACGCCATCGCCACCTACTACATCATCGCCATGGCCGAGGCCTCCTCCAACCTGGCCCGCTTCGACGGCGTGCGCTACGGCTACCGCGCCCCGGAGGCCGCAAACCTCCTCGACATGTACAAGAAAAGCCGCACCGCCGGCTTCGGCGACGAAGTCCAGCGCCGCATCATCATCGGCACCTACGTCCTGTCCTCGGGCTACTACGACGCCTACTACCGCAAGGCCGCCCAGGTCCGGCGCCTCATACGCGACGACTTCGACCGGGCCTTCGAGCACTGCGACGTGATCGTCGGCCCCACCTGCCCCACCGTGGCCTTCCCCCTGGGCCAGATGACCGCCGACCCGCTCAAGATGTACCTGATGGACATCTTCACCATCTCGCTGAACCTGGCCGGCCTCTGCGGCCTGTCGCTGCCCGTGGGCCTGGGCGAGGTGAGCAAAATGCCCGTGGGCCTGCAAGTCTTCGGCCCGAGCTTCGGCGAGGAGCGGATTCTGGCATTCGCGGGGGCGCTGGAGAAGGTGCTGCCTGGGCTGCCCAGGCCCGCGGCGGTGTGAGGATGTGGGGGCGCTGCCCCCACGCCCCTGCCAGGGGCTTTGCCCCTGGACCCCACCAGGAGGGAATGCTTCCCTCCTGGACCTCCCCGGCTCGGGGCGCGGGCCGGGAGCTCGAAGACTCGCTCCCGGCCCGCGCCCCGTTCTGCGGCGAACGACAGGATCACAATCCCATGACCGGACAGGCCCAGACCGCATGACCCGCGTGGCCGTAGCCGTCTCCGGCGGCATGGACAGCCTGCTGGCGCTCGCACTGTTGAAGGAGCAGGGGCAGGACCTTCTCGCCCTTCACGGCTTCTTCCTCCCCCCGGACGACGAGGCGAGGGAGAAAACTGCGGCGCTTGAGGAGCAATGCGCCCGGCTGGATATCCCCTTCGCGGCCGTGGACCTCTCGGCCGAGTTCGCCCGGCTGGTCATCTCCCCCTTCGTGGCCTCTTATCTTTCCGGCCGGACGCCCAACCCCTGCGCGCTCTGCAACCGCGAGCTGAAATTCGGGCTGCTCTTCGCCGCGGCCCGGGACATGGGGGCGACGCGCCTGGCCACGGGCCACTATGCCCGGCTCGTCGACCATCCGATCTATTGCCGGGGGCTGGCGCGCGGGGCCGATCCGGTCAAGGAACAGAGCTATTTCCTGGGGCTGGTGCGCGCGCGGGACCTGCGCTGCGCGGTCTTTCCCCTGGGCGACTGGCGGAAAAAGGACGTGCCCGCGGCCCTGGTCGCGCGGGGGCTGACCCCGCCGCTGGCTTCCGAGAGCCAGGAGGTCTGCTTCGTGCCCGGGGACGACTACAAAACCTTCCTGGAGGCGAGTGGAGCGAAGCTCCCCGGGCCAGGCGCAATCGTCCATGCCGACGGCCGCACCCTCGGCCGCCACCGGGGGCTGTGGCGCTACACCCTGGGCCAGCGCCGGGGGCTTGGCGTGGCGTTTGCCGAGCCGCTCTACGTGCTCGGCGCGGACCGGGAGGAAAACGCCCTGCTGGTCGGCGGGGCCGAGCTGGCCAGGACCCGGGGTTGCCGGGCGGAGGGGGTGAACGTCCTGGTGCCGCCCGCGCTCTGGCCGGACAAGCTTTTCGTGCGCACCCGCTACCGCCAGGCCGCGGCCCGGGCCGAGGTGCGGCTGGACGGGGAATCTTTGGAGGTTGTCTTCGCCGCGCCGCACGATCTCGCCGCCCCGGGCCAGGTGGCCGCGGTCTACGACGCCAGCGGCGTGGTCCTGGCCGCCGGGATCATTGCGGAAAATTCGAGCGAGGGCCTTGCCGGCCGGGCCGGGATGGCCTAGCCTGGGCGGGCCATGCCAGCCTCCGAACGCCGCAAGGCTCCCCGCCGCCGCGCCCCGGCGGCCATCGAGATCGTCCTGTCCGGTCCCTGCGGGCTGACCGTCCGCGGCCGCCTGGACGACGCCAGCCCCTACGGCCTGCGCCTGGCCTGCGCCTCGGCCCGCGAGGCCGCCCGCCTGCCCAACGCCTGCCTCAGGGTCACGCACTGTCCCGAGCCGCTCGAGAATCTGCTCCTGGAGCGCGAATGCGTCGTGGTCTGGACCGCGGGCGCCGCCGTCGGCGCCGAGTTCCGGCCGCCGCTGGCCGTCGGCATCGAGGGCCTGGCCGAGCAGCTCGAGTTCGTGAGCTTCTAGCCTGACGAATCAGTGGTTGTTCTTGTCCCCGGCCTCGCGGCGCTCCTGGTTCTGCTTGGCCGTGGCCAGGGCGTCGTCCATGCCCGCGATGACCTCGGCCGCGGGCAGGCCGTCCTGGGCGGCAAAGCGTTCCGCCGCGCGGACCAGTTCGACCTTCATGTAGTAGGCAAACGGGATGACCAGTTCCCGCAGCTCCTGGTAGCCCTGCTCGCGCCGCCCCTGGCCGATGTGGGCCAGGGCCAGGTAGAAGGTTGACTCCCAGTCGTCCGGCTGGGTGGCCACCAGGCTGCCCAGCTCGATGCCGGCCAGGTCGTATTGGCCGTCGAAGAGGTAGGCCCGGCCGAGCTGGCGCCGGGTCCAGCGGTCGCCGGGGCTGTCGGCCAGGGCCTCCTGGAAGAGGCCGACGGCCGCCTTGTACTCCCCGGCGCGCATGGCCTGGCCGCCCTTGACCGCCGGACCGCAGGCAACGGGGGAAAGGGTGAGCGCGAGCAGGACCAGGCAGGATATCAGGCGCGTCATGGGCTTTTCTCCGTCTAGTTGGTGTACAGAACCCGGCCGAGCATGGGCGGGCATTCGAGCGGCACCCGGAGGGAATTGGTGTTGCCGCTGCCATCGTAGCGCTCGCGGTAGTCCTGGCGCCGCTCGACCTCGGCCAGGTAGACCAGCATGAGGTCCACGGTCTCCTTGTCCGGCAGGTTCTTGCCGGCCACGAAGGTGACCGAGCAGCGCAGCTCCTCGCTCATGTAGTAGCGGAACGGCACGGTGAGGGTCAGCATGCGGCTGACCCCCTCCTCGCGCTTGCCCTCGGCCACGTCGATCAGGCCGAGGTAGAAGAGGCCCTGCCAGTCGTCCGGAGCCATGGCCAGAAGGTCGTCGAAGGTTTCGCGCGCCGCGGCCAGGTCGCCCGCCGCGAACTGGGCTCGGCCCAGAGCCCGGCGCGGCAGCACGTTTCCCGGGTTCTCGCCCACGGCCCGCTGGTAGTCGGAGATGGCCGCGCCGTAGTCGCCGCGGCCCATGGCCCGGTTGCCGTCGTAGTAGGCGCCGCAAGCCACAAAGCCCGCGAGCGCGGCCAGCACCGCCAGAACAAACAGGTTCCGTCTCATGACCTCACCATTCCGTGCCCAGGTAATAGTTGACCTCGTGCAGCATCGGCGGACAGTCGCCGGCCAGGAAGAAGAGGGAACCCGCATGGTTGCGGTATACGCGCAGCTCCTGGCGCTTGGCCAGCACCGAGCGGTAGCGCGTGAGGAGCTCCAGGGTCTCGGGGGTGGGCAGGTCCTGATCCTGGACCCGGTCCGCGACGCAAGCAGTCTCCATCTTCAGCCAGTAGGCCCCGGTCGCGGCCCTTGTTTCGCGCAGGGCGTCAAAGCCCGCCTCGCGCCGGCCCCGGGCGATGAGCGCCAGGCCCAGGGTGTAGCTCGCCTCCCAGTCCCCGGGCTTTCGCGCCAGGACCTCGCCGAGCACGGCCTCGGCCGCGTCGAAGTCGCCCAGCTCGTAGAGCGCCCGGCCGAGCTTTCGCCGGGAGGCGAGCGAATCGGGGTTGCGCGAGAGGTCCTCCCGGTAGTATTGGACGGCAACCCCGTAATCCCCCCGGGCCATGGCCTCACCGCCCTTCATCGCCGGCGAGCAGCCGGAGAGGAAGAAAAAGATGGCCGCGAGAAGCAGGGCCGGGGAGAAAGCGAGCAGCCGCGTATCCATGTCCAAACCTCGTGAGTTTCGATATATACCAGTAATTCAGGCCGGGACAAGCGGGGACGTGCCCGCGCCGGGCCAGAGTTTCGCCGTGCTCTCGTTCGGCTGCCGGATCAACCGCTACGAGTCCCAGGCCCTGCGCGAGGCCTGGCTGGCCGCGGGACTGACCGAGGCCGGTCCGGAACGGGCCGAGGTGCTCCTGGTCAACACCTGCGCCGTGACCGGGAAGGCCGTGGCCGACCTGCGCCAGGCCCTGCGCCAGGCCGCCCGGGCGAACCCGGCGGCATCGATCGTCCTCACCGGCTGCGCCGCGACCGTGGCCGGGGCGGAGCTGGCCGGGCTGCCCGGCGTGGTCCGGGTCGTGCCCCAGGCCGAGAAGGCCGGCCTGCTCGCCCCGCTCGACCCCATCGCTCCCGGTGGCCGGCCGGCCGCGCCGGCCTTCGCCCCCTTTGCCGTCAGCGGCGGCGACCGCTCCCGGCCGGTGCTCAAGATCGAGGACGGCTGCGACCAGTTCTGCGCCTACTGCGTGGTGCCCCTGGCCAGAGGCCCGGCGGTCAGCCGCGAGCCCGGGGACGTGCTGGCCGAGGCGCAACGCCTGCTCGGCGCCGGCTTCCGCGAGCTCGTCCTGTCCGGCATCAACTTGCGGGCCTACGGCCGGGGGCTCGCCGGCCGCTGGAACCTCTGGCGGCTGCTGGCCTTCCTCGAGGAGCGCCTCGCGCCCGAGTGGGCCGGCCGGGCGCGGCTGCGCCTGAGCTCCCTGGACCCGGCCCAGCTCGGCGAGGAGGCCCTTCAGACGATGGCCGCCTCGGCGCTCGTCTGCCCGCACCTCCATCTCTCGCTGCAAAGCCTCTCCCCGGGCGTGCTCTCGCGCATGAACCGCAGCCATTACGGCCCGCAGGGAATCGAGGACTTCCTGGCCGGCCTCGCCCGCGCCTGGCCGCTCTTCGGCCTGGGCGCGGACCTGCTGACCGGCTTTCCCGGCGAGACCGAAGCCGAGTTCGCCGAGGGCCTGGCCAACGCGCGCCGGCTGCCGCTGACCTACGCCCACGTCTTTCCCTATTCCCGCCGGCCGGGAACGGCCGCGGCGGCCATGGCCGGCCAGGTTCCCGAGGCCGTGAAGACCGCCCGGGCCGCGACCTTGCGCCGCCTGGTCCGGGAGCGCCGCGGGTCCTTCCTGCGCCGCCTGGCCGCGGGTCCGGAGCTGACCGTGGTCATCGAGAACCGCGCCGAGCCGCGCGGCGTCTGCCAGTTCTACGCGCCCTGCGAGCTGGCCGGCGGCATGGAGCGGCTGCCGGCGAGAAGCCTGGTCCGGGTCCGCCCCGTCGGCCTGCGCGGCGCAACGATTACGGCCGAGGCCCTGGAGGTCGTGGCGTGAGCCGGCCGCGCGTGCCCGCGCCCGGGCTCCTGGTCCTCTCGGCCATCTCCGCCGACCTCGGGGCGGACTGGGGGGCCGTCCTGCCGGAGCTGACCGGGCGCTTCGGCCCCCTGGTCCACGACTCCGGCCCCCTGCCCTTCACCGTCACCAGCTACTACGACCGCGAGCTCGGCAGCCCGCTTTCGCGCCGGCTGGCGGCCTTCGACCGGCACCTGCCCCAGGACGAATTGTCCGCGGTCAAGCTCCTGACCCTGGACATGGAGGCGCGCCTGGCCCGGGAGGACGGCCGGCGCAGGATAAATCTCGACCCGGGGATGATCACCCTGGAGCGGCTGGTGCTGGCCACGGGCAAGGGCTTCACCCACCGCATCTACATCGGCCAGGGCATTTACGCCGACCTGACTTTGATCTACCAGAAGGGCGCCTGGCGCACGCTCCCCTGGACCTTCCCCGATTACGCCGGCGGCGAGGTCCAGGATCATCTGACCCGCATGCGCAACCTTTACCACGCCCGCCGCATGGCCGCGGCGAATGGGACGGACGAAACATGGTGAGAAGCATGACCGGCTACGGCCGGTCCGAGCTGGCCACGGACCGCTGGGCGCTGACCTTCGAGGTCAAAAGCGTCAACAGCCGCTACCTGGACCTCAAATGGCGCCTGCCCTCCATTCTGCGCGGACTGGAGTCGGAGCTGGAGAAGGTCGTGCGCGAGGTCGGCTCCCGCGGCCGGGTGGAGGTCAGCCTGAATTTCCGGGTGCTGGCCACCGGCGTGCTCGAGGCCAGCCTGAACATCCCCCTGGCCAAGGCCATGATCGGCCAGCTCTCGCAGCTCTCGGACAAGCTCGGCGTGATCTACACCCCGGACCTGAACCGGCTGCTGGCCGTGACCAGCCTGTGGCAGGACTCGGCCGCCGAGCCGGACCCGGCCCTGGTCGCCGACGCCACCGCCTGCCTGCGCGCCGCCCTGGCCGACTGGGACCAGGCCCGGGCGCGCGAGGGCAAGGCCCTGGCCGCGGACATCGCCGGCCGCCTGACGGCCCTCAATGGCTGGGTGGCCGAGATCGCGGCCCTGGCCCCAAAGGTCCAGGAGGAAAAGAAGACGGCCACGGCCGAGCGCATCCGGCAGATGCTGGAGAAGGCCGGGGCCGAGCTGGAGGAGGCCCGCATCCTGCAGGAGACGGCGGTGCTGGCCGACCGCCTGGACGTGAGCGAGGAGCTGACCAGGCTCACCACCCACCTCGCCCGGCTGGACAAGCTCCTGGCAGACGGCGGCGAGGCCGGCAAACGCCTGGATTTCCTCATGCAGGAGATCTTCCGCGAGATCAACACCTGCGGCAACAAGTGCCAGGACGCCGGGATTTCGCGGCTCGTGGTCGATTTCAAGGCGGAACTTGAAAAATGCCGCGAGCAGGTGCAGAATATCGAATGAGGATGCCCATGCCGGGCATTTTTCGAGATTCGTCACCCCTACCCGCACCCCACTGAGGTCGGCTCATGCAAAAAACCGGACTGCTCAACATCGGCTTCGGCAACTTCGTGGTCAGCTCGCGCATCATCGCCATCGTCAACCCGACCTCCTCGCCCATGCGCCGCCTGCGCGAGGACGCCCGGGCCGAAGGCCGGCTGGTGGACGCCACGCAGGGCCGCAAGACCCGCTCGATCATCATCACCGACTCGAACCACGTGGTCCTCTCGGCCATCCAGGCCGAGACCGTCGGCCACCGCTTCGGGCTCGAGGCCGACGAGGAAGAAGGTGAGGAATAGACGCCGCCTGGGCCAGATCTACGTTTTGTGCGCGCCCTCGGGCGCGGGCAAGAGCACGCTGGTGCGCCGGCTGATAAACGAGTTCCCGGACATCCGCTTCTCGATCTCGGCCACCACCCGCGCCCCGCGGCCGGGCGAGGCCGACGGCCGGGACTACCACTTCGTGGACCGGGCCGAGTTCGACCGGCGCATCGAGGCCGGGGCCTTCGCCGAATGGGCCGAGGTCCACGGCAACCGCTACGGCACGCCCAAGGACGCCACCCTCGGGCTCCTGGAAAGCGGCGCCGACGTGCTCTTCGACATCGACGTCCAGGGCGCGGTCCAGCTGCGCCGCTCGCTCAATTTCGGCTGCTACGTCTTCATCCTGCCGCCCTCGCGGGCCACGCTGGCCGCCCGCCTGGCCGGCCGCGGCTCCGACGGCCCCGAGGCCCTCGCCCTGCGCCTGAAAAACGCCGCCGGCGAGATCTGCGCGGCGAAAAGCTTCGACTACCTGCTGGTCAACGACGACCTGGACGCGGCATACGCCCGGCTGCGCGCCATCTACCAGGCCCAGAAGCTGACCCCGGACCGCAACCCCGATCTCATCCCCGCGCTGCTGGCCGAGTTCGAGGAGGACAATGGCTGAACTCGTCGTCGCCCTGGACCTGCCCGACTCCCGCAAGGCCCTGGCCATGGCCAAAAAGCTGCGGGGAAAGGTCGACTGGCTGAAGGTGGGCCTGGAGCTTTTCTGCGCCGCCGGCCCGTCCGTGATCAAGAAGCTGAAGGATAGCGGCTTCAAGGTCTTTCTGGACCTCAAGTTCCACGACATCCCGAACACCGTGGCCGGGGCCGTGCGCAGCGCCGCCGCGGCCGGCGCGGACATGCTCACCCTGCACGCCGCCGGCGGTGCGGCCATGCTCGAGGCGGCCGCGGCCGCCCGCGACAAAAGCAATCACCGGCCGCATCTCCTGGGGGTGACCGTGCTGACCAGCATCAGCGAGGGCAGTTACCTGGCCATGACCGGGCGCACTCCTGCCTATGCCGTCGGAATACTGACCGGGTTGGCCCATTTGCATAAGCTTGATGGTGTTGTATGCTCTGCCCAAGAGGTAGGCACCGTCCGAGCCAACATATCGCGGAAGTTTATTTGCCTGACTCCCGGCATCCGGCTTAAGGACTCCCCGGAGGACGACCAGAGTCGTGTGGCCACGCCGTCCGAGGCCGTGGCCGCGGGATCGGATTTCCTGGTTGTGGGCCGACCAATCACCAAGGCCGCCGACCCTGCCAGTGCGGTCGGCAAGATTCTAGAGGACATGGCCCGCGGTGAGGAGCTAAGGAGGAGACGAAAGCATGGCTGACACATCCCCCCCCGCCCAGCCCGACAAGCCGGCAGCCGGCACTCACGAGAAGATCAAGGGGGTGTTCTCCTCCCAGTCGGTCACGGTCATCGGCACCGGCTCGACCCAGCGCAAGACCATCCAGAAGACCTTCTGGCTGGCCTCCGAGCAGCCCGACGGCAACCTCGAGATACAGCCCCTGAACACCAACTACGTGCCCTCGGGCGTCAAGAAGACCGTCGAGCGCGAGGAATTCCTGCGCAAGTTCTCGCCCGAGCCCGAGTTCTACGTCTCCACCGTCTTCCCCAAGATGCAGGAGCTGCAGGCGACCATCGTGCGCGGCGAGCAGCACCGCGAGCGCGGCGAGCTCTACAGCGCCGAGTTCGAGTTCACCTCCGCGGTCAAGGTGGACGAGGAGAACGTCCGGGCCAACTTCGGCCTGGGCCTGACCTACCTCGACCGCGGCGAGCGCAACAAGGCCAACGACATCTTCGAGCGCCTGGTCAAGCTCGAGGCGGCCTTCGACGCCGAGCACAAGCACCTGTTCAACGACTTCGGCATCTCGCTCAGAAAGAACCACATGCTCGAGCAGGCCGTGGGCTACTACGGCCGCGCCCTGGAGCTGACCGAGAACGACGACCACCTGCACTTGAATGTCGCCCGGGCGCTCTACGAGAAGGGCGAGATCGAGCCCTGCCTCAAGCACCTGCGCGACTGCGCCCGGCTGAACCCGGATCTGGCCGAGTCCCGCAAATTCTGGAACTACCTGAAGCGCCGCGGCCTGACCAGTGAGGACTACCCCGGCGGCCCGGCCAAGGCCGGGACCGGAACCGAGTCCGACGACGAGGCCTTCGAGCCCGAGGCCCCGGCGAACACTCCCGTCAATTTCGAACTCTAATCTGATGACGCAAGAACAGGGCGAACACTTCCTCACCCGGCTGGCCAGCACGCCGCTCGATCTGCCGTTCACGCCCAAGCTGCTGCAGACCCTGTTCATGCAGACCCGCGACGACGGCCCCTTCTCCCTCGAGGACGTGGCCCGGACCATCGCCCACGACCAGGGCCTGACCACCCGCATCCTGACCATGGCCAACTCGGCCTACTACGGCCTGCAATCCCAGGTGACCTCGATCGCCCGGGCCATCGCCGTGCTCGGCCTGAAGCAGATCAGGACCATCTTCCTGGCCCTGGCCGTGCGGGCCCTGGCCTGCCGCGGCCTGCCCCCGGACTTCGACCTGGCCGTCTACTGGCGCCATCAGCTCCTTGTCGCCCAGACCGCCCGCGATCTGGCCCGGCGCCACGGCGTGCCCGATCCCGAAGGCCTGTTCACCGCCGGCATGCTCCACGACCTGGGCAAGCTGATCATCGCCCAGCGCGCGCCCCAGGACTGGCTGGCCATCAACCGGCTCATCCTGGCCGAGGAGTTGCCCGCCGCCGAGGCCGAGGACCGGCACTGGGGGCTCGACCACGGCGTGGTCGGGGCGCTCGTGCTCAAGGCCTGGAACCTGCCCCAGGAGCTGACCGAGCCGATCAACTGGCACCACGACCCCGATCTTTCCCCGGACAATGCCGCGGCGGCCCGCTGCCTCTGCCTGGCCGACGCCCTGGTCAACTGGTCCGAAGGGGGCGACGGCGCCCTGGCCAGCCATTGGCGCAACCTGGCCGGCCGGCTGAGCGCCGACCCCGAGGGCGATCTGGCCCTGGCCCTGACCGCAGCCAGCGACGCCTCCCTCGCCGCCTTCATCGGCATCCTGGCCTGCGCCGCCTAAAGGACCCCTACGTGCCCAAGACCTGGCAACTCCGCGAGCTCGAAGCCCCGGCCCGAGAGCTCGAAATCCTGGCCGAAAGCCTCGGCATATCGAGCCTCACCGCCGGCCTCCTCTGGCAGCGCGGGCACAAGAGCCTGGCGGCCATGGACGTCTACCTCTCGCCCCACCTGCGCCATCTCTCCCAGCCCGTCGCCTACCCGGGCGTGGAGGACGCGGCCCGGATCGTGGTCGACAGCCTCGGGCGCGGCGAGCAGCTGGCCGTGTGGGGCGACTACGACGTGGACGGCGTGACCGCCACGGCCCTGGTCGTGGATTTTCTGGCCGCGCGCGGGTTCACGGCCATGCACCACATCCCGAGCCGCCTGCAGGAGGGCTACGGCCTGAACGTGGCCGGCATCGAGGAGCTGGCCCAGAAGGGCGTGAAGCTCCTTTTGACCGTGGACTGCGGCATCGCCGCCATGGAGGAGATCAAGCGCGCCAAGGAGCTGGGCCTTAGCGTCGTGGTCACCGACCACCACCTGCCCGGGGTCTGCCTGCCCGAGGCCTGCGCCCTGTGCAACCCCAAGCTCGGCGACGCGCCCTGCGAGCACCTGGCCGGGGTGGGCGTGGCCTTCTACCTCATGGCCGCGGTCAACCGCCTGCTCCCGGGCGAGCCCGTGGACATGCGCCAGTTCCTCGACCTGGTCGCCCTGGGCACCCTGGCCGACGTGGTCGAGCTGACCGGCGAGAACCGCATCCTGGCCAAGAACGGCCTGCTGCTCATCAAGGAGGCCAGCCGCCCGGGGCTTTTCGCCCTGAAGGAGATCGCCGGCTACCCGGTGGCCGCGGACCTCGGCGCCGGCCAGGTGGTCTTCGGCCTGGCCCCGCGCATCAACGCCGCCGGCCGGCTGGGCCTGGCCGACGCGGCCCTGTCGCTCCTGCTGGCCAAGACCCGGGAGCGCGCCCGGCCGCTGGCCGCGGAGCTCGACCGCCTGAACGTGGACCGCCGCCGCGAGGAGGAGCGCATCACCGAGGAGGCACTCACCCAGGCCGAAACCCAGGCCGCCCGCCAGGGGCTCGTGCTCTATGGCGCCCACTGGCACCCCGGGGTGGTCGGCATCGTCGCCTCCCGGGTGGTGGAGAAATTCTACAAGCCGGCCCTGGTGCTCACCCTGGAGGAGGGCCTGGTCAAGGGCTCGGGCCGCTCCATCCGCGAGATCGACCTCTACCGGGCGCTGGCCGACTGCGGCGAGATCCTGACCGGCTTCGGCGGACACCGCCAGGCCGCGGGCCTGCGCCTCCCGCCCGGCAACCTGGAGGCCCTGCGCGACCGCTTCGACGCCGCCGTGGGCGCCCAGACCGGCGACACCCCGCCGGCCCCCAGCCTGATCCTGGACGCCGAGGTCGGCTTCGACCGCCTGGACTTCACGCTGCTCAAAGAGCTCGACCTGCTGCAGCCCTTCGGCATGGGCAACCCCGAGCCGGTCTTCCTCTCGCCCAAGGCCGAGGTCCGCGGCTACCGGACCTTCGGCAAGAACCACGTGCTGCTCAACCTGCGTGACGAAGTCAGCGGCGTGTCCCTCTCGGCCAAGGCCTGGCGCATGGCCGAGCAGCTCAAACCCGCCGACCTGACCCGCTCCATCCGCATCGCCTACACCCCGCGCATCGACACCTTCGGCGGCCAGGCGACCATCGAGCTGCACCTGAAGGACTGGCAGCCGGCCTGAGGCTCCGCGCCTCGTTGTCTTTCCCCGCGAACTGCACTATAGGGTTCGATCATCCGCGCCTGCGGACACCGCCACCGAGGACCCGAACGTGCCGCGCAATCCGGAGAAGCTGACCCACGACCTCTCGCCCCAGGGCGTGTCCTCCTGGCTGCCGCTGCTCTTGCTCTTCTTCTCCCTCTATCTCCTCTACCTCATCCTAAGCCCCTTCATCGACACCATCATCCTGGCCATGGTCCTGGCGGCCATGGCCGCGCCCCTGTATCACCGCCTGGAGCCCAGGTTCGGCGGGCGCCGCAACCTGGCCGGGCTGGTCACCGTGCTCTTCGTGGTCGTCTGCATCCTGCTGCCGGTCATGCTCTTCCTCACCGGCCTGGTCGGCCAGGGCGTGCAGACCGCGGGCCGCATCACGGTCTGGGTCAAGGAGACCGACGTTATCGGCCTGCTGAAGGAAAAGGAGCTCCATCCCTACCTGGTCTGGCTGGACGAGCAGTTGCCCTTCATCGGCCTGGAGAAGGTCGACTACCAGGCCTTTGCCGTGAACGTCTCCCAGGCCGTTGGCCAGTTCCTGCTGCGCCTGGGCACCAACTTCCTCGGCAACCTGGCCTGGGTCCTGTTCCACTTCCTGATCATGTGCGTGGCCCTGTTCTACCTTGTGCGCGACGGCCGCTGGATGATCGCCCGCCTGATGTTCCTCCTGCCCATGCGCGCGGACCAGACCGGGGCGATCATCACTTCGCTGCGGCAGATCTCCCGGGCCGTGCTCCTGGGCGGGCTGCTCGTGGCCCTGGCCCAGGGCGTGGTCGGCGGCATAGGGCTCGCCCTGGTCGGCATCCCCGGCTTCTTCTGGGGCACGATGATGGGCTTCACCTCGCTCGTGCCGGTCCTCGGCACCAGCCTCGTCTGGGTGCCGGCCACGGCCTACCTGCTCTTCACCGGCCAGTGGGGGAGCGCCATCTTCCTCGCGGCCTGGTGCGTGCTCCTGGTCACCAACATCGACACCTTCCTGCGGCCCTACCTGATGCGCGACGCCGCCGGCGTGTCCATCTTCTACATCTTCCTCTCGGTCTTCGGCGGCATCAAGTTCTTCGGCCCCATCGGCCTGATCTACGGCCCGCTGATCATGACCCTGGTCATGGCCATGCTGAAGATCTACACCGCCGACTACCGCGACGCCCTGGCCCCCCAGGCCCTGGACGAGGCGGAGATCGCCAGCCGGGCCAGGGAAGAAGCCGACAAGGAAGACGGCGACAAGGAAGACGGCGGCTCAGTGACCTGAAGGTCCCCGCCGGCCTAGCCTTCCGCGTCGCCGGAGTGGGCCACGGCGCACAGGCCGTCCTTCAACTTCTCGATGATCTCGGGCCGGAGATGGGCCCAGGTGTCGGCGCCGCAGGACCCGCAGACGATGCGCGCCCGGGCTCAGGCGCCCCGGAGCTCGGCCGGAGCCCCGCAGGCCGGACAGGGCACGCTCGGCTCGAAGGCCGCGGCGCAACCTTTTTCGCGGTGCGCCTTCATTCCGGCGCGACCTCGGTCCGGGTCAGCCGGCCGTCCGGCCCGACCACGACCAGGAAGACGCCCTTCAGCGGCCGGGTGTTGTCGTGGTAGTCGAGCACCCCGGTCACGCCTTCCATGGCCGGCATGTCCACCACCGCCTGGCGCAGGGCGGCAGGGTCCACCCGGCCGGCGTGGGTCAGTCCGGCGAACAGCAGCCGGCAGGCGTCCACGGTCAGCGCGGCCAGCTCCGTGGGCTCCTGGCCCGCGGCCGCATACTCGCGCGCGAAGCGCTCCGAGGCCGCACCCACCCGCTCCGGCCCCCAATGATCGACGAAGACCGCGCCGGCAAAGGCCGGCAGCCGCGCCACCTCCTGGGCCTGCCAGGCGTCGCCGCCGGCCAGCACGCCGGAGAAGCCCTGGGACCTCGCCTGGTTCGCGGCCAGGATGGCCTCCTTGGTCGGATTGGGCGCGAACAGCACGGCCGGGCGGCCGGCGAGCAGCGCCTCCAGCGCCGGGCCGAAGTCCCGGGTGCCGCCGGGATAGTCGAGCCGACCGGTGAGCGTGCCGCCCGACTGCTCGACCTCGGCGGCAAAAGCCGCGGCCTGGGCCAGGGCGTGGGCTTCGGCCGAGGCGGCCAGGACGGCCGCCCGAACCGGCCCCTTGGCCGCGAGGTAGCGGGCCACGGCCCGGCCGACGGCCTCGTCCGTGGCCACGATGTGGATGGCCCAGTCGTTGGCCACCAGCTCCTCGGCCGGCACCGGGGTGAACACGGGCACGCGCAGGGCGGCCGCCACCGGGGCCACGGCCAGGGCCTCGCGGCTGGCGATGGGCCCGACCACGGCCACCACGCCCTCCCGGGTGACCAGCTCGCGGAACATGTCCGCGGCCGTCTCGGGCGAGAAGCGGCTGTCCTTGAAGACGAGCTTGACCGGCAGTTTGCGGCCGCCGACATCCACCCCGCCCGCGCGGTTCACTGCGTCCACGGCGAAACGCGCCGCCTCCAGGGCCTGGCGCCCCTCGCGGAAACGCTCCCCGCTGGTCCCGGCGATCAGGCCGATGCGGATTTCGGACGGTGCGTCCTGGTTCTGCCCGCAGGCGAGGAGGAAGAGAAGAGCCGCGAGGGGGAGGAGGAGGCCAAACCGGCTGAGGCAGGGAAGGGCGCGCATGACCCCAACTTACGGCCTCGGGGCGGGAGTGGCAAGACGGGGTGTGCGGGCGCGGGCTGCCCAGTGGAATCTCCCGCCCCCGCCGGACGCGCCGGGCGTCAGAATCGCGCCGCGAAATTCAGGAGCAGCCGTCGCATCAGGAGCTTGTGGAACGGCTTCACCACCGCGAAATAGAGCTTGCCGAGCGTGTTGTGGTACTGCACGAGGGTGGTGAGGCAGACGGCTTGGCGCCCATTACCCTGGCTGACAGCGGCAAGGGAGGTCCTGAAATACAGGTGCCTGTCGTCCTCGGCCATCACCAGTTCGGATTCCGTGCGGTCGATCACCCGGAAGAAGATGGCTCTGTCTCCAGGCGTATACTTCACCTGCGGATCGAGCTCATCCTGTTCCGGAATCAGCCCGGTTCTCAGGCCCAGCGGCTTGACCAGGACATCCCGGAATTTCAGCAGGGCGCGCCCCCACGACGGCAGCGAGGTGAACAGCAGCGAGGTCAGATGGTCGATGGAATAGCCGTTCCTGTTTTCTATCTCTATGGCGAATGCATCGAGATAATCGATGCCGCCCGCCATATTCCTGGCGATGATCGAGCCCTCCGGCGGGCTGTCGAGCGTTTTCACTCTTCCCATGCGCAAACTCCATTGTTTTCACTGTGCACAGCTATCATGTACGTCATGCTTACTCAACGCCGCGATTTTGATCAAGTCGTGGACAAATCCTCAGTAGATACCCCGGGCGGCACAGATATAGCACCGCTCACGGTATTCAGGAATATGAACGATACACGCATGGCTTTCAACAAGTCCACACTGCAACACGCACCTGACACCACCTCTCCCTTCTCCCACCTCACCGGCCTCCCCTCTCTCCGCCTTCATTCCCTTCCCCCCGCCCTTCCAGGCGCTTACCGCCCCCCTCACGGCCGCTTCCGAATTTGACAAACCCAGCCGGATGAGCCACATAGCCAGGGCTAGGTTTTCGCCCAGACCATCCGACGTGTACTCTTTTCCGGACGAATCATGCGCTTCGTCCTGTTTCTGTATCGAGCCCAGGCGGTCCAAGGACCGTGTGGTCTGGCCGCGGACCGTTCTGTCATCGGCTTTGGACGCTTTGCACACGACGGAGGAATGCATGAGTTCCATTCTTGCCATGCACGTCGCCCAGCCCAGCCGCCGGGACGCCTATCTCGACTGGCTGCAGATGCTCTCGGGCGCCGCGCTCGTCCTGTTCATGTGGTCGCACATGATCCTGGTCTCCTCGGTCATCATCGGTCCCGGCGCCATGAACGCCATCGCCGGCTTCTTCGAGCGGACCTACATGGCCCAGATCGGCGGGCCGCTCGTATTCGCCGCCTTCCTCTTCCACTTCGTGCTGGCCGCGCGCAAGGTCCCCTTCCGGGCCGAGAAGCAGGGGGTCGCCTGGGCGCACGCCAAGATGATGCACCACCGCGACACCTGGCTGTGGATCGTCCAGGTGGTCACGGCCATGGTCATCCTGATCATGGGCGCCATCCACATGTGGGTCGTGCTGACCAGCCTGCCGATCAGCGCCGAGAAGTCCGCGGCCCGCATCCAGGGCGGCTGGTGGCTCCTCTTCTACCTCGTGCTGCTGCCCATGGTCGAGCTGCACGTGTCCATCGGCTTCTACCGCATCGGGGTCAAATGGGGCGTCATCAAGGCCGACGCCCGCTCCGGCGCCAAGAAGGCCGAGAACATCCTGTTCGGCGTCTTCATGGTCATCGGCCTGGTTACCCTCGTGCGCTTCATGTTCTTAGCCATCTAGGCAGGATACGCCATGCAGACACACTACTCCGATCTGCTCGTCATCGGCGCCGGCCTGTCCGGCGAACGCATCGCCGTGGAAGCCGCCCAGGCCGGATTCGGCGTCACCGTCCTGTCCATCGTGCCCGCCCGGCGCTCCCACTCCTCGGCCGCCCAGGGCGGCATGCAGGCCGCGCTCGGCAACTGTGCCATGGGCAAGGACGACTGCCCGGACGTCCATTTCCTGGACACGGTCAAGGGCTCGGACTGGGGCGCGGACCAGGAGGTCGCGCGCATGTTCGTGGACACCGCGCCCATCGAGATGCGCCGCCTGGCCTACTGGGGCGTGCCCTGGAACCGCGTGGTCCCGGGCAAGTCCTTCTACTTCAAGGGCGGCGAGAAGTTCGAGAAGGTCGAGCCCGAGGACCGGGCCGGCCTGATCACCGCGCGCAGCTTCGGCGGCACGGCCAAGTGGCGCACCTGCTACACCTCCGACGGCACCGGGCATGCGGTCATGTGCACCATGGACAACCGCTGCGCCCAGCTCGGCATCGACGTGCGCGACCGTTGCGAGGCCATCGCCCTCATCCACGACGGCCAGACCTGCTTCGGGGCCATCGTGCGCTCCTTGCGCAGCGGCGAGCTCTCGGCCTATCTGGCCCGGGCCACGGCCGTGTGCACCGGCGGCTTCGGCCGCATCTACAAGGCCACGACCAACGCCGTGATCTGCGACGGCGCCGGGCACATCATCGCACTCGACACCGGGGCCGTGCCCGTGGGCAACCCCGAGGCCATCCAGTTCCACCCCACGGGCATCGTGCCCACGGACATCCTGGTCACCGAGGGCTGCCGCGGCGACGGCGGCACGCTGCTCGACGTGAACCAGGACCGCTTCATGCAGATCTACGAGCCGGAGAAGGCCGAGCTCGCCTCGCGCGACGTGGTCTCCCGGCGCATGACCGAGCACATGCGCAAGGGCCTGGGCGTCAAAAGCGCCTACGGCGACCACCTCTGGCTTGACATCCGCCATCTCGGCGACAAGCACATCTCCACCAAGTTGCGCGAGGTGGACGAGATCTGCAAATACTTCCTGGGCATCGACGCCCGCACCCAGCTCATCCCCGTGCGGCCGACCCAGCACTACACCATGTCCGGCATCCGCACCGACAAGGACGGCGCGGCCTACGGCCTCACGGGCCTCTTTTCGGCCGGCGAGGCGGCCTGCTGGGACATGCACGGCTTCAACCGCCTGGGCGGCAACTCGCTGGCCGAAACCGTGGTCGCCGGCGGCATCATCGGCGCCAAGATCGCCGAGTTCCTGGGCGGCCACGAGGTGAAGTTCGACACCACCCTGGTGCGCCAGGCCGGCGCGCAGGCCGAGGAGCGCATCAAGGCCATCGTCTCCGGCACGAACGGCCACGAGGACGTGTACAAGGTCCGTGGCGCCCTGCAGGAAGCCCTCATGGACGGCTGTTTCGTCTTTAGGAACGGCCCGGACCTGGAGAAGTGCATCGACACCCTGCACGAAGTCTATGAGCGCTCCGGCCGCGTGGGCCTGCGCTCCAATGGTCTGGGCGCCAACCCGGAGCTGGCCGTGGCGCTCAAAATCCGCGGCATGGTCAAGCTCGGCCTGTGCATCGCCTACGGCGCTCTCGCCCGCACCGAAAGCCGCGGCAGCCACACCCGCGAGGACTACCCGGAGAGAAACGACCGCGACTGGCTGACCCGGACGCTGGCCTACTGGCCGGACGGCGCCGAGAAGCCGGTGCTGAAATACGAGCCCTCCTCGCCGGTCTACGAGCTGCCTCCCGGCGACCGCGGCTACGGCGGCGGCAAGATCATCCCGGCCGATCCGGCCAGCCTGACCCTGATCAAGAAAGAGGTAAAGGGATAAGCCATGGCCAGACTGCTCAAGCTGAACGTCTTCCGCTACAATCCGCAAGACCCCAAGTCGGTCCCGCACCTCCAGACCTACGTCCTGGACGAGACCGACAACATGACCATGTTCATCGCCTTGAACCGCGTGCGCGAGGAGCAGGACCCGGGCCTGCAGTTCGACTTCTGCTGCCGCGCCGGCATCTGCGGCTCCTGCGCCATGGTCATAAACGGCCGGCCGAGCCTGGCCTGCCACACCAAGACCAAGGACCTGCCGGACGAGATCACGCTCCTGCCGCTGCCGGTCTTCAAGCTCATCGGCGATCTGTCCGTGGACACCGGCGTCTGGTTCCGCGCGATGTACGACAAGGTCGAGTCCTGGATTCACACCAGGAAGGAATTCGACCCCAAGGCCCTGGAAGAGCGCATGGACAACGCCGTGGCCGAGCAGATATACGAGCTGGAGCGCTGCATCGAGTGCGGCTGCTGCGTGGCCGCCTGCGGCACGGCCCGCCTGCGCGACGACTTCATGGGCGCGGCGGCCCTGAACCGCGTGGCCCGCTTCGTGGTGGACCCGCGCGATACGCGCACGGACAAGGAGTATTTCGAGATCATCGGCAACGACACGGGCATCTTCGGCTGCATGGGCCTGCTCGCCTGCGAGGACGTCTGCCCCAAGGACCTGCCCTTGCAGAACCAGCTCGGTTACCTGCGCCGCAAGATGGGCATCACGGCGCTGAAATCCCTTTTCAGCCGCAAATAGGAAGGCGCGACCATGCGTGAGATTCCGGCGGAAAAAGTCATCGAGGCGGTGGCCGACATGTGCATCACGGCCAACCGCTACCTGCCCGCGGACGTGCGGGCCAGGTTCGAGGAGTGCGCGGCGAACGAAAATTCGCCCGCGGCCAAGGAGATCTTCCGGCAGCTGAAGGAGAACTACGAGCTGGCCGAGAAGAGCGGCCTGCCGCTCTGCCAGGACACGGGCCTGGCCGTGTTCTTCGTCACCGTGGGCGAGGGCGTCTGCGTGCCCGGCGGCCTGCGCGCGGCCATCGACCAGGGCGTGCGCAAGGGCTACCAGGAGGGCTTTCTGCGCAAAAGCGCCTGCGACCCCTTCAAGCGCACCAACACCGGCGACAACACCCCGGCCATCGTGCACTTCGATCTGGTGCCCGGCGATACGCTGAAGATCGCCTTCATGGCCAAGGGCGGCGGCTCGGAGAACATGAGCCGGGTGACGATGCTCTCCCCGGCGCAAGGCTGGGAGGGCATCCGCAAGTTCGTCATCGAGCGCGTGGCCGAGGCCGGCCCCAACCCCTGCCCGCCGACCATCGTCGGCGTCGGCATCGGCGGAACCTTCGAGCTCGCGCCCATCCTGGCCAAAAAAGCCCTCATGCGCGAGCTGGACGACGAAAACCCCGACCCGGACCTGGCGGCCAAGGAAAAAGAACTCCTCGATGCCATCAACAGGCTCGGCATCGGCCCCATGGGCCTGGGCGGACGCACCACCAGCCTGGCGGTCAAGATCGCCAAGCACCCCTGCCACATCGCGAGCCTGCCCCTGGCCGTGAACATCCAGTGCCACTCCGCCCGGCACAAGGAGGTGGAGCTGTAATGGCCGAATACAAGCTGACCACCCCGCTGACCGACGAGGTCATCGAGAAGCTGCGCGCCGGCGACATGGTCTACCTTTCCGGCACCATCTACACCGGCCGCGACGCAGCCCACAAGCGCCTGATGGACATGCTGGACAAGGGCGAGCCCCTGCCCTTCCCGCTTCAGGGCGCGGCCATCTACTACGTCGGCCCCACGCCGCCGCCCCCGGGTCGGCCCATCGGCTCGGCCGGCCCGACCACCAGCTACCGCATGGACACCTACGCCCCGCGCCTGCACGCCCTGGGCCTCAAGGCCTCCATCGGCAAGGGCAAGCGGAGCGAGGCGGTGAAGCAGGCCCTGAAGGACCACAAGGCCGTCTACTTCGGTGCCACGGGCGGCGCGGGGGCGCTCCTCTCGCAGCGCATCACTGCGGCCAAGGTGGTGGCCTTCGACGACCTCGGCACCGAAGCCATCCGCGAGCTGACCGTGGTCGACTTCCCGCTCCTGGTCATCAACGACTGCCACGGCGGCGACTTGTACGCCAAGCCGGATTTGAAGGCGGCGGGGATAGGCTGAGCAGAGGGAGACTTGAAGCCATCAAAGGGGGAGTCGGATACCGGCTCCCCCTTTACTTTTTTCGGCATGGCATGTAACACTGAAAAAATACGCAGTCAGGAGTGGGAGCACATGCCCGTGACAGCCGGACATGAAACGAAACGCCTGTCATACGATGAACAGGAAGAAGCCGTTGCACGCTCCGGCAGGTCCCGATCACTCATCTCGCCATTCCCCTGAAATCGGCCAGTACACAAGCCCGTGACCGTAAATGACAAACGAGAAGAACCGTCTGCAACGCTCCATGGGCACGGCGGCCACGAGGCCTTGGTCGGGTTGGCGCGGGCGGCTCGTCGGTCTTCAATCCCGGGAGGTGCGGTAGGCGATGGACATTGGCCAATCCCCTGGCGAATTCACGATCAATTCTTTGCGGAAATCATTGAAGCAGTACGCAAAGCCGGAGCTCAGGCAGGCTGTCTGGCAGGTGGTCAACAGTCTCGTGCCCTACCTCGCCCTATGGGCACTCCTTGTTTACATGATAAAACAGGATTATAATCTTGCGCTGACCCTGCCATTCATACTCCTCGCCTCGCTCTTTCTGGTGCGAATCTTCATCATTTTCCACGACTGCGCCCACGGTTCGTTTTTCGCCGCATCTTTGGGCAACAAGATACTAGGTTACGTGACCGGCATACTGACATTCACCCCGTATTCATACTGGCAGAACAATCACCTCGTGCACCATGGAACATATGCCGATTTGGACTACAGGGGAGTTGGAGACATCTGGACGCTGACCGTAGAGGAATATCGAGCGCTTTCCAAAATGAAGCGCTTGGCCTATCGGCTGTATCGCAATCCTTTCGTGTTCCTCGGCATCGGCCCGGGGTATTCTTTTCTGATCACCCAACGATTCCTGCATCAATGGGAAGGCAAAAACGAACGCTTCAGTGCGGCTGTTACCAATCTGGCCATCTTGGTGATCATCGTCATGGCCAGCCTGACAATCGGCCTGCGGGCCTATCTCCTGATTCAGATTCCGATCATGTTGATTGCCGGGGCCATAGGCGTATGGCTGTTTTATGTGCAGCATCAGTTCCAGGGAGTCTATTGGTCGCGCCATGAGGCCTGGGACCCGGTAAAGGCGGCCATGGTCGGGAGCTCCTTTTACAAGCTCCCCAAGGTCTTGCAGTGGTTCACGGGCAATATCGGCTTTCACCATGTGCACCATGTCCTTCCCCGGATTCCGAACTACAAGTTGCAGCAGAGCTATGACGCAACACCAGCCATGCAAACCGTGCCGCCGCTGACCCTCCGCGGGAGCCTCAAGTCACTCCACTTGAATTTGTGGGACGAAAAGCAGCAGACCCTTGTGAGTTTCAGATCCCTACGGGAACCCGTGCGCTAGATGGTGCATCCGGAAAGCCACATGACTTCGACTGGTCGAGCACCTCATGCACCGTGGCCAATATTGTGGCCATTGCGCGGTCTCGATTCAGAAGTCGGGGACTGCCGGTGACCGACTTCCCGTTTTGGCAGCAACGACTGCCACGGAGGTGATTTGTACGCCAAGCCGGACTTGAAGGCGGCGGGGATAGGGTAGGCGGATCGCGTAAGAACACCACAAAAAAGGCCGGGGAACCGGCCTTTTGTTTTCAACTAAGGCTACTCTTCGAGCAGGAACAACAGGATACCGACGGGCAGATGCCGTGCAGATTCCGAATCGGTCGGATCGGTATGTGCGCGATACTCATTCAAATTGGATACCCCGTCTCCGTCATTGTCCTGTTGGCTGTCATCAACCAACATATCAAGGCCGTAGACGATTTCCCAGGAATCCGGCATCAGATCGCCATCACTGTCGCGTTCGGCCGGAATGCCACTCACGCGTTTTCCAAAAGGTAGATTAAAGGCACAATTTCGTATATAGGGGACTGTCGTATAACCATCGCCTACAAAAATACCAAATTCTCCGATATCGCTGAACAAACAGTTTTCAATAAGAGGAGGTTCAGCTGTCGACGTACAAAACCTGTCATTGGTAAATAGAATGCCATAGCTAAGCATATTTTCAATTTTTGTGTTCCGAATCGTCGGGGAGCAGCAATATACCCTTATCCCACTATCGAAATTAACAACATCACAACAATCAATAATTGTATCTGATCCTGCCATGACCAAATTTATACCATACATATATTTATATATTATAGCAGAATTGCATATAAATGCGATCCTGGAATATTCAGTGCCGACTGCTTTCAATGTACCATATATAACAGCCCCGCGTATCTCTAGCTTTGTTCCAGGCTCGATCACGACAGTCGCACCTTCCTCGATCTCCAATAAGTCATTAAAGGCATACGGTGAAAACTTAGCTGGTATAGTTAAATCCTCCGTAATGACTCCCCAACTGATCCGAAGAGGACTATGGCAGCTTTGATCAAATGTATTGTCAACAAAATCATTAACAGCTTGAATCGGCAGAGTGAGATGGCAATAATCTCGAGTATTGCGGAATGTACAACCTCTAACAATTGGTCTTAATCGATCTACAGACCAGCCAATTGCCATTGGTTGATATGTGTCAGAAATATTGCAATTCAATATTTTAGGCGCGACTGGAAAACTACAATCGAGGCATGAAGACAAATCAGTCTGTATTTTTATTCCGTAATCGATGCAATGTTCGATGGTACAATTCTGTATCGTTGGACATGCCCGAGCTCCAATCACTACACCTGTCTCGACATACTCTATAATGCAATGATCGAGAACACTATCATTTCCTGGTGCATCAAAATACAGTCCACCATTGTAATATGGTATGCCATCTCTCACTCCAGGCCCCAAGAATACAATCGGACGCTCCTCTGTTCCTATAGCTTTCAGTACTCCGCGAACATGAAGATCATTGGAAATTATTAGTTTAGTACCGGGCTCAATTGTCAGCGTTGCTCCTTCTCGGACTTCCATTTCATCGCTAGAATATGGACTAAATACTGACGGAAGAAAGAGATCTTCAGTGATCACGAAATCAAGAAATCCAACAGGAGAGGAATCACCATAATCGCCATATATATTTTTGTCTGCATAATATGGCGCAAAACGAATAGGAAGACCAGCCATATCAACACAATTATTTGAAAAAGTACAACCTTCAACTTCCACTAGCCTGCTATCTGTGGACCAACCTGAAAAATAAATACCCTCACAAGTATCAGAAATAACACAGTTTCTAATTACTACTTTTTCATTTCCATCAATGTGAATACAATCATCATCCACGGCTTGCGCTATATAAATCCCACCAAATGCACTAAATCGAATCACACTATTACTGATGGTTGGGAATGAACATTTCCGTATCACTAGCCCCATCTGCGCATATTCTATCACACAATTATCTAATATTGTTTCTGTTCCTGGAGACTCTATCGTTATGCTGGCCCAATCCCTTAGTTCCGGAGTCTCAGCTTGGCTGGTAAAAACGACAGGCTCTGATTCCGTTCCTTGAGCCACCAAACCACCAATGGCGGCAATTCCACCGTGCTCAGTGAATTTTATAGTTACCCCTGCTTCAATTGTCAAAGTTACACCTTCATCGATAGTAATGGATTCTGTGGCGATAAATGGGCTATCTGCCTTATGCCAAGTAGTATTGCTACTGATCGAGCCACTCACAACTGTTTGCGCGAAGAGGGCATTGGCACTGACAATGTCTGCCAATAAAGCCACAAATAGAACTAAACAACTGATCCTTGTCGTATGTGCTTTGCTCATACCTTCCTCTTTGTTCCAAAATAACAATAAATATAGTTTCGCGCAATAATTTTTCCCTACCAAGCCTTTCCCTCTCTGGCACATGGTCTGCTCTCTCCCATGCTGCCCCAGTCTGTCTGGTCGCCCTTTGACATCCCCCTCCCCCCGGGTAGAAAAATTTATTCCGGCATTCCGTGAGGGATTTCCATGAAGTACGTGATCATCGGCAACGGGGTGGCGTCCATCGGGGCCATCGAGGGCATGGCACACTTACGCATGCTGACATAACGTAGGGTCCGCTGCCGTATGACTTCCGCCAGTGCCTGATGAAGGCGATTCTCTGCCAAGCATTGGACCCTTTTGGCCTGTGGATATACGTTTATCAAAGAGAACAGCTATTATAGTCTAAACGTCATGTCCGAAAGTCGTGAAAAATTACCTTTTCTTATCCATGCAAGAATGCCATAAACCGTTGGTCCAGTTGACGTGGGTTATGTGAATTCAGACGGTTGCCTCAGAGGGTAGGGCATGGTGCCTCGCTTTCACCTTCCAAACTGAAAGGGGAATAATTCGCATGGCCAAGAGAACGTTGATCATGTGTCTCACCGTCACGGCTCTTACCCTGTTTCTGGGGGTGGCGATCGCCCAGGGGTACTCTTTCGGAGTCTACAACAACATGGACCAGCCGATTAAAAAGTTGGAGGCCTCCGAGGACGGCAAGAGCTGGGGCTTCTTCGACATCGGCTCCGGCATTCCGTCTGGGGCGACCGTGACGTTGACCTGGGACGAAAGCACCAACGGCGGAAACTGCAGCCAGTATTTCAGGGTCACTTGGGAAGGCGGTGACCAGTCCGAGCCGGTCGAGTTCGACTTCTGCGAACCCGGCCTCGTGCTCGAATTCGATTAGCAGCAGCATCTGACCTGATATATCGCTTTACGCTGAACCGAAAGGAGCAGGTGTATGCCGCCTGCTCCTTTTTTTTGCACCCCGAAAAATGAAACAATTTATTGTTGCACCATCTCGACAGGATATTTCGACTTTCCAATGATAGCACTCCCACAATCACCGGAAATCGCTGCCTCTGGGGCATATGCATTACGCAGGACAGGTTTGTGACCGCCTCGTCAGGGTTCACGCCCCTCCCCTTTACATCCCCCTCCTCCCCGGATAGAAAAATTTATTCCGGCATTCCGTGAGGGATTTCCATGAAGTACGTGATCATCGGCAACGGGGTGGCGTCCATCGGGGCCATCGAGGGCATTCGCAAGCACGACACGGACGGCGAAATCCTTGTCCTGTCCGAGGAGGACAAGGCCACCTACGGCCGGCCGCTCATCACCTACTACCTGGCCAAGAAGGTCAAGGCCGAGCAGATGGCCCTGCGGCCCGACTCCTTCTACGAGCGCAACAAAGTGACCGTCCGGCTCGGAGCCAAGGTCGCGGCCATCGACCCGGCGGGCAAGACCGTGACCCTGGCCTCGGGCGAGGCCGTACCCTTCGACCGCCTGCTCCTGGCCACCGGCGGCCGGCCCACCCGGCCCGACATCCCGGGGCTGGACGGTCCCGGGGTCTACTCCTTCACCACCTGGGCCGACGCCGACGCCCTGCGCGAGGTTGTGGACTTCACCGAGCGCTTCGTGGTCGTGGGCGCGGGGCTGATCGCGCTCAAGGCCGCCGAGGCCCTGCTGTACCTGAAGAAGGACGTGACCCTGGTGGTGCGCTCGCGCATCATGCGCACCTATTTCGACGAGAACGCCAGCGAGCTGATCGTGCGCCACCTGGACAAAAAGGGCCTCAAATTCCTGCACGGCGCCAAGCCCACGGCCATCCGCAGGAACGGCAAAGGCCGGGTGGAGGCCGTGGAGACCGACGGCGGCCGCCTGCCGGCCGAGGTCGTGATCATCGCCACCGGCGTCTCGCCCGAGGCGACGCTGGCCGCGGCCGCCGGCCTCACGCTGAACAAGGGCGTGGTGGTGGACGACTACATGCGCACCTCCAACCCGAACGTGTACGCCGCCGGGGACGTGGCCGAGGCGAGGGACATCCTCTCCGGCCAGCGCGCGGTCACGCCCATCTGGCCGAGCGCCTACAACCAGGGCGTCAACGCCGGCATCAACATGGCCGGCGCCGGGCTGCCCTACCCCGGCGGCCTGGCCATGAACAGCCTGACCTTTCTGGGCCTGGGCACCATCTCCATCGGGCTCACCAACCCGCCGCGCGACGCGGGCTACGAGGTTCACCTGCACCAGGACCCCGAGCACTTCGTCTACCGCAAGATGATCTTCAAGGATGATCACCTCGTGGGCGCCATCCTCATCGGCGACCTGGACCGCGCCGGCATCTACGGCAGCTTCATCCGCCACGCCCTGCCCGTGGACGAGGCCACGAAGAAGGAGATACTGGCCGGCACGCCGTCGCCGCTCTACTGGCCCGCGGACTTTTTCGCCGAGAAGGTGGAGAGCGCGTAGCCTCGTTGACAACCCCGGGCGAAGTGATACAGCTCGAACCGGCCGCGGCCCTGCGTCGCGGCCGGTTTTTTTGGCCCGAACACTCCCGGCAGCACAGTGAAAAACGCCACGCCCTCGGCTTTCGCCTCCTACGCCGCGCTCATCGGGGCCATGATCCTGTGGTCCAGCGCCTTCATCGCCACCAAGGCGGCCTACGCCGTCTTCCATCCGCTGACGCTCATCGCCGGGCGCATGGTCGTGGGCGCGGCCTTCATGCTGGTCTTCTTCCCGCGCCTGCGCGGCTCGCGCTACGAGCGCGGCGACTGGCGCTGGCTCCTGCTGCTCGGCCTGTCCGAGCCCTGCCTCTATTTCGTCTTCGAGGCCTACGCCATCCGCTACACCACGGCTTCCCAGGCCGGCATGGTCACGGCCATGCTGCCGCTCATGGTCGCCGTGGGCGCGGCGCTGACCCTGAAGGAGCGCTTGAGCCGGCGCATGGTCCTCGGCTTCCTGGTGGCCATCGCCGGCGTGGCCTGGCTGACCGCGGCCGGCACGCCCGAGGAGAACGCGCCCAACCCCGTGCTCGGCAACCTGCTCGAGGTCTGCGCCATGGCCTGCGCCACGGGCTACATGATCATCGCCCGCCACCTCGCGGTGCGCTACACGGCCTGGTTCCTGACCGCGGTCCAGGTCTTCGCCGGAACCCTCTTCTTCCTGCCCATGCAGCTCCTGCCCGGGGTGGACCTGCCCGAGCGCTTCGACTTCTGGCCCGTCGCGGCCGTGGTCTACCTGGGCCTGGGCGCCACGCTCCTGGCCTGCGGCTTCTACAGCTTCAGCGTGCGCCGGCTGCCGGCGAGCGTGGCCTCGGGCTACGTGAACCTGATCCCGGTCTTCACCGTGCTCATGGGCTGGCTCATCCTCGGCGAGGCCTTCACCCCGGCCCAGATGGCCGCCTCGATCCTGGTCTTCGCCGGCGTCTTCCTGTCCCGCGAGCGCAAACGCGACAACTGACCGAAGCCGCCGGTCCCGCCAATGCAAAAGGCCCCCCTTGCGGAGGGCCTTTCACTACCCATGGAATGCGCGAACGGAGGCGGTCGTCGCGGCCGGGATTAACCCTGGATCAGGTTCATGGCCATCTTCGGCAGGCTGTTGGCCTGGGCGAGCATGGCCGTGGCCGACTGGGCCAGGATCTGGTAGCGTACGAACTGGGTCATCTCGGTGGCCACGTCCACGTCGGAGATGCGCGATTCGGAAGCCTGGAGGTTCTCGGCCTGGATCTCCAGGTTGGTGATGGTGTTCTCCAGCCGGTTCTGCATGGCGCCGAGGTTGGCGCGGATCTTGTCCTTGGAGATGATGGCGTTCTGGATGGCGTCGAGCGCGGTCTGGGCCAGCTGCTGGGTGGAGATGGAACGGCCGGCGGGGTTGCTCGCGGACGACCCCAGGCCCAGGCCCAAGGCACTGGCAGTGGAATTGCCGATGCTCAGGTAGTAGTAGTCTTCGGAGCAGTCATTGCCGGGACCGAAGTGGACCTTCAGGTCGCCGCTGGACTGCATGCCGGAGCCGTCATGGGTGCCGGACAGGTTGCCGTTCAGCAGGTAGATGCCGTTGAAGTCCGTGGCGTTGGCGATACGGGTGATTTCCGAGGCCATGGCCTGGTACTCGGAGTCGATGATCAGGCGCTGGTCGGAGTTGTAGGTGCCGGTGGCCGCCTGCTCGGCCAGTTCCTTCATGCGGATGAGCTTCTCGTCGACGACCTGCAGCGCGCCGTCGGCCGTCTGGATCAGGCTGATGGCGTCGTTGGCGTTGCGCACGCCCTGGTTCAGGGCGGCGATATCGGCGCGCATCAGCTCGCGGATGGCCAGGCCGGCGGCGTCGTCGGCGGCGCTGTTGATGCGCAGGCCCGACGACAGGCGCTCGGTCGAGGTGCCGAGGCTGTTGTACGCCGAGGCCAGGTTGCGGTTGGCGGTCATCGCCATCATGTTGTGGTTGATTACCAGAGACATGTTTATTCCTCCTTGAAAGTGACGCGGCGAGCTACATCCTGTAGCGCCGTTGGGTTGGGTGTGATGCCAGTGATGCCTTTGCCTTACGAACCGCCTTGGCATTCTCATCGGACGATCTTCAAATCCCATTAGGGCTCGAGGGCGATTTTCCGTTTTTTTTCGGCCTGCCCGACCTCGCCGACGGATCGGCCACTGCCCGGGATTGCGGGTGGACAAGGCCGGAGGTTTTGGTGTAGCCCGATTAGGACTTGGCCGTTTTTGGCGGCCCACATCAAAACGGACGAAATCATGCACAAAAACCGAGCGATACCCCCGAACGACGAGGCCAAATGCCCACAGAAGCGGCATTTGGCCTTTTTCATTGGTCTGGCCCTGTTTCTGGCTCTGGGCTCGACCTTCCTCTTCCTCGGCCATGACGAGGCCGCCATCCCGCCCGCCGACAAGGTGCTGGCGATCGACGACTTCGACGTGGACATGCCCGAGCCGGCCGAAACGGCCGAAGCGCTCCAGGCCGGCGAGGCCGGGACCCCGGAGGAGCACGTCTCGGAAGGCGTGGTCGCCGCAGGCGACACGGCCGCGAGCATCCTGGCCGAAGCCCTTTCCACCCAGGAGATCCACGACCTGGCCGAAACCTGCCGCCCGGTCTTCGCCCTGACCGCCCTGCGCGCCGGCCAGCCCTACGTCATCCGCTCCTGCGACGCCTCCTTCACCTGCTTCGAGTACCAGATCAGCCAGGAGGAGATGCTCTTCGTCACCCGCGACGATGCGGGCTTCCACGCGCGCAAGGAGGCCATCGCCTACGACCTGCGCCCCACCCTGGTCACCGGCACCATCGCCGACAACCTCTACGCCGCCGTGGACGCCGCCGGCGAGAAGCCGGATCTGGCCATACGCCTGGCCGACATCTTCGCCTGGGACGTGGACTTCGTGCGCGACCTGCGCACCGGCGACTCCTTCAAGGCCCTGGTCGAGAAGCGCTTCAAGGACGGTCAGGAAGCCGGCTACGGCCGCGTCCTGGCCGCGGAGTTCACCAACGACGGCACGACCTTCAAGGGCTTTCTGTTCGAGGACGAAAACGGCCGCCCGGCCTACTTCGACCAGAACGGCAAGTCGTTGCGCAAGGCCCTGCTCAAGGCCCCGCTCAAATTCAGCCGCATCAGCTCCGGCTACTCCATGCGCCGGCTGCACCCCGTGACCCACCAGTGGAAGGCCCATCCGGCCATCGACTACGCCGCGCCCACGGGCACGCCGGTCATGGCCGTGGGCGACGGCACGGTGACCACGGCCGGCTGGCAGGGCGGCGCCGGACGCATTGTTTCCGTGCGCCACGACGTCGGCGGCTTCGAGACCATGTACCTGCACCTGAGCCGCTTCGCCCGCGGCATCAAGTCCGGTTCGAAGGTCTCCCAGGGCCAGGTCATCGGCTACGTCGGCGCCACCGGCGTGGCCACCGGCCCGCACCTGGATTTCCGCATGAAGAAGGGCGGCGCCTGGATCAACCCCCAGAAGGTCATCACCCCGCCGGCCAAGGACGTGAGCAAAAACCGCTTGGCGCTCTTCAAGCAGATCACGGCCGTGCTCGACAGCCGGCTGCAAAGCGCCACGGCCATGCAGACCGCGCCCGCCGGGCAAGCCGCCGGCGGCCAGCTCTAGCCCCGGTCCCCACGACACGCCGACGCCCCGGACCGAGACGGTCCGGGGCGTTTTTCATGGCCGGCGCGGCCTCGGATCGCAGAGGGAAAAAGCCGAAGAGCCTGCGAAGGGGATGACCGCCCTTCCCTCTCCCAGCGCGCTGGCAGGATCATTCCCGGACCCTGCGTCCGGACGACCCAAGAGGAAGACTGCCAGTGAAGGCAGGAGGCGCGTACGGCGGGCGTCCGGGTCCTCCCGGGGTCCTTCCGGCAGCGTCCACGGCATTCACCCGCGCACGAGTCCGCGTGGATCGCACCATCGTCCCGGACCCGGCCGCCGTCGCGCCCTTCACGGCCTCTTCGGGATTCATCTCCGCCCGCGGCCACGAAAAAAGCCCCGCCGTCTCCGGCAGGGCTTGATCGTGCGGGCTGTATCGTCCGGCGCCGGCTCTAGAACGGGCACCAGGACAGGAGGTTGAAGGCCTGGTAGTTGTTGGCCGGGTCCTCGGCGTAGCGGGTGCCGAGCCGGGAGTCGTCGCGCTTGTTGGTGATGCTGCAGTTGGAGCCGACGTAGTAGCTGCATTCGTTGTTATTGCAGACCAGGATGATGCCCCACCACGTTTCGGGCGGAGCCTCCCAGGGGGTGAGCTGCTGCTTGCAATACGGGCAGTTCCGTTCTTCCAGGGCCATGAAAAACTCCTTCAGGCTGGTGTTGAGCCGCCGGCGCAGACGCCGTCGCCAGTAGGTATAGGTCCTCGCCGGCCGGCGTCAAGGCCGCAAGGAAAATTCCCCTTGGCAAACGCCCCGTCTACGGCGATCATGCCGGCGATGACCGAGATGAAGAAGCAGAAGGCCCGCCAGACCCTGCGCGTCGCCTTTGCCGACGGCCGCGAGACCGAAATCGAGGCGCCGGAGGGCGTGAGCCTGGCCCAGGCCCTGTTCCTGGCCGGGCTCGGGCCGCGCGGTCCGCTCTGCGCGGGCCTGGGGCGCTGCGGCCGCTGCCGGGTGCGCTATCTCGGAAAACCTCCGCGGCCCCTTCCGGCCGAAGAGCGGCTCCTGGACGAGGACGCCCTGGCCAGGGGCGAGCGCCTGTCCTGCCTGCGCGAGGCCCGGCCGGGCGAGCACGTCATGCTCCCCGCCGAGCCCCCGGCGCCGGACGCACCGCCGCCCATGGCGGCCACCGAGGCCCCGCTGGCCCTGGCCGTCGACCTCGGCACAACCTCGCTGTGCTGGGCGAGCCTCGCCGGCGGCGAGGTCCACTCCGCGGGCCAGGAGGTGAACCCCCAGGCCGGCGCCGGCGCCGAGATCATGAGCCGGCTGGCCCTGGCCGCCAAGGGCCACGGCGCCTATCTGCAAGGCCTCGTCCTCGACCGCCTGCGGGCGCTGGTAGCGGCCCAGCCCGGAGCCGTGCGCCAGCTCTGCGTCGCCGGCAACTCGGCCATGACCTATCTGCTCCTCGGCCTGCCCGTGGACGGCCTGGCCCGCGCGCCCTACGCCCTCACCGAACGCGGCGGCCGCGAGCTGACCCTGGCCGGCGACCTGCCGCCGGCCTACATCCCGCCGCTCCTGGGGCCGTTCATCGGCGCCGACGTCTCGGCCGGCCTGACCGCGCTGCACCTCGCCCCCGGCGGCCCGCCCAAGCCGCCCTGGCTGCTCGCGGACCTGGGCACCAACGCCGAGTTCGTCCTGGTTTTGTCCGAGCGCGAATACCTGGCCGCGAGCGTGCCCTTGGGGCCGGCCCTGGAGGGCGCGGGCATGCGCTGCGGCGTGCTGGCCGGCCCCGGCGCCATCACCGCCTTCGAGCTGACCGCCGCGGGCCTGCGGCCCCGGCTCTTCGACGCACCCGGCGCCCCGTCCGGCCCGCTCGGCTCGACCGGATCGCCAGGACCTCAGGTCGAGCCCACGGGCCTGGCCGGCACCGCCTATCTCTCGCTGGCCGCGCAGCTCCTCTTCGCCGGGGTGCTGACCCCGGGCGGCCGCTTCGCCGCGGGCCTGACCCCGCTGGCCGCCAAACTGGCCGCGACCCTGGAGGCCCGCGGCGGCCGCCTGGTCATGCGCCTGCCGCTGGGCTTCTGGCTCGAGGCCCAGGACGTGGAGGAGCTGCTCAAGGTCAAGGCAGCCTTCAACCTGGCCGTATCCAAACTTCTGGCCGAGGCCGGGCTGGCCTCCTCGGCCCTGACCGCGGTCTACCTCTCGGGCGCGCTCGGCAGCTACGCCCGGCCCGGGGACCTGGCCCGCCTGGGCTTTTTGCCGCCGGGCCTGGAGGCGCGCCTGCACACCCCGGGCAACACCTCGCTCGCCGGGGCCGAGCTCCTGGTCCAGGACGGCCCGGCCAGGACCTACGCCGTCAGCCTGCCGGACAAGGTCCGGGTGCTCGACCTGACTGCCGCCCCTGACTTCCAAAACGAGTTCGTCTCGAGGATGCGCTTTGCCTACGTCCGCTGATTCCCCCGTCCATCTCGGCCCGGCCCGGCTCTTTCCGGCCCTGCCCGCCGAGGCCGCCGCCCAGCTCGAGCGCCTGGGAGCGGTCCTGGCCGCGGTCCGGCCGCTCAAAGCCAAGCACCTGCGCGACCTGCCCCAGGCCGTGAGCGAGCTGTCCCACGCCCTGACCGACGAGCGCGGCTCGGGCTTCTCCCCGGACTACATGGCCTCGCCGCGTTTCCTCACGGCCTACCTGTCCTATTTCCTGCCCTGGAACCTCTACCGCCTCACCCGCCTGTTTTCCGGCCTGGCCCTCGACCTGGCCGACGGCGCCCGGATCACCGATCTGGGCTCCGGGCCGCTGACCGTGCCGCTGGCCCTGTGGCTGGCCCGGCCGGGCCTGCGGGGGCGCGCGCTCTCCTTCACCTGCCTGGACAAGTCGGTCGGGGCCATGAAAGCCGGGCTGGCCATCTTCCACGGCCTGGCCGGGGAGTCGCCCTGGCGCTTCCACCTGGTCTCCGGCCCGGCCACCCGCCTGCCGCGCGAGACCGCCGACCTGGTCAGCGCGGCCTTCGTGCTGAACGAGATCGCCCCTCCCCGCCGCGGCCGCCAGGCCCCGGACCTGGAGCGCCTGGCCGAGCAACTGGCCCGCGGCCTCTCGCCCCACAGCCGGCTCCTCGTCGCCGAGCCGGGCACGCGCCTGGCCGCCCGGCGGCTTTCGTCCCTGCGCCACGCGCTCATCGAGCACGGCATCAGCCCGCTCGCCCCCTGCACCCACGCCGCGAACTGCCCGCTGCCCGGCACCGGCCAGTCCGGCTGGTGCCACTTCAACTTCGACACCATGGGCGCGCCCAACTGGCTGGCCTCGCTCTCGGCCAAGGCGGGCCTCACCAAGCGCAACATCAGCCTGTCGTTCCTCGCCGCCGCGCCCGGGCCGGTCGCCGGAGCGCCGACCATGGTCCGCGCCGTGTCCGAGCCCTTCCCCCTGGCCGGGGAGCGCTACGGCGTCTACGGCTGCGCCGAGTCGGGCCTGGTGCTGCTGGCCGGCGCGCGCGAGCGCCTGCCCCGTCCGGGCGAGGCCTTGACCCCGGCCTGGCCGGAGGCTCCGCAGCGCGACGCCAAGTCCGGCGCGGCCGTCATCGAGGTGAAGGAAGAGCCGGCGAAGGGAAGAAGGATGACCGGCGCCAAGCCCGGCCCCAGGCCGGCAGCCAAGGCCGGACCCAGGGTCGGACCCAGGGTCGGACCGAAGAAGGAAGAGCCGGTGAAAGGAAGGGAGGCAGCCGGCCCCAAGCCGGGACCCACGCCTGAACACAAGGCCGGAGCCAAGCCCGGGCGCGCGCCGCGACAGGGACCCAGGCCGGGACCCAAGCCGGGCCGCAAGCCCGCGCGGAAACCGGAAAAGAAGTAGGGCGGCCGCTCAGACGTTCAGCTCGAGGCCGATGGGACAGTGGTCGGAGCCCATGACCTGGGGCTCGATCCAGGCCCGGACGACGCGGCTTTTCAGCTCCTCGGAGACGAAGAAGTAGTCGATGCGCCAGCCGGCGTTGCGCTCGCGCGCCCGGGTCAGGTAGTCCCACCAGGTGTAGTGCCCCGGGCCGGGCTCGAACATCCGAAAAGTGTCCACGTAGCCGGCGGCCACGACGCGGTCGATCCAGGCCCGCTCCTCGGGCAGGAAGCCCGAGACGTGGCGGTTCGTCTTCGGATTCTTCAGGTCGATCTCGGTGTGGGCGGTGTTCACGTCGCCGCAGAAGACCACGGGTTTGGCCCGGCGCAGCTCCTGGGCGTAGGTCAGGAATGCCTCGTAGAACCCCAGCTTGTAGGCCAGGCGCTCGGGGCTGCTCTGGCCGTTGGGGAAGTAGCAGTTCACGAGGTGAAAAGCCTCGTACTCGAAGTGGATGAGCCGGCCCTCGCCCTGGTAGGCGGGGTCTGGCAGGTCGCAGGTCACGGCCAGGGGCGCTATTTTGTGGAAGACGGCCGTGCCGGACCAGCCCTGGCGCTTCTCCGAGGAGCACCAGACCCCGGTGAAGCCGTCCGGGTGCAGGTCGGCCTCGGTCAGCTGATCCGCCCTGACCTTGGTCTCCTGCAGGCAGACCACGTCCGCGCTCGCCCCCCGCAGCCAGTCGAAAAAGCCCTTCTTGGCCACGGCCCGGTAGCTGTTGACGTTCCAGGAAGAGAGCAGCATGGCCTAGTCCAGCGCCTTCAGCTCCGCGCCCACTTTCTCGCCGTCCACGGTCAGAAGCGCGTAGCCGCCCTTGGAGAGCATGCCGGGGTTGACCACCAGCGTCGGCCCGATTCTGTCCGTGGCCCGGGCCTCGTGGATGTGGCCGGTGAGGCAGACGACGGGGGCCCGTTTCTCGATGAAGGCCCGGACCACCTGGCTGCCCACGTGCGTCCCGCCGCGGATGACGTCGGTGGCCGTATCCTTGGGCGGGGTGTGGCAGACCAGCACGAAGCGCGGGTAGTTTTTGACCTGGGCGAAGGTCTCCTCCAGCCAGCCCTCGAGCACCCATTCCGGGACCTCGGACGGCGTGCCGAAGGGCGTGGGCGTGGACCAGCCGATGCCCATGAGCCCCACGCCCGGCGCGAGCTCCAGGCCCCGGCGGTGGATGTTCACGCCCATGGAATCGAGCGCGGCCTCGCTGCCGGGCTTGTCCATGTTGCCGATCTGGGCATAGAGGCGCGGCGCCAGCCGGGAGGCGGTGTTCAGGATGAACTCGACCTCCTCGGGTCCGCCGCGGTTGGTCATGTCGCCGGTGATGATGATCCCGGCCGCGGTCCCAAGCTCCGGGATGCGCTCCAGGTTGGCCAGCTTGTCGTGGATGTCGCCGACGGCGATGAAGGTCTGGGCGGGCATTTCCTCTCCGGATCGGTTTTCGTTGCCGCACCCCTACCAGATTATCGGCCGGGGGGCCAGACGGGGGACTTCCAATCGGTAGGGAAGCTGATATGAATCAGTACCATGCAATATGACAAGCGCGGTCTGCGCGAACGCATGCTGGCCCGGCGCGAGGCCCTGAGCCTGGCCGAGGTGGAGGAGAAAAGCCGGCGCATCCAGGAGCGCCTGGCCGCCCTGCCCCTCTACCAGAAGGCCCGCGAGGTCCTGCTCTACGCCTCCTTCCGCAACGAGGTCCGCACCACCCGGCTGCTGGACAGCCTCTGGCGCCGCAGCGCCCGCGTGCTCCTGCCGCGCCTGGTGCCCGGCAAGAAGGGCGAGCTGAACGTCTGCTGCGTGACCTGCAACCGGGACTTGAAACCCGGCGGCTTCGGCATCCCCGAGCCCGATCCGGCGTCCTGCGCCCCGCTCGACGTCTTCACCCCGGAGCTGGCCGTCATCCCCGGCGTGGCCTTCGACCGCGACGGCGCGCGCCTGGGCTTCGGCGCCGGCTACTACGACCGCCTGCTCGGCCGCAAATCCCTGCAGGACACCCTGCTCGTCGGCCTGGCCTACTCCTTCCAGATCGTGCCCGAGCTGCCCACCGAGGCCTGGGACCGGCCCGTGCACCTGATCATCACCGAGGACGAAGTCATCGAGGTGGCACCGTGAACACATCCAAGAGCCCGCTGGTCATTCCGTTCGCCTTCCCGGGCATCGACAACGTCGGCTGCCACTTCGGCACGCGCATCGGCGGCTACTCCGCCGACCCCTTCTACCAGGCCAACGTCTCCTTCGACCAGGGCGACGACGACAAGCGCGTGCTCTCCAACCGCGACGCGCTCATGAAATCCATCGGCTTCGCCCACTGGCAGGAGGTCCGCCAGGTCCACGGCACGACCGTCGCCTTCGACCCCGAGCCGGCCGGCGTGGCCGCCCGCTCCACGGTCGAGGCCGACGGCCTGGCCACCACCCGCCCGGGCCAGGCGCTCATCATCAAGACCGCGGATTGCCAGCCGATCTTCGTGGCCCACAAGGGCGGCAAGCACGTGCTCGCCCTGCACTGCGGCTGGCGCGGCAACGTGGCCGGCTTCCCGACCCGGGGCGTTGCGGCCTTCTGCGAAAAATACGGCCTGGACCCGGCCGACTGCTCGGCCGTGCGCGGCCCGAGCCTGTGCCCGGCCCACGCCGAGTTCAAAAACTTCGACGCCGAATTCGGCCCGGCCTTCGCCGACTACTTCACCCCGGACACGAAAACCGTGGACCTCTGGCACCTGACCCGCGACCAGCTGCAAGCCGCCGGTATCAAGGAACGCAACATCTACGGCCTGGACCTCTGCACCTACAGCCTGGTTGACTTTTTCTTCTGCTACCGCAAACATCAAAAGACCGGACGCCAGGCGAGCATCATCTGGATTCGGGGGTAGGAAGAGAAGAAAGAGGCCATAAAGGGGGGAGGCGGGGACATTTCGGCCATCGACCCAGCCGGCACGAACTGTTGACGCCAATATCGCCCCTGTAATATAAAATTTGACCATGGTCGATCATCTCATTGAAGTCACCACCGTCCGCCACCTCGGCGGCTACCGGCTGCGCCTGGGCTTTTCCGACGGCGCGGTCAAGGACGTGGACCTGACCGGAACCTTGTGGGGTCCGCTCTTCGAGCCCCTGAAGGACCCGGGCTATTTCGCCCAGGTGCGCTTCGACGAGGAGTCCGGCACCGTCTGCTGGCCCAATGGCGCGGACTTGGCGCCGGATGCGCTCTACGAGCTGGGCACGACAGTCCGCGAGGCGGATACGCGGGCGGCGTGACGCAGGAAGGAAAGGAAGCGAAGAGGCCATAAAGGGGGATGCCATGGCCAGCTGCCGCATCGCAATCACCACCGTCTGCCCCGTCGGCCGCTACTGGCTGCGCCTGAGCTTCACCGACGGCTCGATCCGGGACGTGGACCTGACCGGCTCCCTGCGCGGGCCGCTCTTCGGGCCGCTGAAAAACTACGCCACCTTCGACCAGGTCCGCATCGACGAATTCGGCATCATCCGTTGGCCCACCGGCGCCTCCCTCGAAGCGGACGTCCTCTACGAGATGGGCATCCCCTACCGCGAGGCAGGGATTTGGGCGGCGTAAATCACCACAACCTGCTTTTTTATTGTTCTCCTCGCAGGCAAGTATCGAATATAATTATATAAATGGAGTGCAATCGATGCACAACAACATCAAGAAAACATTGATTTATTTTTTAACGAATCAATTTATTTCTGATGTAGATGGCGAATGGACGACCCATATCGAAAAGGTGTTGTTAATTAAATTCTTGAGGGCACGCAGTTTCAACTCCAAGAAAAAGCTTGCAATTACCATCATAAAGAAGCTCTTTGAGCCACACAGAAAGGGTAGGGCGGGGGATTATATAGACATCCTAAACCTAATTGAAGAAATATTGAATTACAAAAACTTCCGCGACCATGTATGCCATGCGGTCAATACGTATATTTTAGGACTCTATCTCTACCAGTTATTTTTTAAAGAAAAAATTACTATAAAAACGGATGAAATCACCTTTAAAATTGCCTTCCTATTACATGATGTAGGTTATTTTTATGAAGCTCAAGCCAACAAAACAATACAATCCTCACAATACAAGCGGCACAAAAAACAAACTAAATCTTTCCCGCCGGAAGAGGAATTATTAAAAGACAGAAAAACCAGCCTCCGCCTGACTCTATATTTTAAAAATATGGGATTAAATTATACAGCAGGGGCATTATACGACAATAATTCTAACAAGCATTGCCATGGCATATTAGGTGGACGATTGATTTTAAAATATATAGTCGAGTTATATGAAGCCAAGAATCCACGAAAGCGCATTGGAGAAAAAACAAAAATCGAAAACACAAGTTTTGACTGGAGAAATATTAATAAGGACATCCTCCCGGCGTGCGCTGCAATCTATTTACACAACCTTGAGAGCCGGCTATTCCATACGCACAAAATAGTACTTAATAAATCTCTAATATCATACCTATTGCGCCTATGTGACACATTGCAAGAATGGGATAGATTTTCAAATACGAAGCCAATATACCGACAAGATGATTTTAATATCTTGATCTCAAACGACATGATAAAGTACTATACCAAGATAGGCAATACAAAGAGTCCAATAGAAGATGGGATTGACGCCTTAATACCAAATTATACCGATATTATCGTACAATCAAATAATTAGAACAACAAGATCAGCATCCATGATTCGGCTTTAAAAAGTTAATCAAGATAAAAACATTGACATACAACATTGCAGATAGCCAGAAACATCTCCTTCCTTTTAAAATAAAACGTGCCGCAAACTACTCCTGTACACTAATATTATACGCCTTCAGCTTCCGATACAAACTGCTCCGCTCCATCCCCACCATCTCGGCCAGCTTGGTCACGTTCCCCCCGCATTCCTTGAGTCGCGCTTCCAGGAATCTCGCTTCGAATTGCGCCCGCGCGATCTTCAAATCCGTGGTCGTAGCAGTGAGGTCGAGGCCGGCGGGATCGTCGTCAGCGGTTTCCAGGGCGGCGACGCGCATTTCCGGGGGGAGGTCGTCGGGGCCGATGCGGTTGCCGGCGTGCATGATGAGCATGCGCTCCACGAAGTTCTTGAGTTCCCGCACGTTGCCCGGCCAGGGGTAGTCCGTAAGCTCCGCCAGGGCCTCGGGCGAGAACTCGGCGGACTTGAAGCCGTGCTCGCGCTTGAGGATGCGCATGAACTCCTCCAGGAGCCCCGGGATGTCCTCGGGCCGGTCGCGCAGCGGCGGCAGGGCGATGGGGAAGACCTTCAGCCGGTAGTAGAGGTCCTCGCGGAACTTGCCGGCCTTGATCTCGGCCATCAGGTCCTTGTTCGTGGCCGCGACCACGCGCACGTCCACGGTCACGGTCTTGCGGCTGCCCAGGCGCTCGAAGCGCTGCTCCTGCAGGATGCGCAGGATTTTCGCCTGGGTTTTGAGGCTCATGTCCCCGATCTCGTCCAGGAAGAGCGTGCCCTTGTCGGCCAGCTCGAACTTGCCCTCGGCCGCGCGGTCCGCGCCGGTGAAGGCGCCCTTCTCGTGGCCGAAGAGCTCGGACTCGATCAGCTCCTCGGGGATGGCCGCGCAGTTCACGGCGATGATCGGTTTCTCCGCCCGGCGGCTGCCGGCGTGGATCATGCGGGCCACGATCTCCTTGCCCGTGCCGTTCTCGCCGGTGATGAGCACCCAGGCGTCGGTCGGCGCCACGCGCGCGATCTGCTCGCGCAAGGTGCGGATGGCCGAGGACTCGCCGGTCAGCTTCTGGACCTGGCCCTCGCTGATGCTCGCGCGCAGGGCCTGGTTCTCGCGCCGCAGATCGCGGAATTCGAGGGCCTTGTTCACGGCGATGACCACTTTTTCCAGGCTGAGCGGCTTCTCGATGAAGTCGAAGGCGCCCTTCTTGATGGCCGTGACCGCGGTCTCGATGCTGCCGTGGCCGGAGATCATGACCACCGGCAGGTCGTTGGACAGGCGGCGCAGGCGCTCGAGCACGGTCAGGCCGTCCAGGCCCGGCAGCCAGATGTCCAGAAAGACCAGGTCCGGCAGGGAGTCCTCGCACAGGGCGAGCCCCTCCTCGCCGCTGGCGGCCTCCAGGACCTTGTGGCCCTCGTCCTCGATGATGCCCTTAAGGGAGAAGCGGATGGACTCTTCGTCGTCGACGATGAGGATGCTCGCGCTCAATTCGAGTGTCCATCCTTCAGGCCGTTGTTTCCCCGGCCGTAGCTGTAGCCCGGGCCCACGCCCGGGGCGGGAAAGGCGTAGCCGGAGCGGAAAAGCGACAGGCAGGCCGTGACGGCCGCCGGGTCGTAGAGCCGGCCGCTGTTCTTCTCGATCTCGAAGAGCGCCTGCTCCACGCCGAGGGCCGCCCGGTAGGGCCTATGCGAGCTCATGGCCTCGACCACGTCGGCCACAGCCAGCACGCGCGCCTCGGGCAGGATGGCCCCGGCGGCCAAGCCCCGCGGGTAGCCGCTGCCGTCCAGGCGCTCGTGGTGCTGGAGTACGACCTCGGCCACCGGCCAGGGGAAGGGAATCTCGCGCAGGATGTCGAAGCCGGCCTCGGCGTGGGTGCGCACGAGCCCCATCTCCATGTCCGTCAGTTGCGAGGGTTTGGAGAGAATTTCCGCCGGTACGTAAATCTTGCCCAGGTCGTGGAGCAGGCCGGCCACGCGCAGGCCCTCGCAGGCCGAGCCGTCCAGGCCCATGCGCTCGGCCATGAGGCAGGCCAGGTCGGCCACGCGCTGCTGGTGGCCGGCGGTGTAGGGGTCGCGCTTCTCGCCGGTCACGGCCAGGGCGTTGACCGTCTCCTGGAGCATGGTCTGCAGGCGCTGTACGCTCTGGCGCAGGCTCTCCTCGGCCGTCAGGCGCTCGGTGACGTCGCGGAAGACGAGCACGGTGCCGAGCTTGCGCCCGCCGTCGCGGATGGGCGAGATGTTCAGGTGGACCGGAATGGAGCCGCCGGGCGCGGGCAGGCAATAGAGCCGGCCGGAATGGGCCACCTCGCCCTTTTTCAGCGCCCCGGCCACCAGTCCGCGGACCGGACTCCCGCCCGCGTCGGATAAAACGAAGACCTCCTCCAGGTCCCGGCCGAGCAGCTCGTCGGCCTGCGCCCCGAGCAGGCGCTCGGCCTCGGGGTTGGCAAAACGCACCCGGCCCTTCTTGTCCGTGGTCAGCACGGCATCGCCGATGGAGCGCAAGGTGGTGGCCAGCCAGCGCTCGCTCTCGTGGAGCTTCTTGTCCATGCGGAACTTGTAGCGGGCCATCTCGATGGTCACGCCCAGCTCCTTGTCCTCGAAGGGCTTGATGACGTAGCCGAAGGGATCGGTGATCCGCGCCCGGGCCAGCGTCTTCTCGTCGGCGTAGGCGGTAAGGTAGACCAGCGGGACGTGCAGGCTCTCGCGGATGCGCGTCGCGGCGTCAATGCCGTCGATCTTGCCGCCGAGCATGATGTCCATGAGGATGAGGTCGGGCTCCAGGCGCCGGGCCTCGGTCACGGCCTCCTCGCCGGTTCGGGCCGTGCCGGCCACCTCGTAGCCCATGTGGGCCAGGCGCCGGGCAAGGTCCATGGAGACGATGGCCTCGTCCTCGACGATCAGGATGCGCATGGCGGAGCGGAACACCTGTTCTTTCCCTTCCTCCGGGCAACCGGGCCGGCGCTAGGACAGCGCCGCCGCGAGTGCCCCTGTCAGTTCAGGATAGCGGAAGCGAAAACCCGTTTCAAGAAGCCGCATGGGCTTCACGAACTGCCCGTCGAGCAGCAGCTCCCGGCCCATGTCGCCGAGCAGCAGCCGGATGGCGAGGGCCGGCGCGCGCAGAAGGAGCGGGCGGTGCACGGCCGCGGCCAGGGCCGCGGCGAAGGTCCGGTTGTCCACCGGCCCCGGCGCGCAGAGATTGAAGACCCCGCTGGCCGCTTCGTTCTCGATAAGAAAGGCGATGGCCCGGACCTCGTCGTCGAGGCTGATCCAGGACAGGCCCTGGCGGCCGTCGCCGAGCGTCGCCCCGAGCCCGAGGCGGAAGGCCGGCAGCATCTGGCCGAGCACCCCGCCGCCCGGGCCGAGGACGATGCCGGAGCGGATGACGACCCGGCGCACGCCGAGCGCCTCCACCGCGGCCGAGGACGGCTCCCACTGCCGGCAGACCTCGGCCAGGAAGGTTTTGCCCGGAGGCGAGTCCTCGGCCACCGTGCGGTTGCCGGTATGGCCATAGTAGCCCACGGCCGAGGCCTGGACCACGACCTTCGGCCGGGTTTGCGCCAGGGCCACGGCCTCGGCTACGGCCTGCCCGGCCCGGACCCGGCTATCAAAGATGCGCCTGCGCTTGTCTCGCGTCCACAGCCCGGAGCCGATATTCTCTCCGGTCAGGTTGACCACGGCCCCGGCGCCCTCGGCGAAGCCCGGCGCGGCGACCCAGGATACGGCCGCGACGCGGCCGCCGAAGAGCGCGCGGACTTTCTGCGCGCTCCTGGACAGCACGGCCACCTCGTGGCCCTCGGCCAGCAGATGACGGGCAAGGGCCTGGCCGATGAAGCCCGTGCCGCCGCAGACGACGATGCGCATGCCGCTCCCTGCTGGATTTTCGTACTTGGCCCAGTTTGGCCCAAGGCGTCCCGGCTGTCACGCCCTTTTTCGGCCGTACCGCCGGGAGGGACAATCAGGTGATGGGCAGCTCGATGATGAAGACGGTGCCCCGGGGCTCGTTTGCCCGGACCCGGATGTAGCCGTGGTGGTCGCTGACGATGGACCGGGCGATGGTCAGGCCCAGGCCCGTGCCGCCCTTCTTGCGCGAGAAGTAGGGCTCGAACAGGCGCGAGCGCTCCTCGGCGTTCAGGCCCGGGCCGTTGTCGCGCACTTCCAGGCGCACGAGATTCAGGAGCGGATCGCGGCTGAGGTCGACCTCGACCAGGCCGTCCTCGCGGTCGTCCAGGGCCTCGGCGGCGTTGGTCAGCAGGTTGATCAGCACCCGGCGGATGGCCTCGCGGTCGAAACGCGAGGTCCCGAGGTCCCCGGAATCTTTGAGCTCCCAGCGGATGCGGCTGTGGCTCAGGCGGAAGAGGGTCACGACCTCGGCCACCAGCGGCGAGAGCTCGTCGGGCTGCGGCACGACCTCGGGCAGCTTGGCAAAGGAGGAGAACTCCTGGACCATCTGCTGCATGTGCTCCACCTGGCGCACGATGAGCCCGGTGCACTCGCGGAAGGCCGGATCGCCCACCTCGCCGGCGAATTTTCGCTCCAGGCGCTGGGCCGAGAGCTTGATCGGGGTCAGCGGGTTCTTGATCTCGTGGGCGATGCGCCGGGCGACCTCGCGCCAGGCGGCCAGGCGCTGCATCTTCTCCAGCTCGGTGATGTCCTCGAAGAGCGCGACCACGCCGACGTTTCGGCCCTCGGCGCCGGTCAGCGCGACCATGTTCACCAGGAACTTGACCTCGCGGCTGCCGATCGCCACCTCCACCTGGCGCTGCCAGGTGAAGCCCGGCACGCGGGCCATGCGATCGCGCAGCTCGGCGTAGAGCTCGGCGAAGGGGCCGCTCAGATCGGAGGGTTCGCGGCCCAGAATGTCGCGGGCGTCCAGGCCGAGCATGGCCTCGGCCGCGCGGTTGACCGTGCTCACCCGGCCGTGGATATCGAACGAGATGACCCCGGCGGTGATGTTGTTCAGCACCGCCTCCATGTAGCTGCCTCTGGCCTCGAGCTCCTGGTTCTGCTGCTCGAGCTGCAGGTTCGCGCGCTTCAAACTCCCCTGGATGCCCTGCAGGTCCTCGGCCATGCGGTTGAAGCTCTGGACCAGGAACCCCAGCTCGTCCGAGGACTGGTCCACCAGGCGCACCGAGAGATCGCCGCGGGCGATGCGCTGGGTGCCGTCGGCCAGGGCCTGGACCGGGGCGGAAAGCTCCTTGGCCAGGCGGATGCCGAACCACATGGAGCCGAGAATCAGGCTCGCGGTGAGCAGGCCCAGGGTCATGTACAGGGCGATCTTGAGCGGATACTTGAAGGCCGAGAGCTTCTTGTACTCCTCCACCCCGCGCACGATCTGGTCGAGCCGGGCCATGAGCCCCCGGCCGAGGTTCTGGCCCAGGGCCAGGTACACGCTGCCGGCGGCGTCCACCGGCACGAGGCCCACGACCAGGTCCTTGTCGGGCAGGGAGTAGACCGTGGACCAGAAGCCCGGCTGCTCCTTCAAGGCCGGCCAGTCGATGCGCGCGGCGATCTCCGGCCAGGCCACGGTGAAGGAGCGGCCCATGCGCCAGTGGTTCTGCCCGCCGTCGGGCCTGATCAGGCCGACCAAGCCGGCCCCGAACTGCTTGGCCCGCCGGGACATGAACTCGCCGGCCTCGGGCGCGGCCGGATCGAGGCCCGAGGCGCTCAAGTCCTCGACCAGGGAGACCCCGAGCTTGCGCAGCTGGTCGCGGGTCAGGGAATAGTAGTCCTGGCCGACCTCGAGGGACTTCTCCAGGGTGTCCTCGACCCTGATCTTGAACCAGTAGTCGATGCCGGTCTGCACGAACTTGACGGCGATCAGGAACATGAGCACCGTCGGCACCAGCGAGAGCGACATGAAGGCCATGACCAGCCGCGTGCGCAGGCGCGAGCCCAGCACCTGCCGGCGCCGCTCGAGCACCAGCTTGACCACGTTGCGGGCCACGACGAAGAGCACGACCAGCAGCAGCAGGAAGTTGAAGTTGAAGACGACCAGGAAGAGGTAGGAATCGACGGCCACGAAGCGCAGCTCGACCGCGCTCAGTACCAGGACCAGCAGGAAGCCGCCCAGGGCCAGCCAGAGCTCGCGCTGGCGGCGCTTGCGCTCGCGGGTGTCGGTCTGGCCGACGCGGATGGGTTCGGGCTCGCTCATGCTCAGGCCGTGAAATCAAGCCGGTAGCGGACCTCGGGAACAAGCTCCCAGGACCAAAAGAAGAGCGAATTCTTGACCCAGAGCGGAACGTCCTGGCGCTTCAGGCGCACGCGCAGCTCGAGGGCGTAGCTCTCGCCGGGCGTAAGCCGGTTGAAGGGGCCGAGATCGAGAGCCAGGCTGCGCCAGCCGCGCTCGACCAGGGCCGCCAGGTTCTTGTGGCGCAGGGGCTGGTCCTCGCCGCCGCGCTCCAGGATGTATTCGCGGCTGAGCGGCTCGTAGCGGATGAGGCTTTCCGAGGCGGCCGCGCCGACCGCCTCGTCCCAGAAGAAGTTGCGGCGGCGGATGAGTTCGCCCTCGCAGATGAGCACGGCCGAGGTGCCCTCCTTCAGCGCGCGGGCCACGAACTCCGTGGGGTCCTCCAGGCTCACGCCGAAGCGGACCGTGATCTCGCCGGCCTTGTTGTCCATGAGCAGGTTGGCCAGCAGCAGCGCGGGCTCGGAGCCCGCGGCCCAGGCCTGCCCGAGGGGCTGCGGACCGGCCGGCACGAGGCCGAGGCACAAAACGGCCGCGCAGAGGGCAAGCAGGATGAGCCGACGCATGGACAGCTCCCTAGCATCTTTCCGCGCGGCTTTGAAGCGGCCCCCCGGACGGCCGCGCTTTTGACAAGCCGGGCCGGGGTGACTAAAGCCGCTGGAGGCAGCAACGCGACATGAAGACCATCCGCATCGTCCACGTGGGCCGGCCCAAGGCGGGATTCTGGCAGGAGGCCGCGGCCCACTACGAAAAACTCCTCTCGCGCTTCGTCGCCCTGTCCGAGGAGACGGTCAAGGACGCGCCGGCCGCGCTGCCGCCCGAGGCGCGCAAGAGCGTTGAGGGCCGGGCCATCCTCTCCCGGCTCGGAGCCGGCGAGCGGCTCGTCTGCCTGGACGAGCACGGCCGGAGCATGACCTCGCGCGAGCTCTCGGCCTGGCTGACCCGGCTGATCGAGGATCCGGCCTGCCCGGTCTTCGTCGTCGGCGGCCCCTACGGCCTGTCGGCCGAGGTCCTCGAGCGGGCGAGCGAGCGCATAAGCTTGTCACCCCTGACGCTGCCCCACGAGCTGGCCCGGGTGGTGCTCCTGGAGCAGCTCTACCGGGCCGTGGCCATCGCCAGGAACCTGCCCTACCACAACGACTGACCTGACAACCAAGGAGCGAAGACGCCCATGAGACTGGACAGCGCATACATAAGCGGGCTCAAGGAGTACCTCTCCTCGGGCGAGCTGAAAGAGGACTTCATGAATTCGCCCGAGGAGCGGCGCTACGAGATCCTCGATTTCCTGGAGAGCCTGATGGAGCTGGCCGAGGTGGCCGACGCGGCGGCGACCAAGATCATCTTCCGCGAGGGCTACCTGGAGCAGCTCTCCGGGGTGAAGGCCCAGAAGTAGCGCTGCCCGGCCGAGGACGGATACTCGCGCGAGGCCGAGAGGCGCCAGCCCCCGGGCCAGGCCCTCTCGGGCGGCGGCGGGGAGTTGGCCATGATGATGACCAGGCCGCAGGACGCGATCAGCTTTCCGGCCAGGGACAGAACCTCGGCCCAGGGGCGGAAAGCCCGGGAGACGACGAGGTCCACCCCGCGCATGCTTTCCGGCAGGCGCTCGGCCGGCCCCATGAAGACCGAGGTCCCGGGCAGGCCCAGGTGCGACAGGGCCGTGGTCATGAAGACCACCCGCTTCTCGCGCACCTCCACCAGCCGGTACTCGCCCCGGGGCCAGAACAGGCGCAGGGGGATGCCCGGCAGGCCGGCGCCCGAGCCGAGGTCCAGGGTGCGCGGCTCTGCGGGCAGGGCCAGGCCGTCGAGAAAGTCGGCCAGATGCCAGCTGTCGGCCACCAGCTCGGAGAGCATGGCCCGCCAGTCGTGCGGGCCGACCAGGTTCATCTTCGCGTTCCAGACCGCGAGCAGGCCCAGGTACACGGCCAGCTTCTCGGCCTGGCCAGGGCTCAGCTCCCGGCCGAGGACCTTGGCCCTGGCGGCGACCGAGCTCGGTGTCGGGTCGTGTCTGGTCTCGATGTTGATCTGCACTGCCTGCCTCTTGAAAAAGTCAAGCCGTTCAACTATCCCGGCTTGTCGAAAGGACATACGCCAGTAAAGGAGCAAAGGAAAGTGAGCGACGCACCCAATCGTCTGGCCGTGCTCTTCCCCGGCCAGGGTTCGCAGGAAAAAGGCATGGGCCGCGACCTGGCCGAGGCCGATCCGGCGGCCATGGCCCTGTGGAAGACCGCTGAGAAGCTCTCGGGCCTGCCGCTTCGCGCCATCTGCTGGGAGGGCGAGGAGCCCGACATGGCCGCCACCCGCTCGCTCCAGCCGGCGCTGACCGCCGTCACCCTGAACCTCTGGCAGGCCGCGCGGGCTCGCCTCGCCCCGGCCTTTGCCGCCGGCCACAGCCTGGGCGAGTTCGCGGCGCTCTCGGCCGCGGGCGTGCTCTCCCCCGAGGAGGTCCTAGGCCTGGTCAGCCTGCGCGGAAGGCTCATGAGCGAGGCCGGCGGCGAGGGCGCCATGGCCGCGGTGCTGAAGCTGAGCGAGGAGCAGGTGGCGGAGCTGGTCGAGGATACGGCCCGGGAGACCGGGCTCCTCGTGCGCGTGGCCAACTGCAATTCCCCGGCCCAGACCGTGGTCAGCGGAGAAAAGCCCGCGGTCGAGGCCCTGGCCGAGAAGGCCAGGGCGGCCAAGGGCCGGGCCGTCATGCTCGCGGTCAGCGGCGCCTTCCACACCCCGCTCATGGCCGAGCCCGCGGCCGAGCTGGCCAAGGTCATCGAGAAAACCGACTTCCGGCCGGCGAAATTCCCGGTGGTCATGAACGCGAGCGGCGCGCCCGAGAGCGACCCGGCGCGGCTGAAGGCCCGGCTGAAGGAGCAGATGACCGCGGGCGTATTGTGGACCAAAAGCTTGACTGCCATGTGGTCCGGCGGCGCCCGGCGCTTCGTGGAGCTCGGCCCCAAGGGCGTGCTGACCCGGCTGCTCAAGGCCAACTTCGAGGGCCGGACCGAGCCCTGGACGGGCGAGAACCTGGCCGGCGCCGCCGATCTGGCGCGGCTTTAAGCCCCCGGCGGCCCAGGCCGGCCAAGGCAGTTTGCAGCCAGGGCAAAAGGTGCTAGAGACGGTTCTTCGCATCCCCATCCGAAGCCCCTAACCCAAACGACAACCCAACGACATCTTCATGCGCGCCCATACCACGTTCAAAGCGACTCTCGGCCGGGTCCTGGCCGACCTCGGCCTTGCCCTCCCGGAAAAGGCGGTCATCGAGCCGCCCAAGGACCCGACCTTCGGCGACCTGGCGACCAACGCCGCCCTGCTCCTTGCCGGCGCGGCCAAGTCGAACCCCCGCGCCCTGGCCGCCGACGTGGCCGCGCGCCTCACGGCCGCCGACAGCCGCCTGGCCAAGGCCGAGGTCGCCGGCCCGGGCTTCATCAACGTGACCTTCACCCCGGCCTTCTGGCAAGAGACCGTGTGCGAGGTGCTGGCCGCCGGCGAGCGCTACGGCGCATCGAGCCTCGGCGCCGGGCAGAAGGTCCAGGTGGAGTACGTCTCGGCCAACCCCACCGGCCCCTTGCACATCGGCCACGGCCGCGGCGCGGCCATCGGGGACTCGCTCACCCGCATCCTGCGCTTCGCCGGCTACACGGTCGAGACCGAATACTACATCAACGACGCCGGGCGGCAGATGCGCATGCTCGGCACCTCGATCCACGCCCGCTACCGCGAGCTCCTGGGCGCCCCGGCCATCTTCCCCGAGGACGGCTACAAGGGCGAGTACATCAAGGACCTGGCCCAGGAGATCATCGACGCCAGGGGCCGCGCGCTGCTCGACCTGCCCGAGGCCGAGGCCGTGGACGCCTGCTACGACTACGGCATGAACAAGATCCTCGACGGCATCAAGGAGGATCTCGTCAATTTCCGCGTCGAGCACCAGGTCTGGTTCTCGGAGAAGAGCCTGGTGGCCTCCGGGGCCGTGCAGCGCTCCTTCGACAACCTGAAGGCCCGGGGTCTGGCCTTCGAACAGGACGGCGCCCTGTGGTTCCGGACCACGGACTTCGGCGACGACAAGGACCGGGTGCTGCGCAAGTCCTCGGGCGAGCTGACCTATTTCGCTTCCGACATCGCCTACCACGACGACAAGTACCGGCGCGGCTTCGACCTGGTCATCGACATCTGGGGCGCCGACCACCACGGCTACATCCCGCGCATGCGCGCCGGCATCGCCGCCCTGGGCAAGGCCCCGGAGCAGTTCGACGTGATCCTGGTGCAGCTGGTGAATCTGCTTCGCGGCGGCGCGCCCGTGGCCATGTCCACCCGCGCCGGCGAGTTCGAGACCCTGCACGACGTCATCAGCGAGGTCGGCACGGACAGCGCCCGGTTCATGTTCCTCTCACGAAAAAGCGACTCCAAGCTCGACTTCGACCTGGAGCTCGTGAAGCAGAAATCCATGGACAACCCGGTCTACTACGTGCAGTACGCCTACGCCCGCATCTCCTCGGTCTTCGCCAAGGCCCAGGAGGCCGGCCTGGCCTGCCCGACCGAGGCGGCACCCGCGCTCCTTTCGCAGCTCGACACGCCAGCGGACATCGATCTGCTGAGAGCCCTGGAGCGTTTCCCCGACGCGGTCGAGGCCGCGGCCCGGACCCACTCGCCGCACCACGTGAGCTACTACCTGCGCGAGCTGGCCGGGCTGCTGCACCGCTACTACACCCTGAACCCGGTGCTGGCCGCACCGAACGCCGAGCTGACCTCCGCCCGCCTGCTCCTCCTGTCCGGCGTCGCCACAACCCTGGCCAACGGCCTGGCGCTGCTCGGCGTCTCGGCCCCCCGCCGCATGTAACGGAGGAGCATTGATGGAGTTTCCCTTCCTCAAGAAAGGCATGCCGGAGAACACCGTGAACCGCCAGGCCGACGGGCCCCGTCGCTACACCTTCGAGATCTCGCTCTCCGGGCTCATCGCCCTGTCCGTGGCCGGGCTCCTGGGCCTGGTCTGGGTCTTCATCCTGGGCGTGCTGCTCGGCCGGGGCTACCATCCCGAGAGCGCCGTGCCCGAGATCGCCCAGATCATGCCCGCGCCCGAGGAGAAGAAGGCCGAGCCCAAGCCCCAGGCGCTCAAAGCCGAAGACCTGTCCTACATGGACGAGCTGACCAAGAAGCCGGGCGAAACCCCGGGCGCGCCTGCGGCCAAGCCGCCCGAGCCCCCGGCGGTCAAGACGACCGAGGTCGTCCCGGCCAAGCCGGCCGCCCCGGCCGATGCCGCGCCCGCGCCGAGCCCCGAACCGGCCAAGCCGGCCGAAACCGCCGCCCCGGCCACGCCTCCGGCTCCGCCGGCCCAGACCGCGGCCAAGCCGGCGCCGCCCGCGGCCACGGGCAAGGTCCTGTTCACCTACCAGGCCTCCGCCTTCCGCAAGGAAGCCCAGGCCAAGGATCTTAAAAGCAAGATCGACGGCCTGGGCATCGACGCCCGCATCGAGACGGGCCTGGTCTCGGGCGAGACCTGGTACCGGGTCCTGGTCTCGGACCGCGGCGGCGAAAACGACATGGAGCCCCTGCGCGCCAGCCTCAAGGAGCGCCTCCAGTCCGCCGGGGTCAAGGAGCTCATCTACCGCACCAAGAAGCCGATCTGACCGCGATCGACAGACGACGTCAAAGGGCCTCGCCGCATTCCGGCGGGGCCTTTTTTTTTACGGAGTCGAGGAAGGAAAAAGCGGCCATGGAGGGAAAACGCAGGGGACGGGACTTGGCGGCATGATCCGGGCATCCGCGACAGCCCGTCCTGCCCTCACCTCATGGCGGTCTTGATGCTTCTCGCATCCCACCGCCCTGCGATCCGCGCCAGCCTCCGGATCGAACGACCGAAAGACGGCCATGACGTGAGGAAAGCCAGCCGTGGGGCCGGAGCCGGGTGGCATTATCCGAACTTCCGCCCCTGACCTCTTCACCCCCTCGTGGCGGACTTGATGATTCTTCGCCGCCCTATGATCCGCGCCGGCCTCCCGATCGAACACCCGAAAGACGGCCTTGAGGAGAGATGCCGCCGGGCGGAAGGCCGGGGCCGGGCGGCATTATCCGAACTTCCGCCCCTGACCTCTTCACCCTCATGGCGATCTTGATGATTTTCGCCTTTCCCTTCCTGGCCCCCGGAAGCGGCCAGCCGCCCTGCCTTTCGTGTTCAACGCCGGCCCCCGAGCCCGCACCCGCTCCGCGTTTCGCCGAAGAACCCTTGTCAGCTTTTCCCCGTTCCGGGTGCAGTTGGCGCTTGTCAGTTTTGCGACCGAAATGTAAACACGGGTACCCTATTCACGAGGCAGCGTTCATGTCCGATGCGTCCCGCCCCTGGCTCGACAACTACGATCCTTCGGTCCCGGCCCACCTGGACTACGAGAACATCCCGCTCTACGGCCTCCTGGAGGCCGCGGCCGAGCGCCATCCGGAGCGGCCGGCCATCGTCTTCAGGAACACCCGGCTGTCCTACCGCCGCCTCTCGCAGCTGACCGACGTCGCGGCCGGCAGCCTGCACGCGCTGGGCGTGCGCCCCGGCGACCGGGTGGCCATCATGCTGCCGAACCTGCCCCAGACGATCATCGCCTACTGGGCGGCCCTCAAGGCCGGCGCGGCGGTGGTCATGACCAACCCGCTGTACATGGAGACCGAGCTGACCCACCAGCTCTGCGACGCCGGGGCCGAGACGCTCATCACCCTGGATCTGCTCTGGCCCAAGTACGCGGCCCTGAAGAACCGGCTGCCGGTGAAACGGGTCATCGTCACGACCATCCCCCAGGCCCTCTCCTTCCCCATGAACTACCTGGCCCTGGCCAAGCTCTGGCGCGAGAAGAAGCTGGCAAGCGTGCCCTACAAGGGCACCGAGGTCGTGCGCTGGCCCCAGATCGTGCGCGGCAAGGCCACTTTCCGCCACGCGGGCGTCTCGCCGGACGAGGACATCGCCCTGTTGCAGTACACCGGCGGCACCACCGGCGTATCCAAGGGCTGCATGCTGACCCACGCCACCCTGGTGGCCAACCTCACCCAGTGCCGGTCCATGCTCCACACCCTGGGCCGGGAGCCCGAGGTCTTCCTCGGCATCCTGCCCTACTTCCACGTCTACGGCCTGACCGTCTGCCTCAACTTCCCCACGGCCATCGGCGCCACGCTCGTGCCCTTCCCGCGCTTCGAGCCGGCCGACGTGCTGGCGGCGGTGAACAAGGTCAAGCCCACGGTCTTTCCCGGCGCGCCCTCGGTGTACATGGCGCTCATGCAGCAGAAACACTTCACCGACACGGACTTCGCCTCGCTCAAGTACTGCGTCTCCGGCTCGGCGGCCATGCCGGTGGAGATATTGCGCCGCTTCCAGGAGATCACCGGGGCCGAGATCATCGAGGGCTACGGACTGACCGAGGCTTCGCCGGTGACCCACCTGAACCCGCTGAACGGCAAGCGCAAGCCCGGAACCATCGGCCTGCCCTTCCCGGACACCGACGCGCGCATCGTGGACATGGAGCTCGGCGGCATCGAGCTGCCCCCGGGCAAGGTCGGCGAGCTGGTCATCCGCGGGCCGCAGGTGATGAAGGGCTACTGGAACCGGCCCGACGACACGGCCCAGGTACTGAGAAACGGCTGGCTCTACACCGGCGACATCGCGACCATGGACGAGGAAGGCTACTTCACCATCGTGGACCGCAAGAAGGACCTGATCATCTCCGCGGGCTACAACATCTACCCGCGCGAGATCGACGAGGTGCTCTACCAGCACCCCAGGATCAAGGAGGCGGTGACCGTGGGCATCCCCCACAAGACCCGCGGCGAGGTGGTCAAGGCTTTCGTGGTCCCCAAAAACGGCGCGAAGCTGGACAAGGCCGAGATCATCGCCTTCTGCAAGGAGAAGCTCGCGGCCTACAAGGTGCCTCGCCAGGTGGAGTTCAGGGCCGACCTGCCCAAGACCCTGGTGGGCAAGGTCCTGAGGCGCGCGCTGAAGGAAGAGGAGCTGGCGCGCGAGAGAACCGAACGGTCACGCCGATAAAGGCTCGTTCGGTAGGCGCGCTGCAGGGCGAATGAAAAGCATCCGTTGCTTACCGTAAGCCGGCTCGTACTTCAAACCGTCAGTATGGGCTGGGAAAAAATGCGGGCTATCACCGGTACACGATGCTGCGGTCGGCGACCCGAAGAACAATTACCCGCAACTCGCGATCCTTGATGTCGTAAACGATACGATAATTCCCGACACGCACCCTGTAGAATCCCCTCAATTTCCCCTTGAGGAGCTTCACTCCGTCCGGACGCGGATCGTTTTCAAGATCGCGGAGAACGCGGTACACATCCCGGATGACATCAGCCGGGAGTTTGTCGAGTTGTTTCTGGACAGGCCGAGAGATAATCACCGCGTACGGCATGCCGATCAAAGCTGATAACGCTTGGCCATTTCGTCCAGAGTCATCCCGCCGCCGTGATGTTCGAAATCTTCCAGCGCGCCCTCGGCTGTATGAAGGTCCTCGAGGTCTTCGAGCAAATCTGCTTCATACTCATGAGGTTTGCCGGTCTTTTCCCGCCATTCCTTCAAGCGCTGTTCAATATTATTAAGATCTCCGGACACGAAGGCGAGCTGGATAAGAATATGGAGTGATGAGAGTTTCAAAGGATTCTTCTCGTAAGCCTTTTCGGCCCATTCTCTGGCCTCATCCGCGAACCCACAATGCCCGAGAGAAACTGCAAAATTATGCATTTGCATTGCCGCATAGCCTGATGCAACAAGGGCTTTTTTGTGAAACAGGCGCATGGCTTCGATATCTTCGCGAAGACAAGCGATAATGCCAAGGGCATCGTATCCTGCTGCGGGATGGCTTTTCATTAACTCCCGCGCGGCCTTTTCAAACCGAAACAATTCCGGCTCCGAAATTGGGCCGAGATTGAGCCGTTCATTGATGGTCTCAACAAGGCTCTGCGGCTGCGCTGCTGGCGTACTCATGGACGAACCTCTCAATTAAGCCCTAGCAGGAAGTATAGCCCATAGGCAATCAATTTTCATATGGCATCTTGGCGGTTGCCCGAACAACCCACGGACATGCATTCAATAGGCAAAAAGCTCCGTGAAATCCGATTAAATGCACATCTAGCCACTCTTTGCCAAATCTGGGCCAGCCAGACGCCTAGCGCTCCCTTCCATTGGTTCAGACCGTCGCACCACGGCTAGCCTGCCAGCAGCTCGCGGATCGCGGCCTTGATGCCGGCCTTGTCCAGACCGAGCGAGATGCGCAAGGCCCGCTGGGCGCCGTGCTCCACGAAGCGGTCGGGCAGGCCCAGGCGCCTGACCTCGCGGCCCGCGGTCAGTCCCCGGTCGGACAGCAGCTCCAGCACCGCCGAGCCGAAGCCGCCGGCCAGCGCGTTCTCCTCGACCGTGACGATGTGCCCGAAGCGCCCGGCCAGGGCCGTGATCCGGGCCTCGTCCAAAGGTTTCACGAAGCGCGCGTCGAAGACCGCGACCTCGATCCCGTTTTCCGCGGCCAGCTCGTCCGCCGCCTCCAGGCTCGGATGGACCCGGCTGCCCACGGCCAGGATGAGGGCGTCGCCGCCCTCGCGCAACAGCTCGCCCTGGCCCAGGGGCAGTATCCTGGCCGGGCCGGAGAAGTCCGCGCCCACGCCCACGCCCCGGGGATAGCGTAGCGCCGCCGGTCCGGGCAGGGAGAGCGCCGTGGCCAGCATGTTCTTGAGCTCGGACTCGTCCCTGGGCGCCATGATCACCATGTTCGGGATGTGGCGCAGGAAGGAGAGGTCGAAGGCGCCGTGGTGGGTGGCCCCGTCCTCGCCCACCAGCCCGCCGCGGTCCAGGCAGAAGGTCACCGGAAGGTTCTGCAGGCAGACGTCGTGCACGATCTGGTCGTAGGAGCGCTGCAGGAAGGTGGAGTAGATGGCCACCACCGGGCGGTAGCCGCTGGCGGCCAGGCCGGCGGCGAAGGTCACGGCGTGCTGCTCGCAGATGCCCACATCCACGAAGCGCTCGGGCAGCTCGGTGCGCAGTCGGGTCAGCCCCGTGCCCTCGGGCATGGCCGCGGTGATGGCCACGATCTTCTCGTCCTTCGCCGCCAGCTCGCACAGGGTCTGGCCGAAGACGTCGGTGTAGGACGGCAGGCCGCAGGCGCCGAACTTCTTGGCCGTGCCGGTCTCGGGCTCGAAGCAGCCCACGCCGTGGAAATAGGTCGGGTTGCGCTCGGCCGGCTCGTAGCCCTTGCCCTTCTTGGTCAACACGTGGACCAGGATGGGGCCGTCGAGCTTTTTCACCTGCTCGAAGACATCGATCAGGTCCTCGAAGCTGTGGCCGTCGATGGGGCCCAGGTAGTTGAAGCCGAAGGACTGGAAGAGCGTACCCGGGGTGAAGAAGCTCTTGAAGGCCTCCTCGCTGCGCCGGGAATAGGCCGCGAGGTCCTCGCCGATGCGCGGAATCTGCCGGAGCTTGGCCTCGAACTCGCGCTTCAGGCGCAAGAGCCAGGGCGTGGACAGCTTGCGCGAAAGAAAGCTCGACAGGGCGCCGACGTTCTTGGAGATGGACATCTCGTTGTCGTTCAGCACCACCACCAGGTCGGCGCCCAGGCCCCCGGCCTGGTTTAAGCCCTCGTAGGCCAGGCCGGCGGTCATGGAGCCGTCGCCGATGACCGCCAGGACCTTGTTGTTCTCGCGCGCCAGGTCCCGGGCCAGGGCCATGCCCAGGGCCGCGGAGATGGAGGTCGAGGAGTGGCCGACGCCGAAATGGTCGAAGGCCGGGCACTCGGCCATCCGGGGAAAGCCGGAGATGCCGTCCTGCTGGCGCAGGGTGTGGAAGCGGTCGCGCCGGCCGGTGAGGATCTTGTAGGCATAGGCCTGGTGGCCCACGTCCCAGACGATCTTGTCCCGGCCGAGCTCGAAGCACTTGCACAGGGCCAACGTCAGCTCGACCACGCCGAGCGAGGGCGCCAGGTGGCCGCCGGTCTTGGACACGGTATCGATGATCAGCTCGCGGACCTCCTGGGCCAGCCGGGCCAGGTCCTCGGTCGGCAGCTTGCGGACGTCGGCCGGAGAGTCGATGGCGGCCAGGATCTGTCGGGTATCCTCGACGGGCTCGGGCATGGTCCTTCCTTCGGGCGCGGCCGCCTGGGCCACGCCGGCGATGCTGTCCTGATATGCGCTCACTGTACCCTCTCAACGATGTAGCGGGCAAGCCGGACGAGGAGCTCGGCCTTGGGCCCGGTATAGGCCGCGAGCGCGGCCACGGCCTGGTCAACCCTGTCCTCGGCCAGCTTGCGGCTGGCATCCAGGCCGAGCAGGCTCGGGTAGGTGGTCTTGTTCTTCTCCAGGTCGCTGCCCACGGGCTTGCCCAGCGTGGCCTCGTCGCCGACGATGTCCAGGATGTCGTCCACGATCTGGAAGGCCGAGCCCACGGCCGCGCCGTAGGTTTTCGCCGCCGTCCGGCCGGCGGCGTCGGCCCCGGCCAGGACCGCGCCGCACTCGCAGGCCGCGCGGATGAGCGCCCCGGTCTTGCGCGCGTGCATGTCCTGAAGCTCGGGCAGGGAGACGCCGGGGCGGTCGGTGAAGTCCATGTCCAGGGCCTGGCCGCCGACCATGCCGGCGGCGCCGGCGGCCACGGCCAGCAGCCGGGTGGCTTCGAGCACCCGCCCGGCCGGAACGTGCACCCCGGCCTCGCAGCACAGGCGGAAGGCCTCGGTATTGAGGCCGTCGCCGGCCAGGATGGCGTAGGCCTCGCCATAGGCCTTGTGGTTCGAGGGCTTGCCGCGTCTGAGATCGTCGTCGTCCATGGCCGGCAGGTCGTCGTGGATGAGCGAATAGCTGTGGATGAGCTCGAAGGCCGCGGCAAAGGGCATGGCGGCAGCCGCAGGCAGGCCGAAGAGCTCGGCAAAGGTCAGGCAGAGCACGGGCCGCAGGCGCTTGCCGCCGCCGAGCAGGCTGTACTCCATGGCCTCAAGCAGCCCCGGCGGGATGTCGCACTCCTTCAGGCAGCCCTCGAGATGGGCCTCGACCAGGGCGGCGCGCTCGGCCAGCTCCTTCTTGATCGCGGCAGCGTCCATTCTCTCTCACTCCTTGTCGGTATCGACGGCAAAGGCCTTGGCCAGGCCGTCCTGGTAGAGGGTGACCTCGTTCACGGCATCATCGAGCTGCCTACGGCAACTCGCGGCCAGGGACAAGCCCTCCTTGTACAGGGCCACGCTCTCCTCGAGCGGAGTCCCGCCCGATTCGAGCCGGGCGACGATCTCCTGCAGCCGGGCCAGCCGGGCCTCGAAACCCTGCGCTTCGTCGGCGGTCATGTCATTGTCCTCCGGGTGCGGGGGAAATGCCGCACAGCGGCGCGGGATCGACGTTCTGGGACAGGATGGCGAGTCCGAAGTGCAGATGCGGGCCGGTGGCCCGGCCGCTCGCGCCGATGCGGCCGACGACCTCGCCGGCGGAAACCGCCTGGCCCTCGCGCACGTCGACCGCGGAGAGGTGGAAATACTGGCTGACCATGCCCAGGCCGTGATCGATGAAAACGCACTGCCCGGCATAGTAGAAGTCGCCGACAAGCGCAACCCGGCCGGCGGCCGCGGCGCGCACCGGCGTGCCGGCCGCCCCCCGCAGGTCGAGCCCGCGGTGGGGCTGGCGCGGCTCGCCGTTCAATATGCGCGTCAGGCCGTAGGCGCTGCTGACCGAGCCCGGCACCGGCCGGGCGAGCGGCAGCTCGTAGCGCCGCTCGGGCGTCTTGGCCGCCAGGGCTTTCTGCGTCGCCTCGCGCTCCTTTTTGAGCCGGTCGTTCAGCCGGGCCGGCGGATTGACCTGCTCCGCCGGCAGGTCCAGGCGCTGCTCCGGATAGGCCACGGCGCTCAGGACGATCCGGCGCTTGATCACGCTCAATCCGCCCTTGCCGGCATATTCCAGGCTGAGCTCCTGCGGCCCGGTCTCGGCCCGCAGCACGTCCGTGCCCAGCAGCAGCTCCTGGCGGTAACCGCTGGCCGCCTTGGGCAGGTCGAGCGCCAGGCGCTTGCCGCACCAGGTCAGGGCCAGGTGCGCGGGCGCCTCGTCGGCCTCCACGGTTATGGCGAAGGCCTGGCCGACGGGCGCGGTCTCGGGCGCGAGGAGCCGGACCTCGGCCCGGGCCGTCGCCGGGCAGAGAAGAAAAAACAGGCCGGTGAGGAGAAGGAAGGCGAAGCGCCTCACGGCATCTCCCCTTCCGGCCGCACGCTTTGGACCTCGGCCTCGAGGCTCCCCCGGCCCAGGCGGATGTCGAGCAGCGTCCCCGGGGACACGGCGGCGGCCGCGCGCACCAGGGCGCCGTCGGCCGCGCGGCGGACCAGGGCGTAGCCCCGGGCAAGGGGCGCGTGGGGGTCGGCGGAGACCAGACGCGACTGCAACCCCTCAAGGCGGTCTTCCAGCCTTTCGAAAAGTCGGGTTCCGGCCGCATCCAGGCGCTCGGCGGCCCGCGCAAGCGCCCGCGCCCGCTCCCCGGTGAGCTGCGGCGCCAGGCGGCCGAGCCGCGCGGCCAGGGCCGCCAGGCGCTCGTCGCGCCGGCCGGACTCGCGGGCGAAAGCCCGGGGCAGCGCCGCCTCCAGCCGGCCGAGCCGCTCCCGCGCGCGCTCCAGTGATCTTGCCGGGGAGAGCCAGGTGAGCCCCTTTTCGGCCGCCTCCAGGCGGTGGCCGGCCACGGCGAGGAGCCGGCCGAAGGCCGCGTTCAGGCGCGCGCCGGCCTCGTCCACGCGCTGGGCCAGCTCGGAGCGCTCGGGCCAGATGAGCTGGGCGGCGTGCGAGGGCGTGGCCGCGCGCACGTCGGCGACCAGGTCGGCGATGGACACGTCCACCTCGTGGCCCACGCCCACGACCACGGGCAGCGGGCATTCGAACACGGCCCTGGCCACCTCGCGGCAGTTGAAGGCGGCCAGGTCCTCCAGCGAGCCGCCGCCGCGCACCAGGGCCACGACCTGGGCGAAGCCGTCCGTGGCCGCCGCGCGCAGGGCGGTCACGATCTGGCCGGGCGCGGCCTCGCCCTGGACCTGGGTCGGGTGGATGCGTATCCGGCAGCCCGCGCCGCGGGCCTCGGCCAGGCGCAGGAAATCGCGCACGGCCGCACCCGTGGGCGCGGTGACCACGGCCACGCGAGCGGGGTTGCGCGGCAGGGGCCGTTTGCGGGCCTGGTCGAAATAGCCGAGTGCGGCAAGCTCGCGCTTCAACTCCTCGAAGGCCCTGGCCAGCCTGCCCGCGCCCTCCTCCTGGACCAGCTCGGCGACGAGCTGGTAGGTGCCGCGCGGGGCGTAGACCGTGAGCCGTCCGGCCACCAGCACCTCCAGGCCGTCGGCCAGCTCGAAAGGTCCGCCCTCGCAGACCTCGCCGGTCAGCGGATGGACGCAGCCCTCCCCTCCCGGCCACTGGCTTTTGCGGAACCAGACCACCGAGAGCACGGCCTCCTCGTCCTTCAGCGTGAAATAGACGTGGCCCGAGGCCGGCCGGGTGAGGTTGGAGACCTGGCCCCGGACCCAGACAAAGGGGAACTCCCCCTCGAGGACGTCCCTGACCGCCTGGGTCAGCTCGCGGACGGAGAAGAGATGGGCCATGGCGATGGGATCACCCCCCGCCGGACGGACCGCGCGGCCCGGCCGTGCGGGTTAGACCAGCTCGAGGTCGAGCCCCCAGCCGGCCCAGACCTGCCGGCGGAATGCGGCGAAGGCCCCGGCGAAGCCGGCCAGCGGCAGCTCGGTCTTCTCGCCCGTGCGCCGGTCCTTGGCCTCGACCACGCCGCGGGCCAGGCCCTTGCCGCCGATGACGAGCTGGATGGGCAGGCCGAAGAGGTCGATATCGTTGAACTTGACCCCGGGCCGCTCCTCGCGGTCGTCCCAGAGGACCTCGACGCCCAGGCCGGAAAGCGTCTCGTAGAGCTCGGCCGCGGCCGCGGGCACGGCTGCGTCCTTGCCGGCGAGCTCGATCAGGCCGACCTCGAAGGGCGCGATGGACGGCGGGAACTTGATGCCGTGCTCGTCGTGGTTCTGCTCGATGGCCGCGGCGATGATGCGCGAGACGCCGATGCCGTAGCAGCCCATGATCAGATGTTGCTTCTGGCCGGCCTCGTCCAGGAAGGTGGCCTCCATGGATTTCGAGTACTTGAGGCCGAGCTTGAAGACGTGGCCGACCTCGATGCCGCGGGTGAGGGTCATGTCCGTGCGGCACTTGGGGCAGAGGTCGCCCTCGACCACGGTGCGCAGGTCGGCGTACTGGGTGACGCGCGCGTCGCGGGCCAGGTCCAGGTGCCTGACGTGGGCGTCGGTCTGGTTGGCGCCGGCCACCAGATCGGTCATGCCCTGAAGCTCCTGGTCGGCGACGAGGCGCACCTCGCCTTTGAGGCCCAGCGGCCCGGCAAAGCCGACCTCGGCCCCGGAGACCAGGCGCACCAGCTCCGGCGCGGCCAGCTCGAGGTCCGTGGCGCCGAGGAAATTCTTCAGCTTGACCTCGTTCACTTCGCGGTCGCCGCGCACGAGCACCGCGACCACGTGGCCGTCGGCCTCGTAGAGCAGCGTCTTGACCACGCGCGCGGCCGGCACGCCGAGAAAAGCCGCGACCTCGGCCACGGTGTGCGTGCCCGGGGTGGCCACGGTCTCGAGCGGCGGGCAGGGCTCGCCCCCGACCCCGGGCTCGAAGTGGAACTGGGCCTTCTCCAGGTTGGCGGCGTAGTCGCAGGCCGCGCAGGTGGCGATGGTGTCCTCGCCGGTCGCGGCCAGGACCATGAACTCGTGGGAGAAGCTGCCGCCGATGGGGCCGGAGTCGGCCTCCACGGCCTTGAATTTCAGGCCCAGGCGGGAGAAGGCCCGGCCGTAGGCCTCGTACATGCTCCAGTAGCTCGAATCCGCGCCCGTGTCGTCGGCGTCGAAGGAGTAGGCGTCCTTCATCACGAACTCGCGGCAGCGCATGAGCCCGAAGCGCGGGCGCATCTCGTCGCGGAACTTGGTCTGGATCTGGTAGAGGTTCAAGGGCAGCTGGCGGTAGGAGCGGACCTCGCCGCGCACGAGATGGGTGACGACCTCCTCGTGGGTCGGGCCCAGGCAGTAGTCCGAGTCCTTGCGGTCCTTGAAGCGCAGGAGCTCCTTGCCGTAGATGTTCCAGCGGCCGGTCTCCTTCCAGAGCTCGGCGGGCTGGACCATGGGCAGGTGGACCTGGATGGCCCCGGCGCGGTCCATCTCCTCCTTGATGATGGCCGCGACCTTGTTCAGGCAGCGCAGGCCCATGGGCATGAAGGTGTAGATGCCAGAAGTCAGCTGGCGGATGAAGCCGGCGCGGACCAGCAGCTTGTGGCTGACGATCTCGGCGTCGGCCGGGTCTTCCTTCAGGGTCGGGGCGTAATAGCGGCTCAGGCGCATGTGTCAGTCTCCCTTTTTCGTTCGGACAGGAAGGCCTCGAGCTCCTCGAGGAAGGCGCCCAGCAGCGCTTCTCGGCCCTTGGCCGTGCGCACCACCTGCCCCTTGCGGAAAATGATGCCCTTGTCGCGGCCGCCGGCCAGACCGATGTCGGCCTCGCGGGCCTCGCCGGGTCCGTTGACCACGCAGCCCATGACCGCGACCTTGAAGACCTCGGTCATGCCCGACAGACGCTCCTCGATCTCGCTTGCCAGGCCGATCAGGTCGATCTCGGTCCGGCCGCAGGTCGGGCAGGAGATGATCTCCGGTCCGCGGGCGCGGATGTCGAGCGAGCGCAGGATCTCCCAGGCCACGCCGACCTCGGCCACCGGATCGTGGGTGAGCGAGACGCGCAGCGTGTCGCCCAGGCCCTCGGCCAGCAGCACGCCCAGGCCCACCGAGCTTTTCACCGTGCCGCGCATCAGCGTGCCGGCCTCGGTCACGCCGATGTGCAGGGGGTAGTCCACGCGGCCGGCCAGCAGCCGGTAGGCGGCGATGGTCGCGGTGACCGAGGAGGATTTGAGCGAAATCTTGATCTGGTCGAAGCCGCGCTTCTCGAGCAGGGAAACGTGGCCCAGCGCGCTCTCGACCATGGCCTCGGGCGTGGGGCCGCCGAATTTTTCCAAAAGGCCCTTCTCCACCGAGCCGGAGTTGACCCCGATGCGGATGGGCAAGCCGTAAGCCTTGGCCGCGGCCACGACCTTGTCCACCTTGTCCGCGCCGCCGATGTTGCCGGGGTTGATGCGCAGTGCGGCCATGCCGGCCTCGGCGGCCTTGACCGCCAGGCGGTGGTCGAAATGGATGTCGGCCACCAGGGGCACGAACGCGCCCTTGACGATGGCCGGCAGGGCCTCGGCCGCGGCCTCATCGACGACCGCCAGGCGCACGATCTCGCAGCCCGCGGCCACCAGGCGCTCGATCTGGGCCAGGGTCGAGAGGACGTCCCGGGTGTCGGTGTTGGCCATGGACTGGACGCGGATGGGCTGGCCGTCGCCGATGACGTAGGGGCCGAGGGCCACGGGCCGGGTCGCGCGACGGGTCGGGGTCGATGCGTGCATGGGAGGGTGCCGGACTCCTTTCTGGTCTGGAGGCAAAGAGGAAATTCGTTACCCGATTTCCGGGCCGAAGCCAAGACCGGGCCGGAGGCTAGAAATAGCCCAGGCTGCGCAGCAGGGCGAGGTTCTGCTCCTTGTCCTGGTCGCGGCCGGAGCGCTCGCCCACGGCCGTGTCCGCCGGCCGGGTGCAGGGCGCGCAGCCGAGCGAGCGGTAGCCCCGGTCGTAGAGCGGGCAGTAGGGCAGCCGGGATTCCATGATGTAGGACCAGACGTCGAGCTCGCCCCATTCGAGCAGGGGATGGGCCCGGGCGTGGCCAGGATCGGCGAAGGTCTCGATGCGCGGGCGCTCGCCGCGGCTGGCGTGCTCGTCGCGCCGCAGGCCCGTCAGCAGGAGCTGGATGGAGTTGGCCTCGATGGCCACCTTCAGCGGGGTGATCTTCAAAAGCCCGCAGCAGCTCACCTTGTCCGTGGCCAGGGCGAAGCCCGGCGGCAGCGCGCCCGGCCGGGCCAGGATCAGGTCGAGGTCCCACTCGGCCGCCAGCCGGTCGCGGAAGGTCACGATCTCGGGGAACTTGCAGCCGGTGTCGATGGACACGGCCCGGACGCGCACGCCCGGCCGAACCTCGGCGAAGACTTCGCGCCACAGGGAGAGGACCACGGTGGAGTCCTTGCCCCCGGTCCAGGCCACGAAGATGCGCTCCGGATCGAACGTCCGGACGAGGGAGTGGAGGAAGGCCCGGCTTCGGGCTTTGAGCTCGGCCAGAGAGAGCATGGTCGTGACGTCGTTTGCAGTTGCTGGGAAATTGCCCGAGGATTGGCCTATACCGCTTTGGCGGCCGTGGCAAGGGCTCTGCCGGCGCCTGCGGAAAATCTTCCCCGGGCGGCGGCGCCCCTTGCCCGCGGCGCGCGATGTGGGGTATGCTCGGACAACATTCGGTCTGGCCCCTGCCGGCCGGACGGGGAGCACACACCATGCACGAAAAGATCTCCGCGCTCATTTCCCGGAAAAGCGCCTGCGTCCTGGCCACGGTCTCGGAAAACCGGCCCCACTGCTCGCTCATGGCCTACATCCCGGCCGCGGACGCGCGCACCGTCTTCCTGGTCAGCTCGCGCTCGACCCGGAAGTACCACAACATCCTGCGCAACAAGCACGTCAGCCTGCTCATCGACACCCGCGACGAGTCGGACGGCCCGGCCGGGGAATGGACCAAGGCCCTGACCGTGACCGGCCACTGCCGGCCCATGGCCGACGGCCCGGACAAGGAGGCGGTGCGGGAAAAGTTCCGGCAGCGCCACCCGGAGCTGAAAAAACTGCTCGAGCATCCGGACTCGGACATCCTGGAGGTGCGGCCCGACTCCTTCCTGTTCCTGGACGGGGTCATGGAGTCCTATTTCGAGAAGGCGGACTGAAGGGCCGCGGGCAAGGAAACGGGAGGGCTCAAAAAAAACCCTTGACGAACCCGCGCCCGGCAAATTAAGTACCCCTTCTCTTGCGCGCCCGTAGCTCAGCTGGATAGAGCGCCGGACTACGAATCCGTAGGCCGCAGGTTCGAATCCTGCCGGGCGCACCAAGAATTTCAAGGGGTTGCAGACGAAAGTCGGCAACCCCTTTTTCTTTGACGCGATTTTATCCCGTTGCTTTCCCGCTTTTCGAAAACGAGGCGGGAGGGCGGTTGATGGATGGCCTATCCTCGGCCATGTGTCCGGGCAGGAGGCTCAGTTTCCAGTGTCGGACCGGCATTGCGCGCTTGCCTGTTCGCGGAACCGCAGGAGGTCGCAGTACATTGATCGCGTGTCCTCTTTTGCGTCGTTCTCGCTTAACAGGGCAAAGTCGTTCTTTTGGTAGAAATTGAGAGTGGGAGGGTCATTGTAGGCGTCTACGGTCATGAAGCGGCAACCTGTGCGGTTGTCGCTCAAGAAGAGAAATCGCAGAGTCCAAAGCACATAAGAGCCTATGCCCTGCCGCTGATAGGCGGCTCGTGTGCCGAGGCGGCAAACCTTAACTGCGGGATAGGCCTTATACCGAAGACCGTCAGGGAACAGCCGTTCTTTTTTCCGGTTTGCCAGGCGGATCGCGTCATTGGCTAAACTGACAAAGGCGACAACAGGTGAAAGGGATCCTTGATCCTTCAGGTGGAAGGCATAGGTCCGGGAAATCATTTCCCGGTCGTGCCGTTCGGCGTCGTTTTGGATGTAGTCGTCGAGGTCCCGGCAGGCACAAGAAAAGCCCGTGAACGACGCGAAGTCGTCCACGGGCCGCAAACGACAGTTGTCGTCTTCGAAGTTATTTCTTTGGCAGTTTGCCGTCACCGAAAACGGCCTTCTTGGCGCGGTCCAGGCTCGGGGCGCATGTCGTCCTCAGAGGAACCTTGCGGCCCTCATCCACTCTGCGCTCAAAATCCTTGGCCTCATCGCCGCGTAGGACGGGAGTCGGCTTGATGGGTAAAGCCATATCTTTCACCCTGGTTCGTATTGAATTATTACTCCTGACGTCAATAATTCCATTTTTTCCAATTGGCAAGAAATTGATCAGTTCAAGGCTGAAAGCTCCCGCCGGGTCTCCTGCGGGGCATGCGCGTTACCGGGCCTTCGGCTCTCCTTTGCCCGGCCATCCTTTGCCCACTGCCTGCGGCCGTCCGCATGGGCAATCGCGGCATCGAGCAAGTGCGCGGCCTGCCGCTCCCCGGGCGGGGGCTACTGCTTCCGACGCCGGGCCGGGCGGCGCCGCTACTTGGCCAGCTCGCCCTCCAGCATGCGGATGGCGCAGAACGAGCCGCACATGGCGCACTCCTTCTCCTTGTGGAACTCGCCCCGACGCTTGCACAGCGTCTGCGGGTCCAGGGCGTGCGCGGTCATGGCCTCCCAGTCGAGCGTGGCCCGGGCCTTGGAGATGCCGAGCTCCCGGGCCACGGCCCAGGGCCGGCCCAGGGAGTTCTCCGCGCTCTGGGCGGCGATGAGGCTCGCCTTCACCCCGGCCCAGACGTCTTCCGGTCCGGGCAGGGTGGCGTGCTCGGCCGGGGTCAGGTAGCAGAGGAAGTCCGCGCCGAAATAGGCCGCCTGCGCGCCGCCGATGGCCCCGGCAATGTGGTCGTGGCCCACGCCGGCGTCGGTGGTCAGGGGTCCGAGCACGTAGAGCGGAGCGTTGTTCGTCAGCCGCTTGATGCCCTGGATCTGGCTCTGGACCAGGTGCAGGGGCACGTGGCCCGGCCCCTCGATCATGACTTGCACGCCGTATTCCACAGCCCGGCGGGCGAGATCGCCCAGCACCGAGACCTCCTCCCACTGGGCGGCGTCGCCGGCGTCCGCGCCCGCGCCGGGGCGCAGGCCGTCGCCCAGGCTGATGGTCACGTTGTGCGCCAGGCAGATGCCGAGCAGCCGGTCGAACTCGGTGAGGAGCGGGTTCTCGAGGTTTCTGCGGCGCATCCAGCGGGCCATGAGCGAGCCGCCGCGCGAGACGATGCCGAGCACCCGGCGGCCGCCCAAAGCCATGGCCGCGCCCCGGGCGGTCACGCCGCAGTGCAGGGTCATGAAATCGACCCCCTGCCCGGCCTGCTTCTCGATCTCCTCGAACAGCTCCTGAACCGAGAAGTCGCTGGGGTCCTCGCCCCGGGCCACGTAGGGCTGGGCCACGGAATAGAGCGGCACCGTGCCGAGCGGCAGGCCGGAGGCCGAAAGCATGCGCACGCGCACCGCGTCCAGGTCGCCGGCCGTGGACAGGTCCATGACCGTGTGCGCGCCGGCCGCCTCGGCCAGGCGCAGCTTGCGGATCTCCATCTCCACGTCGTTGATCATGGGCGAGGTGCCGAGGTTGGCGTTGACCTTCACCCGGCCGGGCTGGCCGATGAGTGTGGGCACGACGTTTGCGTGGGCCGGGTTGGCCAGCAGGGTCATGCGCCCGGCGTCGAGGCCGGCGCGCATCTCCTCCAGGCTCATATGTTCGTGGGCGGACAAAGCCTGCCCGTGGGAGTCGAGAAAGGCGGCCACGGCGGTGTTCTTGCAAAGGGTCATGATGCGTCCTCGCGGGAATGGGGGTTGGGCGGAAGGTCGGGGGAGAGTCCGGACCGGCGCGGAGTATGACAAAGCCAGACTGCGGCAAACAGATATCGCGGTTACCGGCTTCGGCCGCGGACGTCAACGGTTTTGCCCGGCGCCGGCGGCGCTTTACGCCCGTCGCTGCGCGGGCTACACCTGAAGCCATGAGTGATCCGCGCATCATCCGCCTGGCGGCGGCCGTCCGCGAGGTTCTGGTCGGAGGATTGGAAGTGACGGAGGCCGATGTCGAAGCCGTGCGGGCCAGCCTGGGCGAGGCGGCGGCCGGGAACCTGCCGGCGCTGCTGGGGAGCGAGGAGGCCGAGGAGGCCTCTTTCGCCGAGCTGCTGCTGTCCCCCGGGCCGGGGGCCACGCTGCGTCTGGAGCCGGCCCTGGCCGCGGCGAACCTGACCGGGGCCGACGTGCCGGCGCTCTGCCGGGCCGTGGCGCCCGGGCCGGTCGCCTCGGCTCTGCTCCTGCCCGGCGGCCGGCGCGCGGCCGTAACCCTGGCCCCCGACGACGCGGCCCGTTTCGTGGCGCGTTTGAAGCCCGCGGCCAATCCGCCGGCCGAGCTGGTCCGGCTGCTGGCCATCGCCTGCCCGCCCGAGGAGGCGCTGCCCGCGCGCGTGGGTTTACGCCACAGCCGCCTGGCCTTCGATGCCGAACAGACGGCCTTCCTCGCCGCCCTCATCCGGGGCCTGGCCGACGAGCCGGACTTCTCCCCCGCCCTCACCTTCGCTCTCGGCTTCCTGGGCCACGCCGATGCGCGCGACCTGGCCCGGGCGCTTGCCGCGCACCTCGAGGCCCTGCTGCGCGACCTGATGCGGGCCGAGCGCTTCGCCGCGCTCCTGGCCGGCTCGAATTTCGAGACCCTGCACGCCCAGGGCGTGCGCGAGCCGCATCTGGACGTGGACGCCTTGCGCCGCGAGCTGACCCTGGCCGACCGGGTCGGCCGGGCGGTCTACGGGCCGCTCTCGGGCTTGTCCGCGCTTGCCCCGCGCGAGACCGACCTGGGCAGCTTCGAGGGACCCGAAGGAGTCGATGCCCTGCTGCGCTTCCTGACGGATCCGGACTAGGAACCGGCCCGGCGGCTGCCCAGCAGCGAGCCGACCACGGCGTAGGCCGCGTCCGGCTCGAGTCCCTGCAGGCAGCGGTGGTGGCCGAGCCGGCACGCGCGTCCGCCGTGCAGGCCGCAGGGCCGGCAGGACAGATCGAGCTCCAGGACGCGCGTGGTCGCGCCCCGGGGGAAGAAGCCGTGGGCCTTGACCGTGGGGCCGAACATGGCGACCACCGGCACTTTCAGCGCCCAGGCGATGTGCATGGGGCCGGAGTCGTTGGTCAGGTAGCAGTCGAGCCGGGCGATGGCCGCGGCCAGCTCGGGCAGCGTCAGCCGCCCGGAGAGGTCGAGGAAGCGCGCCGAGCCCGCGCCGGAGCAGGCGGCCCTGACCTCGGCCGCCGTGGCCTCCTCGCCCGGTCCGGCGAACAGCACCACGCTTGTCCCCTCGGCCAGGGCCAGGTCGGCCACCCGGGCGAAGTGCGCCGCCGGCCAGCGCTTGGTCGGCCAGACCGAGCCCGGGTGCAGGCCGAGCACGGGCCGGGGCAGCCCCGAGAGCAGCTCTTCGGCCCGGGCCGCGGCTGCGGGCACCAGGGCGAGGCCGGGCCAGTCGGTGCTCACCGGCACGCCGAGGGGCAGGAGGAGCTGGTGCAGGCGCTCGATCTCGGCCAACTCGGCAAAACGCCGGGGCACGACATCGGTGTAGGCCAGGCGGTTCCAGAGCGGCGCGTCGTAGCCCACCCGCCGGGGGGCGGCCGCGGCCCGGGCCACCAGGGCGCTGCGCAATGAGGTATGGGCCGAAACCCAGAGGTCGAAGCCCTCGCGGGCGAGCTTTCGGCCGTAGGTCAAGGACGCGGCCAGGCTTTTAAGCTCCCCGCGCTTGTCCACCTCGCGCACGGATGCCAGCTCCGGCTGGGCGGCAAAGAGCGCGCCCGCGCCCCGGCGCACGAAAAAATGCAGCCGGGCTGCCGGCCAGGCGGCCTTCAGGTTGGCCAGAAGCGGCAGGGTCAGGACCGCGTCGCCGAGAAAGGCTGTCTGCCAGACGCCGACGGTTCGCGGCGAGAAGGTCTCGGGAGTGTCGCGCACGGCCTGGGGGTAGCCCTCGGGGCGAGCGGCGTCAAGGGCGGGTCAGGCCCTATCTCCCGGCTCCGACTCCTCGTCCAGGCGGTCCCAGATGAGGCCGAAAAACGTGCCCTCGCCCTGGTAGCGCCAGCCCAGGTGCTCGTAGCAGCCGCCGCACAGGGCGATACGCCATGCATAGCCCGGAAACCAGGTGAACTCGGTGCTCGGGTTGCCGGTCAGGCTCACGCCCGGGGCCGCGGCGAAGCAGGCCAGGTCGAAGACGAAGCCGCCGGGGTTGAAGAAGACGTGGCGGTGCGCGCCGTTCACCTCCCGCCGGGCGCCGGCCGAGGTCACCCGGTGGCGGCAGGCGCGGCAGACGATGCGCGCCCCGCCGCCGGGGTCGGCCAGGGCCGCGTCCGTGCCCCGCTCCGGGCTGCCCTCGCCTTGCGGGCCGCCGGGGCCGGCCGGCCCTCCCGGCACCCCGTCCTTGAGGCCCAGCGGGCTTTGACGCCGCACGGCGCCTGACGTATAGGGTGGCCAGGCGTTTGCCGCCCAGCGGCGCAAGGAGGCCCTCGTGAAGCACACCATCTCCGCCCTGGTCAGGAACCGGCCGGGCGTTCTGGCCGAAATGGCCGCGCAGTTCAAGAAGCGCGAGCTGAACATCACGTCCATATCCAGCGGCGAGACCGAGAATCCGGACGTCTCGCGCATGGTCATCTGCCTGAAGGACGTGGGCGAAGCCGTGCCCGAGATCGTCGAGGCCATGAAGTCCATGGACTTCGTTGTATCCATCGACGATTTGTCCCGCAAGGAGTTCGTGGACCGCGAGCTGGTGCTGGTGAAGGTCAAACGCGAGTCCAGGACCCTGACCCAGATCATGCAGATATTGGAGGTCTTCCGGGCCGGGGTGGTGGGCATGGGCGAGACGACCGTCACCGTGGAGATGTCCGGCGACGAGGACCGGGTGGAGGGCCTCATCCGCATGCTCGAGCCCTTCGGCATCGTCAGCATGTGCCGCACGGGCAAGATCGCGCTCAAGCGCGGCGACGACTGAAGCCATGCCGGACAGGGCGCCCCCAGCCGTCGCCAGCCTGGCCGATCTGCTCTCCCGCGTCTCGGGGCGAAGGACTCCGCCCCGGGTGGCCATCGCCCGCTCGGCCGACGCCTTCGTGCTCTCGGCCGCGGCCGAGGCCGTGGCGAGAAACCTGGCCGAGCCCATCCTCATCGGCGACATGGCCCGCACCCGGCACATCGCCCAGGAGCTGGGCGTCCCCATCTGCGATTTCGAGAGCCACCAGGCGGACGACGACGCCTCGGCGGTCCAGATCGCCGTCGAGCTCTTCAAGTCCGGCCGCGCGGCTTTCATCATGAAGGGCCTGGTGCCCACGGCCACGCTGCTCAAAGCCATCCTGGCCAAGGACACCGGCGTGCCCCGCGACGGCGGGATATTAAGCCACGTGACCCTGTTCGAGGCGCCATCCGACGGCCGGCTGATGCTTTTGTCCGACGCCGCGGTCAACATCCGGCCGAACCTGCAGCGCAAGGTGGAGATCGTGAAGAACGCCCTGTGGGTGGCCCGGCGGCTGGGCCTGTGCGCGCCCCGGGTGGCCATGCTCGCGGCCACGGAGAAGGTCAACTACCCGGCCATGCCGGCCACCCTGGACGCCGACATCATCGCCAAGATGGGCGCCGACGGCGCCTTTGGCGACGCGCTCGTAGCCGGCCCCTTGTCCCTCGACCTCGCCGTCTCGCCGGCCTCGGCCGCGGCCAAGGGCTTCTCCGGGCCGGTGGCCGGGCGGGCCGAGGTGCTCATCGCCCCGGACATCGAGAGCGGCAACGTGCTCTACAAGGCTTTGGCGACCATGGCCGGCCGGACGCTGGCCTCGGTGGTCGTGGGCAGCCGCGTGCCCGTGGTCGTGCCCTCGCGCGCCGACTCGGAGGCCTCGAAGCTCCATTCCATGGCCCTGGCGGCCTTCCTGGCCCAGCCGTGAGCCGCGTGCTGGTCATCAATCCCGGCTCGACCAGCACCAAGCTGGCCCTGTACCGGGACGAGGCCGAGGTCTGGGCGGAGGAGATCGGCCACGGCAAGGCCGAGCTGGCCGCCCTGGGCCGGCCCATGGCCCAGGAGGATTTCCGCCGCCGGGCCGTGGCCGGGGTGCTGGCGGCAAAGGGCGTGACCCCCGGCGACCTGGACGCCGTGGTCGGCCGGGGGGGCCTGCTGCATCCCATCCCCGGCGGCACCTACCGGGTGAACGCGGCCATGATCGAGGACCTGCGCAGCTGCCGCTACGGCGAGCACGCCAGCAATCTGGGCGCCATCCTGGCCGAGGACCTGGCCGCGGCCTTCGGCGTGCCGGCCTTCGTGGTCGATACCGTGGTCACCGACGAGCTGCGCGAGGTGGCCCGGGTCACCGGGCATCCGGCCATCCGCCGGCGCAGCATCTTCCATGCGCTCAGCCAGCGGGCCGCGGCCCGCAACGCGGCCGAGCGCCTGGGCATCGCCTATGAATCCGGCAAGTTCCTGGTGGCCCACATGGGCGGCGGCATCTCCATCGGCGCCCACGACCGCGGCCGGGTGGTGGACGTGGTCAACGCTTTGGACGGCGAGGGCCCCATGAGCCCGGAGCGCAGCGGCGCCCTGCCGCCCATCCCGGTGCTCGACCTGATCGAGTCCGGCCAAACGACCATCGAGCGCCTGAAGCGCGTCATCCTGACCGAGGGCGGGCTGACCGCGCACCTGGGGGTGAACGACCTGCGCCTGGCCGAGGCCCGGTCCGCCTCCGGCGACGAGGCGGCGGCCCGGGTCGTCTCGGCCATGGCCTACGGCGTGGCCAAGGCCGTGTGCAGCCTGGCTCCGGCGCTCATGGTCGAGGACGGCGGCCTGATCGACGCCGTGGTCCTGACCGGGGGCCTGGCCCGCAGCCCGTCCTTCAGCGCGGCCGTGGGCCGGCTTCTGTCCTTCCTGGCCCCGGTGCTGGTGGCCGCGGACGCGGGCGAGCTCGCGGCCATGGCCGCCGGCGCCGAGCGCGTGCTCGCGGGCCGCGAGACGGCCCGGGATTACCGGCCCTAGCCGGCCCTAGCCGGCCTCGTACCCCAGCTTTTGCAGGCCCTCCCGGTCGCTCTCCGGCCGCTCGCCGGGAGTGGTCAGGTAGTCGCCGGTCATCAGCCCCGAGGCCCCGGCCGTAAGCACCTCCAGAGGATCATCGGCAAAGACCAGGGGCCGGCCGCCGCAGACGCGCAGGTGCGCCTGCGGGAGCATGAAGCGGTAGAGAGCCACCAGGCGCAGGGCCTCGGCGCGCGCCATCGCCGGCCGGCCGGCCAGCGGCGTGCCCGGGATGGGGGTAAGGAAGTTGATCGGCACAGACGGCACGCCAAGCCCGCGCAGGGTCTCGGCCAGCTCGATGCGCGCATCCCAGCCCTCGCCCAGGCCGAAGATGCCTCCGGAACAGACGTAGGCCCCGGCGGCCAACGCGGCGCGCACCGTGTCCAGGGCGGTGTCGTAGTCGTGGGTGGTGCAGATGCGCGGGAAAAAGCTGCGCGCGGTCTCCAGGTTGTGGTGCACGCCCGAAAGCCCGGCGGCCTGGAGGCGGGCCACGTCGCCCGGCTCGAGGAAGCCGACCGAGACGTCGGCGGCCAGGCCCAGGGCCTTGACCCCGGCCACGGCCGCGCAGAGCTCGGCGAATTCGGCCCGGCCCAGGCGCTCGCCGCTGGTCACGATGCCGAAGCGCGTGGCGCCGGCGGCCTTGGCCCGGGCCGCGGCCTCGGCCGCTTTCTGCGCGCCGATGAAAGGATAGCTGGGCACGTCCGTGGCGTGGCGGGCCGACTGGGCGCAGAAGGCGCAGTCCGCGGCGCAGCGGCCGCTGCGGGCGTTGACGATGGCGCACAGGCCGATGCTGCGCCCGAAGAAGGCCTGGCGCACCTGCCGGGCCGCGGCCAGGAGCTCGGGCAGGCGCTCCTCGGGCAGCTCGATGAGGCAACTCAGTTGCCGGTCCGTCGGGGGTTGTTTGCCGAGAGCCTGGCGCAAGATGGCGTCGATCATGATCTTTTTCTCCGTCAGGCCCGGTTCCTAGCCCAAACCGCCGCGGCCTGGAAGAAAAATCCTGCCCGGAGATTGACAGCACCGCGGCTGGCATTACACATGCAGACGTGTCCGCAATCCATACTTAAACAGTATCAAATGGATAAGTATTGAACACCGACCGGAGGAGACATGTATAAAAATTTGCTGACCGCCCTGCTGGCCGTATCCTTTTTCGGCATCGTCGCCTGGAGCCCCTTCGGCTCGAAGCTGACCGTGAAGGACGGCAAGGCCTCCCTGCCGCTGTCCGAGGTCAGCGACGGCCAGGCCCATTATTTCGACTTCGACGCCGGCGGCAAGAAGGTGAAATTCTTCGTGGTCAAGTCCTCGGACGGCACGGTGCGCGCGGCCTTCGACGCCTGCGACGTGTGCTACCCGGCCAAGAAGGGCTACGCCCAGCAGGGCGACTACATGGTCTGCAAGAACTGCGGCATGAAGTTCCATTCGAGCCGCATCAACGTGGTCAGCGGCGGCTGCAACCCCTCGCCGCTGAACCGCACCGTGGACGGCGACCGGCTCGTCTTCGCCGTCTCCGACCTCGCCGCCGGCGCCCGCTACTTCTAGGAGACCGCGTGAACATCGCCACCATCCCCATCCGCAACCTGCGGCGCAAGCCCCTGCGCTCGCTGCTCATGGTCCTGGTCTTCGCCATCGGCATCATGTCCGTGGTCGCGCTCAACTACCTGGCCGGCGCAGTGGGCGCGAGCCTGGAGGAGAAGCTGACCGCGTTCGGCGCCAACATCCTGGTGGCGCCCAGGAAGGAGACCCTGCATGTCAGCTACGGCGGCATGGCGCTGGGCGACGTCTCCTTCGAGGTGAAGGAGCTGGAGGAGGCCCCGACCATCGCGGCCATCCGCGAAATCCACCACAAGGACCGCTTGAGCGCCGTGGCGCCGAAGCTGGTGCACGTGGGCAAGGTCGGCGGGCAGTCCGTGGGCGTCATCGGCGTGGATTTCACCGAGGAGATGCGCATCAAGAGCTACTGGGCGCTGGAAGGCGAGCTTCCCGCCGGCCCGGGCCAGGTCCTGGCCGGCAGCGCGGCGGCCGCGGCCTTCTCCCTGGCCCCCGGCGCGAAATTCTCCCTCGACGGCCGGGAGTACACGGTCTCCGGGCTGCTGCTGCCCACCGGCGGCGACGACGACCAGGTCCTGTTCATGGATCTGCACGCCCTGCAGGCGGCCACGGGCAACGCCGGCCTGGTGCATTTCGTGGAGGTCGCGGCGCTCTGCTCCGGCTGCCCCATCGAGGACATCGTGACCCAGATCAACGCCGGCCTGCCCGGCGTGGAAGTCAGCGCCCTGCAGCAGGTCGTGCGCCAGCGCATGGCCACCGTGGACTTCGTCAAGCACCTGGCCCTGACCGTCAGCCTGGTCATCCTGCTCACGGCCTGCGTCATGATCGGCCTGTCCATCTTCTCCGCGGTCAGCGAGCGCAAGCATGAGATCGGGGTGCTGCGGGCCATGGGCTTTCCCAAGGCCTCGGTCTACCTGGTCTTCTCCTTCGAGGCCCTGGCCATCGGCTTAGCCGCCGCCATCGTCGGCTACCTCGGCGGGTTCGGCCTCAGCGGCCCCATGCTCGGCTGGCTCGCGCTGACCGACGGCGCGGCGCTCACCTTCTCGCCCGCGCACTTCGCCGCGACCATCGGCGCGGTGCTGGCACTCGCCGCCGCGGCCGCGGCCTGGCCGGCACTCAAAGCCGCGCGCACCGACCCCTCCACCGCGCTCATCACCCTCTAGGAGATTGCCATGCTCGTCGCCAGGAACATCGTCAAACGCTTCGGCCCCGAGACCGCGGCCCCGGCCCTGTCCGGGATCAGCCTGGCCGTGGAGGCCGGCGACTTCGCCTGCATCGTCGGCCGCTCGGGCTCGGGCAAGTCGACGCTATTGAACGTCCTGTCCAGCCTGCTCAAACCCGACGCCGGCGAGGTCCTGTACAAGGGCGCCTCGGTCACGGCCATGCGCGAGGCGGAGTTGAACCGCCTGCGCGGCACGGACTTCGCCATGATCTTCCAGCTGCACTACCTGCTGCCCTACCTGACCGCGCTGGAGAACGTGCTGACCCCGTTCATGAAGGGGCTCAGCCCCGTCTCGCGCGAGAACCGGGAGCGGGGCCTGGCCTGCCTGGAGCGCGTGGGCCTGGCGGACAAGGGCCGGCGCCTGCCCGGAGAGCTTTCCGGGGGCGAGCAGCAGCGCGTGGCCATCGCCCGGGCGCTGGCCGCCGGCCCCTCCATCCTGTTTGCCGACGAGCCCACCGGCAGCCTGGACAAGCGCACCGGCCAGACCATCATGGATCTGCTCGCCGACTTGAACGACGCCGGCCTGACCGTGGTCATGGTCACCCACGACCCGCAGTTCGCCGGGCTGGCCAGCCGCCGCATCGAGCTCGAGGACGGCCGGGTGCTGGGCTGCGAGGCGGCCGTGGCGGGCTAGCCCCGACGACCGGCCGCGCTCGCGGCCGATTTTTTTCCGCTCCCGCTTCCCGCAGGCAGGAAAATCGTCTATGACCGCGGCATTACCCAATATCCGGAGGTGCCGCCATGATCGACGATCCCCTGCCTCCCGGCCTTGACGACGCCCTGGCCTTTCCCCTGATCGAGGCCCTGACCGGCCGGCGCTCGCGGCGCTTCGCCCTGGGCGCCGAGATCCCCGACGGGGTCTTCGCCTTCCGCTCGGACAAGCCGCCGCTGCCGCTGAGCGAGCTGGAGAAAATGCTCGTGCTCACGGCCTGCGCTGGCAACACCGGCTGGCACTACGCCATCATGCGCAACGCCCGTTACGCCCCGCACCTCTCCAACTACGCTTGCGCGGCCGGCGGCCGGACCTTCCCCTCGGGCGCCGGCTTCCACATGAGCGAGCTGTTCTTCACCGACGACGAGGGCGTCTACCTGCTGCAAACCCGCGACGCCCCGGAGCTCGTCGCCCCCGGGCCGGACGGCCGCAGGGACCTGGGCGAGCTCCTGGCCGCCCACCGCGGCCGGGTGCGCAAGCTGTCGGACGGCCGCCTGAAGCTGCCGCCCGAGGTGCCCCACGTGGAGGGCCACAACACCTGGATCGTCAACTGCCCGGGCAGCCTGCTGGCCATCCCCGTGGCCGACGCGGCCCAGTACAACCTGGCCAACATCTGCTACTACGTGCAGAACGGCGTGGGCTTCTTCGACGACACCCTGAATGCGCCCATCCCGGGCCTTGCGCGCTTCTCCCGCCTGGTGGACCTGGACAACGCCCTGCCCATCACCTTCATGGAGCAGTACACCCTGGCCGAGTGCACGGTGGAGATCGCCACCAGCTGCTACGCCGGGGCGCTCATGCTCCAGGCCATGGGCCTGGGCGGCTGGATGTTCAACGGCCTGAACCCCTTCTCCGTGCTCGGCGCCAGCGGCGACCCGGAGGTGCCGGGCCTGGGCTTCGATTTCTTCAACGACCCGCGCTGGCCCCTGCCCCAGGTCACCGGCCTGCCCGGGGTGTTCGAGGCCTCCTGCCCGCCCAACCACCCGGACATGAAAAGCGCCGTGGACGCGCTCTGCGAACGGAAATTCGGCCCCGGCGGCCCGTTTCATCCCGGCACGCCCGGCGCCTGGAAGGACTCGCCCAGGGTGCGCGGCGCGGCCGATATCCACGACGAGGAATTCCGGGAGTGCGTGACCCTCATCGCCGACTACATCCTGTCGCGCTTCGGCCGCTTCCCCGGCACCATCCCGGCGGTCTACGTCCAGACCTACCTCCAGGCCCAGCACCTGGATCTGGACTTCTACGACACCTTCTTCAAGCCGGGAGCCTACCTGCAGAGCCATGCCCGGCACTTCTCCCGCTGGCACGGCCCGGACAAGGGCGAGGGCGGCGGCTGAATCGGCCATGGCCAATTGCCGCATTCGACAACAGACCGGATCGGCATGCAATGCCGCATGGTATCGCGACCGCTGAATTCTATAATTGCTTTTACGGAAAGAATATACTTATCATTCGTTTGGCTCTTTCATGGTCTGTGCGTTCATGCCGCGGCCCGGAGGAAGTATGCAGGACCGGACGGAAGCGACCCGCAAGCGCGGCGAGCTGACGGCCATGAGGAAGCGCCTCAAGGAGCTTGAAGACGCCCTCGAGGACAGCCGGCGGTCCGCGGCGAACTGCCGCGAGATCGTCGACAACGCCGGCGACGCCGTCTTCGTCCACCAGCCCGGCGGACCCTTCATCGAGGTCAACCGCGCGGCCTGCGAGCGCCTGGGCTACAGCCGCGAGGAGCTCCTGGCCAGGGGGCCGCAGGACATCGACACCCCGGAGTTCGCGGCCCGCGTCCTGCCCCGCCTGCAGGAGCTTTCAGAGCACACGCCCGTGCTGTTCGAATCGGCCCACGTCCGGCGCGACGGCACGGTCATCCCGGTCGAGATCGCCAGCCGGCTCATCACCTTCGACGGCCGGCCGGCCGTTTTGTCCGTCGCCCGCGACTTGCGCGCGCGCAAGCACCTGGAGACCGACCTGGCCGCGGCCAAGGCCGATCTGGAGCGGACCGTTGCCGAGCGCACCGCGGCCCTGCGCACGACCAACAGCCTGCTCCTGGCCGAGGTCGCCGAGCGCCGCCGGGCCGCGGCCGCCCTGCGCGAAAGCGAGGCGCGCTTCCGGACCATCCTGGAGGAGGTGCCCAACCTGGCCGTCCAGGGCTACGACGAAAAACGCCGGGTATCCTTCTGGAACGCGGCCAGCGAGAAGCTGTACGGCTACAGTCGGACCGAGGCCATGGGCCGGCAGCTGGAGGAGCTGATCATCCCGCCGGCCATGCGCGAGGCGGTCGTGGCCGCGGTCACGGACTGGCTCGAGCGCGGCCGAAGCATCCCGGCCGGGGAGCTGACGCTTAGGCGCAAGGACGGCTCGGCCGTGCCGGTCCACTCCAGCCATGTGATGCTGGAGGACGCGCGAGGCCGGCGGGAGATGTTCTGCCTGGACGTGGACTTGAGCGCGCGCGAGGCCGCGCTCTGCGAGCTGGCGGCCAGCGAGGAGAAGTACCGGAGCATCGTCGAGACCGCGCTGGAGGGCATCTGGTCCATGGACGGCGCCTACCTCACGACCTACGCCAACCCGGTCATGGCCGACATGCTCGGCTACACGCCAGACGAGATGCTCGGCCGGCCGGTGACCGACTTCATGTTCCCCGAGGATATGGAGGACCACCAGGGGCAGATGGCCGGCCGCCGCCAGGGCCGCTCCGGCCGCTACGAGCGCCGTTTCCGGCGCAAGGACGGCGGCGAGCTGTGGACCATCGTCTCCGCCCGGCCGCGGCTCGACGCAGAGGGCCGCTTCGCCGGCTCCTTCGGCATGTTCACGGACCTAAGCGCCTACCGGCGGACCCTCGCCGAACTGGCGGCCAGCGAGGCCCGCTACCGCACCCTGGTCGACGAGCTGCCGCTGTCGATCATGACCTTCGACGCCAAGGGCCGGGTGACCTACGTCAACCGCTGGCACCTGGCCCATTTCGCCCGGGGCCGGCTGGGAGCCGAGGCCTTCCTCGGCCGCAAGCTGACCGAGCTGCCCGGCGTGGTCCGGGCCGGCATCGCCGACCGCCTGGCCCCGCTCCTCGACGGCCGGCCGGTGGCCCTGGAAGGGGCCTTCTTCCCCAAGGCCAGCGGCGGGCAGTCCTGCTACCAGGACATCATCGGCATTCCCGTGCCGCCGGGGCAGGCCGACGGCGGCATGCTCATCCGCCAGGACGCGACCGAGCGCAAGCGCGCCGCCGACGCCCTGAACGCCGCCAAGGAGGCCGCCGAGGCCGCCAACCGCAGCAAGGGCGCCTTCCTGGCCAGCATGAGCCACGACATCCGCACCCCGCTCCACGGCCTGCTCGGCATGCTCGAGCTGCTCAAGACCTCGGGGCTCGCCCAGGAGCAGGCCGGCTTCGTGGACACGGCCCTGGCCTCCGGCCGCAGCCTGATCGAGATCCTCAACGACATCCTCGACCTCTCCCGGGTGGACGCCGGCCGGCTGACCCTCACCGAGGAGCCGTTCCGGCCGGAGGAAGTGGTCCGGAGAGTCATGGACAACCTCGCGCCCCAGGCCCGGGCCGCGGGCCTCGAGCTCGCGGCCGCCATCGACCCCGACACCCCGGAGGTCGTCCTCGGCGACGCGAGGCGGCTGTCCCAGGTCCTCTACAACCTCGTGGGCAACGCACTCAAATTCACCAGCCAGGGCCGGGCCACGGTCAGCCTCTGCGCCCCGCGCGCCGGGGCGCAAGAGGGGAGGCTGCAGCTCCTGTTCAGCGTGGCCGACACCGGCGAGGGCATCCCCCCGGACAAGCTGGCCGGCATCTTCGAGCCCTTCAGCCGCATCGAGCGCCATGGCCGGAGGCAGGCCGACGGCTCGGGCCTGGGCCTGGCCATCGTCAAGCGCCTGGTCGAGCTCATGGGCGGCACCGTGGCCGTGGAGAGCGAGCCAGGCCTGGGCACCACCGTGCACTTCACCATCACCGCCGGCCGCCCGGCGGAACAGGGGCAGGCAAGCGCCCGGGACGCGGAGCGGCAGGCGGAGTTCCGCAGCCTGCGCGTGCTCGTGGCCGAGGACGAAGCCGTCAACCTGGCCCTGGCCCTGCGCTTCCTGCGCGACCTGGGCCACCAGGCGAGCGGCGCGCGCGACGGCCGGGAAGCCCTCGAGCACCTTGCCTCCGGGCCCTTCGATCTGGTACTTCTGGACCTCCAGATGCCCGAGGTGGACGGGTTCGAGGTCTGCCGGCGGCTTGCGGGCGGAGATGCGGCCCTGGCAGGAGCGCGGCCCTACCTGGTGGCCATGACCGCCCACGCCATGACCGGCGACCGCGAGCGCTTCCTGTCCCTGGGCCTGGACGACTACCTGCCCAAGCCCTTCAGCCGCGCCGAGCTGCAGGCCATTCTCGGCCGGGCCTGCCAGCCCAGGCGACGATGAGGACGCGATCATGCCCTTCACGCCCCCGCGCGCCGTGCTTCCCGACTTCGGCCGCCCGGAGCTCGCCCGCGCCCCGCTGGCCCGCTTCGAGCCGGTGACGACCCCCGGCGTGGCCCCGGACAACTACCACGCCACGACCATCTTCCCCGAATACTTCAAGCTCGCGCCCGGGCACTGGGTGCTGCCGCCCCGCTCGCGCATGGACTGCGCCGTGGTCCGCCGTCCCGGCGACCACCTGGAGGCGGTGGAGTTCCGGCGCCTGTCCACCGGCGACATGGTGGCCGTGGGCCGCAGCGAAGGGGGCGAAGAGGGCATCTTCGTCCACACCGACCCCTTCCCGGGCCTCATCGCCACCACCGACGCCTTTGCCTTCCGCACCCGGCGCACCCGCGAGACCTCCTTCTCCATCGACTACGACCAGCTCTACGAGCTCCTCGAGCACGAGCGCGGGAAGGGCTTCGTGGCCTGGGTCCTGGGTCCGGCCGTGGCCTTCGACTTCGACGCCCGCCAGGCCTTCGCCCGGCTGATAAAGGCCGGGCACGTCAGCGCCCTGTTGGCCGGCAACGCCCTGGCCACCCACGACCTGGAGGGGGCCATGTTCGGCACGGCGCTGGGCCAGGAGCTCTACTCCAAGCGCTCGGTGCACAACGGACACTACCACCACCTGGACGCGCTGAACGCCGTGCGCCGGGCCGGCTCCATGCGCGCAGCCCTGCAGGCCGGGCTCATCCCCGACGGCATCATGCGCGCCTGCCTGGAGGCAGACGTGCCCTTCGTCCTGGCCGGCTCCATCCGCGACGACGGCCCCCTGCCCGAGGTGGTCACCGACAGCCGCGCGGCCCAGGACGCCATGCGCGCCCAGACCCAGAAGGCGACCACGGTCATCGCCATGGCCACCCAGCTCCACGCCATCGCCGTGGGCAACATGACCCCGAGCTACTCCGTGAACCCGGACGGGAGCCTGCGGCCGGTCTACTTCTACACCGTGGACATGAGCGAGTTCGCGGCCGAGAAGCTGGCCAACCGGGGCTCGCTGACCGCCCGGGCCATCCTGACCAACGTCCAGGACTTCGTGGTCACCGTGGAGCGGGGGCTTGCGAAGCGCCGGGCTCAGGCCGGATAGACGTCAACGCCGTTGGCCACCACCGGCACCTGGGAGAGGTCCCAGTTGCCGGCGTCCATCTGCGCCGTGAAGCAGGCCGTGCGGTAGACCGTGCGCTGCAGGATGGGGTTGGCGTGCCCGGCCAGCCAGGCCTCGCGCGCATCCACGTAGGCCCGGGTCCAGGCCGTCTCGGCCCCGCCCCTCACTGGCGGCACCTCGGGGAAGCGCGCCCGCAGAAACGACGGCACCCGGCCGCTGTGGACGAACGAGTCGTAGACCACCAGGAAGGACAGGGGAAGGGCGAAGCCGTTCTCCGCGGCAAAGGCCCAAGCCGGCCGGAAGTAGGCCTCGTCGAAAAAGGAGTCCTGGGTGCGGACCATGACCGGGTCGGTTCCGGCCTCGGCGAGCAGCTCCTTGAAGCGCTTGTTCTTGTGCAAGACGCCCGTGCCCAGGCGGTCGAGGTAGGGGCGTATCTCCGCCGACAGGCGCCCGCCCGAAGCCACGTAGGTCTCCAGGAGCTCGCGCAGGTGGCCGTACTCCGTGGTCTGGGAGCGGCCGTAGGTCACCTGGGGCACGCGGTTCGGCCCGTCGTCGTAGATCGAGACCGCGCCGTAGTCGCCCTCGGGCCGGCCGGTCTCGAAGACGTTGACGATGCGCACGACCAGGCTGCGTTGCGGATCGCTCAGCTGCACGGCATCCTCCTTTCACGTATATTATCGTATACACGTTTCGCCTCTCCATATCAACACATGCTGTCACGCCGTCCCTCGCCGGCCGGTATCCAGTGGCCAAATCCCCGCCGTTGCGCTAGACTGCCACCCCATGCCCGCCGGATACGAAACCTTCGCCCACAAGGCCGACGTCGGCGTGCGCGGCTTCGGGGCGAGCCTGGAGGAGGCCCTGGAGGGCGCGGCCCTGGCGCTGACCTCGGTGGTCGCCGAGCCGGGCCGCGTGCGCCAGGTGCAGAGCCGCGCGGTCAGCCTGGAGGAGCAGGACCCGGAGCTGCTGCTCTACTCCTGGCTGTCCGAGGTCGTCCGGCTCATGGACACCGAGCGCATGCTCTTCTCGGGCTTCGAGGTGCATCTGGACGGCCCCCGGCTGCGCGCCGAGCTCTGGGGCGAGCCGCTGGACATCGCCCGCCACGAGCCCGTGGTCGAGGTCAAGGCCGCGACCTTCGAGGAATTGTCCGTGAGCCGGGACGCGGGCGGCACCTGGACGGCCCAGGCCGTGGTGGACGTGTGAGGAGCCGAGCATGGACCTGAAAAGCCTGACCAAGCTCTCGGACTACGCCTGGCGCCTGGAGCCGCGGGGGCGCATGCAGGTGGCCGCGGTCGTCTACGCCAGCCGCGCGCTGGTCCTGGACATGGACGACAAGGTGGCCGAGCAGCTCTCCAACGTGGCCGGCCTGCCGGGCATCGTCGGCGCGGCCTACGCCATGCCCGACGCCCACTGGGGCTACGGCTTCCCCATCGGCGGCGTGGCCGCCTTCGACCCCGCGGCCGGCGGCATCGTCTCGGCCGGCGGGGTGGGCTTCGACATCGCCTGCGGCGTGCGCACCCTGGTCGCCACGCTCTCGGCCGAGGAGGTCCGCGGCCGGGCCGTCGAGCTGGCCGACGCGCTCTACGCCGTCATCCCGGCCGGGGTCGGCAGCCGGGGGCTGCTCAAGCTCTCGGTCCGGGAGCTCGACCGGGCGCTCTCCGGCGGCGCGGCCTGGGCGGTGAAGGAGGGCTTCGGCTCAGCCTCCGACCTCGAATACATCGAGGAGGGCGGCCGCGTGGCCGGGGCCGATCCCGAGGCCGTCTCGGATTTCGCCAAGAAACGCCAGCTGGAGGAGGTCGGCACGCTGGGCTCGGGCAACCACTACCTGGAGGTCCAGGAGGTGGTCGAGATCTTCGACGCCAAGGCGGCCGAGGCTTACGGCCTTGTCCCGGGCGGGGCGGTGGTCTCCATCCACTGCGGCTCGCGGGGCCTGGGCCACCAGATCGGCACCGATTTCCTCACGCGCATGGTCAAGGCCGCGCCGAGCCACGGCTTAAGCCTGCCCGACAAGGAGCTGGCCTGCGCCCCGGCCGAGTCGGAGCTCGGCCGGACCTACCTCGGGGCCATGCGCGCCGGCATCAACTGCGCCCTGGCCAACCGCCAGGTGCTGACCCAGCTGACCCGCGACGCCTTCCAGTCGATCTTCCCCGCCTCCCGCCTGCGCCTGCTCTTCGACGTGGCCCACAACACCTGCAAGGAGGAGAGCCACGAGGTCGGCGGCCGGAAGCTCAAGCTGCTGGTGCACCGCAAGGGCGCCACGCGGGCCTTTCCGCCCGGCCATCCGGAGCTGCCCGCGGCCTACCGCGCCGTGGGCCAGCCGGTGATCATCGGCGGCTCCATGGGCACCTCCTCCTACATCCTGGCCGGCGGGGCGGACAGCATGCGGCTCTCCTTCGGTTCCTCCTGCCACGGCGCCGGCCGCAGCATGAGCCGCCACCAGGCGAGCAAGACCTGGCGGGGGCTTCAGATCATCGAGGAGCTGCGCGGGCGCGGCATCATCGTGCGCAGCGCGTCGCTTCGCGGCGTGGCCGAGGAGGCGCCGGGCGCCTACAAGGATTCCGCCGCGGTCATCGAGGCGAGCCACCACGCCGGCCTTGCGACCAAGGTCGCCAGGCTTTCGCCCCTGATCTGCATCAAGGGCTGACATGTAACGCACATGTTACACCATGTTGTGATTGCTTTTTGCTTGCCGTTGGGCTAAAAATTTGCAAATCAACCTGCTTTCGACCACTTAAACCGGACCTACTAACGATGTTCAAGCTGAATGAATATGTGGACGAAAAAAAGCTGGAAAAGCTGTCCGAACGTTACAAGGGCGCCGATCCCTTGTCGCTCAGGGCCTGCTTCCTGCTTTTGCGGTCCGGCAGCCGGGTCCTCGGCGAGATCGAGGCCATTGCCAGGAATTACAGCCTGAACCAGAGCCGCTTCCTCATCCTCGAGATGCTGAACCAGTCGGCCACCAAGTCCCTGACCGTGTCCGAGATCACCGACAAGCTCGACATCTCCCGGGCGACCACCTCCATCCTGCTCGACTCCCTGGACAACGAGGGCCTCACCCGGCGCGCGGTCCACGGCGAGGATCGGCGCAAGGTCGTGGTCGAGCTGCAGCCCAAGGGCGTCGAGCTCATGGAGGAGATCCTGCCCAAGGTCTACGCCAAGATCGGCCAGACCATCGGCTGCCTGACCGCCGGGGAGCGCGAGGAGCTGATCAAGGTCCTGGACAAGGTCAACGCCAGCCTCGGCGACTGATTCCCCGCCAGCAGCCGAGCCGCCTCCCCTCCCCTCGCCCAGGCGGGCCAGGCCCGCTCCCTTCGCCAAGCCCCCGACCTGCCCATCGTGCCTTGCCGGCCGACTTCGGGAAAAACCGAAGAGCCGCGAGGGTAAAGAAGCTGGGGAATCCGGAACCAATGCCGTCAACAGTCACCCGCCAAGGGCTGCCGTCACCCCAGCCGCTCGAAGACCGCCAGGATCTTTCCCCGGACATCGGATAGCCGGTGAATGCGGAGGAAGACGGCGCCGCCTGGCAGCTCCGCTGTTGCCTTGAGCCCGCCGCCGTCCGCCGATCCGCCCGCTTTCACCCTCGCGGTGCCTTTCGGCTTCCCCCGTCGGGCGCGGATCGCTCGGGCACGCGACAAGAATCAAAGCGCCAGTGAAATGAAAAGGCGCAGGCCATGAGCCCGGCGCCGTCCGTGATCCGCCGCCTTTCCCTCACCGGCGCCTTTCGGCTTTTCCCCGGGCAACCGCGTCAGGCGACGGGGATGGTCACGCGGAAGGTGAGCCGCGCGCCGCGCTCGATGTCAAGCTCGCCGCCCAGCTGGCGGGTGAGCGAGGCGACCAGCTTGAGGCCCAGGCTCTGGCCCGCGCCGGGCTCGTTCCCGGGGGGCAGGCCGGCGCCGTCGTCGGAGACCTCGAGCAGAACCCGGCCGTCCTCGGCGGCCAGGCGCACGCCGAGCGTGCCTTTTCGTCCGGGCGGGAAGGCGTGTTTGAGCGCGTTGGTGGTCAGCTCGTTGACGATCAGCCCGCAGGGGATGGCCTTGTCGATCGGCAGGCTGGCCGGCGAGAGGTCCAGCTCGAGGCCGATGCGCCCCTGGTCCGGGACGTAGGTCTCGAAGAGGTGGCGGACGATGCGCTCCACGTAGCCGGCCAGGTCGAGCCGGCTCAAGTCGCCGCCGGCAAAGAGCTGCTCGTGGACCAGGGCCATGGACTGGATGCGCAGGCGGCTCTCGCGGAAGCCCTCGACCGCCGCCGGGTCGGCCAGCTCGCCGGCCTGCAGGGTGAGCAGGCTGGAGATGATCTGCAGGTTGTTCTTGACCCGGTGGTGGATCTCGCGCAGGCGCAGGTCCTTCTCCTCCACCAGCTGGCGCAGGTGCTCCTCGGCCTGCCTGCGCGAGGTCACGTCCTGGGTCGTGCCCTTCAGGCGCACAACCCGGCCGGCGGCGTCCCTGACCGGCTCGACCCGGATGAAATGATAGGCCTTGCGGCTGCCGGGCAGCTTGACCGGGGTGTCGAACTCGAGGGTCTCGCCGCGCTCGATGGCCTTGTCGCGCATGGCGGTGAGCAGCTCGGCGGCGTCGGCGAAGTAGACCGACAACGCCCGCTCCAGGGTGGTGGTTCCCTGGCCGCGGGGCCGCTCCAGCAGGTCGTAGACCGCCTCGGACAGGGTCATCTGCTCGCTGGCCACGTCGTACTCCCAGTGGCCGATGCGGCCCAGGCGCTGGGCCTCCTTCAGGCGCTCCTCGCTCTGGCGCAGGGAGTCCTCGGCCGCCTTGCGCACCGTGACGTCGCGCGAGGAGCATTGGATCTCGCGCAGGCCACGGCCCTCGGGTCCGGGCATCACCCGGCAGATGGTCTCGAACCAGACATAGCCGCCGGATTTGGCGCGGTACCGGTAGTAGGGCGTCTTGTAGCAGCCCTCGCGCTCGATGTTCGCCCGGTTTTCGCGGTAGAGATCGAGCTCGTCGGGATGGTAGAACTCGACCGTGCGGCGGCCGACCAGTTCCTCGGGCTCATAGCCCAGTATCTGCCGGCAGGCGGGCGAGACGTAGCGCATGGTGCCGTCGGGCTCGTGCAGGGTGATCATGTCCTGGGAGTTCTCGGCCAGCAGGCGGTAGAGCTCCTCGCGTTGCCGGAGCTCCTCCTCGGCCTGCCAGCGCGCGGTGTCGTCGCGCACGATGACCATCAGGGTTTGCCCCTCCTCGCCCTCGATACGGCTCAAGCTGACCTCGCAGTGGAACAGATGGCCGTCTGGCCTCCGGTGCTGCCAGAAGAACCGCTGGTCCTGCCCGGCCAGGGTCAGGTCCACATATTGCCGAGCCAGCCCGGCGGAGTCGCGTCCGTCCGGCTGGAGTAGCGGTGAGAAGAAGGACGGCGTCCGACGGAAAAACTCCTCACGGCTGACGCCGAACAGCTCCAGCGCCCGGCGGTTGCAATCCACCACGCGCCCCGGCTGGAAGATGATGATGGCCTCGTCGGCGGCTTCGAGCATGGCGTCGTAGCGTCTGGACTTGACGCCTGAAGTGTCGGAGGGTCGCGTTTCAGCCATGGCCGGGCTTCCTGGGTCTTGAGGAGTGTTGATTCAAGTACGTGACCAATTTACCGTCAAACACCGGCCAAGGCCAGCGCAAAAACGCCCGCCCCGGGCCGCCTTGCCACCATCCTGAAATGATGGTAATTTTTCCATGGATTGAACCACCGGACAATGCCGTGACCCAGACCGATTCGTCCTGCCCGCCCTGCCCCTGCTGCGAAACCCCGTTCCACGTCGGGCCGCCCGGCCACGTGGAGCCCGGTCCGCCCTGCCGTTTCGATCCCTCCCCGGCCACGCGCTCGGGCCCGGTCAGCCCGGCGACCTGGAGCTTCGTCCCCGGGTATCCCTGCTGGCCGTGGTGGGACCGCGAAACCGGGCGCATCGCCGACCTGACCGCCTGAGTCGCTCCCCGGACATGCGCCGCGAAGCGAACCACGCGGGCGCGAGGGGCTGCCCATGAAGCCGAAGGAACGGCAGATCCTGGCCGTCTGCGCCAGCCTGCTCTTCGTCCTCCTGGCCCTGCTGGCCTTCAGCCGCCTGTCCACCGGCTTTGATTTCAGCTGGCTGACCCGCCAGCTCTTCGGCATCTCCCGCCCGGCCCGGTCCCTGCCTCCGACCGTGAGCATCACGGCCTTCACCGGCGGCTTCGACGACACCGGCCGCTACCGCTTCAGCGGCCGGCTCACGGCCATCACCGACAAGGCGGTGCTCGACCCGGTGCTGTCCGTGGAGATCTACGACGCCGACAACGGCCGCTACCTGGACCGCGACCAGCTGCAGCTGGCGACCATCGAGCCGGGCAGGACCCTGGAGTTCGGCGGCTCCCTGCCGGTGACGCGGCGGGTTGGCCGGCTGCGGGTCGTGGTCGAGGTCCAGAACCACCCCTTCATTACGGCGGAAAACCTCGCGCTCTCGGCCGGCCGGGCTCAGTAGTCGTACTTCCAGTTGACGCCGAGCCCGGCGCCCGAGGCCGTGCCGGCCCGGCTCTCCAGGCTTAGGTTCGGGGTCAGCTCGACCTCCACGGTGACGTCCTGCTCGCCGCTCTGGAGGTTCTGGTCCAGGCCGAGGTAGACGTCCTCGCGCACGTACTTGCCCACGGTCAGGCTGGCCCCGGTCTGGCCGTCGCCGCCCTGGATGTCCAGGCGGTCGATGCCGAGCGCCTTGCGCACCGTGCCGAGGATGTCCGGGCCGGTGTCCTGGCCGGTCAGCTCGGCCAGGGCGCTGGCCAGCTGCAGGGCCTGGATGGGGTTCAAGGTGCTCGTCGAGCGGCCGAAAAGCAGCCGGGCCAGGATCTCGTCCTCGGGCAGGGAGGGGACCGAGTCCAGGGCCAGCTTGAAGGCGTCGGGCGGGCCGGTCAGGCGCAACGTGGCGGTGATGTCCGCGGTCGCGGCCTCGGCGCGCACGTCGAGGAAGGGCTTGGGCGGGGTCTCGCCGGTGAAGGTGATGACGCCCTCGGTCAGGGTGAAGGTCCGGTCGAGGAAGGTGTACCGCCCGCGCACCGTGTGCAGGCTGCCGCGCAGGACCGGCGCCGCTGCCGTGCCGCGGGCCTCGATGGCTCCGGCGAACTCGGCCTCCAGGCCACGGCCGCGCACGAAGAAACGCGCCGGAACCTTCACGTCCAGGGCCAGCTCGACCGCGGTCATGAACTGCTTGGGCTTTTTGATCCTGACCACCCGGCCGGGCTGGCCGGCGACGTTGACCTCGGTCACGTTCAGCTCCGTGACCTCGACCGGCAGCCGCTTGGGAACCTCGATCTCGGTCGGGTCCAGGGTCAGCTGCCCGCCGACCGTGGAGGCCCGGGCCGTTCCCTTCCAGCCGGCCACGCCGTCGACGACCGTGGTCGCCAGGCCCGTGCGCAGCAGCCGGGCCTTCTGCAGCCTGGCCTCGAGGCTGAAGGGGAAGCCCTTGTCCGGGGCCAGCTCGACCTGCCCCGAGGCCGTGACGTGGCCCTTGTCTCCGTCCTCGGCGCTGAGCGAGACGAGCTCGAGCCGGTCCTCGTCGGCCTTCAAGGTCAGGTCCATATGGGACAGGATGAGTCCCGTGGCGAAGTCCTCGAAGCGCGCGTTCTCCACCGTGATCGTGCCCGCGAGGTCCGGCTCGGCCAGGCTGCCGGCGGCCGAGAGGTCGAGCCGGGCCAGGCCCTTCAGGCTGCGGTTGTCCATGGCCGGCAGGGCGCTCAAGTCCGCGAGCCGGATGGTGCCCTCCAGCCGGCCGGCAAGGGCCTCGTGCGGGCGCACGGCCAGGTTCAGCGGCCGCAGGCTGAGATCGAGCGGGAGCCGGAGCATGGCCGCCAGCGGCGACTCGCCCAGGCCTCCCAGCGAGGCCTCGGCCGAAAATTGCCCGTCCCGGACCGTGGCCGTGCCCTCGATGTTGACCGGCGGCGCCTCGGAAAGGCCGGTGCCGCCGATCCTGAGCCCGGTCAGGCGCACACTGGCCTCGGCCAGGGGCCGCTCCGGGGTGCCGGAGAGCGCAAGCCGCCCGTGGCCCGCGCCGTGGACCGGGGCGCCGAGCCAGGGCGTTAGGATCTCGAGCGGCAGCTCGGTCAGCTCCGCCCGCCAGTCCACGGCCCCGGGCGCGGTCCGGCCTTCGGCCGAAAGCCGGCTGTCGCCCAGGCGCAGGCGGAAATCGTCCAGGGCCACGCCGCCGGCGTCCGAGCTCAGGCGGGCCGGGGATTCCAGGGCCAGCGGCCGCCCGCCGTAGAGCCCGTCCAGCCGGGAGAGCGCAAGCCGCCAGCCTGCGGCATCCACGCCGAGCCCGGCCACGGCCGAAAGCGTGAACGGCTCGCCCAGCGTGCCCTCGCTTTCCAGGTTAAGCTCCCAGTCGCCCCGGCTGCCTCTGCCTCCGGCCTTCAGCCGCGAGACCTCCAGCGGCCCGAGCACGGTCCTTTCGGCCTCCAGGGACAGCCGCCCGGCCGGGGCCTGCCGGACGTCGGCCAGACGGGCGTCCAGATCCAGCCGGCCGATCCGGCTGCCCTCGGCCACGATGTCCGAGAGATTCGCGCGCAGGCTGACGGACTGGCCCGCCTCCGGGGCCAGCTCCGCCTCGGCCTCGCCGCTACCGGAGAGCGCCAGGCCCAGCGTCCGGCCGAGGGGGCGCAGGTCCTTGGACCGCGCTCTCAGCCTGCCGCCGGCCAGGCCCGTGGCCAGATCGATGTCGGCGTCCGCGCTCAGGTCCAGGCCCTCGGTGGCCAGCCGGCCGTCCTTGACGCGTAGCGTCCCGGGAGCAAAGGCCAGCTCGCCCGAGGCGCGCAAGCTCCGGCCGGAGCTTGCGGCCCCGGCCTCGAAGCGGGCCTGGGCCGCAGCCGGCAGGCCGGAGAGCGCGGCCGTCAGCGTGAACGTGTCGAGCGCCACCTGGTCCACGACCAGGCGCGGCGAGCTGGCCGAGAGCTGGCCGCCGAAGTCGCCGAAGCCGCCCGCGGCCTTGGCCGAGAGGGAAAGCGGGCCGGACAGGGCAACACCGGCCAGGGCGCCCGCCGGAGCGGTGTCGTCGAGATCGAGCCGGGCCTCGGCGGCAAAGGTCCGGGCCTTGGGCTCCAGGCGGCCCGAGCCCGCGGCCTTGAAGCCCGCGGCGGCCAGGGCCAGATCGTGCAGCTCGAGGCCGGCCGGGACGAAGGCCAGCCGGCCCGAGACGGAGAGCGGCCCCGGGGCCATGGCCTCCACTCCGCCGGGCAGGCCGGAGAGGTCGAGGAGCCGGCCCGAGACGGAGAGCTCCTGGCGCTCGCCGCCGGCCGCGCCGGAGAGGCGCGCCTCGAGCTCGGCCCGGCCGCGCAGGCCGGTCAGCGCCGGCCCGGCCAGGGGCGAAAGAAGCGAGAGGTCCGGCAGCCGGGCCGTGAACGCGCCCGCGACCGAGGCGTCCAGGCCGACGTCCAGCTGGCCGCCGCCCGTGGCCAGGGGGCTGTCCAGGTCGATGTCGGCGAGCTGCCAGCGCTCGAAGCCGGCGGTGCCCAGCTTGAGCGACGCCCGCACCGGTACGTCGGGCAGGCCCGGCACGGACAGGTCCAGGGCGCTGGCCGTAAGGGCGCCGGCGATGTGCATGGCCGGGAGGTCCTCCTCCCAGAGGTCGGGCAGGTAGGAGCTGGCCCAGACATGGACCCCGCGGACGACGATGCCCACGATCTCGGCCCGCTCGACGTCGGCCTCGAGCTCGGCGGTCGGATAGTCCACCGGCCCGGTGATGCGCCCCTCGAGCGTGGCGACGCCGGAGAGGGTCAGCCCCGAGCCCTCGACCAGGGTCTGGGGGTTTTGGGCGTGGATCAGCACCCGGGCGTCGGTGTCCAGGCTCGCGTCGAGCTTCAGGGTGCCGCGGACCTCGGTCGGCCCCACTCCGAAGCCGAAGGCCGAGTCGGTCACGGTCAGGTCGGTGAAGTGGGCCAGGCTGCCGACAGCGGTGAAGGGGATGTCCCGGCCGAGGATGTCCAGCGCCGCCGCGGGCAGGGCATCCTCGGCCAGCCGGTAGCGGCCGCGGGCGACCGCGCCGAGCGGCTCGTCCACGGTCAGGGTCAGGTCGGCGGCGAAGTCCCAGAGGCCCACGGCCTCGGCCGTGAGCCGCCCCGGCCAGGCGTCGAGCGGCCCCCGGCCCTTGAGCTCGGCCTTGAAGCCGCGCTCCGGCGACAGGGAGAACCACTCGCCCCACAGCCCGCCGTGGGACTCGTCGATGGTCAGGTGCAAATCGAGCTCCGGACCCGGGCCGGACAGCGTGGCGGACAGCCGGGTCGCGCCCGGGGCGTCCTGGCGGTCGATGGCCGCCTCCAGCCGGGCCACGCCGGACCGGCTCACGGCCTTCAGAGTCACGGACAGGCGCATGGCCTCGTTGATCAGGCTCTCGCCGATCACGAGCTCCGGGATGGCCACCTCGCCCAGGCGCAGGCGCGGCAGCGCGGCCAGGGAGAACGGCAGCCCGCCGCCCTTCTTGGCCTCGGGCTCGGCCGGCGCCGCATCCGCCGGCCCGGTCTCGGGCGCGCGGGCGATCTCCAGCCGAGAGAGGCGGATGAGCGGGAAGGCCAGCTGCCCGTAAAGAAGCCGCTGCGGCGAAAAGCGCAGCTCGAGGTCGCGGGCCTCGAGCCAGACGCCCTGCTCGTCCGACAAGGCGATGCGCTCGGCGCGCAGGCTGAAGGGCCAGAAGCCGGCCAGCCCGGTGAGCGTGAGCTTGAAGCCCGGCACGCCGGCCAGGGCCGACTCGGCGTAGGCGGCCAGCCGGGCCTGGACCGCCGGCAGCTGGACCAGGCCGAAGGCCAGGCCCAGGAGCGCGACCAGCGCGACCAGGGCGGCCGCGGACCAGAAGAAGGCCCGGCGAAGGCGGCGGCGCGGCCTGGGGGCGGGTGCGTTCGTCTCTTCGCTCATGGTAGCCTCAGAAGGACTGGCCGATGGAGACGTAGACCTGGTACTTGCTGTCCACGTCCGTGCGGGGGTTGAGCGGCACGGCCACGTCCAGGCGCAGCGGGCCGAAGTCGGTGTAGTAGCGGAGCCCGAGGCCCGCGCCGTAGAACAGCTCCTCGTCGGGCTCGGGCAGGCTCTCCTCGTAGGCTCGGCCGGCGTCGAGGAAGGGCACGAGGCCGATGGTCTCGGTGATCTTGATCCGGGCCTCGGCCGAGAATTCGAGCACGGACAGGCCGCCGACCGGGTCGTGGCGGTGCAGAGACCCGGCCAGCTGGTAGCCGAAGCCGCGCACCGAGCCGCCGCCGCCGGCGTAGTAGCGCAGGTCGGGGGAGACGTCTGCCATGTTCTGGCCCAGGATCTGGCCGAAGGAGGCCCGGCCGGCGAGCACCAGCCGGTCCTCGGGGAGGAGCGGCAGGTAGAGGTTGCCGGTGAAGCGGTGCTTCAGGAAATGGATGTTCGGATCCAGGATGTCCTGGTAGGGGCTGACCAGGCCGCTGAGCAGGAAGCCGCGGGTCGGGTTGAGCACGTCGTCGCGGGTGTCGAGGTTCCCGGTCAGCGGGATGTAGACCATGTTGAAGCTGCGCCGGTCCTCGCCGGCCTGGCGCACGTCGGAGTGCCGCAAACCGAGGCCGCCGGCCACGGTCAGCTGGCTGGAGAGCTCACGCTCGATGACCCCGCTCGTGTCCCAGGACAGGCCGTCGTAGGCGTCGGTCTTCTCGTCGGCCAGGTCGGTCTTGAGCACCAGGCTCTGGTCCTCGCCGAAGAGCAGCGGTTTGCGGAAGGCCGCAGACGCCAGCCGGCGCTTCTGGTCCAGGGACAGGGACAGGTTCAGGTTCTCGGCCCGGCCGAAGAGGTTGCGGTGTTCCCAGCCGAAGGTCAGGCCGGGGCCGAAGTCCGTGGTGTAGCCGAGGCCGACGCGCACCGAGCGCGGGGCGCGCTCTTTCAGCGTCAAGGTCAGCGCCCGCTCGCCCTCGGGTCCGGGCGACGCGGCCGGCGCGATCTCGACCAGGGAGTAGAGCCCGCTGTGGAAGAGGTCCAGCCGGCCCCGCTCCACCAGGGAGGCGTCGTAGGGCTCGCCGGCGTGCCAGGGCAGGCGCAGGCGGACGAAGTCCTCCTCCACCGCGCTCAAGCCCTCGATACGCGTCGGCCCGAAGGTGACCGCCGGGCCGGGGTCCACGGTGAAGGTCACGGCGACCCGGTCGTCGGCATGGTCGGCGACCACGCGCATGTTGGCCAGGGCGGCGAAGGGATGGGCGCGGTCGGCATAATGGCGCAGCAGGGCGTCGCGGGCCGCGACCACCTGTGCCGCCCGGTAGGGGGCGCCGGCCGACAGGCCCAGGCTTTCGGCCGTGGGCAGGTCCGGGCCTTCGGCGCCGGGCGTCGTCCCGAGGTCGATGCGGCCGAAAGCGAAACGCGGCCCGGGCTCGACGCTGAAGGTCACCAGGGGCTTCTGCTCCGGGGTTTCGGTCAGCTCGAAGCCGACGTGAGCCTTGAAGTAGCCGAACGAGCGCAGGGCCTCGATCATGGGCTCGACGTCGGACTCGGCCCGGCGCCGCAGGAGCGAGAGCGAGGCCGGCGGCCGGTCCAGGCTGCCGAAGGTGGCCGAGACGGATTGGAGCAGCTCCTCCATCTCGCCGTCGGGCGCGCCGGCCAGGACCACCCGGTAGGGCGCCGTGTCCTCCAGCTCGGCCACGGGCAGGGGCTCGGCCTCGGCGGCGAGAAGGCGCCCGGGGGACGCGAGCACGATGCCGAGGACGACGCAAATGATGACGGCGGCGGGCAGCGGCAGGGCCGGAAGGACGTCTGGGCGGCGGGCCGTGGGCAACAGGGGTATGCTCGGTTGGATGAATGGGTTTCGGGGAACGGAGCCTTCAACCGCCCTGGGGGGCGAAGCGCACCCGGACGTTGTTCACGAACTCTTCGACCTCGTCCAGACGGGTGCTGATCCGCTCCGCGGGCTCGCCGGACGCGGCCGCGGCCTCGATGGTCCGGCCGAGGTCGCCCAGCCGGGAGAATCCGTAGCCGTAGCCCGAGCCCTTGAGGGAATGCCCCAGGCGCCGGACCTCGTCAAGCTGGTTCGCGCCAAGGGCCTGGCGCATGGCCTTCACCTCGCGCCGGACGTTGGCCAGGAACCGGGGAACGAGCTCCCTGATGACCTCGTCGATGCACACTTCGAACTCGCAGCTCATGACCCGCTCCTGACCCGTCCCCATCTGCCCGATATCGGCCCAGGATAGTCCGACGCCAGGCGGATGGCAAGGCCGGGGCACGGTCTCGTTGCCTCCCGCGGCCAAAACGGCTAGGGTTACCGGGCCGGACGACCCATGGACGCACCCAAGACGGCCCGGATCAAGGGCATCTACTCCGCCCTCACCCGGGAAGGGCAGCGCCGCCCGCTCCTGGACAGCCCCTCGGGCTTTTTCAACGCGAGCGAGATAAGCCCGGAGCGCATCCTGGTCATGCCCTTGAACCAGGACTACGTGCCCGTGGGGCCGAGCCAATCTTTCAGCCGCCACGAGTTCCTGCGCGCCTTCCGCCTGGAGCCCGAGCTCTGGTACAAGCTCGTCACCCAGCGCGTGGCCCGGGCCGACTCCTACCGCCGCAGCGAGCGCTACCTCGAGGCCCGGCTGGAGTACAAGGGCGCGCTGGCCATCGACGAGGAGAACATCCGGGCCAACTTCGGCCTGGCCCTGGTCTACCTGGCCGAGCGCCAGCTGCCCCAGGCCCGCTACGTTTTCGCGCGCCTGGTGACCCTGGACGAGGCCTTCCAGCCCGAGCACAAGCACCTGTTCAACGAGTTCGGCATCGCCCTGCGCAAATGCGCCCTCTATCCCGAAGCCCTGCAGTTCTACGCCCGGGCGGCGCAGCTCAGCGGCGGGGACGCGAACCTGTGGGTCAACATGGCCCGGGCGCACTTCGAAAACAACGATGCCCAGGCGGCCTGCGCCGCCCTGGCCCGGACGCTCGGCACCGAGCCCGATCATCCCGAGGCCCTGGCCTTCCTGCGCTTCCTCCTCCGGCGCGGCATCGCGCCCGAGGACCAGGCCCAGGCCGCCCTCTTCCGGCGGATAGTGTCCGAAGAATGGGGGCCGGCGGCCCGGCAGTGAGGACTTCAGTCGTCGATCAGGCTCTCCGAGCCGGCGGCCCGGGCCACGCCCACCTCCTGCACCCCGCCCCATTCCTCGCCGGTGATGCGCGCGTAGAGCCCCCTCGCCTCGGTGAAGCCGGGGTCCAGCTTGAGCGCCGTGGCCAGGTTCTCGGCCGCCTTCTCCTTCTCGCCCCGGAAATAGTAGGCCTTGGCCATGTTGAAGTAGATGTGCTCGTCCTCGGGCGTGACCTTGACCGCCTGATCGTAGGCGTGCAGCGCGCCCAGCAGGTCGCCCTGCTTCCTGAGCCTGACCCCCAGGGTATTGAAGGGGTTGGGCGCCTGGGCCTCGTAGCGCAGGATCTCCAGGAACAGGGCCTTGGTCTCCTCCAGGCGGTCGAACTGGGCGTGGACCTCGGCGGCCTTATGCAGGAAGGCCATGGAGCTTTCGATGTCGCCCTTGGCGCGGTAGGCGTCGGCCAGGCCCTTGTAGGCCTCGGCGAAGAGGTCGTTGATCTTGACCGCCTTCTTGAAGGCGATGATGGCCTTGCCGTACTTGCTCTTGACCAGGTAGTGGCAGCCCAGGTCGTAGTACTTCTGGGCCTCGTCCTGGATCTGGATGATCTCCTCGAAGGCCTCGATGGCGTCGTCGAAGTCGCCCATGGTGACCATGTTCCGGGCCTCCTCCAGCTGGATCTGCTCGATCTCGTTGTAGGAGTCCACGGTCCGGGCCAGGGCCACGTGGCGCTCGAAGGTCTCCAGCGAATAGGGCCTCAGGATGTAGCCGGAGCAGCCGGCGGCGATGGCGGTCAGCACCGTGTTCTTGCGGTTGTCGGCGGTGACCATGATCACCGGGACGGACTTCAGGTTCATGTTCTGCCGGAGAAGGGTCGTGAAGCGCACGCCGTCCATGTCGGCCAGCACCGTGTCGCAGAGGATGAGGCTCACGCCCTCGCGGCCGAGAAAATCGAGAGCCTCGGAGCCGGCGGCGAAATGCTGGACCTTGGCCACCCGGAAGGCTTTCAGCGCATCGCGGTCGCGCCGGGCGTTGACGTCGTCGCGGGTCAGGATGAGGACCTTGTCCAGGCTGCAGCGACCGCTCAGGTCGTGGTGGGGCGCGCTCTCCGGGCGATTGTTCATGAAGCAAACTGTATGGGTTCGGATCGTCCTTGGCAAGCAGGAAGCGGCGCCTCCGGCCGTTTCTCAGCCGCCCTCGCCGGCCTTCAGGGCGGCGGCGCAGAGCGCGGCGGCGCGGGCCATGTCCGGAGTCCGCGGCAGGAGGGAGAAAAGCCGCTCGACGAAGCCCCGCTCGGCGAACGCCCGCCGGGCCGCGGCCGTGGACAGGTCGTGGACCCAGCTCAAGAGCAGGAGCTTGAAGTCGTTGACGTAGACCATCCGGCCGTAGTCGCCGAGCCGGCCGGCCAGCAGGCCCTCGAGCAGCGCCGGGGTGTAGGCCCCGGGCTCGTCGGCCAGGTGCAGGGTGACCACGGCGTTGGCCGGCGCGTCCGGAGCGAGCTGGGCGAGCATGACCCGCATGATGTCCAGCTTGTCGGCGTCGCGCACCACGCCGGCGGCCCGGGCCAGGGCCGGGGCCAGGCCCGGGGGCAGGCTGCGGCGGTTGTGCAGGACCACGGCCCCCAGGGCCAGGCGGCGCACGGCCGGATCGAGCCCGGCGAGCACTTTTTCGCGCTGCAGGGTCAGGTGGCTCAAGCGCGCGTGGTCGGTGGAGTCGGCGTCGCGGAAGGTTCTGTAGCGCTCGTACTGGGGGAAGCGGCCGACGTCGTGGAAGAGCGCGGCCAGGAGCGTGGCGAACGTCCCTGTCGCCGGCGCCGGCTCGGCGGCCAGGATCGCGCGCGCCTCGTCGAAGACCCGGCGCGAATGCTCGCGCTTGACCGCGATGTTGGGGTCCCCGGCCAGGCGGGCGGCGTAGCCGTCCACGAAGCCCGAGAACCAGTCCAGGTAGCGCCCGAAGCCCGCGGGCAGGGGCGCTAGAGCCGGTCCTTGCGCCACTCGTACTGCTCCTTGGTGATCCGGCCCTGGCGATAAAGCTCGTCCAGCTGCTCGAGCTTCTGCGCGCGCATCTGCTCATACTCCGCGTCCACCTCCCTGTCGCGCCAGATGCCCTTGGGCCCGAAGAGCAGGCGCAGGAAGAAGGCGATGAGCAGGAACATGACCAGGATGAAGACCACGCGCAGGGCGCTCGGCCAGAAGCCCTCGTCGCCGCGGCCGAAGGGCCAGGTCCGCCAGACGCCGCCGGGATCAGCGGCCTGGGCCGCACATCCGGCCAGATGATGAAGAACCTCGCGCAGCATGCATCCTCCCGCGGCGACCGGGCGCCCTGCCACCGGCCTTTACTGCCCGCGGGGGCTTCTGGCAAGGCCGCGGCCCGCGGACCGGAAAAGAAGTTGCCAAAACGACCGAAAATGTGTTTCCTGACACAAGCCGGTAAACAACGTCATACCCGAGGATGTCATGCGTTTCCTCATCGTCGAGGACGACTTCACCAGCCGCAAGTACTTCCAGAAGATGCTCGCGCCCTACGGCGAATGCGACCTGGCGGTCAACGGCCAGGAAGCCGTGGAGGCCTTTGTCCAGGCCTTGAGCGAGGACCGCCCCTACGACCTGATCACCATGGACATCATGATGCCGGTCATGGACGGCCAGGAGGCCCTGAAGCTGATCCGCCAGGCCGAGCGCACGCGCGGCATCAAGGACGCGGGCGAGACCAGGGTGATCATGACCACGGCCCTGGACGACCCGCGCAACGTGGTCGAGGCCTACTACCGCGGCGGAGCCACCTCCTACCTGACCAAGCCCGTGGACCGCAGCCAGTTCCTGAGCCTGCTCCAGAACCTGGGCATCATCTCGGAGTACGACTAGGAAAACCCATGCATCGGCCCCCCTCGCTCCCCGCCGCCTGGCTCGTGCTGGCGATCCTGCCCGCCGAGGCCTGGGCCGCCGACGGGCTGACCGGCCTCGGCAACTTCGGCCTGATGGACCTGGTCCTGGCCGGCGTGCTCATCTTCCTGGCCGTGCGCATCTTCAGCCGCTGGCGCGGCCCCCGGCCACCGTCCGGCCAAGGCCCCGACCAGACCGGGCGCCCGGAAACCAAGTCCAAGATCGACCGCTACCGGCTGGCCGAGCACAGCTGGCAGCGCCTGCAGGCCCCGGCGGCCAGGGATCGGCAGGAGGCCGCCCCCGGCGTTGCTTCAGCCGCGGCCGAGGCCGGCTTCGACTCGATGGAGTTCCTGCGCGGGGCCAAGGCGGCCTATGCCCGCGTCCTCCAGGCGTACGACGAGCGCGATTTCGAGGACCTCTCCCAGTTCGCCACGCCCGACGCGGTCGAGGAGTTCCGGCGCCAGGCCTCGTCCGGCCCGGAAAAGGGCAAGACCGACATCCTGCTGCTGGAGGCGCGGATGATGGGCGTGGACGACGAGGCCGGCCAGACGGTCGCCTCGGTGGCCTTCGAGGCCCTCCTGCGCGACGACCCGCGCCAGGACACCCCGCGCCAGGTGCGCGAGATCTGGCACTTCGCCAAGCCGAGCGGCTCGGCCAAGGCCACCTGGAAGCTCACCGGCCGCGAACCCGGGCCGCAGTAGGCGAAGAGGCCGGGAAGGGCGCGACGGAGGGCGTTGCACTGCCGTTGCCGGGTCCTCGCGGACGTGGTCGGACGGAGCGTCCGCCCGTCGTACCGAGGCCCGCGCGAAGGCGGTATGAGCCCTCGCACGCTCGGCTGTGATGGGCAATCGGCAGGACTGACCGCGCCGAGACATGAGGGTCCGGGCCTCGGGGCGGCCCCGGGCGGTCCGGACAAGAATTCCCGTGATAGCTGAGCACGGCCCAGCAACGCCCTGCCCTTCGGGGCCTCGGCAATCCTGGTTGGAATTCCGTGACATGACGGGCGGCTGGATGACCGCCGCGCCTGCGACGGCCGCCTCCCCCTTCGCGGCCTCTTCAATTTCCTCGAAATCCCGAATCGGTCATGTACTGCACTGCCCGGCAACCTGACCCAAGTCCATCACTGCCTGCGTGTACGATTGAGGTATGCCTTCAGACGCAGCCTGCATTCACTCTTGTCCAGGCATCTTACGATATCGTATTCGTCCGATCGCAGCGACATGTCGAACAGATTCACATCAGCCGGCTCGCAATACCTGTTGTTCTCGTCCAACATCACCCGAACGATCGGATGCAGCAGGCTGTCCGAAAACTGCTCGACGACAATGGCTTTCAGGCCGTTTTTCAATTCCACGATCGAGCCGATCGGATACACGCCGATGTATTTGACAAAGCTGTCCACCAAGAATGCGGGATAGGATATGTTCCTCGAGTTGAAGATCAAGCTTACCGCCTTATGCGCGTTCACGCCCTTGCGATAAACCCGGTCGGAGCGGACGGAGTCATAGGTGTCGACAATGCCGACCATGTACGACTTGGAATTGATCTTGTCGCCGTATTTGTTTTTCGGATAACCGCCGCCCATGAATTTTTCATGATGCTCGTTGACGATCTTGAGAACATCGGCTGATATCCTGCTATAGCGCGACAACAGGTCGCTGCCATATACCGGATGCTTCTGTATCTCCGCCATCTCGCCCGGAGTGAGCTTTCCCGGTTTTCTCAGGATCTTGTCAGGGATTTTTATCGTGCCGATATCATGGAACAGCCCAGCCATTCCCAGGGTCATCAACTCCTCACTGCCCAGATCAAGGTGCTTGCCGAAAGCGGTTGCCAGTATCGATACATTCAAGCTGTGCGTATACGAATAATCGTCAAAACGCTTCAACTGCGTCAGGATCGTCATTGCCAGGCTGATCGATTCATGCTGATCGATCAACTGTCGAACCAGATCCTCGCACGCGGCGATATCCAACGGATTATTATTGCTTATTTTCGAGATTGCCGACTTGTATTGCGACAAAATTCTCGAATATTGCTGTTCAGCCGTGCCAAGTCCGGCAATTATGACATCAAACGAGGCGCGCTTCTTTTCCTCGCCATATTTCACTTCGGCGAATAACGTATACAGCTTTTCGATTTCCGCTTTTATCTGCGGCTTGTCGGCAAAATAGCTGCCCAGCTCCGTGTCGATGAACGTCACGGTGAAATTGCCGCCGACGATAGCATCTATTTCATTGTGGTCTTTTATTTCCGACTCGGCCAGGAATATGCCCTTGTTCGCATGCGGATTGAGGCCAGGGTTGGTGACATACATGCCCGGCTTGAGGCTGGTTGTGGAAATTTTGACGATCATCGCACGAACCAATGGACGATATTCATCGTCGGCGAATGAAAAATGAGCGCGATACAGGCAATCATGTGCTACATTTCCGGCTGAAAACTACAATCGATTCCCGAAAAAACAAGTAGGGATTGTCGGTATTTTCGTCCAGCCGGCATCCCCAGCCTCCCGAAGCGGCAGAACCGCGACGGCAGTCCTGTCGCGTGACCGCCGGATGAGGCGATGGCCGGGACAGGGCCGTACCCGGACGATCCCGGAAGGAATGCCCATGAAGGGTCGGACGACCGGCACGCCCGCGGACGGCCGTTCCCGCCTCCTCCTGCGCGGGCCTTCGTATTTCTCACGCCGACGGCCGGCGGCACGCCAAAGGACTGGGGCTCGGCCTCGCCGGCCTCGGCAATCCAGGCGAAAATACCGTGATATGGCAGACAATCGGGCGACCGATGCGCGTCAAGGAAGCCCTCCTCTCTCCCCTCGCGGCCTCTTCGCTTCCCCGCTTCCTTCACCCTCAACGTTCCGGGAACAGGCTCCGGTAGAGGCGCATGTAGGCCGCGGCCATGGCCTGGTCGGTGAAGTCGAGCACGCGGCGCCGGCCGGACTCGGCCAGGCTGCGGCAGAGCTCGGGCTCGGCGAGCAGGCGCTCAAGGGCGCGGGCCAGGGCCTGGGCATCGCCCGCGGGCACGACCAGGGCGTTGTCCTCGTCGGCCGCCAGCTCGAGGTTGGAGGGCAGGTTCGAGACCACGAGCGGCAGGCCCACGGCCCAGGCCTCCTTGATGACCCCGCTGGAGCCCTCGCCCGAGACCGAGGGCACGGCCAGGAGGTCGAAGCCGGGCAGGACCTCGCGGCTCTCGCGAAAACCCGTGAAGGTCACCCGCCCGGCCAGGCCCAGGCGGTTGGCGCGGTCGATCAGCTCGCGCTCGAGCCGGCCGTCGCCGACCACCGTCGCCCGCCAGGACAGGTCCTCGCTGCGGCCGGCGAGGAAGGCCAGGGCGTCGAGAAAGACCTCCACGCCCTTCTGCGGGCTGAGCGAACCGACCAGGCCGATGACCGGCCCGCCCGCATGGCCCGCTTTCGGCGGGTAGCGGGAGAGGTCGATGCCGCTGTGGATGACAGTAAGCCGGGCCTCGTCCAGGCCGCAGGCCGCGAGCACGTCTTTGATCTCGGCGCTGACCGCGACCACCTTGTCTGCCAGGCGGTATTTTTCGACGCCCCACCAGCCCGAGAGCGGATAGGAGACGCGGCGGCTGTGCACGAGCTTGAAGCGCACCGGGCCGACGAGCTTCAGGATCGCGCCCAGGGCCGCGCTGTGGGCGTCGTGGGTGTGGACCACGTCGATGCCGCGCTCGCGCACCAGGCTGCTCACGGCCAGCACGTTGCCGGGCCGCCATTCCCGGCGGCCCGGCAGGGGCGCTACGTCCAGGTCCTGGTCCGCGGCCTTGAGCAGGATGGGCGAGCCGAGCGGGGCGGCGATGGTCACGCCGTAGCCTTCGCGCGCGAGAGCCCGGGCCAGGTAGACAACCTGGCGCTGGCCGCCGCGCCATTCGCGGCCGAGATCGAGGTGCAGGACGTTCATTTTTGCATTACTTCCGGCGGGCATGGTAGCATGCCGGTAAACCCGGTCAACTCCCGGATGCCGCCGCCGTCCGCGCCCACTCGCCCCTGCCCCGAAAAAAGACCGGCGGGGATGCCGCTCCCCGCCGGTCCACAAGCCGCCAGTTTTTCCCGTCTCTCCGGCGCTACTCCGCCTCGCCGGGCACGAACCACTTGAGCTCGATCTCGAGCTTGCGCTTCATGCCGCCCTCGGTGGCCTTCTCGACCACCGCGACCTCGATCTCGGCCTCGTTGGAAACCGGGACATCGACCGAGCCGCAGTCGCAGGCGATGGTCAGCCTGCCCTGGGCCAGGCCCTCGCCGATCTGGCGCAGCAGGTGGCCGGCGTTGTAGGTCAGCCGCGATTCCTCGCACTTGTAGAGCTTGTTCTTGTCGCCCATGTGAACCTCCAGCTATCGGGATTTTCAACCATTTTCACCTGAGATGCCCTTTCATGACCGACGCCCGTGTCGATCCCGTGACAGCCCTGATACCACGGATTGACACGCGCTTACATCCCCTCTTCGCGAATGCAGTCGTTTTTTTGAAGAGAAAAAATCTTTTCCGTTAAGCCAGCAATACCAACCAAGCATCATAATTGTGTTTCAAAGCATTACTTAAAACAACGCCCCAAAATGGGTAAAACTCCGCTTTTCAATTTTTATAATCTTTATATTTTCCATATCCATATTGATTGAGTGATTTAAATAATACTTCCAAGACATCACAAACCATCTAACACCATAATCACCAGCATAATATTCGCCATAAACTTTGTTTCGCATATGCAACATTCTGCCAAGGCACAAATTGTTTATTTCTTCATTTATTAATTTAGAATATTTATAATATTCTATGCTATCCCAAAAACTAATAATAAATGGGCAGCTCTGCGTTTTATCAGTTAAAAACTGAATTGCAGAATCGGTAATTGTCAAATCAGCTGACAACAACCGACAACATATATGCTTAGCATAATATTGTAATAGATTTATAATCTTTATTTTTTTCCCATCCCCCCAGATTTTATCGAGCGATATGCCATATTTCTTTACATCATTCTCATTTGTAAAAACATAATTTACAAATTCATCATAAGCAATATCCATTTTTTGGCTTCGACTATTATTACATTCATTACATAAATATTTGTCATATTTTACCACATCTGCATTCGGTCCATTGAGATAGATATCTCTTTCCCCTTCTCTTGCTATTATGATGCGTTCATTTTTATATCTTTCCTTTCCATAACTCCGAATTAAATCACTCTTTTTATATCTATGTTCTCTTGAGTTTGCCGCTTTCCCGCACAGAAAGCATTTATTCTCTTTCGTCATAGCAATAACTCCGGATGATGCTCGTTAACTACGTACATTTTCCGCAAAATCTAGAGCATATCCCAATCCAATTTCTAAAGTTCCTCCTCCCCCCACGCTTCATCTCCCTCCCCTGACCCGCGTCAATATCGCCATCCCCGCCAGAAAGAACACGGCAACGGCCAGGATGGCGGCGCGCGAGGTGCCGGTGGCCAGGCGCACGGCGGCGAAGACCAAAGGCCCGCCGATGGCCGAGAGCTTGGTGACCACGCTGAAGTAGCCGAAATACTGGGCGCTCTGCCCGGCCGGGATGATGGCCGCGAAGAGCGAACGCGAGAGGGCCTGGGAGCCGCCGAGGACCACGCCGACCAGCGCGCCGAGGGCGAAGTATTCGGCGGCGGAGTCGATGGTGTAGGCGTAGGCCACGACCCCGGTCCAGAGGACGAGCGCCAGGATGAGCGCGCGCCGGGTGCCGGTGCGCTCGGCCAGGCGGGAGAAAGCCTGGGCGCCGAAGAAGGCGATGAGCTGGATGACCAGCAGCGTGCCCATGAGCGTGGTCATGGACAGTTTGAGCTCCTCCTGGCCGTAGATGGTGGCCATGCTGATGACCGTCTGGATGCCGTCGTTGTAGAGCAGGAAGGCGGCCAGGAAGAGCCCGACGGGGCTGCCGCGCAGCATCTCGCGGGCCGAGACCGAGGCCGAGGAGAGGCCCAGGCGCAGGTAGCCGAGCGGGCTCAAGCGCACCTGCCCGCTGCCCGGACGCTCGTGCACCAGGCGCAGGGTGACCAGGGCGAAACCGGCCCACCACAGGCCGGCCAGGCCCATGCCCAGGCGCGAGGCCGCGCCCTGGGTCAGGCCGAAGCGGTCGTGGCCGACGATGAGCACGAGGGCGACGACGAACTGCAGCGCGCCGCCGATGTAGCCCCAGGCGTAGCCCAGGCCGGAGACGCGGTCGTAGCGCTCGGGCGGGACGATCTGGGGCAGAAAGGCGTCGTAGAAGACGTTGCCGCAGTTGAAGGCCACCTGGGCGGCGACGTAGAGGGCCAGCGTCAGGGCCACGTCGCCCGGGCCGCAGGCGGTCAGGCCCAGGGCGGCCGTCGCGCCGGCGAGGCAGAAGACGGCCAGGAAGCGCTTCTTGGCCCCGGAGTGGTCGGCCACCGCGCCGAGCACGGGCGCGGCCAGGAAGACGAGCACGGCGGCCAGGCTCACGGCCACCCCCCAGAGCACCGAGGCCGCCACCGGCCGGCCGAGGATCTCGACCCCGCCGGGCGGCACGACGGCGCCGGCGAAGTAGGCCGGCAACACGGCCGTGGCCACGGTCAGGACGTAGGCCGAGTTGGCCCAGTCGTAGGCCACCCAGCCGAAGACCTCGCGGCGCTCCTCGCTCACGGCAAGAGGCCCGGGTCCTTGACCAGGCCGGCCAGGGCCGCGCGGGGCACGACGAAGTCGGTTTCGCCCAGGGCGTAGGGGGCGACCTCGTAGGGATCGAAGCGCAGGAGCAGGCCCTCGGGGGCCAGGCCGAAGGAGTCGGGCAGGCGGAAGCGGCCGTCCTCGAACCAGAAGCCGGCGGCCTTGAGGTCGTCTCCTGGGCCGAGGTCCCGGGCGGCGCGGAAGGCGGCCTCGGCGGCGGCGGTGAGGGCGGCCCGGGCGGCGGCATCAACGGCCAGGTCGTCCCAGGTCAGCATCCGGCCGCTTTTGGCCTCGAAGCTCACGTAGCGGCCGACGGTCAACGGATGGGCGCCGCCGAGGAAGCTGTAGACCTGTGTGGCCAGGGTCACCACCCGCGGCCCGGCGTAGCGCACTGCGGCCTGGTAGTCGAAGCTCCAGCTCGCCGGCGCCTCGGGGAACTCGGCCCGGGACTGGCGGTAATTGTCGATGAGCCGCTCGGCCAGCAGGCCGGCGGCGCCGGGCGCCGGGACCTCGGTCGCCGGCGTCTCGGTATCGACCGCCCCGGCCAGGCTCTTGGCCAGGTCGTCGGCCAGGAAGGCGTTTATCGCCTTGGCTGCCGGCAGGGCCTCGGGCAGGGCCACGGGCCAGTCGGCATCGACGCTGACGCACGGGGCGTCGTCGTCCTCGCACCGGCCCTCGCTGCGGCTGAAGGCGGCGGGCTCGAAGCCGAGCCCCGGGACCGCGGCGCTGGGCGGACCGGCGGCCGGACCGGCAGCCAGGCCGATTGCAGCCAGGCCGAGCACGGCGGCCAGGAACAGAAGAACCGCAAAACGGACGGCGGTCATGGGCATCCTCCGGAAGACGACTCGCCGGCGCGAGCCGGCATCGGATGCACATAGCCCATTCGCGCCAGGGGCGGAAGACGCCGCCCGCGCCTCACGCCGCTGCCCCGACTGTCCGCTCTCAATGCTCCCTGGGGAAGCGGTAGCCGCAGGTGCCGCCGCAGAGGGTCACGTCGTCGATGTCCTTCTGGTCCAGGGGGAAGAGCCGGCAGGAGAGCGGCCGGCAGAGGCCGTAGACCAGGCACAGCTTGCGCCGGGTCAGCATGGGGCAGGCGAACGAGAAGTTGCAGCAGGTGCCGCACTGGTGGCACTCCCCTTCGCGGGCGCTGAGCTGCCGCGCCACATACTCCTTGCGAAAATGCACGGCGAAAAGCCGCCTGACCTTGCCAGTGAAAATATGCATCGTATGGTTTGCCTTCATGGCCATCTTCTCCAATTGTTATCTGCGAGCCTCCTTAGCACCAACCGGCGGCTGATTCCAAGGAGAAAAAATATAGCACGAAATGCCCGCGAGTGCAGCTCGCAAGCGCAATTCATTTTCCAGGCACCACTTTCCGCGGCTCGCGTTTTTATGCTATGCCGGTGCAAAGCTTCCGCCCCTGCCGGCGGCAAAAGGAGTCCGCACCATGTCGCACCACGCCCGTTTCCTCCCGGTCCTGCTTCTGGCCCTGGCCCTCGGCCCGGTTCCGGCCTCGGCCGCGAATCCCCTGGAAACCATGGGCCAGGAGCTCCTGAAGAGCAAGACGGCCGCCGCCCCGGCCGCGACCTCCGCCGGCGCCGGCCTGGCCGAGAGCGACATCGTCTCCGGCCTGAAGGAGGCGCTGCAGACGGCCGTGTCCAAGAGCATCAAGAACCTCGGCCAACCCGGCGGCTTCCTCGACAACGCCGAAGTGCGCATCCCCGTGCCCGAGAAGCTGTCCACGGCCGCCAAGGGCCTGCGCCTGGCCGGTCAGGGCGAGCTCGTGGACGAGTTCGAGGCCAGCATGAACACCGCCGCGGAAAAGGCCGTGCCCGAAACCGCGGACATCCTCGGAAATTCCATCAGCCAGATGAGCTTCGAGGACGCGAACAAGATATTGAACGGCCCCTCGGACGCGGCCACGCAATACTTCGAGAAGACCTCGCGCGCGGACCTCAAAACCCGTATCCTGCCCGTGGTCAAGGAGGCCACGGACCAGGCCGAGGTGACCGCCTCCTACAAGCGCATGATCGAGGCCGCGCCGGGCGGCGCCATGCTGGCCTCCGGCACCAGCCTGGACCTGGACGGCTACGTGGCCGACAAGGCCCTGGACGGCCTGTTCTCGGTCATGGCCAGCGAGGAGGCCGCCATCCGCCAGAACCCCGCGGCCCGGACGACCGACCTGCTGAAGAAGGTCTTCGGGCAGTAGGGGCGGAGGCATTTAGCTTTGGGAATCACCAGCCTGTAAGGCTGCAGACCGAATGAAATACGCGCGCAGCCCAACGCATTGCGGCGTCATCCTATATTGCGTCATTGACTCTATTCGGTAAAACCGGCACGTTCCAGGAAACAGGAAAACATAAACCCTGGAGCCGCACCATGCCCTGCCCGCCCTGCCGGCCGAAGAAGGAAGAAACCATAAAATCGGACTGTTCATGTTCGCCCTGTGGCAATAACGACCCGATGTGTCTGGAACCGGACAGCGCGCTCCAGGCCAACACGAACAAAAGCCTGGCGGATTTTTCGGACCAGCTCCGGCAAAATATCCCGAATAGTAACGAGTATACAGTCTACAGGTATATTCTCAGCACTGTTGTACGGGGCCAAGAACATGACTTTTTCCGGCAGATGGGCAGCGCCCCCAATTTTCTTGGAGGTCTCGTCAGCCTGACTACCTGCAAGCGCTTCATGCGCACGTGGTCGACCGTCGCTTCCGGCGAGAAGCTGTGCATCGCCGGCTTCACCAGCAACGGCTTATATCAAGGCAAGCATTGGATGTTCTATTTCATGGTCGTCCAAAAGCCGACATATCCCTCGTTCGCTGATTTCTGGGAAGCCCTCCCGGAGTCGGTGCGCAACGCAAAAGACGCCACGCGACACCATCTGGGCGACGCATACCGCCCAGCAAAGGAATCCCTTGCAGATGAGGCCCGATTCCGTGCCGACAGCTATGTGCCGCCGCCCATCGGGCATGCGCATCGCGACAAACCCGATACTCCGGATTGGCGAGTTGACATTGAATACCAGGCGCGCGGCCAGCGCCCGGTGCTGCTGGTCGGCAACCCGAAGCTGAGCTTCCTCTGGTTCACGCCTCAAATAACCTGCACGTGGGCACTCTCCCGCGGTCAGCAATGTGTGACGCTGCCGAATTTTCTGTCCCAGCTCCACCAGGCGCCCTGATCACTAGCGCACCTCGCGGCTCATCCAGACCACCCGGCCGATGATCCGGACGTTGTCGGCGCGGTTCAGGTCGACCTCGAGCGGCGGGTAGAGGCTGCGGTTGTCGGAGACGAGCACGAGCTTGCCCGGCTTCTTGTCCAGGCGCTTGACCACGATGCCGTCGTCGATGCCGACCACGTAGATCTTGCCGAAAACGACCTCGCGCTGCTTCTGGTCCACCAGGACCACGTCGGAGTCGTGCAGGGTGGGCTCCATGGAGTCCCCGGCCACGGTCATGAGCCTCAAGTCCTTGGGCGTGCCGCGGCCGACGCGCGACAGCCAGTCGCGGCGGAAGGCGTAGTAGGACTGGACCTCCTCGCCGGTCTCCAGGCCTTCGGGACCCATGCGCGGCACGGCCGAGACCTTGGGCACGTAGGCGAACTCGTCGGGCTCGCAGGGCACTCCGGGTTCGGCTCGGACCATGGGGTCGGCCAGGCGGTGCGGCCCGAGGCCGGTCTCCAGCCAGACGGGGTTGACCTGGCGCTGGCGGCACAGGCGCAGAAACCATTCGGCCGGCAGACGGCCGCGGCGCTTGGCGTCGGTCACCGCGGCGCGGCGCACGCCGAGCACGTCGGCCAGCTCGGTCTGGCTCTCGGCGCCCACGGCGAACATCATGCGCTTGAGCACGGCCTCGGGCTCCATCCCCTTCAAGTCGAGGGCTGCAAGGGCTGCTGACATCTGGACCTCCTGTCGTCGCCCGCGTTTGCGAACATTGTCTGCATTCATACGTAACAGCTATGGCCATTCGTGCCATATTTTACGGATAGTGTCAAGCAGATGCGGACACAAGTACAGCACGACGGGACATGGGAACATGAAAAAGCCCGGCAGGAGGACCGGGCTTTTTCTGAAGGGAGGAGGAATCCGGGACAGCGATAAATCCCGATTTTCAAATAGTAATGGCCAGGCTCTTGTCAACCGTTCCGGTATGAAAAGAACGTTCTGCCATACGCACGCGATACACGAAAAAAACACGACAAGGGTTACAATTTTATCGCCGTTCCGGTATTCAGGACCAAACGATCCCGGCAACGGCCCTTCCGGCAGGCGTTGGCCACGATGGCGGGGCTCATCCTGAGCGCGCAGACACCAGGTGGGCGCAACGCAGCTTCACATGCCCGGCCCGGACAACGCGGAGAGATCGTGACGGAGAGATCATGAACGCAGAGAGGAAACTCCCCCTGGCCGGCCTGCCGGCCGTGGCCTGGGACAGGCGCAGGCTGGCCATCCACGTCCAAATCGGCGAGGTGCGGCTATGGTCGTATGTCTGCGACGGCGCCTATGCCGAGCCGCCGGTCCTTGCGACGCCACCCCTGAACGACCTGGGGAGCCTGTCCGGCGTGCTTGCGGATTTCGGCGTCGACGTCGCGCGCTGCTTCTCCTGTCCGGTGGGCTATACGCCGGAGACCGTAAGCCTCCGGCCCGACTGCATCCTCTATGTCTCCGCGCGGCACCGGCGGTTGTATGCCGAGACGGACCAGGCGTTCGACGCCTACCTCGGCAAGTTCAAGAAGAAGGCCGTATCCGAACTCATGCGGCAGGAACGCAGGGTCGCCGAGACCAATGCGCTGCGGCCCCCGGTCCAGATCTTCACCGCGCCGGAAGACATGGCCGGATTTCATCAAACCGCTTCGGCCATCGCCCGCCGGAGTTTCCAGTGGCGCATGCTCGGCACCGGGTTGCCTGCCGATGCCCGGAGCTTGGAGAAGATGATCGAGACGGCTCGGGAAGGCAGGGCCTACGGCTTCCTGCTGCACATCGACGACAGCCCGGCCGCGTTCCACTATTTCCGGCGCGTCGAGGACGGCGTGCTGCTCTTTTCCGCCACCGGCTACGACCAGCGCCACGCCAGGTATTCGCCGGGCACGGTCCTCATGCTGCAGGTCCTGCGCCGGGCTACGGCCGATCCGGACATCCGGCTGATCGACTTCGACACCGGGGAATTCGGCTACAAGGCTTTTTTCGCCACCCGGAGCGTGGCCTGCGCCGATGCCTATTTCTTCCGCAAGACGCCGCGCAATATTGGCCTCCTGGCCTTGAAGCAGGGCCTGTCCTCCACGACCAGGGCCGGCTCCTTCCTGCTGAAGAAGCTCCAGCTGCACGGGGCGGTCAAGAAGCTGATTCGCAGGGCCTTCACCGCGCGCGGGCACTGAACGCGCACCTTCACGGCCGGTCGCGCGGCCGTTGACCGGGCGATCCGGCTGCCGTAGGGTCCGTCCATGCCATACATCCGCATCACCGCCGGCCCCCACCAATTCGCCGCCCGTCTGGAGGAAGCCCTCGCGCCCCGGACCTGCGCGGCCTTCGTCCGCCTCCTGCCCATGCGCGACAAGCTCATCCAGGCCCGCTGGAGCGGCGAGGCGGCCTGGGTGCCCATGGGCGAGCGCAACCTGGGTCTGCCTTTCGAGAACGCCACCTGCCACCCGGCTCCGGGCCAGCTCCTCTTGTACCCCGGCGACATGAGCGAGACCGAGATCCTGCTGCCCTACGGCCCGGCGAGCTTCGCCAGCAAGGCCGGCGCCCTGGCCGGGAACCATTTCCTGACCGTCGTCGAGGGCCTGGAAGACCTGCCCGCCCTCGGCCGCCTGGTCCTGTGGCACGGCGCCCAGGACATCCGCTTCGAGCAGGCCTAGGCCCGATCAGTTCCCTAGCGCTCCCCAGGCGATCTCGTCCCCGAAGTCCAGGTGCATATGGCCGGAGTGGCCGCGGCGCATGGACGTGGCCGGATCGTCGCCGTAGACCCGGCCGAGGACGGCGGCGAGACGGGCGGGGGCAATGCCGGCGCCGGCTGCCCACGACGTGACCGCGGCGAGGATGCGGCTGTCGGTCTCGATGCCGATGGCCGGGAAGACCCGGGCCAGGAGCTCCCACCAGAGATAGAGCCGGCGGCAATCGAGCCGGGCCGGGCGGTCGCCGTACCAGATGGCGGTCAGCGGCAGGCCGGAGTCGCCTGATGCGGCCTGGGTCCAGTTGCTCGGGCCGGTGGTCGGGTAGCAGACATCGAGCCAGCGCAGGGCGTTGCCATGCGTTGGGGCCGGGTGCTCGGGCACGCTCGGGGCCAGGCCGCAGGCGTCCTGGAGCACGAGGCGGCGGTCGGCGTCCGAAGTGCTTGTAACATCCCAGTAGAATTTGGCCAGGCACCACTTGAGCGCGGACCAGAGGTCGGCCCGGAGCCATTGATAGCGGCCGATGAAGATGTAGCGCGCCTGATCGGCGGGGATGAACGTCCCGACCGCCCTGGAGCCCCGGGCAGGCGGCGCAAGCTCGCGCTCGCGGAGCGTGATCTCGACAGGTACCGGCGCCTCGTCCTGGGCCAGGAGAAGCGCCAGGACCGCCGGCGGGAGGTGATGGCGGACGGCACGGGACGCGGGCGCGGCGCGCTCGGTCCGGGCCGGGGCCAGGGCCACACGCGCCCCCTTCGAGGCGGACTCCGGCGCACGCGGGGCCGCGCAGGCGGCGGCCAGGATCAGGACTAGGGCCAGGGCGAGACGTTTCCTGACGCGGCTGTTCAATGGAGAAGCATCACGGCCGGGTTGTGACATACAGGCCGGCGGAGCCCGGCATCCGCGCAGGGCGGGGGCAAGCGGAGGAGACGGTGCGAGAGAACGGCCCTTGGTCCTTCATGGCCTCTCCCCGGGCCTGGATATCGATGCTGCGCGCCGCCTCGGCCAGGCAGGGGCAGAACCAAGCGGCCAGGGCCAGGACGGCGAGCGTCCAGGCGACGGCCAGGGCCAGGATGAGGAGATAGGCGCGGATCATGGGCCCTCCGGGGCGGGTGCATAACCGGCGAAGTCGGCCTTGGCCCGGGCCACCGCGGCCTCGATGGCGGCCGCGGTTTCCAGGCCGGCCATCATGGTCAGCATCTCGGGCACGGACAGCCGGGCCTCGGTTTCGGCCAGGTGCAGGCTGACCTTCTGGCGGCCGAGGGATATCCGGGCCGCGTCCTGGAGGTCGAAGGACAGGGTGGCTGTGTGGACGTAGAGCCCGCTGCCCGGATCGGCGTTGAAGTTGAAGGTGAAGGTCACGCCATAGAGCCAGGCGTATTCGCAGACGAAGAGCGGCTTACCCATGGCGGGCCTCCTTGGCGGGCTCAAACTGTGTGGGCTTGGGCGCGGCCGCGGGCGGAACAGGCGGCGCGGCCAGGAGCACGGTTTCGCGCACCTGGCGGGCCGGGATGGCCACGGTGCCGGCCGGCGTGATCATGGTCAGGGCCTCGGAATCGAGGGTCAGGGCCTGCACCAGGTAGCGGCGGGCGCGGCCGTCCATGAACTCCACGGCCACGGCCTGGCCGGACGGGGCCGGAGGCGGAGCGGGCGAGGGCGCGGGGGCCGGTCCGGGTTCAGCACCTTGCTCACAGGTCGACCTGGCGCGGACCAGGCGCTCGCCCACGATGCGCTCCACCTCCTCAGAGGTGTACGTCCGGGGCGCCGCCTCTTCCCTCGCAGTCCGCTCCCTCAATTCATGGATGTGGCGCATCATCTTTACACCGGTATTCCCGGCCTCGTCCTTCACGGCCTCTTCCTTCTTCACCACTTCTTCCTTCATGGTTCTTCTCCTTCTAGACGCGTTTCTGCACCCGGACGTACAGGGTGCCGCTGGGGACGTTGGAGGACACGCCGCCGTCCGGGTTATAGGCCCAGACCAGGACCTTGTCGGCCTGGCGGACGACGCCGGAGAAGACTGCACTCGCCGACGTGGACACGCCGGTGTGGCTGGCGCTGATGAAGTAGTCGCCCACGGCCGCGCCGGGCATGTCCACTTCAAGGGCCTGACTCGACTTGACCGCGATGAGCGGGATGTCCCAGGTGACCGAGGCCTCCAGGAAGCGCCCCTCGTGGAGCACGGCGTTGCCCAGGTACTGGAAGAGCCCGGTCGCGTCGAAGCGCAGGGCGCAGGTTCCGCCGGTGCCCGGGTCGGCCTGGCCGGCGGCATGCACGCCGCCGACGTGGAAGGCGAAGGTGTGGCCGGAGCGCAAATAGTGGGTCGAGGTCTGAATGCCTTGGGTGTAGCCGGTGCCGAAGAGCTGCGTCTTCTCGCCGGCCTCGGACGCGAAAGCGAGCTTGGCGCCGGTCAGCATGCCCAGCTTCACGCCAATGTTCATCGAGCCGTCGGCGGCCACGTACCAGGGGTGCGGGCTGTCCCAGGCGCCGTCGTCGTTGCGGTCCTGGAGGAGGTAGAAGACCCCGCTCTGGTGATGGAGCCAGTAGCGCTTGCCGGCTCCGGTCTGGTCCGTGTCCTCGAAGCGGACGGTCGGCAGGGTCGAGATCAAGTTGATCGAGCCCGACGCGGCGATGCCGGCTCCTGTGAAGAGGGGCCGGCCGGAAAACGTCCACTGGCCCGGGATGGTCGAGACGCCCTTGTGGGGCACGTCCTGCCAGGCCGCGCCGTCCCAGAGCTGCAGGCCGCCGCCGACCCGGAACTTGCCCGAGGTCAGGGCCAGAGAGAGGTTCGCTCCGTCCCACTGGAGCGCGGCGTCCAGGTCGGTGCCGAAGGTCAGGGGCACGGCGTCGGGCAGGCCGCCGCCCTCCTCGATGTTCAGCGACTTGCGCAGGTTGTCGTCGTACTCGGCGAAAGTCAGCGCCCGGCCGAGGTTGGTACGGAAGGTGAAGCCGGCCATGGTTCAGGCTCCCGGGATCAGCTCTTCGAGGTCGAAGGCCATGCTGCGGTGGGAAAGGGCCGGGTATTCGAGCGGCGAGAGTTGGGCCATCCGGGCCGGGAAGCTGGTGCGCAGCAGGTCGAGAGCCGTGTCCGGCTCGAGCACGACGAGCATCTCGCCGGTCACGCCGACCGCGCCGGAAAAGTCGAAGGCCAGGCGGCCGTCCGCGGGCGTGAGCCAGGAGAGGGTGAAGCGGCCGGTGCGCAAACGGTAGCCGTCGCCGGTGAAGAGCGCGCCGCCGGGCGTGCGCTCCTCGGGCGCGGTATGCGACCAGCCCAGCGTCAGGCCGTAGGCCATGTTGCGCGTGGGCTGCCAGGCCGGCCCGGCCCACAGCCGCCCGGCCTGGATGTAGCCGTAGGCATTGGCCGTGTCCGAGACGTACAGCTCCATGGTCCGGACACCGGGCACCTCGGCCGGCAGCACGTGCACGAAGTGCCAGGCCGGATAGTGCTCGATCTCCTCGGCCGTGGGCTTGCGCGGCCCTGCGCCGTCGTCAAAGGCGGCCGGCCAGGCGTCCATGGTCTGGTCGTAGAGCACCTCACCGGCGGCATCCTTCAGGACGATGCGCACGGTCCCGGCCAGGCTGAAGTTGTGGTTTTGGAGCGACACCACGCGGACGGTCTGGTCTGTCGTCCAGGTGGCCACGAGCTGCGTGGAGGCGGCCAGGGCATTGGCGGACCTAGCCACGTCGTCCAGCTCGCGCGTCTGGAGAGCGGCCAGCGGCAGGGACCATGAGCCGCCGGAGAGCGCGGCCGCGTCGGCGCGATTACGGTGGGAGAGCAGGAGCTTTTCGGACATGGTTACCCCCAGATGTCGAGGTCGGTGGTGTCCTGGTCGCCGGAGAGCACATCCGTGCGGCCGATGATGGTGAAGAGCTTGCCGGCGGCCAGCCCGAAGCGCGGGAAGGTCACGCGGATCACGTCGCCCAGGCCCAGGCCCCGGGCCTTGGCGGCCGGGACGCGGATGCGGAAGCGGTCACGCCGGGTGCCGAACAGGGCCAGCAGCCGCACGGCCTCGGCCTGGGCATCGGCGGCCACGTCCAGGCAGGTGGTGACGGACATCTCCGGCGCGCCCGGGTATATGAGCTGCACGGCCGAATCCTCGGCGCTGGCCGTGCGGTACTCGGCGTTGAGCCAGGCCCGGCGATCATCAGACACTACCCCGGCGACGTTCGACTGCGCGAAGACCTGGTCGGTCGAGAGGCTGCTGGTCTGCACCGTATTGTTGCGCTGATAGGCGGCGTTGACCTTCCAGCAGGGCACGCCGCTGCCCTCGTCACCGGTGGCCAGACGCTCGAAGCCTCCGGATTCCAGGGACTCGGAATTCAGGTTGTACTCGGCCTCCGGGTCACCCGAGGGCAGGACCAGTCGGCCGACGCGCAAGAGGCCGTCGGGGCCGAAGGTCCACCAGGCGCCGACGCTGGCCGCGATGGCATCCATGGCCGCGATGATCGAGGTTGCGTCGGAGTAGATGGCCAGGCCGACGGTTTGCGGGCAGGCGGCAAAGAGAGCAAGTATCGAAGGGTTGTCCGTGTCACTCGGATCGATGCCGCCATAAAACCAGGCGAGATAATACAATAGTTCGGCGACGTTGGAGAGAGTACCAGTCACGTCGGCCGTGACCTCTCCGGCAGGGCTGGCGCCGAGGCGAATGAGGCCCTTGGCGCGACAAGTGTCATATCCACCGGGCGGAATGTCCGCGGCTTCCAGCTGTGCTGGGTCGATATGATCCTCCGGCACCATTACGATTGAGCCACCATCGCCGATGTTTATGGTCCCTGTAGTGCGTGTGGCATAGATGTTGATCGAATCATTGAAAGCAATAAATCCCCTTGTGTGCGTTCCTGCGGAAGTAATAGGTGTGCCAATATTTACACCTCCGTTGCGTAATTGAATCGATCCGTCAAAACTCTCGACAGTAATAGTCCAGACGTATGACCTGCCAGCCCGATATCCGCTAAGTTTTTGTGACATCTCTCCGGACGCTGTAACCAATTCATAAGTGATCGGTGGCGTTCCGCCCTGATTTAGCACGGCGAGCCATGTTCCAGAGACAGTGTCCCATAGCGATGCGCTGACAAGCGTCACGCCGTCGAGAGCAACACCAGAATCATATACCTGGTCTATGGATGTGAGTTCGCTGTTTGCGTCTTGACCATCATGCGCCTGGTAGACCAGCTTCTGTGGACAGACGCAGACCAGCGACACGTTGCGACACTTACCTAGGCAGACCGGCTTCAGCTGCCCGGCGATGTCGGCCGAGCCCTCGATGCCGATGGGGGTAGCCTCGGGGTCGTTGTCGCCCCGGTAGCGATTAGCGCAAACCGGCTTGTCCAGCTCGGCCAGCCGGTCGCGCACCCGGAAGGTGACCCGCTCCAGGCTGAATTCGGGCTGTTCTACCGTGCCCCGGAAGACGAGGGTGCGGCTGGCCAGGGCATCGGTGGCCGACTCCAGCGCGTAGACACGCACCGCCCGGCCGGCGAACCCCCAATCCAGGAGGTAGTCCAGGTCTCCGTCTACGTTCACCAGCTCCACGGCGCCCACGCCGACCTCCGAGGCCCCGCCGGTGGTGCCCTGGCTGTACATGGATTGCTCCAGGTTCAGCGCCGTGGCCAGGCGCGGCAGGTAGCGGGCGTTGGCCGGGGTGTCGGTGGGCCGGGAGGTGTAGGCCCGGGTTGCGTAGCGCAGGGTGTCCACGGCCGCCGTGGCCGGGTTGTAGCCGTCGATCTCGACCAGGTAGATGCTCACGGTGCCCCCTTATCTCGCGGCGCTGCGCTGGGCTTTCAGGCGCAGTTCCTTGTTTTCGCGGATGAGCGCGGTGTTCTGGGCGCGGATTTCCTTCTGCTCGTCGGCCTGCTGCTGGCGGTAGCTGGTGAATTGCGCGGTGAGCTTGTTCACGGCGGCCACCACCTCCTTGGAGGCGTCCCCGCCCACGGTGCCCTTGGCCGAACCGATGGGCGCCGAGAGGTCGAGGATGCGGGCCGGGGAGAGATTGGCCAGCTGGTCCGGGGTGAGCACGTGCTCGCCAAGCCGCGCGCCAATGAAGCCGTCGTCTCCGGCGGGCACCGGGATGCCCGGAATGCGGAAGACCTCGTCGATGCGGCCGCCGGCAGCGTATCCGGGCAGTCCGACCACAGTCCCGCCGCCGTAATTCGGGTCCGACAACTGCCCGGTGGCCGCCAGCCACTTGCTCAGCATGTCGCCAGAGGCGATGGTCCGCATGTAGTCGGTCATGGCCCCGAGCTGGTCGAGCATCGCCTGGCTGTATTCCTCGTACAACTCGCTGGTCAGCGGGTTCTCGGCGTAGGTCTCGGCCATGGTCTGCGCCGTGGACAGGATGCCCATGACCCGCTCGTACTCGCTGGCATAGCCACCGGAGGAGCCGTAGTACCCGCGCCGGGCCTCAAGGTATTCCTGGGACAGGCCGCCGAGCTGGGCCATGGCCTCGGCGTCGCCGGCAAGGGCCTTGGCAGAAAGCGCATCGAACTCGGCCTGCAACCTGGCCAGCTTCTCGCCCGGGTCGAGCGTGGAGAGCTCCTCGGAATAGGTCAGGTCGCGGATGGTGTCGGCCAGGGAGTCCGCCGCATCCCGGTAGGCCTGGGCCAGCTCCTCGATCTTCTCCGCCTGGCGGTCCTGCGCCCACTCGAGCAGCTCGTAGGCCTGGACTTCGCGCAGCCTGGCCAGCTGGTCCGCGTCCTGGCCGGCGGCCACGGCGTCCTGGTATTCCCGCTCCAGTTGCAGGCGGTATTGCAGGGCCTCGGCGGCCTCATCCTCGCCCCGGGCCTGGAGCCGGCGGACCTCCAGGTCCTCCATGGCCCGGGCCTTCTCCTGGGCGATGGCGGCTTCCAGGGCCTGGCGGGCCAGCTTTTCATAGTCGCCGAAGGCCTTGAAGATGGACTGCGAGGCGACCCCGGAATCGAGCAGGGCCTCGTATTCCCGGGCAAGCTGCAACTCCAGCGCGGCCCGCTGCCTCTGGGCGCCGGTCAGCTGGACGAACTTGCCCTGCATGGCCTGGCCGGGGTCAAAGCCCAGCTCCAGGAACTTGCCCTGCAGGTCCAGGATCGCGTCCTGCATGGACTTGAACGCGGCCTCGGCATCCGCCGCCGCCTGTTGCGCCGCCTCGGCCGCGGCCTGCAGGTCTTCCGCCGCGTGCACCTGCTCCAGGAGCGCGACCTGCTCCGCGCTCCACCCTTCCTGCTTCGCGGTCAGTATCTCCCGCTCCTGCTCCAGCTGCAGGGCGAGCGCGTCGGCCGCGGCGTCGTCGCCCTGGGCGCGCAGCAGGCGCACCTGCAGATTCGTCTCGCGCTCCTTCTGGGCAAAGGCGTACTGCTCGGCAAACAGCTGGTTCTCCAGCTCCATGGTCTGGCGCAAAATGTCGAGCTGGTCCCCGGATATCCCGGCGGCCACGGCCTCGTTCCACTTCTGCTGGTGGTCGGCCTGCAGCTGCAGCCAGGCCGCGCCCTCGGCGTTGCCGGCAACCTGCGCCGCGTAGATGGTGATGGAGTCGGCCATGGTCCGGGCCAGGGCCTCGTTTTCGAGCGCCTGGATGCGCAGCAGGCGGGCCACCTCCTCGCTGCCCTCCCCGAACTGTTTCACGGCCGCGTCGTACTCGGCCTCCTGGCTCTTCCGGCGGGCAAGCACCGCGGCCTCGCCGCTCCGGCCGGTGGCCTGCATCTCGCGCTGGTCGAGGTCGAAGGCAAATGCGTCCCGAAGCTCCTGCTCCATGGCGTCGATCACATCCTGGCGCATGGCCTCGATGCCCGCGATGAAGGCCTCGTCGACGCCCAGTCCCTTCAGGTCCTCGACCCACTGGTCGAACTGGGCGTTGACCTCGTCGGCCTGCTGCTCGAGCCCGGTGCGCTGGTCGAAGATCGCGCCGTAGACATTCTGGAAAGAAGACGCCGCGTCCGCCGGCAGCTCGGAGAGCATCCCGCCCAGGTCGAGCCCGAAATCCTGCATCCAATCCGCGATGGAGTCCCCCACCTCCTCGGCCATGCGGATGGCCGGTATGGCCCGGTCGATCCATTCCTTGAGCTGGTCGCCGTCCGCGATGTCCTCGAAGCCGGCCACGAGCTGCGTGGCATAGCCCTTCTCGCTGGACCGGATCGCGCCCTTGAACTCCTCCGTGTAGGTGCGCATGAGCTTGGTGAGCATCAGCTCCGACAGGTCGCCGATGGCCATTTCGCCGGAGAGCTTGTCCTGGATGTCGCCGAAATTGATGTCCATGCCGGAAATCAACTCGTTCAGGTCGATGTCGAAGACCTCTTCCATGGCCAGGAAGTATTCGTCCAGATAGGCGATGGTGGCCTTCTCCAGCTTCTCGCCCTCGAGCTTCGATCCGAAGTCCTGGCCCCAATCTCCGGCGCCGATGCCGTAGTCGAACTGGTAGGACTTCCGGTCCCCCTTGTGGTCCGCGCGCGGGCCGGAGCCGGTGAAGGTCAGGTCCAGGTCTTCCGTGGCATGGTTGTCGAAGTCTATCAGGGTGGCGATGAGGGTGACGATGGCACCCACGGCCATGCCGATGGGGCCGGCTGCAGAGGCCGTTGCCATGGTCATGGCGATCAGGGAGGCCGCGGCCCCCGCCACGGTGCCGGCCATCTGGGCATAGCCGCTCGACTCCCCGCCCATCATCTCGCCGGCCATGCCGCCGATGCCCGCGCCCAGGCCGCCATAGGCGAGGCTGGAACCGATGGCCTCACCCCACCCGCTGCTGCCCCCACTATTCTGTTGATCCGACCACGCCTGGCGCTCCCAGCCGTAGAGATAATCAGGTGCCTGGCTGGGGGTTGCGGCGCCACTGAACAGGGATTGCCCGGACGCGACGATCTCGCCGGCAGATACTCCGGAAGTGGAGCCGCCGAACAGACCCTGGAGGCTCGGCAGGACGAGCTCCTGCATGGCCATCTTGGCAAAGGCGTCGGCGTACATGCGCACCAATGAATCGGTGAAGCCGCGCCAGGCGTCGGTCAGGCTGTCCAGCTCGCCCTTCATGGCCGCGCCGAACACGTCCGACAGCAGCTGTTCGCCGGCCTGGGCGAACTCCATGATGGCGTCGTACCCGGCCTGGCCGAAGGTGTAGGCCTCCTCGGACAGCTCCTGGAAGGCGACCGCCATGCCCGCGGCGAAGTCCTCGCCGGCCAGGGCCGCCTCGCGGTACTGCTCCTTGCGGAACTCGGCCTCCTCCTCGGCCAGCTTCATGGACTTGGCGCCGTAGAGGGCGAGCAGCTCCCGGCTCTCGCCGTGGGCGTCGATCTCCGCCTTGAGCCAGGCCTCCAGCTGCTGCCTGCGATAGCTGTACTCGTCCATGGTCAGCTGGTTCGTCTCGTCCACGTAGCCGGCGATGATCCGCTTGCGCTCTTCGCGCGATTCGCGGACAAGGCGCGTGCCCTCCTCCTCCTGCTCGCGCGTGACCACCGACCTGGCTTCAATCCCGGCCTGATAGGCGTCCGCACTGGCCTGCAACGCCTCGCCGCGCTTCAGAACCTCGGCGATGAGTTCCTGGGTCTCGCGCTTATTGGCCTCGGCCGCGTGCTGGGCTACCGCGTCCTGCTCGCGCTTGGCCTGCTCGGCATGGCGCCGGTGGATTTCGGTTTCAGCGACCCAGGCGCGTTGCAGCGCAGATGTCATTGCGATCTGCTTGTTCTTGGCGTTTTTCCAGAACTGACCCTCGATCTGGTCGAGCTCTTCATAGTACGCCTGCCAGACTTTGATCGCCTCGCGTTTCTCGGCATCGACCGCCATCAAGTAAAGTTGCGCTTCATCTTTGACGAGCTGGGCATTGGTCTTGGTGCGCGTATCCGGGGCTGGAGCAAGCTGCTGCCCTTTCGCCCGCGCCTTGTCGGTCTCGTCCAGGCCGTACCAGAGCTTCTCCTGGATACCGAGAGCCTCCTTGAGCCTTGGGATCATCTCATCCAGGTCGTGGAGCCGTGATGCGTATACGCCGCCGCCCATGTTCTCGGCCGCAACGCCATCCTGGAGCAGCCGGACCCGCTCGGCTTCCAGGGAGACCAGGCGCTTCTTTACGCCCTCCTCGGACTCCCAGTACTTGATCTGCTCCCGCAGCCAGACGTTGGCTTCGCGCGTCGTGGCGAATATCCTGAGCTGCGCCTCCGCGCCCTGGTTGGCGAGGGCTTCGTATTCATCGTTCAGGTTCAGGTTCTCGGAAATATCCGCCATCCCCACGGTGAACCAGGTGGCGATGTCCGCCGCCAAGGTCCATATCCTTTTCGTGCCGTCGTATGTTTCATTTTTCAGTTTGGTCCATGCATTGCCGAGCCTGTTAAGCGAGGCTTCGAGGCCGATGACTTCGTTACTTTGTCTATTCAATTCGGCTGATTGTGATTGACTTGAAGATATGACAGCATTTTCAATATTATACCATTGCTTTTTAGCATTTTTCGAATGCAGAACCATTGAATCTATCAATGAATTCGAATTTTGCAATGTAACATTAAAATCATTTTCAATGGATTTGCTGATCACTTGGAAATCCGTATTTCCTCCATCGATCAATCTGCTCAATTCATTGAACATGCGCTTGGTGTTGTCCGTTGAAAGCCCGGCGGCTACGGCGGCTTCGGAATAGCTGGAAAACATCTCCTTGGCCGTCCCGATATCGAGTCCCGATCGCTTGGCAGCCGCAGCCAATGAAATGAATGATTCCGTGCTCGCGTCGATTTCCAGCCCCAGGCGATCGGATACAGCCCAGAGGTAATCCCAGGCCTTGGCCGCCTCATTGGCCGAACCGGCAACTGCGACCATCTGCTTTTCATAGCGGTCGAAACCGATGCCGGTTTCAACAACCGCCGTAATGGCCTTGAGCACGTATTTCAAACTTTCTTCGACGACGCCGAAACCATTGGCCAAGACGAACGGGGCATTGAAATTCGTTTCAAGATTTTTTAAGCTGGAACCGATGGCAGCGCTGCCGAGTGACAAAGCCTTCATCTGGCTGGTGAGCTTCCCGGCCCCTTGGAGGGCGTCCGTGAATGACCTGTCCAACGAGTTAAGATCGCTGGCAAGTGCCCGGACCGCAGCCTGTGCCTGGCGTGTATCGAACTGAACCTGGATGCCGGCCATGGTAACCACCTTGTTTTTTTGAATTGCCTTTCCTTAAAAAGCGGAGCGTTCCATGTTGAAGCGCATCATCGCATCGTTTTTTTGCTTTAGTTTAATGTTTATGGCATGTTGTACTTTTGCAATGGACAAAATACCTGACCGTCTGAAGACATCTATTGCAGATATAATAAGATCGCAAAATTATTATTGTGATCGGTGTAATGATGGGTATGTCATCGGCACTACGGAGCGTGGCGTTATTTTTAAGATACTCTGCGATGACGATAGGTTTGCATATAAAGTTATTTCGACACCAAATAAAATGATCATTGTCACTCCCTGGAATGAATAATACCATAGCCAATAACCATTTTTGTTGATTTTTACTTATCCATTTACGCTACTATAAATGACTTTCCAGAAATAAGTCCGGCCATATGCACATATAGCCGATTTCATTATCAGCGGGGCTGGCAAGTTGTCCGGCCCCTTGGAGGGGGGCAGTGAATGACTTGTCCAACGAGTTAAGATCGCTGGCAAGTGCCCGGACCGCAGCCTGGGCTTTGCGCATGTCAAACTGAACCTGGATGCCTGCCATGGCAATCACCTTACCTTTTGAGGAATTCACAAAGAGTTTTTAAAATACAGGAGTTAAATATGTGTAGAGTTTTATCCATGTTGAATGTTTTTTTCTCCGTGCTCATCGTCGCATCACCAGTTTTTGCAATGCAAAAAATTCCGGAGGAAATGAAAAGCCCTTTTGCTATCGTAATTAGAGACAATAATTTTGTTTGTGATAAATGCAATGATGGATATTTTATTAAGCAAACAGAGCGAGGCACTTTGTATCGAGTATTATGCAACGATGATAGATTTGTATATATGGTTATCCTTGGCCCCAACGAGCATATTATCGTCCGCCCATGGAACGAGTGATGCTCGGCCGACGTGTTCCCTATTACCTGCACCATCGCGTGCACTATAATCGTAGTCGGAGCTGGAAATCCGGCCATATGCACATCTAGCCGATTTCATTGTCAGCGGAGCTGGTGAGTTTCCCGGCCCCTTGGAGGGCGTCCGTGAATGACTTATCCAGCGAGCTAAGATCGCTGGCAAGTGCCCGGACCGCAGCCTGGGCTTGGCGTGTATCGAACTGAACCTGGATGCCGGCCATTGCTACCACCTTTGGTTGCATTTTAAAATTTAAACAACATTACAGCGGAGAATGATATGCAAAGAGCGGCTATTATTCTAATGCTTATCATATTCATGACAATTCCAATGCCTGCACAAGCGATAATGGAACAGATTCCAGACAGCATCAAAAGCAACATAGCCGCCATTATACGTAGCCAAAATTTTATATGCACCAAATGCAATGACGGATATTATCTTGGCAAAACAGAACGTGGGGGACTATATAAAATTTTATGTAACGACGATAGATATGCATATAGGGTTATTGTGGGGCCCAACGACCATATTACAGTCGCACCATGAAACGAGTAATGCCTTGCTGATGTATTTCCTATTACCAGCACCAACGCGTGTACTATAACTACATCTTGCGCTACTATCCGGACATATACACATATAGCCAATTTGATTGTCATCGGGGCTGGCGAGTTGTCCGGCCCCTTGGAGGGCGTTCGTGAATGACTTGTCCAGCGAGCTGAGATCGCTGGCAAGTGTCCGAACCGCGGCCGCCCGCCGGGCGTTCAAGCCTTCGTCGCCGACCCTCCCCCTCCCCGGCTTGCGTTCGTCACCGAATCCTGGCAGCTAGGCGGCAGCGGCGGCAATACCACCGGGCCCGGCGGCGCCGCTCTCCCCCTCGCGGCCCGCAGGAGTCCGCCCATGCCCCGCACAACGCACCTTATCGCCTCGCCCTGGGGCGACCTGACCCCGACCGCCGAGGCCCTGGCCGCGCCACTCGAAGGCTGCGCCAACCAGACCCCCTACGCCCGCTATTTCGCGGCCCTGTCCGCCTGCCTGGCCGCCGACGCCTATGCCCCGGCCCTGGCCGCGGCCGCCGAGCTCTGCGGCGCGCCGGCCGAGCCCGGCGACCTCGCCGAGGTGGTCATCCGAGCCGAGAAGCACGGCGCGCTCTACCATCCGGCCTCGGCCGAGCTGCACCTCTCCGGCGGCCGGCGGGTGCGCCTGGGGCTGCTGGCGGCCACGGCCGAGCCCGGCCGCGCGGCCCTGGCCGAGGAGGCCCGCCTGCTGGCCATGCTCGGCCGCAGGCGCCCGGGCGCGAACCTGCCGCGCGTTTTCGGGTTCTACGAGGACGAGACCGCGGCCATCGCCGTGGTCGAATGGTTCGGGGATTTCCATGAATTCCACGCCGGCGCGGACGGCGGCGCGACGCTCTGGGACTACGCGCGCGGCAACCGGGAGCTGTCCGCCGGGCAGCTGGCGGACATCTGCCGCCGGGCCGGGCGCATCCTGGGGCTGCTGTTCGACCCGGCCAGCGGCGCGCGCGTGGCCCCCTGGCGCCACGCGGCCGGCGACTTCATCGCCCGGGTGGACGAATCCGGCGTGTCCGTGCGCCTGACCACGGTGCGCGGCTACCGCCCGGCCTTCGACAGCTCCGCCCCGCCGCTGGCCGCCCTGGTGCACTTCGTCCTGGAGAGCGCGCTCTACCTGCGCCTGGACCGCGCCGAGGGCACGGGCCAGCCGGTGCTGTTGCCCGAGGACTGCCTCGCGGCCGGGCTGGAGGGCATCATGGAGGGGCTGGAGGAGCAGGGGCTCGCCGATCCGAGCGCCGGGGAGCTGCGCGCGCTCCTGGCCACCTTCGAGCCCGAGGAGCTGGCCGCGGCCTCGGTCGGCCCGGCCGAGGAAATCGGCGAGCTCTACGCCCCCTTGCTCGCCCGCAGCCTGGGCCTGCACGCCCTGGGCCTGAGCGGAGCGCTGGCCGCCAAGAGCTAGCAGGCCGCCCCAAAACCGCCATCTGCACCGTTACCGCGAAAAGTTCATATTTCCCGCGCAGGCCACCTGCGCGGCGAGCTCGAACTTTTCTTGCGCCTCGCGGCTCACGATTCTTGAACGGCCTGCGGTGGTGAAGACGGAGGCAGAGGCAGGCGCACGGTGAAGACGCTGCCCCGGCCCACGGCCGAGGCGACCTCGATGCACCCGCCGTAGTGCTCCACGATCTCCCTGGAGATGGCCAGGCCGATGCCGTTGCCGCGGATGGGGCTGCCGGCGTTCGGGTCGCACTCGCCGCGCTCGAAGAGCTCGAAGACGGCCTGCTGCTTGTCCGGCGGTATGCCCCGGCCCTGGTCCGCGACGCTGAGCAGCACCGCCCCGTCCTCGCGCCGGGCGCGCACGGTCACCGGCCCTGATTCGCTGTACTTGGCGGCGTTGGTCAGCAGGTTGACCAGGACCTGGTGCAGGCGGTCGGGGTCGAGAGTCAGGCGCGGCAGGTCCGGCTCGACCTCGCAGCCAAGCGACAGCCGCGGCTTCTCGGCAAAGGCCGCGGCCACGCTGTCCAGAGCCCGGTGAATGACCTCGGATGCGTCCACCTCCCGGTCTCGCCACAGGAGGCAGGCCCGCTCCAGTGCGGCCATGTCCAGCAGATCCTCGACCATGGCCAGCAGCCGCCGGGACTCCTGGGCGATGATGCCGAGGTTGGCCTGGATGCGCTCGGAGAAGCCCTCCGGCAGCCGGCCGCAGGACGTGACCTCGGCGCAGGCCTTGTCCAGGTCGCGGCGGATGAGGCTGGTGAAGCCGATGACCGAGGTCAGCGGCGTGCGGAACTCGTGGGAGACACGGGTGACCAGGTTCGAGCGGTAGCTGGCCAGCTCGCGCAGGTCGTGGTTCATGGCCTGCAGCTCCTCGGCCTTGGCCAGCAGCTCCCGGGTGCGCTCCGCGACCTCGCCCTCCAGCCGGCCGCGCAGCCGGGTCAGCTCGGCGTGCTGGGAGGTGTAGGCCGTGAGCCAGCGGAACAGCCCCAGGGCGCAGAAGACGTAGCCGCCGGTGTAGCCCACGACCTTCTCCAGCACGCTCTCCACCGGATTGGGGCCGAGGACGATCGTCCGGCTCAGCTCCGAGAAGTTGTCGGTGATGTCGATGGCCGAGCCGAAGGTCAAGAGCCCGAAGCCGACCAGCACCAGCCGCCAGCCGGCCACCTGGGACAGGTCGTGGCGCCGGCCCAGGCGCAGCAGAAAGCCCAGGAGCACCGCCACCACCAGGAAGCGCAGGATCTCCAGCACCACTTCGGTGGTGAGCAAAGCGAGGATGTACACGTGGCGTCCACCTTCTCGAACTGAAAACCATTGCCAGCTGCCCGCGCGGGCGTCAAGGCGCGCCCCCGAGACCCCGCCGGCGTCTCCCGCCCCGAAGGCCCAAAAAAAGACGGACGGTGGGCAACCGTCCGTCCGCATGATTTTTTTCAGCTATTCCTAAGCGATGAGCGAGTTCCAGTCCGCGGCGAACTTGGCCTGGCCCTTGTCGGTCAGCTCGTGGCGGATGTCGAACGACGTCCAGGGCTGGCCCAAATCCAGCTCCTGGTAGGCGATGGGCGCGAGGCTCCCGGCCGGGTAGGCGTAGTCCGCCCGCGGCATGGGCTTGCCCTTGGCCGCCCAGTCCTTGAGGATGCCGGCCGGCGAGGTGATGATGTTCGAGCCGAGCTTCAAGGCGTACATGAAGTGGTCGAAGCTGCGCACGCTGGCCGTGAGCAGCAGCACGTGGCTGTTGCCGGCCGCGGCGTACATGCGCTGGATGTTGGCGATCAGGTCCATGCCGTTCTCGCCCCGGTCGTCCAGCCGGCCGATGAAGGGCGAGACGTAGACCTGGCCGCGCTCGGCCCCGCGGGTGGCGGCGTGGACCGCCGCGGCCTGGGCCTGGCTGAAGACCAGGGTCATGTTCACCCGCATGCCCTCGGCCACCGCTTGCTGCGCCGCGGCCAACCCGGCGGCCGTGGTCGGGAACTTGATGTGGGCGTTTTGTATCCAGGAGAACATCTCCCGGCCCTGGGCCAGCATCTCCTCGGCCGTGGTTTGCTCGTCGGCGTAGACCTCGATGGAGATGGAGCCCCTGGGCAGGACCTCGGCCAGATCGCGCACGATGCCCCGGTAGAAGTCGAGCACCTCCTGCCGGCTGAACTTGCCGCCGGCCTCCAGGCGCGCCTTGGCCTCCGGGTTCTTGGCGATGAGGCTCGGGTTGGTGGTCTGGCCGTCGAGAAAGCCCAGCAGGTCGATGATCGCCCGGGTCTCCTTGGGGTCGCCGCCGTCGACGAACAGGCGGGAGCTGAGGCCGGCGGGCTTGGGATCGCTGCCGGGCGGGATGAGCGCGGACATCTGTGTCCTCCTTTACGTTTCCGGTTACTGCACCAGCTGCCAGGTGCCGTCCGGATTGCGGTAGGCCTTGGCGTTGACCGTCTCTTCCTTGCCGTCGACCACGCCGTGCAGCTGCACGTCGCGGTAGACCTTGCCGTCCTGGGTGTAGGCCGGCTGCGGCGTGGCCTGGTAGCGCGCGCCGGAATCGGGGTTGACCCAGCTCGCGCTCTGGCCGGAAGGAGTATGCTCCAGGGTGCGGTTCATCTGCTGCTGGTCGTACTTGTCCCACTCGTTGCCGATGATGTAGCCGAGCGCCAGGCCGATGCCGGCGCCGATGAGCGCGCCGGTCAGCTTGTTGCCGGAGACCAGCGAGCCGACCAGGCCGCCGGCCAGGGCGCCCATGCCGGCCCCGGACTGGGCCTTGTCGGCGCAGGACACGGTTCCGGCGAGCAGGAACACGACCAGGATGATGGCAAACATGCGTTTCATGGCGTAAAACTCCAAACCTTCGCTCTCGGGCGTTTTCGCGTTACTTCAAGCCGGGCGCCAGCTCGATGGAGGACAAGGCGCGCCGCATCTGGTCCACGACCCGGCCGTAGTCGGCTTCGCTCGCGTACCAGTAGAAGCTGAACCAGCCCTTGGCCGTGTAGACCGTGGCGCAGGAGACGACGGTGTTGGGCTTGTCCTTCTCGCCGAAGACCTTCAGCTCCACGGTGTGGATGCGCTTGGCCGCGTCGTAGTCGTCGAACAGCACGAACGGGGCCTGCCCGGTCAGGTCCTTGGCCAGGCCGACGACCCAGGCCGTGGCCGCGCGGTTCTCCGCCGCCATGTCCCCGGGCAGGCCGCTGCCCTGCAGTGTCGCGTCCACCAGCATGTAGGGCGACTCGAACCAGCGCTGATGCGTCACCGGCTGAAAACCGTACTCGTACGTCGTGGCCTGGGACAATTTCTGCCCCGAGGCCGGCGACTTGGCCTTCATGTTGGCCAAGGCCTCCTTGAACTTCTCGTCGAGCTCGGCCCTGGGAATGGCCACCCAGCCGGACGGCAGGTCGATGCTGAAAAGCTCCGTCTTGACCACGTCCGCCGCGGCCATGGGCGCACTCAAGCCCAGCAGCACCAGGGCGAGGCCCGCGAGCACGAGAATCCGTTTCATGTCCACTATTCCTCCGTAACAGAGTGAGTGATCGTCTACCTGACATCTGATCACGGAAAACCCGGCCCAAGTCAAGCCGCGCGCCGCCCGGGAGCTACTGCACCGGACCCTCCGGCGCCTCCACCGCACCCGGAGACCGGGACGCGGCGCGCAGCACCACATGCAGCGGCAACTCGGCCAGCTGCAAGTATTTGCCCTCATCCTCGACCTCCACCAGCACCGCATACCGGCCTGGCTTGGTCACGGTCATGCCCGCCAGACGCAGGCTCACCCTCTGGTTCGGACCCGGCGCCGAGGGCACGGTGAAGATGATGAGCGGCGACAACGCCCCGTCCGGCCCCATGCGCGACAAGCGCAGATTGAAGGCCCCGGTGTCGCCCTCCGGCCCGCGCTCGAACGCCAGGGCCAGCACCAGCGGCGGAACCTGGCCGGGCAGCCGGGCGAAATGAACCACCTCCGCCACCCGGATGAAGGACACGGCGCTCGTCTCCTTGTCCACGATCTCGTCGGTGCAGATAAGAGCATACGTCAAACGCGGCACAACACCTCCGGCACTCGGCCAATCGTGCGCCGCAGGGTGTCCCGCCAAGCAGTGAAAGTCAAGCCGGCGCGGCCTCCGGACCTCGGAAGACGGGTTCAGGAGGATTGTCCCGCAGCGCCGGGTCCGAAAAAGAAGCGAAAGACGGCCGATGAGGGTGAAGAAAGGGGCGGATCGCGCAACCTGCCGGCCGGGCGCCTTCACTTCATGGCGTCTTTCGTATCGCCGGCAGAGTGAGAGGATCAGCCGGACTGCATAGAGAAGACCAAGGAGTCGCCGGCAAGAAAACGAACGCATTCCGGCTCGTACGCGGTCCTCCGACCCGGCTGTTGCGACTCCCCAACCGGCTTGGATACGCAGCGCGGCCGGTGAACCGCTCCCGTCTTCACCCTCGCCGGCTGTCTTACTTTTTCTCTCGCCGTCCCCGGGACCGCCGAGGGACATGCTCCGCCCTTCGCCGCCACGCTGAAAGCCGGAGCCTCCGGTGTTCTTCGCACCGGAGGCTCCGGCTTTCAGACTGGGGGGTCGAGGAGGGATCATCCCCCTCGCGGGGTGCAGGGGCAGAGCCCCTGCTGGGGTCCAGGGGCAACGCCCCTGCCCGCCGGAGGCCAGCCCGCCCTACTCCCTCTTGTTCAGCCGCGGCCAGACGACGTCCTCGACCAGCAGGACCTTTTCCAGGTCGTGGCGGGTGCCGCCGTATTCCCGGCAGAGCTCGATGGCCGCGCGCAGGTCGATGCGGCCCAGGATCGGAGCGCCCATGCCGGTGGAGACATAAGCCCGGGCCTGGTGGCACATGGACCAGACCTTCCAGGCCAGCGCGTTCCCCGGGGCGAGCTCCGCCGGCCGGCCGCCGCAGGCGTCGCACGGCGGCCGGCCGGCGTGGAGCTCGGAGCAGACCTCGCAGTCCGCGGCCCGGGCCGAGGCTACTTGCGCTTCGACCCAGCCGCGGAGTTTTTTGCCTCGCCCTCCACCCGCTTCTTCTCCTCCTGGGCCAGGTCCTCGGCCTCGGCCAGGACCTCGTCGATGACCCCGGGGTTGTTCAGGTAGACCGCGATCTTGTTCTCGCGCGTGCAGGCGACGGCCTGGCCGGCCTCGTCCTCGATGCCCTCCCATTCGGCGATGACCTTCACCACCCGGTCGAGCTTCATCTTGAACCAGTCCACCTTCTCCTTGACCTCGCCCCGCACCCGCTCCACGAAAGTGAAGCGGTCGAGGCGCTCCTTGACCTCCTCGGGCGTGTCCGGATCGACCACGAACACCGCCTCGCCGCCGTCACGATACAGCGGCACCCGGTACGTCCTCTTCTGCGTCCTCAGCTGCAATGCCATCTGTTTTCTCCTTTTCTGGGTCGCTGCCTGTAGGCCTCCGGCGGCCAGGGGCGCTGCCCCTGGACCCCGCAAGGGGGA